>CAWHBI010000010.1:0-94910 GCA_963827545.1 uncultured Alphaproteobacteria bacterium
TGTGACGAACTTCGCGATCGGGACAGTAGACTAGCGCTTGCCCTCGGGGACGGAGCTGCCAACCGGCGCAAAGGCTGTGCGCGGCGCCGTCAAGACATCGACGGCGATGCCGCCGACGACCAGCACAGCCATCACCGCGACCAGGTAGCGGATGGCACGGGCATGGCGCCCCTTGATCTCGGCCATCTCCCCCTCCGTGAAGGGTGGACTTTCCTCGATTGCCGTTTTGCGCCCGAAGAGGCCGAGCACGCGCCGCTCGATCGAGCGACGCACGGTTCCGCCATCGATGACGCCGACGCCGGCGCGCTCGGCGATCTTGGCACCGATCTCGGGAAACGGCAGGGCGGCATCGACATTGTCCTCGTTGACGTTGCCAAGGCGGACATGCTGCCCGTCCTTGGTGACGAGACGCGTCGAGCGCAGCAGGACGGGCGCAAAGGTGCGCCCGAACAGCACGCATCGGGTCTCCACCGCCTGGATCTGATCGTAGGGGATCTCGCGGTTGACGAAACGCAGCATGGGGGTGGCGCCGCTGCCCTGGGGCAGGGTGACCTTGACCGAGGTGTCGCCCAGCTCAACGCGAGACCGGATCGAGTGGTAGAGCTGCACCGCGAGCAAGGCCATGAGGGCCGTGAATATTGCGCTGAACACCATCAGCCCGACCGTGTCGAACCACAGGCCTCGGGTCAGCCGTTGGAGGAGCATAGGAAACAGGCTGGCGTAGAACGGCAGCAGGACGAGAAAGGCCAGTGAAAGGAAGGTCCTGCGGCCTGCGCCCGCCTCATAGACCGTGCGTTCGGCGTTAGCGGCCTGCGCCATAGCCAATAGTCTCCCTGCCTTCACCCCAACCCGAGGGGAAATTGTAGTGCTGCGCGTCAGGCGACACTATATCAAGGCTCTAGGCCGCAACGCTACGGTGGAACCCATGCTCTTTGCTCGCAAGAAACTTGAAATGCCAACACCCGAGACCGCGCTCAAGGGGCGCCCCGAGCCAATCCCAACCGCCAAGACGCATTACCTGAACAAGCGCGCGCTGAAGGGCCCCTATCCAGAGGGGCATGAGAGGGCCATTTTTGGACTAGGCTGCTTCTGGGGCGCCGAGCGAATGTTCTGGCAGATGAGCGATGGCATCTGGGTGACAGCAGTGGGCTACGCCGGCGGCCCGACACCCAATCCGACCTATGAGGAAGTCTGCTCCGGCCGCACCGGTCACAACGAGGTGGTGCTGGTGGTCTACGACCCCAAGCAGGTGAGCTACGAGGCGCTGCTGAAGACGTTCTGGGAGAGCCACGACCCGACCCAGGGCATGCGCCAGGGCAACGACGTCGGCACGCAATATCGCTCGGGCATCTACGTGACCTCAGAGGCACAGCGGCGCGCGGCGGAGGCCTCCAAGGCGGCCTATCAGAGGGTGCTGTCGGCCAACGGCTTCGGGCCTATCACGACCGAGATCGTGGATGCATCCGATTTCTATTTCGCCGAGGACTACCATCAGCAGTACCTCGCCAAGGTGCCGCACGGCTATTGCGGGCTCGGCGGTACGGGGCTGAGCTGTCCGGTAGGCGTGGGCGTCGCGGCCAAGGCGGACGCCTAGAGCAAGATCGTTTCTGATCGAAGCGCTTCGCTTCGATCATGGAACGTGAATCTTGCTCTCAAGTCCATGAATAGAGCAGGATTCACGCTTCGGCCGCCCACGTTGCAGTTGAGGCAAAGTGATTCAATCCGAAGCGACCCTGCTCTAGCTTCGTTGCAGCACCGCGCCCAGCAGCGACCCGCGGCGCTTGGCAGGCGCGGCGGCCGCATGCTGCGCCAGCATGGAGCGCACGCTTTCCAACGGATCGGGGCGCGCGAACTTGAAGCCGCCGTCGAGCGCAAGCTGGGGCAGGATGCGCTGCCGGCTGTAAAGGAAGTCCGCCATCACACCGGCGCGGCGCCGCAACATTGACCGAGGCAGGTTGAGCCTCGTAGCGGGGGCAGCCTCGATCAGGAGCTGCTTCAGCTCGGCAGTGCGCAACGGCTGTGGCGCCACCCCATGCACAGCGCCGGCTACCGGTCGTGAGAGCGCCAGCCATGCGAGCAAGGATGCCGCGTCCACATGATCGATCGCGGGCACCGCCGCGTCGGCATGAGCGTCGCGCCAGGCAAAGCGCCGACCGAGCAGCTGCACCAAGCCCTCGAGAAAGCCGCCCGGGCCGATCACGGGCCCCATGCGAACGAGTGTGACGACGGAGCCACTTTCCCGGAGCTGCTCGACTGCCTCCTCGCAAGCCAGCAGTGTCTGCGAAATCCTGGATTTCGGCTTCTGCACGGGCGTGGTCTCGGTGAGCGGCGGCCCTTCGGCGAAACCGTAGACTGCAGCGCTCGAGGCAACAATCACGTGCGCTTGCTGCTGACCAAGCGCCTCGGCAAGGCGCTGGGTGGCGTTGCGCCGCGACGCGACGATCTGCGCGCGCCTTTGGCGCGTCAGGCGCCCATGCAGCGGCTCGCCCATCAAATGCACCACACGCTCCACGCCATCGAGCGCCGCGCGCGGTAGAGGCTCCGTGCGTGGATGCCATTCGTAAGCGAGGACGCGGTTGTCGAAAAACTCGAGCGCACGATGCGGGCGACGCGTGACAATGCGCGGCCGCAAACCCTGGTCTAGAAGGGATTGAGTGAGTGCCCGGCCGATCAGGCCGGTCGCACCGGTAATGAGTATTCGCATTGCCCCTCGCCGGTCCCAGCCGGCGCGTCAATCAAGACCCCGCGATGCCTGCTATCCCGACCGCCCATTGCGGCGGGAGCATGACCACGACTACTTCCCGGCCGATGCCTTCTTCGCCACAGCGGCCTTGGTCTGCTTGGACGCAGTCGACGTTGAGGCCGGTGGACCTCCCGCAAGCACGGCGCGGCATTCGGCAGGTAGCTGATCGAGCGTAATGGGTGCCTTCTCGGGTCCAGGCGGTCCCGGCTTGGGTGGGTTCTTCACCAGCGCCAGCCAGCTCTGCAGCTCGGCCCCGCATCCATCGTCGCTTCCCGGCGATGGCTGGGCTTCGCAATTGCCGCTGCCACGGGGGCAGGCAATACGGACATGGAAGTGATAGTAGTGACCCCAGATCGGCCGAACCTTGCTCAACCACGCGCGGTCCTTGTCCTTGGCGGTCGCTTCGCACAACGCCTTCTTGATGGCGGGATGCACCAGGACGCGCTCGACCTGCTTGTAGGAGGCAGCTCGCTTCAGAAGGCGAACATGAGCATCGGTCCATACCTCCGGGTTCACCGACACGCGATCGGCAGCCAGCATCGAGGTTGCCGAAAGCTCCTCGCGCTCCTTCTCGCTGAGCCGCTTGTCCGGCATGGGCGTGAGCCAGATGTCGGCGTCGAGACCGACCTGATGGCTGGTGTGCCCGGTCAGCATGGGTCCGCCGCGCGGCTGCGACAGATCGCCCACCAGCAGGCCGGGCCAGGAATCGTGTTGTTGCGCCTCGAGGGCAAGTTTCTCGATCAGTGCAATCAGATCCGGGTGGCCCCAGTTGCGGTTGCGGGAGAGGCGCATGGCTTGCCAAGCGGGCCCGTCGATGGGCAGCGCGGAGGCGCCGGCGAGGCATCCCTTGGCGTAGAAACCAATGGAACGGGCTGCCAGCGGCGCCGGCGTCTTTGCGGCGCCGAACAACTGCCTGGCCGGCGTCGGCGCCTTGGCCGTCTTGGCCGGAGCCTTCGTGTCGGCTGCCTTCGTGTCGGCTGCCTTCGTGTCGGCCGCCTTGGCTGCGTCCGACGCCTCCGCCGGAACGAGCGCCGCATCCTCGGCGGCGAGGATCGCTGGGAGCGCCATCAGTGATGCGAGCGCAATGAGTGTGGCGGGAAACCTCATCCCCCCTCCTGTTGGTGCTCTCGTTGTCGATTCGCAGTCTAGAGCAAGATCGTTTCTGATCGAAGCGCTTCGCTTCGATCATGGAACGTGAATCTTGCTCTCAAATCTATAAGTAGAGCAGGATTCACGCTTCGGCCGCTACGTTGCAGTTGAGGCAAGGTCATTCAATCCGAAGCGATCCTGCTCTAGCGCGGCAGACGCTCGAGCGGCTAGACCGGGCTGCGCGACACCTTGAGCGCAGCCGCAGCAGCGCCGACTGCCAGCAGGGCCGACGCCACCACATTCCATCCCGCAAACGAAAGGCCGAGAAAGCGCCAGGAGGCCACGCCGCAGCTGACCGGCACTCGATCGAAACTGCCGGGCAGCTTGGTCAAAGAGGGCAGGGTGGACGGCGCAGCGCAGGTCGCAGGGGGCTCCCACCATTTCCACTCCGCGCCCGCCTGGTAGGCGCCAAGCCCCGCATTGGCCGAGAAAGGCCACGGCGACCAGCAGGAAGATCACCGCCGCCACATTGCTGCGCCCAGCCGTGAGCAGCACCAGGGCAACGAGCAAGGCCGGAATCCCGGCGTAGTAGGCATAGCGCTGCTGCAGGCAGAGCGGGCAGGGATCGTGGCCGCCGATATGCTCGAAGCCGAGGGCGGTGACGATGACCACCACAGCCGCGAGCAGCACGAGACCACCCATGCGGTAGGCTGGCGTTCGCTGCAGATCCGAGAGCTTGTACTGCATGGGCACTCGGCTCGTATTCCGTCTCAGAACAAATACCTGACCGCAATGAACCCGCCAACGAGGAGTACCACGAAGGCGGTGGTGAGCAGCGTCAGCCGGCGCTCGATGAACTCGCGGATGGGCTCTCCGAACCAATATAGGAGGGCGGCGACGAGAAAGAAGCGCGCCCCGCGTGTGGCCACCGAGGCGACGACGAAGACCCAGAAATCGAAGGCTGCAGCGCCGCTGGCGATGGTCACGAGCTTATAGGGAATGGGCGTGAAACCCTTGATGAGGATGATCCACAGCCCCCACTCGTTGTACGCGGCGCGATAGGCCTCGAATTGCGCACCGAGGCCGTAGACGTTGATCAGCCACTGGCCGACGGTCTCGTAGAGGTAATAGCCGATCGCATAGCCGACGACCCCTCCCAACACCGAGCCGACCGTGCAGATGGTGGCATAGAGCCATGCCTTGGCCCGGTTGGCCACCACCATGGGGATCAGCATGACGTCGGGGGGGATGGGAAAGACCGAGCTTTCCAAGAAGGCGACCCAGAACAGCGCTTGCGGCGCCCTGCTGTGGGACGCCATGCGCATGGTCCAGTCGTAGGCGCGTTGCATCATGGTGAGGCGTATAGCCGGGTTGGGCGCGCTTGTCAGGGGCGTCGAGGAAGTGGTGCAGGCCGGGCTCAGGCTTCCGCCTCGACCAAGCCGAGGGCGAGCTGCACGGGCCTGAAGGAGCGGCGGTGATGCGGCGTGACGCCATGGCGCTCGATGGCGGCGTGGTGCTCGGCAGTGCCGTAGCCCTTGTGGCGCTCGAAGCCATAGTTCGGGTAGTCGCGCGACAGCTCGATCATGATGGTGTCACGCGCCACCTTGGCGACGATGGAGGCCGCCGCGATTGAGAGGCACTTGGCGTCGCCCCTGACGATGGCACGGCTCGCGCACTCGAGCCAGGGCGGCACCTTGTTGCCGTCGACCAGGACGAGCCTGGGCTTGCGGCCGAGCTGAGCCACCGCATCGGCCATGGCCCACAGCGACGCGTTCAGGATGTTGTCGCTGTCGATGCGGCCGACCTCGCCGATGCCGATGCCGACGTGCGCCGTCTTCAGGATCGCCTGGTAGAGGGACCTGCGTACGTCCGCCTCCAGCGTCTTGGAATCGGCAATGCCGTCGGGGATATTCTTGGGGTCCAGGATGACGGCGGCTGCGACCACCGGGCCGGCCAGGGGGCCGCGACCGGCTTCGTCCACGCCGGCGATCGGCCCGCCGTGGATCTCGAGCTCGACAGCCTCCAGCTCGAAGGTCGCCTTCATAGCGCGAATCGCTTTTCCCCGTTCGGGGGAGCTTCGCGTTAAGGGGGCGCGGTGTCAAAGGAGGGAGAGTTGGCCGCCTTTCGCAACCGGGCGCCGGAACAGGTCGGCCCTGAGCCTGACATTGCGCTCGTTGATCCCTAAGCGCTTCGCGGCCAAGCGAAATCTCAGCGCTATCTGCTCCGCGTATGGGCCGTTGCCCCGCTGCCTCAGGCCAAACGTGGCAACGTAGTCCTTGCCCCCGTGCATCGAGCGCAGAATGCTGATGACGCGCGCCGCGCGGTCGGGGAACTCGGTAGCCAGCCATTCGCGAAACAGCTCCTTCAGCTCCAACGGCAACCGCAGCAGCACGTAACCCGCTTCCATCGCGCCGGCCTCGCGCGCAGCGCTGAGAATGCTCTCGATCTCGCTGTCGTTGATCGCAGGCACGACCGGCGCCACCATCACGCTGACGGGCACACCTGCCGTGCTCAGCGCCTTGATGGCTTCGAGGCGGCGGGTAGGCGTGGCAGCACGCGGCTCCATCTTGCGCGCAACCCTGCGATCCAAGCTGGTGACCGAGATTGCGACCTTGGCGAGGCCCCGGCTTGCCAGCCGCGCGAGGATGTCCAGGTCGCGCACAACCAGCGCCGACTTGGTGACGACGCCGACGGGATGACTGGTCCGGTCTAGCACCTCCAGGATCGAGCGCGTGATGCGATGCTCGCGCTCGATCGGCTGATAGGGGTCGGTAACGGCGCCGAGCGCTATGACCTTGGGCACGTAGCGCGGGCTGGCGAGCTCGCGCTCGAGCAGAGCGGCCGCGTTGACCTTGGCGTAGAGCTTGGACTCGAAGTCGAGGCCCGGCGAGTGGCCCAGATAGGCGTGCGTTGGACGCGCATAGCAATAGATGCAGCCGTGCTCGCAGCCGCGGTAGGGGTTGATCGACTGATCGAAGCCGATATCGGGGCTGTCGTTGGTCGCGATGATGCTCTTGGCCGTCTCCCGGTACACCTCGGTCTTGAACGCAACCAGCTCGCCAAGGCTTTCCCAGCCGTCGTCGAAGGCCTCGCGCAGCTCGCTCTCGTAGCGGCCGACGCGGTTCGAGCGTGCGCCACGGCCCCGGCGCCGCTCGCCGTCGACCAGCGCTGGATCGTCGGCCATGGCCTTACCCGCCAGTTTGCATCCTGCACCACACCACTCATAGTCGAAGGTATTGGAACAAATCAAGAACATAACGCTCCGACCGGAAGACCTTTGAGCGTGCCTGGCTTCCCGCTCGCACCTATAGTGCGCCGCGCATTTTGACCCCGGACGTTCCGCAACCATGATCTCGGTGATCATCCCAACATTGAACGCGGAGGCCGACCTCGGCGGGGCCCTGACCGCGCTCGTGCCGGCCGCCGTCGATGGCCTCGTCAGGGAAGTCATCGTTGTCGACGGGGGCTCAGGTGACCGAACGGCCGCCATCGTCGACCAGGCTGGGGCACAGTTGTTCTCGAGGAGTGGCGGGCGCGGCTATCAGCTGGAGGCGGGCGCCCGCAGAGCGCGCTTCCCATGGCTGCTGTTCCTGCATGCGGACACCGTTCTGGAGTCCGGGTGGGAGCGCGATGCCGTGGCCTTCATGGAAGCCGTCGACGGCGGGAAGCGGGCGTTGGCGGCCGCAGCCTTCCGGTTCGGCCTCGATGATATCGGGCTCAGGCCGCGCGTGCTGGAGCGGCTGGTGGCCATGCGGTGCGCGCTGTTGCGCCTGCCCTATGGGGATCAGGGTTTGCTGATCCCGAAACTGCTCTATGCCGACCTCGGCGGGTACAATCCGCATCCCCTGATGGAAGATGTCGATATTGTGCGCCGGCTCGGACGACGCCGCATGGTGATGTTGCGTTCGCGGGCCGTGACGAGCGCGGCGCGCTATCGAAACGACGGCTACCTGCGGCGCTCGATGCGCAACCTCGCGTGCCTCACCTGCTATTTTCTCGGGGTTCCGACCACTGTCATCAGCCGCATCTACCGCTGAATCATGCCGCACTGCGGCATCACATGTGCGTGAAGCGGGATGGCGGCGTTTTGCCCGTCGTCTAACCGTGCGAAGCCAATGGCTTCGCGCAACAGGTCAAGGGAGTGGCGTCATGCAGAGCATCTCACGACGTGGGTTCGTAATTTCTGCCGCGGCAGCTGGAGCTGCCTTCGGTCTGGACGGGCCGCTGGAGTTCATCGGGCCTGCGTTTGCACAGAAGGCGTCACCCGCCGCCAAGGAAGTGATCAAATTCAAGGTCGGCGACATTGAAGTCATTCAGATGTACGACGGAATCTGGGAGAAGCCGCACGACGAGAAGTTCATCAAGAATGCCTCGCTCGACGAGACCAAGGCAGCCCTCAAGGCTGACGGCCTGACAGACGCGCATGTGCCGATTCCCTTCACGGTCACCGCCATCAGACGAAGAGGCAACCTGGTTCTGTTCGACTCCGGCACAGGAGCGCAGCTACAGCCCACTTCCGGCCTGATAACCAAGAACAACCTCTGGAAGACCGCTGGCATCGACCCTGCCAAGGTGACGAACATCGTTGTCACCCACTTCCACCCCGACCACATCACCGGCCTGATGGCCAAGGACACCAACGCCCCAATCTTCCCCAACGCCCAAATCCACGTGCCGGCCGCGGAGTACAAATTCTGGACCAATCCGGCGACGACCGCGGGCGCCGCCAAACGCATCCAGGCCGTGTTCCCGGGCTGGAAGAATATCCGGCAGTTCGAGGGCGACAAGGAGGTGGTGCCAGGCGTTCGGCCGGTCGCCACGCCGGGCCATACCCCGGGTCACACGAGCTATCAGATGTCCTCCGGCAACCGGCAGCTCATCGTGCTGGGCGACGTGACCAACATCCGCGCCCTCAACTTGAGGAACCCGGGCTGGCACCTCGCGTTCGACGCTGATCCCGCCATGGCAGAAGCGAACCGGCGCAAGATTTTCGACCGGGCCATCGCCGACAAGGCCACGCTGACCGGGTATCACTGGGGCGTGCCGGGTGCCGGGACCATCAAGAAGGATGGCAAAGGCTACGCTTTTGTAGCCGTCAAGGCATAGGTTCGCCACCCGGCGCTGAAGGATGTTCCGACCTCGCCGTAGATCGAGAGAGGCGCTGCGCCGACGCGCGGCGCCTTTTCGTTGGCGGCTGGTGGTCATGGTCAAGGTGCCGGTCGCGGGGCGCGTCAAGACGCGGCTCGCCGCCGAGATGGGGGTGGCCACCGCGGCGCGCTTCGCCCGGCACGCCGCATCGGCGCTGCTGCAGCGCGTGGCGCACGATGCACGGTGGCAGACCACGATCGCCGTTGCGCCCGACCGCGGTGCGAGCAGCCCAATCTGGCCGCGCGGGCTGATGCGACAGCCGCAGGGTAGCGGCGATCTCGGCGCGCGCATGCAGCGCATCATGCAACGCACCGTGCGCGGACCCGTCGTGATCATAGGTACGGACGTGCCGGGCATTCGCCCCAGCCACATCCAGGCCGCCTTCCGTCTGCTGGGAACGCATGACGCGGTGTTTGGCGCAGCAACGGACGGCGGCTACTGGCTGATCGGGCTGCGGCGCAGGCCACGCATCCTCGAGCCCTTTGCCGCTGTACGCTGGTCCACGCCGCACGCGCTTTCCGACACCTTGGCCAATGTCCGTGGCCACTCGATTGCCCTGACTGCCACACTCGCGGATGTCGACACGGCGAGCGATTTTGCGCGGCATGCCGCCGCCTTTGGGCGCCGAGTACCGGGTCCATGACGGGTAGCGCGATTGCAAGTGGTCCCGCGACAACCACCGATTGCACGTATATGCTTGCGTGCTAGGTGTGAACTTCTAGGTCCTCGTTCGCGGGGTATTTCGGGGGCTCATGGTGCACGCATCGCCACAGTTCACGCCCGCCCAGCTGCTCGACTCCGGCCGCCGTTCCGAGGCCGAGGGTAAATTCGACATCGCCGACCAATTCTACCGCCATCTGACGGAGCACTACGCACAGTCGCCCGAGGCTGCGGAAGCGCACAACGGGATCGGGCGCATCGGCGCAATCCAATCTCAGGCCTGGCAGGCGAACGGCGGGACCTCCAGCGCCGATGTGGCGCCAAGGACCGCGCGCGTGCCTCGCCGCCGGCCGGGTGTCCCGCGCAAACGCTATCGCGCCAGCCGGGTCCTGGCTCAGGCCGCCAGTGCCGCGGGTTGGCTGTTGGCGCTGTTCGGGTTTACCGCACCTGTTCTATACGTGACGCTGGGCTCCAGCTTACCGCCCATCGGCCTGCCCCAGCTGATGGGCGGCGCTGCAGGATCGGTCGCTGCCGGATTGTTCATTGCTCTGACCGGGCAGGCGGCATGCGCCCTGTTCGATCAAGCCAATGCGATGCGCGAGCTGGTGGCGCTGGAGCGCGCCAAGATCGCTCACGACTGATCAGTGGGATCAGGCAAAGGAAACAGGCACCCCTTGCTCGTCGAGGTTTCTCCAAGCAAGCGGCGCCCGCTTCAAATTAGTCTGGTTCTCGCCGGTGCGGCGAGGCCCGCCGCCTAGTGGTGGCAACGCGGCGTGCAATGATCGCGGCAATGGCGGCGGGAATACCAAGATGGTGGCGATGCCTGTGGCAGTGCGAGGGCAAGCGGAGGCTGTGGACCAGCTCGATTCCCGATTGGATGGCGGCCGCATCGCTCAGCAACAGGTTGCTGGCAGGCGCTGAGACGGATGGAGATGCACCGACGAGTGCAAAACCAATGGCAGCAATGCCGACGAACAGCAGTGAACGCATCTCTAGGTCTCCATTGGGTTGACCACATCCAGGGCTTGAATGCCGTGGTTTGTGGGATTTCCAATGTACCCGCGAGAAGCGAACAAAATCCACGTGAACACATGGCGAAGACAGCAAATAATTCCCGGATTCAATGCGATACCATTCATGTCCCGTTCAGGTCGAATGCTCGTTGCCGTTGCGGCTCGGCTGTGCCTGCCGCGACTCGCCCGTTGAGCGCAGGAGAGACCTGACATCATACCGGACACCGGCTGCCGTCCGTTCACGCCCGCCGGCCCGAAAGGAACATTCCGCCTTTCGCGTTTGAGCTTCAGCTTGCGAGAAGCTCGATCCGAGCGGCTGATGGCCAGAATCTTCAGTCCGCCCCGCAGAGGCAACATTATCCGGAGTGGTGCATGCTCGCGGTAATAGACGGAGCCTTCAGCTGGCGTCTCGTTCGTGTGGGTTTGGCGGGGGCGCTGGCACTTTGACGCTGCCGGCATACGCGCAAGATCCAGGAGGCCCCGCGTCTACACGAACCAGACCTATTTCGAGGAGCTGCAGCAGACCAGCGGTCTCGACATCGCCGACCCGCTAGCTGTCTTTGCCATGGTGTTCGCCAGCCTGCCGGCGAGCGTCAGGGTCTACCCCACGGAAAGTTATTACTATTTTCACTTCGTGCACAACAACAGGCCGTTCGGCGGCAGCTTCCGGCTCGACCCGAGGACGCGCGAGGAGGGAAAAATCGAGTTCGGCTATTACCAGGGTCTGTCGCAGTGGAAGGATGAAGGCGGGGTCGATCGATTCCTGGTGCTCGACGCGACGCACGGCGTGAAGGTGGAGCGGGTCGAGCGCCTTGTCTATCGCGTGTCCTACAAGGACAAGAGCGTCGTCTTCGCGCTCAACGATCTGTCAGGCGTCAAAGCGCCGCCGGCCGCGCTCGGTGCAGACGAGAAGTATTTTGGACCGATCTTCGACGAGTCCGGCATTCGCTTCCTCCTGGTCTACAACACCAGGCTCAAGGCCTTCCACTACATCCTGGACGAGACGGTGAATGTCGCCGACGAGTTCTACGCCGCCAAGCGCGTGGATCGCATCGTCATCGGCAGGCGCACCGGCTTCGCCTTCTATCGCGACCACCGTCTCGACCGCAAAATCCTGATCGGGGCGTTCGAGGGCAACACGCGCGTCAACAACTGGTTCGATGGCCCCTTCGACCAGCTGCCCGAGAACTTCATCGAGGGCGAAGACCTGCGCGAGGCCATCATCGCAGCCGATCCCAGCGTCAAGGGTCAAATCGATCGGCTGGGCCACTATCTGAAGGAGGAAGGGCGCTACGTCATCAGCCCCTACATGCACTACAAGGCCGAAAGTGACCTGCTGCGCATTCATGCATGCGCGTCCTCGCGGCTGAAGCGCCCCAACTATCACCGATGCTTCGTCGTCAGCCACGAGGGACAGATCGATCCGCCGCTGCCGCGGGAAGCCTCGAAGGAGAAGTGATGCTCCGCAGTTGACCGCCTAATGCCCTTGCCATGGGAGACACGCGCGAGCATGGTCGGCGGCGCTTGCCGAAGGTGGCGGGCTGGGAGGAGCACGAATGGCGGTTGAAGCGGCGGTGATCGGAACGGGCTGGTGCGGCGGCATTCGCGCGGAGACGCTGTCGCGGTCGGCGCTGGTCAGTAAGCTGCACATTTGCGAGATCCGCCCCGAGCGCCTGGCTGAGGTGCAAAGGATCACCAATGCGGCGACGGCAACGCTCGACTATCAGGACATCATCAGAAACAAGAACATCGTTGCGGTCTACATCTGCACCACGCCCGAACAGACGCACTTTCCCATCGCCCGTGACTGCCTGCAGGCCGGCAAGCATGTGCTGCTGGAAAAGCCGATCGCGCTGGAGCTGTGGGAGGCCGACACGCTGATAACGCTCGCCAAACGCGGAAATCTGAAATTCACCATTGGCTACTCGCAGCGCTTCAATACGAAGATCGCCTACGCCAAGAAGAAGATCGCCGACGGCACCTTGGGCAAGCCCGTCAGCGTAATGGTGAGCCGGCACCTCTCCCGCAGCCTCGGCAAAAAGATCGCCTCGCGCGTGCGGTTGTCGCCAGCGGCGATGGAATCCACCCACGACCTCGATTTCGTTTTCTGGCTGCTCGAGCCTGCCAAGCCGGTGCGCGTTTACTCGCAGGGCGCTTACGGCTACATGCAGTCCGTCAACGGCTCCTATGACATCATGTGGTCGACGGTGACCATGGACAACGGCGTGCTGGTCGCCATCGGCGGCGGCTGGAACCTGCCGCCGAGCTATCCCAACTACTGCGCCACCTGGATCGAGATCACCGGCACCGAGGGCTCGCTGTTCCTCGATGATACCCAGCGAGACAACTGGCTGAACACGGTGTCGGAAGGCACGCGGTTTCCCATGTCGACCATGCCGGGCGAGCAGGTGGACCACGTGTTCGCCGGCCAGATGGGGCCGGAGACGATCCATTTCCTCGAGTCCGTCATTCTCAACCGCCCGGTGATGGTGACGCCGGAGAGCGCGCGCCGGGTAATGGAGGTCTACAGCGCCGCTGACCTCTCCGCCGAGCGCAACGAGCCCATCGACCTGCCGCTGTCGAACGAGGCGATGGCGGGCATTGCCGAGATGGCGGCGGGGCGGCGGTAGGGTTAACGCGGAGCACCGAATTGTCGCGTGAACATTTGACTGTCGAGCAGTGCACGGCTGCTGCTGCTCGCGCGCACTGCTGCCTCGGCTTCTGGAGCCGGGCGCGCCAGTCCGGATGAGCCACGCGAGCGCCGACAGGGCCAGCAGTGGGGGCGGAATAAGCGGCAGAGCATTGCGCCGCCTGTGCTCGTGCCAGCACACGCGCAATGCGGCGAACGCCGCATTGCGCCCTAGCTCCTTGCCGCTTCGACTTCAGCGAGCTTATCGCGCCAGTCCTTGCGCGCGAGGAAAGATGCTGCCGACAGCGCCAGCAGCACGCCGCAGACGGCGAACAGCGCCGCCGCAATCGGGCGGTTGAAGAAGATCATCCAGTTGCCGCCCGACATGACCAGCGACTGGCGCAGGCTGAGCTCGAAGGTGGGTGCGATCACCAGCCCCAGCACCAGGGCGCCGGATCGAAGTCGAGCTTGCGCAGGACGTAACCCACCACGCCCATGATCAGCATGATCCACACGTCGACGATGGAGTGGTTAACCTCGTAGACGCCGATGATGCAGAACATGATGATGAGGGGATAGAGATAGGCGTAGGGGATCTGCAGCACCCGCACGAACAGGCCGACCAGCGGCAGGTTGAGCGCCAGCAGCATCAGGTTGCCCACGTACATGGAGGCGATGAAGCCCCAGAACACCTGCGGGTGGTCGCTGACGAGCGTGGGACCCGGCGGGACGCCATGGATCAGCAGCGCGGCCATCAGCACGGCCGTCACCGGCCCGGTCGGCAGGCCCAGCGCCAGCATCGGCACGAAGGCGCCGGTGGAAGCGGCGTTGTTGGCCAACTCCGGTCCGGCGACGCCGGCCACGGCACCCTTGCCGAACTCTTCGGGTGTCCTGGAGATGCGCTTCTCCACCGCGTAGGAGAGAAAGCTTGCGATGATGTGGGCCGAGCCCGGCACGATGCCGACCAGGAAGCCGAGCACCGACCCGCGCCCGATCGGCGCGGCGGACTGGCGCCACTCCTCGCGGCTCGGCATCAGCTCGCGAAAGCGCGGCGGGGCGACCTTCTCGGTGACCGTCTTGCTCGGCGTGGAGAGGATCTCGCCGAGCCCGAACAGGCCGACTGCCACCGGAACGATGCCGATGCCGTCGCCCAGCTCCTTGATATCGAAGCTGTAGCGGAAGTGCCCCGTCATGACGTCGATGCCGATGCACCCGAGCAGCAGCCCCGTGCTGGCCATCAGCAGGGTGCGAGTGAGCGAGGTGGACGACATGTAGGCGAGGAAGACGAGGCCCAGCACCAGCAGCGCCGTGTATTCGGGCGGCCCGAAGCGCAACGCAAAGTTCGCGAGCGGCGGCGCAACGACGGTGAGCAGGATGACGCCAAAGGTGCCGGCGATGAACGAGCCGACTGCGGCGATCGCCAGCGCCGCGCCCGCGCGGCCTCTCCTCGCCATGGCATAGCCGTCGATGCAGGTCATCACGGACGCCGCCTCGCCCGGGATGCGCATCAGGATCGAGGTGGTGGAGCCGCCGTACTGCGAGCCGTAGTAGATGCCGGCCAGCATCACGATCGCTTTGGTGGCATCGAGGCCGAAGGTCACCGGCAGCAGGATGGAAATCCCGGCCAGCGGCCCGATGCCCGGCAGCATGCCGACCAGGGTGCCGACCAGGCAGCCCAGGAAGGCATAGATCAGAACGTCGGGACGGAACGCAACCGAGAAGCCGATGAGCAGATTGTCGAAGATCGCTTCCATGGCTGCCTAGAATCCGATGAGGCCGCGCGGCAGCGGGGTCTTGAGCAACAGGCTGAACAGTCCATACGCAAGCCCTGTCACGCCGAGGCTGAAGGCAACCGCCGGCAGGAACGGCCGTCGCTCGACGAAAAACGTCAGCGAGAACAGCAGTGCCGCCATTGTGACGACGAATCCGAGCACGGTATAGAGCGCGACGGCCGCCGCGGCGACAGCAGCGACGCGCACGGCGTGCGGGAGGTCCGCCCAGACGATCTCGCCGACCGGTGGGGTCTCGCCGGCGCGTGCGAAAAGAACCGCGCCGAACGCCATCAGAAAGCCGATGACGAGCGTCGGCAGCATGCCGGCTCCCGGCGATGCCAGCGTGCCGAACGGCAGGTCGCTGCTCACCGCCAGCACGAGCGCGCCTGCGACGATGGAGGCGCCGCCGGCCACATGGTCCCTGCGCACGATCATGATCTTTTCAACGGGCTCACCGTCTTGCGCATCAGGTCCGACGTCGAAACATTTACGTAGCCGAGCCGCCCGTAGAACGCCTGCGCGTGACGCGTGTGGAGGGCGATGGAGCCTAGGCCCCTCGCCCTGGCCCATGCCTCCGCCGCGTCCATCAGGGCTTTGCCGATGCCTTGCCCTCGCAGCTTCGCATCCACGACAAGCGCCTGCACCACAGCCTCGCACGGCTTCTCCAAGGCCGGACGCTCGAAGACGTGCAGCAGGCCAACGACACACTCACCCTGTTCCGCTACGACAACATTGTGATCTGCCGCTGCACGCACGCGCGCGAGGCGGCTTATCAGCTCATCGGCGGCCACTTCGTATCCAAGCTGTCGCAATAGCTCGCGCACTATCTCCATGTCGGCTTGGCGGAACGGACGTATGAGCATGGGCGCGGCGAAACCACCTCGACTGGCGCAGGCCGCGGCTGCCGTCCTCATACCTTGCCGATCTGGCGGACCGCGTCCTGCACGCGTTTGGCGTCGGCGTCCCAGAACGCCTTGAAATCGGCCTGGTCGAGATAGGCCACGTCCTGGCCGAGATTCTTCATGGCCTGAACGAACTTCTCATCGGCTGCCGCCTTCCGCGACGCCTCTCGCAGTGCGGCGATGATCGGTGCCGGCGTGTCCTTGGGGGCAAACATGCCGACCCACAGGTAGAACTCGACGTTGTAGCCGAGCTCCTTCATGGTCGGCACGTCGGGCAGCGCGGGGGCGCGCTTGTCGCCGAAGGAGGCGAGCGGCCGAGCCTTGCCGGCCTTCATCTGGCCGCTGGCGGCCGCGATCGAGGAGCACAGCACCTGTGAATTGTTGCCGATCAGGGCCGTCAGCGCCGGGCCACCGCCATTGGTCGGCAGATGCTTCATCTTGACGCCCGAGGCGCTCATGAACAGAGCCGTGGGCAAATGCAGGGCGCCGTAGAGGCCCGATGAGCTGAAGATCAGCTCGTCGGGACGCTTCGTGGCGTCGTCGACGAGGTCCTTCAACGTCTTGTGCGGCTGCTGGTCGTTCACCACCAGCACCATCGGGTCGGCGATGAAGCGCGCGATGGGGATGAAATCGTCGTTGGTGAACTTGACGGGCCGGCCGAACAGCTTGTCGACCTCGGCGAAGCCGGAGATCGACACGATGTGCATCAGCAGCGTGTAGCCGTCGGGCTTGGCGCTGGCGCCGAACTGGGCGCCGACCTGGCCGGCCGCACCCGCCTTGGTCTCGATTATCACCGGCTGCTTGAGGATCGGCTCCAGCACCGATGCCAGCGGGCGCGCGACCACGTCGACGGCGCCGCCGGGCGGGAACGGGTTGATGAAGGTGACGGCGCGGGAGGGATAGGCCTCCTGCGCGTGGGCCGATCTGCCGGCGAGCGCCGCGGCGGCTGCCGTCGCCGATCCGACGACGAAGCTGCGTCTGTCCATAGTATTCCTCCCTTGGCGAGACTGCATGCTTGGTGCCACTCGTCCGACACGCATGGTACCGGCGCGGCTTCCGCGGGGTCAACCTCGGCGGCCTTGATACCGTCGATCAGAAATTCTCACGGCCCCCGCAAGAACCATCAATCGCGGAGCTTCAGCAGGGCCTGCCGGTCGATCTTGCCGGTACCGGTCTTCGGCAGCTCGTCGAGATAGGCGACGATGCGGGGATATTTGTAGGGCAGCAGGCGACCCTTGACGTAGTCCTGCAGCGCCCGCGTGGTCTGATCGGAAGCGCCCGCGGCATCCGTGAGCACGACAAACGCCTTGAGGGTGGTGAGCCCGTCCGCCTGCGCCACGGCAAGCACGGCGCACTCCCTGACGGAAGGATGGTCGGCCAGGCACAGCTCCACCTCCAGCGGGTAGACCCACTGGCCGCTGACCTTGACGAGGTCGTCCGCCCGGCCCCGGAAGAAGTGGAAGCCGTCGCCGTCGCGCACGAAGCGGTCGCCGGTGTAGATCCACCCGCCCTCGCGCATGGTCTCGGCCGTCTTGTCCGGGCGGTTCCAATAGCACGGCGCGCTGGAATCGCCGCGCACCCACAGGATGCCCTCCTCGCCGTCCGCCGCCTCGCGCCCGTCTTTGTCCGTGAGCTTGACCTCGTAGCCCGGCACGCGCTTGCCGGCGGCGCCCAGCTTCCTCTGCTGGGGTGTGTTGGAGAGATAGATGTGCAGCGCCTCGGTGGAGCCCAGGCCCTCCATGATGTCGAGGCCGGAGAGAGCTTTCCAGGCGTTGAACACTTCGGCCGAAAGCACCTCGGCGGCCGACACGGCAAGGCGCAGGCTTTTCAGCTCCGCCGTCCTGGCCTCGGGCGCCTTGGTGAGCGCCGTGTAGAGCGTCGGCAGCCCGAAGAAGACGGTCGGCCGGTAGCGGGCGAGACAATCGAAGATGGCTGCAGGCTTCGGCTGGCCCGGCAGCAGCACGCTCGATGCCCCGACGGAGAACGGGAAGGTGATCGAGTTGCCGAGGCCGTAGGCGAAGAAGATCTTGGGCACCGAGAAGCAGACGTCGTCAGCTGTGAGCGCAAGCAGATGCCGCGCGTAGGAGAGGTGCGTGTAGGCCATGTCGTGCTGCAGGTGCACGATGCCCTTGGGGCGGCCGGTGGAGCCCGACGAGTACATCCAGAACGCCATGTCGTCGCGGTGGGTATCTGCCGCCGGCAGCGCGACCGGCGGTTTGGAAAGCCATTCGGCGGCGGACAGGATTCTTATCGGTGCGATGGATGCGAATGCGCCATTGGCGACGATCAAGCTGTCGAGGCGGGTGCTCCGACAGGCCGTAGCATCGAAACGGTCGGCGAAGGCGGCATCGCAGACGGCCAGGCGGGCGCCCGAGTCGGCGAGATAGAATTGCAGCAGGTCGGGCGGTGTGAGCGTGTTGATCAGCAGCGGCACGAGGCCGGCACGGATTGCTCCGAACAGGGCGGCCGGGTAGGCGGGTGTATCGTCCAGGAACAGCAGCACGCGTTCGCCGCGCGTGGCGCCCAGGGATAGAAGCCCGGCGCCGAACCGGGAGGCATCGGCGGCAAGCTCGGCGTAGGTGCGCGATCCTGCGGGGCCGGTCACCGCGACGCGGTCGCCATGGCCCGCTGCCAGATTGTCGAACAGGATGGCGCCGGCGTTGTAGCGCTCCGGCAGCGTGAAGCCGATTTCCCGCGCGCCTGGGGCGTCACGCGGGACCGGATCGCTGATCGTGGCGTCCGTCATTTGCGGCCTCGACCCGCATCGTAGAGCGCCATGAACCTTGGCGCCATGCTGCGCAGGCGCTCGTCGTCGACCCGCCCCGAACGCCTGATGTAGCTCATGGCCAGATCGAGCGGCGCGAGCTGCATGTGCTCGGGGAAACGCTCGTACCAGGCGGCCGACCTCTGCGATGCGGCCACAAGCTTCTGCACGATCGGGCGCCGGGTCGCCTCGTAGCGGGCCAGCGCCGCCGGCAGGTCGCCCGGCTCCGCCTCCAGCGCCTTGGTCAAAGCCAGCACATCCTCGATGGCGAGCCGCGTGCCGGAGCCGATGGAATAGTGCGCGGTGCGCAGGGCGTCGCCGATCAGCACCATGTTGCGATGGGACCAGCGGTCGTTCCAGACCCAGGGGAAATTGCGCCAGATCGAGCGATTGGAAACGAGCGGATGTTCCTGCAGCGTCGCGGCGAAGACCTGCTCGCAGATGCGGCGGCTCTCCTGTTCCGACGCGCTGTCGAACCCCGCGCGCTGCCAGGTGACGGGGTCGCATTCGACGATGAACGTGCTCATGCCCGGCGCGTAGCGATAGTGATGGGCATTGAAGGTGCCGAGCTCGTTCTCCACGAACGTCTGCGTGAGCGTGTCGAAGCGCCTGGCGGTGCCATACCAGACGAAATTGCTGTCGAGGTGGGCGAGCGACGTGCCGAACTCGCGCTGGAAGGTCCGCCGCACCAGCGAGTTGACGCCGTCCGCCGCGACGATCAGGTCGGAACCATCCAGTTCTTCCAGCGAGCCAATCATCCTTGCCGAATTCCAAGACGGCACCTGCATCACGCGCCCGCGCTGCAGGAGTTGCAGCAGCTCCAGCCGCCCGATGGCGGAAAACCCCACGCCGTCGATCGCAGTGGTTTCGCCGCGGTGCACGATGGTGATGTCGCGCCAGGCCTCCATGCGCGGCGCGACGAGGTCCACCGTCTCGGCATCATCCTCGCGCAGGAACTCGAGCGCGCGGTCCGAGAACACGACGCCGAAACCCCAGGTCGCATCGGCCGGGTTCTGCTCGAAGACACGCACCTCGTCGCGCCCGTGGCGGCTCTTCCACAGCGCCGCGAAGTAGAGGCCGCCTGGTCCGCCGCCCAGCACGCTCACGCGCATGGCACGGCAGCCCAAACCTCCATAGCCGCTAATCCAAGTCCGAGCACCGGCAGGACCAGGCCTATCGGTTTCATGACTTCCTCCTTGCCACGCATCGGCTCTTTGCGTGAGGTGAGCGGCTCGCCGTTCTACGGACGCATCGCAAACGCCCGCGGCCCGGGCGTGCGCAGCGGCTCGGCGAGGTCCGCGAACTCGCACAAGAGCTTGCGCGTGTCGCGCGGGTCGATGATCTCCTCGACCCAGAAGGTCTCCGCCGTGCGGAAGGGTGAGCGTAGCGCATTGAGCCGCGCCTCGATCTCGGCGAGCTTGGCCTTGGGGTCCGCTGCCGCATCGATCTCCGCCCGGTAGGCCGCCTCGATGCCGCCCTCCAGCGGCAGGGAGCCCCACCAGCCCGACAGCCAGGCATAGCGGATCGCCAGCCGTCCCGCCGGCACATGCGCGGCCCCGGCCACCCCGAACGAGTTGCGCACGATGATCGTGCACCACGGCACGGTCGACTGGTTGATGGCGGCCATGGCGCGCACGCCATAGCGAATGGTCGCGGCTTTCTCCGCCTCCAGCCCGATCAGGAAGCCGGGGCAATCGCAAAGGTAGACGACAGGCAAATGGAAGGTCTCGGCCATGTCGACGAAGCGCACCGTCTTGGCGCACGCGTCCGCCGTCCAGGCGCCGCCGTAGTGGTAGGGGTCGCTCGCCAGGATCGCCACGGGAAGCCCGCGCAAGCCGAGCCAGCCCCGTGATCATCGGGCGGCCGAAGTGCTGGCCCATCTCGAAGAACGAGCCCTTGTCGACCAGCGCGTCGATGATCGGCCGCATCCGGTAGACCTTCTTCTTGTCGCGCGGGATCACCGAGAACAGCATCTCCTCGCGGCGGTCGGCAGGATCGGCGCACTCTCCGCGCTCCGACACGCTATGGACTGAGGAGGGCAGGTAGGACAGGAAGCGGCGCGCGCACTGAAACGCCTCATCCTCCGTCTCCACTGCGTGATCGACGGCGCCGGCCCGGCACTGGACCTCCCAGCCGCCCAGCTCCTGCTTGCCCAGGTCCTGGCCGGTGCGGGCAACCACCGGCGGCCCGGCCACGAACATGGCGGATGTGGACTTGGTCATGACCGAGTAGTGGCTCGCGGCGAGCCGCGCGGCTCCGAGGCCGGCGACCGAGCCGAGCCCCAGTGCGACCACCGGCACGGTGCCGAGGTTGTCGGCGAGATACTGGTAGGCGAATTGGGAGATGCCGAGCTGGCCGGGAAGGTTGGCACGGCCGGTCGTCTCGATGGTCTTGACGGAGCCGCCGCCACCTGAGCCCTCGATGATGCGGATGATCGGCAGGCGCAGCTCGTTCGCCATGCGCTCGGCCAGAATCGGCTTCATCGGGATGGTCGCGTCGGCCGAGCCGCCGCGCACCGTGAAGTCGTCACCCAGCACCACCACCGGTCGGCCGTCGATCTGCGCGCGCCCCATCACGCAGTTGGAGGGCGTGAGCTTGGCGAGCGCTCCCGTCCCGTCGTACTCGGCCTTGCCGGCGATGGCGCCAACCTCGTGGAAGCTGCCTGCATCGATGAGCCCGTCGATGCGCTCGCGGATGGTGAGCCTGCCGCCGTCGCGCTGGCGCTGCACCTTGTCTGCCCCGCCCATCTCGCGGGCCATGCGCTCCCGGGCTCTGAGTTCGTCGAGTTCAGTTTGCCAGCTCATTTAATCACCGCGGCAGGTCGCTCTTGCCCATCAGGAAGCGGTCGATGGCGTGCGCGGCCTGCCGGCCCTCGCGGATCGCCCACACCACGAGGCTCTGGCCACGCCGGATGTCGCCGGCCGCGAACACTTTCCCGCGCGCCTTGATGCGGTAGTCCTTCTCGGTCGCGTCCAGACCCTTGAAGCGCCCGCGCGGCACCACGGACAAACCCAGGTCCTTGACGAGGTCCGTCTCGACCGGCCCCGAGAAGCCCATGGCGAACAGCACCAGGTCGGCGGGCAGCTCGCCCTCGCTGCCGGGCACCGGCTTCAGGGCATTGTCGACGCGAGTGTAGAGCAGCTTCTCCACCTTGCCGTTCTTGCCGGCAAATCCCGTCGTGGAGATCGAATACTCGACCTTGGCGCCTTCGGCCTGGCTGGAGGAGACGCGCAGCTTCAGCGGCCAGTGCGGCCAGCTCAAGCCCTTGTTCTCCTTCTCCGGCGGTATCGGCATGATCTCGAGCTGCGTCACCGACTTGGCGCCCTGGCGAAACGAGGTGCCGATGCAGTCGCTGCCCGTATCGCCGCCGCCGATGACGATGACGTGTTTGCCTTCCGCTGTGATCTGCGGCTCGTCGTGCTGCGGCTCACCAGAGACGCGCCGGTTCTGCTGCGGCAGGAAGTTCATAGCGAACACCAGCCCGCCGAGGTCGCGACCCGGCGACTTGGCGAAGAAGTCGAACGGCTGCTCGGAGCCGCCCGCCAGCAGCAGGGCGTCGTGCTTGTCCTCCAGCTCGCTCGCCGAGACGGTCTTGCCGACGTGCGCATTGCAATGGAAAATAACGCCCTCCGCCTCCATCTGCTTCACGCGCCGCTCGACGATCGCCTTCTCCATCTTGAAGTCGGGAATGCCGTAGACGAGCAGTCCCCCCGGTTTGGCGAGCTTCTCGTAGACGTGCACCTCGTGCCCGGCGCGCGCCAGCTGCTGCGCGGCGGCGAGACCTGCCGGCCCCGACCCGACGATAGCAACCTTCTTGCCGGTCCTTTGCTCCGGCGGCTCCGGCGCCACCCAGCCCTCCTCGAAGGCCTTGTCGGCGATGGCGCACTCGATGGTTTTGATGGTGACCGGGTTGTCGTCGATGTTGAGCGTGCAGGAGGCCTCGCACGGCGCCGGGCACACGCGCCCTGTCACCTCGGGGAAGTTGTTGGTGGAGTGCAGGTTGAGCGCCGCGACCTTCCACTGCTCGCGATAGACGAGGTCGTTCCAGTCCGGGATCTGGTTGTTCACCGGGCAGCCGTTGTGGCAGTAGGGGATGCCGCAGTCCATGCAGCGCGCGGCCTGCTTCTTCACCTCGGCGGGCGGCAGGGGCTCGACGAACTCGCGCCAATGCTTCACGCGCTCGTCCACGGGCCGGTAATGCCGGTCCTTGCGGTCGAACTCCATGAAGCCGGTGATCTTGCCCACTGTCCCTCTAGTCCCATCGGTTGCATTGAGCTACTGGCCGGGCCCGACACATGCTCGCGCTTGCACGCAAGCTCCGGCAACGCCAAGGGTGGACGGGGCCTGCCGACGCAGATGGCTGGCTACCTTCCGAAGGCCATGATATACATTTCGGCTCATGTATATCCATGGAGATCACCATGCAAGTCTGCAAGTGGGGCAACAGCCTCGCCGTCCGGCTGCCCGCCAAGCTTGTCGAGCAGCTTGGCCTCAAGGAAGGCGACGAGATCGAAGTGCGCGCCGCAGAGAAGGGCGCGCTGGAGGTCGAGAAGACCCCCGATCGGCTGGAGCTGCTGAAAGGCTTGCGCAAGTATCGCGGCAGCTTGCCCGCGGACTTCAAGTTCGACCGCGAGGAAGCCAACCTGCGCATCCCGCATGAGCGCGACGATGCGGGTTGACGTCTTTTTCGACAGCAACGTCGTCCTGTACCTCTTTGGCTCCGACAGCGACAAAGCGGTGCGCGCCGAGCAGCTGCTAACCGATGGCGGCGTCGTCAGCGTGCAGGTTCTGAACGAGGTCGCCAACGTTGCCTTGCGCAAGATGCGCAAGCCTTGGGCCCAGGCTCGCGAGATGCTGAACGGCATCCGCGCCAACTGCAGGGTTGTGCCGGTAACGATCGAGACGCATGAGCGCGGGCTCGCCATCGCCGAGCGATACCAATTGCAGGTGTACGACGGCATGATCGTCTCAGCCGCGCAGCTGGCTGGCTGCGCGGTTCTGTACTCCGAGGACATGCACGACGGTCTCGTCATCGATGGGCTCACGCTTCGCAATCCATACGCGGCGTAGTCGGCGTCCTGCCGCGAGTCACCGCTTCGGCGCCCTGATGCCGATCTCGATCACCTCCAGGCCGGTCGGGTCCGCTGCCTGATGTGCCGCCATTTGCTTCAAAGCCTCACGATACTCGACCGGCATCACCTTCTTGAACTTCCCCTGATAGGCGGCCCAGTTCTCCAGGATCGTCTTGGCACGTGCCGAGTTGGTGTAGTGCGCATGGCGCGCGATCAGCTGATGCAGCCGCTCGGCATCCTGCCTGGTCAGGTCGCCCATGACATCGACCAGACCGTGGCTCTCGAGGTCGCCGCCCTGGTTCGAGAGCTGGCGCATCACGTCGTCCTCGGCTTCGACCGGCTCCAGATCGATCATGGACAGATTGCAGCGTCGCTCGAAGGTGCCGTCCTCGTCCAGCACGTAGGCGATGCCGCCCGACATTCCGGCCGCGAAGTTGCGGCCCGTCGGCCCAATCACCACCACCACGCCGCCGGTCATGTACTCGCAGCCGTGGTCGCCGGTGCCTTCCACCACCGCCACCGCGCCCGAATTGCGCACGGCGAAGCGCTCGCCAGCGACACCACGGAAGTAGCACTCGCCGGCAATCGCGCCATAGAGCACCGTGTTGCCGACGATGATGCTTTCCTCCGGCACGATGCCCGACGTGGGGTCAGGCCGCACGATCAGCTTGCCACCCGAGAGGCCCTTGCCAACGTAGTCGTTGGCCTCGCCCATCAGGTCCAGGGTCACGCCGTGCGCGAGCCAGGCGCCGAAGCTCTGGCCGGCCGTACCCTTGAACGACAGCCAGATGCTGTCCTCCGCCAAGCCGGCGTGGCCATAGCGCCTGGCCACCTCGCCCGACAGCATGGCGCCCGCCGTGCGGTCTCGGTTGCAGATCGCTAGCTCGTGCTTCACCAGCTTCTTCTCATCCAGCGCCGGTTTGGCGAGCTCGATCAGCTTGTTGTCGAGCACCTTGTCGAGGCCGTGGTTCTGCCGCTCGGAATTGTAGATGGCGACGCTTTCCGGCACCTCTGGCTTGTGGAACAGCTTCTCGAAGTCGAGCCCGCGCGCCTTCCAATGGCCGAGCGCCCGATCCTTGTCGAGGCACTGGGACTGCCCGATCATCTCGTTGAAGGTGCGATAGCCGAGTGCGGACATGATCTCGCGCACCTCCTCGGCAACGAAGAAGAAGAAGTTGATGGCGTGCTCGGGCTGGCCCTTGAACCTGGCGCGCAGCACGGGGTCCTGCGTGGCCACGCCGACGGGGCACGTGTTCAGATGGCACTTGCGCATCATGATGCAGCCAAGCGAGATCAGCGGGGCGGTGGAGAAGCCGAACTCGTCGGCGCCCAGCATCGCCCCGATCACCACGTCGCGCCCCGTGCGGATGCCGCCGTCCACCTGCACGGCGATGCGGCCCCGCAGCCGGTTCGCCACCAGCGTCTGGTGCGTCTCGGCCAGCCCGATTTCCCATGGGCTACCGGCGTGCTTGATGGACGTGAGCGGCGAGGCACCGGTGCCGCCCTCGAAACCCGCGATCGTCACGTGATCGGAACGCGCCTTGGCGACGCCCGCGGCCACCGTGCCGACGCCAACCTCCGACACCAGCTTCACCGACACATCGGCCGCCGGGTTCACGTTCTTCAGATCGAAGATCAGCTGCGCCAGGTCCTCGATCGAATAGATGTCGTGGTGCGGCGGCGGCGAGATCAGGCCCACGCCCGGCGTCGAGTGCCGCACCTTGGCGATGATCTTGTCGACCTTGTGCCCCGGCAGCTGACCGCCCTCGCCGGGCTTGGCGCCCTGCGCCATCTTGATCTGCATCATGCTTGAGTTGACGAGATACTCTGCCGTCACGCCAAAGCGGCCCGACGCCACCTGCTTGATGGCCGAGCGCATGGAATCGCCGTTGGGCATGGTCTTGAAGCGGTCAGCCTCCTCGCCGCCCTCGCCCGTGTTGGACTTGCCGCCGATGCGGTTCATGGCGATGGCGAGCGTGGTGTGCGCCTCGCGCGAGATGGAACCGAAGCTCATGGCACCGGTGGAGAAGCGGCGCACGATGTTGGCCGCCGGCTCCACCTCCTCGAGCGGCACCGGCTTGCGACGCATCTCCTCGGCGCTCTTCAGCCGGAACAGGCCGCGCAAGGTCATCAGCTGCTCGGACTGGTCGTTGACCTGCTGCGCATAGGAGCGGTACTTGTCGGGCAGGTTGCCGCGCACCGCGTGCTGCAGGTCGGCAACCACGCTCGGACGCCACATGTGCGCCTCGCCGCGGATGCGGTAGGCATACTCGCCGCCCACATCGAGCGCGTGCTCCAGCACCGGCACGTCGCCGAACGCCTGGCGGTGCCGCTCGGCGGTCTCGCGTGCGATCTGGCGCAGACCAACTCCCTCGACCTGGGTGTGCGTACCCGTGAAATACTTCTTCACGAACGTGGACCGCAGGCCCACGGCATCGAAGATCTGCGCACCGCAATAGGACTGGTAGGTGGAGATGCCCATCTTGGACATCACCTTCAGAACCCCTTTGTCGACCGCCTTGATGTAGCGCTTCTGCGCTTCCTTGTAGGTGAGCTTCTCGTCGAGCTCGGGCAGCAGCTGCTCCAGCGTCTCGAAGGCAAGGTAGGGGTTGATCGCCTCCGCGCCATAGCCCGCCAGCACGCAGAACTGGTGCACCTCGTGCGCCTCGCCGGTCTCCACCACCAGGCCCACCTTGGTGCGCAGGCCCTGCCGGATCAGGTGATGGTGCACGGCGGACGTGGCGAGCAGCGACGGGATCGGGATGCGGTCTGGGCCGGTCGCCCGGTCCGACAGGATGATGATGTTGTACTCCTTGGACCGCACCGCCTCCTCGGCCTCTGCGCACACCACGTCGACGGCCACGGTCATGCCGGCCGCGCCCTTGTCGGCCGGATAGGTGATGTCGATCGTCACCGAGGAAAACTGGTTGTCCTTCACCAGGCCGATCTGGCGGATGCGCTCCAGGTCCTCGTTGGAGAGAATCGGCTGGTACACCTCCAGCCGCTTGAGCTTGGCGGTGCCCTCCAGGTCGAGCAGGTTGGGCCGCGGGCCGATGAACGAAACGAGGCTCATCACCAGCTCCTCGCGGATCGAGTCGATCGGCGGGTTCGTCACCTGCGCGAAGTTCTGCTTGAAGTAGGTGTGCAGCAGCTTGGGCTTCAACGAGAGCACCGACACCGGCGTGTCGTTGCCCATGGAGCCCACCGCCTCCTGGCCCGTGTGCGCCATCGGCGCCATCAGGAACTTGAGGCTCTCCTGGGTGTAGCCGAACGCCTGCTGCAGATCGAGCAGCGCCACATTGGTCTTCTTGCGTGTCACCTTCTTGGGCAACGGCAGGTCGCCCACCTGGATCTGCGTGCGCCTCAGCCATTGCTCATAAGGGTAGCGCGAGGCCAGATCGGCCTTGAGGTCGTCATCGGAGATGATGCGGCCCTCTTCCAGGTCGATCAGCAGCATCTTGCCCGGTTGCAACCGCCACTTGCGCGCAATGTTGGATTCCTCGACCGGCAGCACACCGGCTTCCGAGGACATGATGACGCGATCGTCCTTGGTGACGAAGTAGCGCGCCGGCCTCAGCCCGTTGCGGTCGAGCGTGGCGCCGATCTGGCGGCCGTCCGTGAACGCCATGGCGGCGGGGCCGTCCCACGCCTCCATGAGGCATGCGTGATACTCGTAGAAAGCGCGGCGCTTGGAATCCATCAGCGGGTTGCCGGCCCACGCCTCCGGGATCAGCATCATGGCGGCATGCGCCAGGCTGTAGCCGCCCATCACCAGAAACTCGAGCGCATTGTCGAAGCACGCCGTATCCGACTGGCCCTCGTAAGAGATGGGCCACAGCTTGCCGATGTCGCTGCCGAACAGGGGCGTCGAGACCGACGCCTGCCGCGCTGCCATCCAGTTGACGTTGCCGCGCAGCGTGTTGATCTCGCCGTTGTGGGCGACCATGCGGTAGGGGTGCGCCAGCTTCCACGACGGGAACGTATTGGTGGAGAAGCGCTGGTGCACCAGCGCCATGGCCGAGGCCAGCCGCGGGTCGGTGATGTCCTTGTAGTACTCCTTCACCTGGTAGGACAGGAACATGCCCTTGTAGACCAGCGTGCGGCTCGACAGCGACACCGTGTAATGGCCGATGTCGCGGTCCTTGTAGGCGTAGTACAGCGCGTTGGAGACGACCTTGCGGATGAGATAGAGGCGGCGCTCGAACTCCTGTTGATCCTTTGTCTCCTTCGGGCGGCCGATGAAGATCTGCCGGTGCACCGGCTCCACCGCCTTCACCATCTCGGACAGGCACGAATTGTCGACCGGCACCGAGCGCCAGCCTAGGAACTCCAGGCCCTCCTCGCGGATGATACGCATCCACACGCGCTCGCAGTGCGCGCGCAGGCGCTCGTCCTGCGGCATGAACAAGTGGCCGACCGCGTAGTGCCCCTGCTTGGGCAGCTTGATCTTGAGCTTCGCGCACTCCTCGGCGAGGAACGCATGCGGGATCTGGACGAGGATGCCGGCACCGTCACCCGCAATCGGGATCGGCGCCAACCGCGCCGCGGTGCTCGAGGTTCTCGAGGATCGCCAGAGCATCTTTGATGATCCTGTGCGACGCGCCGCCCTTGAGGTCGGCAATGAAGCCAACGCCGCACGCGTCGTATTCGCGCTTCGGGTCGAACAGCCCGCTCGCCTCGGGGAAGAAAGGCACAGCTTCCGGGTGCTGCGCAGTCATGGCATTCTCCAGCGTCTGTATCCAGGCTCCTATGCACCTCGCACGGCGCCTCGGCAATTGTCGTTCGAGGGCAAGCAGCCCGGCGCGCACTCCAACTGTCCCTCCACACGCCGCGGCGCTGAAGCAGGGATGCCGAATGCGGTGTCGCGCGGAGCCCGAACGCCGCCACTCCATCGGGCCGCTTGCAAGATGCTGCCGTGCCCTCTCGTCTTCCGGATCGGACGAGCTTTGCAGCGCAGCATCGGGGCCGCGGTCCTGGCGGCGTATCTACCCCTAGTCCCATCGGACGGCTTCGCTGCCGCTGGCTGGAAGTCCAGTGGTGCGGTGCACAAAGCCGCCCGCAATAAAGGACAGCATAGCTGACCTATCTCCAATCTGCAAAGCTGAATTGCAAGCCGTTGGCCATGATCGCTCCCCCTCTCCCCGTTCTTACGGGGAGAGGGCCGGGGTGAGGGGCGGCACAAAGCGCCAACTCAGCTCGTTTCCGCCCCTCACCCTAACCCTCTCCCCGCTGAAGAGCGGGGAGAGGGAATGGCGGCCGTCGCTTGCTCCAGCCACGCGCGATCCGCTGGCCCAAGCTCCGGCCCGATAATCTCCGCCACCCGCGCATGGTAGGCGTTGAGCCAGTCCAGCTCCGCCGCCGACAGCAGCTCCGGCACCACCAGCCGACGGTCGATCGGCACCAGGGTGAGCGTCTCGAAGCTCATGACCTCTCGCTCGCCGCCGGCCACCTTCTCGGGCTCGCTCACCAGCACTAGGTTCTCGATGCGGATGCCGTAGGCCCCGGTCTTGTAGTAGCCGGGCTCGTTGGAGATGATCATGCCGGGCTCGAGTACCGTCATCCCGGCCTTGGAGATGCTCTGCGGCCCCTCGTGCACCGAGAGATAGCTCCCCACCCCGTGACCGGTGCCGTGATCGAAGTCGAGGCCCGCCTCCCACAGCGCCCGGCGCGCGAACGGGTCGAGGTCGACGCCGCGCGTGCCCTTCGGGAACCGCGCCGTCGATACGGCGATGTGCCCCTTGAGCACGAGCGTGAAGCGTTCGCACATCTCGCGCGTCGGTGCGCCGATGGCGACCGTGCGCGTGACATCGGTCGTGCCATCGAGATACTGCGCGCCGGAATCGACGAGATAGAGCTCGCCGGATTTCAGCTTGCGGTTGGTCGGCGTCGTAACGCGATAGTGCACGATGGCACCGTTGGGCCCCGAGCCGGAGATGGTGTCGAAGCTGATCTCCTTCAGTGCCTGAGTCTCGCTGCGCATGGTCTCGAGCTGCTGGGAGGCGGCAATCTCGTCGATGCCGCCCCTCTCCGCTTCACGGTCGAGCCACGCCAGAAAGCGCACGACCGCCGCCCCGTCGCGCTTGTGCGCGGCGCGAGTGCCCTTGATCTCCGCCGCGTTCTTGCGCGCCTTGGGCAGGATGCAGGGATCGGTGGCGTTGACTACACGCGCCTTGCCGCCCTTGAGCTTGCGGCTGAACCATACGGGCGCGCCGGGGCTGAGCCGGACGCACTTTCCGGCCTGCCTGAGCGCGCCCAGGCGCTGCTCCAGCGCCGCCGGCTCGCTGAGCCTGGCCAGGGGTGCCAGATGCGCTTTGGCCTCGGGCCCGATCTTGGCCGGGTCGATGAACAGCTCGGGCTTCCCGCTCGCCGGCACAATCGCAAATGCCAGCGCCACCGGATTGTGCGCCACATCCGAGCCGCGGACGTTGAACAGCCAGCAGATCGAATCCGGAAACGTGAGGACGACAGCATCCTGGCCGTCCTTCTTGAGCGTTGCCTGCAGCTCCGCCAGTTTCTCCTTGGCTGGCCGGCCCGCGTACTCGAGAGGGTGCGGGACGACGGGGCCCCGTGGCGGGCCGGGACGCTCCCGTCCCCACACGCGATCGATGGGATTCCTTGCCAGTGCCTTCAGCTTGATGCGCTTGCTTGCCAGCTCCTTCTCAAGCTCATCCAGGGTGCTCGGCGCATGCAGCCTGGGATCGAAGCCGACAGCAGCGCCGGGCTTGAGGTGCTTGCCCATCCAGTCGGCTACCTTGGCCGCCGGCATCTGCAGGACTTCGAACGTCTCGGTGTCAACCTGCTTGGGCGCCTGCAGAATATAGCGGCCGTCGACGAACAGCGCGGCCGCCTTGCGCGCCACCACCGCCAGCCCCGCCGAGCCCGTAAAACCTGTCAGCCATGCCAGCCGCTGCCCGCACGGCGGAACGTACTCGTTCATGTACTCGTCGGCGTGCGGCACCAGCACGGCGCCGACATTGAGCCGCGTCATCACCTCGCGCAACCGTGCGACGCGCTCACCCGTGTCCTGGCCGCCCTCGGGCGCCTCGTAGGTCTGGAACATGGTGGAGTAATAGGGCTCGCACCGCGTTGTGCGCAACCCGCGCGTCAGCCCGCCGGCTGGCCCTCGATCTCGCGGCCTTCATCGGCATGGATGTCAGGCAGCTGATCGAGGCAGGCGTCCCACAGCTTGTCGATGTGCAGGGCGGCCTCGCGCGGCGGCAGGGCTTGCAGCGTGCCGTCTGGGTGCTCGGTGACGATGCCCTCCTGCTTTAACCGGTGGAGCGCATCCTCCACGTCGAAGTCCACGTGGATGCCGAAGGTCTGTGACAGGTACCGCTCGATCGCCTCGTCGATCGCCTCGAGGTCGCGAACGTTGACCCGCTCCTTGGCGAGCACGCTGTAGAGCAGCATCTCCTCCTTGATGTCCTCTTCAGCCGCGCGATCGGCGAGCAGGGTCATCACGCCCCGGTTGTCGGCCATGGAATGGAAGTAGAGATTGCGCGCCATCACCACCATGTAGCGGTTGCGCTGGTTGATGAAGTTGCTGGCCTGGCGCAATGCCACGCCGCCGAGACCCGCCAACGCCATCACCAGCGTGTAGGGATTGCTCGCGATCGCGATCTTGCTCGCGGTGCCCACGACGCCCACGCCAAAGCCGCTGCCGGCCGTCACCCCGAACTTGATCTTGTCGAACAGACGGAACTTCACCTTGGTGTTGGGGAAGATCATCTCCACGTCGCTGCGCGGCATGTTCTTGAAGAGCTTGATGTAGACGAAGTCGCTGCTCACCGTGTCCGGCAGCAGCCGGCGCAGGCGGCGCACGATGCTTTCGGCCTCCTCGTGGTCCACCTTCTTCTCTTTCATCACCTCCTGCACGCGCTGCTCGAACGGCTTCAGCTTGAACAGGATGCACAGGCGCTGGAACACCGGCACCTTGACCTCTTTCCAGCCCATGTAGGCTTTCCTGATATCGCGGTGCCGCTCCGTGACGGTGGTCGCCCCGCGATAGAAGATGAGGATCTCCTCGAACGCGTGGATGTCTACCTGCAGGTCGAGCCCGTAGTGGGATTCCTTGGTCAGGATGATGTGAAAGCTCGCCGGATCGACGCGCGTGAAATTTGCCTGCTCGAGCAGCTCCGACATCTGCGCGACCAGCCGCTTGCGCATGACGAGCCGCTCGTTCGCGCTGAACGTGCGCGTCTGCAAGAGGTCGGTGTCCGGGCTGAAGGGCTCGTAGGTCTGCTCGAGGTCGAGGAGCTTCACGCTATAGGAGTGCCGGCGCCAGTAGTCGAGGTAGCGCAGGAAGCGGCGCGCCTCCACGCAATCGCCATTGGGCCAGAGGTTGGCCGCCGTCAGGCGGTCGAGCAGCGCGTGGCGCGTGACGGGCAGGAACTTTTCGCGGGTGAGCTGGGCCGCAGCTTGGGAGTGCGGATCGATCTTCAGGGGCTCGGCTGGCGCACCCGCGGGCTTGCTGCCCACGTCTGCCTCCGCCGTCCTGGAAATATGGGCTACAGCCATGACTGCACGTCTCCCTCTGGCCCGCCTCTTTGCAATAGCTCAGCAGCAGGAGGCACTAATGGCGGCGACACCTTGATGCCAGCCGTGTCGCAAGAAAATCTCGTTGGCCTCAATAGCTTTCCGGTCTTCCGTCGAGATCGGGACAACAATGTGGCGAGCCGTCCCCGATGCAGCGGCCCTCACACCTGTGACGCGCGGGCAACAAAGCTGTCGACCACGCGCTTGCGGCCGGCCTTGTCGAAGTCGATGGTGAGCTTATTGCCGTCCACCTCGGCCACCATCCCATAGCCGAATTTCTGGTGAAACACGCGCTCGCCGGGCTCGTAGCTCGGCGCATGCCCCGTCGACGATGCCACCAGCTCGCCCTCCAGCGTCATTGGTCCCCGTGACTTGGGGCGGCCTTCGCGGCTCCACTGCTCCTTGGCCCGCTGCCAGCCCGGCGTAGTGTAGCCGCTGGCGAAGCCGGCGGCCGGCTCGTCGAAGCGGCTGCGTCCGTAGGGGTTGAACCGGCCTGCGCCCCCTCCGCCATAGGGGCTCTTGGCTTCCACCACCTCGACGTGCGCCTCCGGCAGCTCGTCCACGAAGCGCGAGGGCGCCGCCGCCTGCCACAGGCCGCGGTTGCGCCGATTCTGGGCAAAGCTCACCTTGGCCTTGCGCTTGGCGCGCGTGAGCCCGACGTAGGCCAGCCGCCGCTCTTCCTCCAAGCCAGCCTGCCCGCTCTCGTCCAGGCTGCGCTGGTGCGGGAACAGCCCTTCCTCCCAGCCCGGCAGGAAGACAACGTCGAACTCCAGGCCCTTGGCCGCATGCAGCGTCATCAGCGACACGCGATCCTCGCCGTCGGCGGTATCCACATCCATCACCAGCGAGACGTGCTCCAGGAAGCCCTGCAGCGACTCGAACTCGTGCATGAAACGAATCAGCTCCTTCAGGTTCTCCAGCCGCGCGTGCGCCTGCGGGCTCTTGTCTTGCTGCCACATCTGCGTGTAGCCGGATTCGTCCAGGATCAGCTCGGCCAGCTCCGTGTGCTTGATGCCCTCGATCTGCCCGCGCCAGCGCTCGAACGCGGCGATCAGGTCCGCCAGCGACTTGCGCGCCTTGCCGGTCAGCTCCTCAGTCTCGACGATCTCGCGCGCCGCCTGGTAGAGGGCCACCCCGCCGCGCGCCCGCGCCAGCTCGGTGACCCGCCGCACCGCCGTATCGCCAAGCCCACGCTTTGGCACGTTGATGATGCGCTCGAATTTGAGGTCGTTGGCGGGGTTGAGCGTCACCTCCAGGTAGGCGATGGCATCCTTGATCTCCTGGCGCTCGTAGAAGCGTGGACCGCCGATGACCCGATAGGGAAGCCCCAGCGTGACGAAGCGGTCTTCGAAGGCTCGCATCTGGAAGGATGCCCGCACCAGGATCGCCATCTCGTCGAGGCTCTGGCCTTTCTTGTGCAGGGCCTCGATGTCCTCGCCGATGGTGCGGGCCTCCTCCTCGTCGTCCCATACGCCGGCCACCGACACGCGCTCGCCCATGTCGTCGTCGGTGAAGAGCGTCTTGCCGAGGCGGCCCTTGTTGTGGGCGATGAGCCCCGAGGCGGCGCCCAGGATATGCCCGGTCGAGCGGTAGTTGCGCTCCAGCCGGATAACCGTGGCGCCCGGAAAGTCCGTCTCGAAGCGCAGAATGTTGTCCACCTCCGCGCCGCGCCAGCCGTAGATCGACTGGTCGTCGTCGCCGACGCAGCACACGTTGGGGGAGCCGGCTGCCAACAGCCGCAGCCACAGGTACTGGGCAACGTTGGTGTCCTGGTACTCATCGACCAGCATGTAGCGGAACCGGCTCTGGTAGTCCTCGAGCACGTCCGGGTTCTCGAGGAACAGCCGCAGCACCTCCAGCAGCAGGTCGCCGAAATCGGCGGCGTTGAGCTCCTTCAGGCGCTTCTGGTAGGCGGCGTACAGCTGTGCGCCCTTGCCCTCGGCAAATCCGAAGGCCTCTCCGCGCGGCACCTTGTCGGGGGTGAGCCCGCGGTTCTTCCAGCGGTCGATGAGGGCCGCCAGCTGCCGCCCGGGCCAGCGGTCCTTGTCGATGCCCTCGCTTTCGATCACTTGTTTGACAAGCCGGACCTGATCGTCGGCGTCGAGGATCGTGAAGCCCGACTTGAGGCCCACGAGCTCCGCATGCCGGCGCAAAATCTTGACGCCGATGGCATGGAAGGTGCCGAGCCACGGCATGCCTTCTACCGCGCCGCCCACCAGCGCGCCGATGCGGTCCTTCATCTCGCGCGCCGCCTTGTTGGTGAAGGTCACGGCAAGGATCTGGGAGCCGCGGGCGCGGCCAGAGCACAGAACATGGGCAATGCGGGTGGTGAGAACGCGTGTCTTACCAGTCCCGGCGCCGGCCAGAACCAGCACCGGGCCATCGAGCGCCTCCACGGCCGCGCGCTGCTCCGGATTGAGATCGGCCATGTAAGGCGCAGCGGGCAGACCAAGTGCGCGTGCCGAAATGGAATTCTTCGGCGCAACCGAGGTGGCGGCCAGGGCGGGGGACGACTTTCGACTCGCAGGCATCACTGCCCACTATAACACTGGAAACCGGCCCGCAATCTGGCCAGCCGCGCTTCCCACAAGCCCCGAATTGACCGCGGGGCCGCCCCATTCCTGGTCCAGACTTGCGCGCAACTGTGTGATAATCCTAAACAAGAGCACGGTAGCGGCATCGAGGTGAGGTCGGCGTTAGCCCCTCGATGACGCTCGAAGGGACCGTTTCAATGCGTTGCTGCGGCAGACGAGGGGCGGGGACCCGTCGCGGGTCGGCGGGACCATTGCATCCGGCAGTACCCCTGGTCGCGGGGGTGCGCGCATGAACAACCTGCTCATCGCCATTGCCGTCTTCATCATCACCGTCGTCGGCGCGCTGTTCGCGATCCCCTACTTCGTCGACTGGAACAGCTACCGCAGCGTGTTCGAGGAAGAAGCCTCGCGCGTGGTGGGCCGCGAGGTGCAGGTCGATGGCGACGTGACCCTGCATCTGCTGCCGATCCCCTCTTTCCGCCTGGAGAAGGTGCGCATCGCCGATGTTTCGGGCACCCTCACCGAGCCATTCTTCAGGACCGAGAGCCTCAGCATCAAGCTGTCGATTCCGCCGATGGTCCGCGGCATTGTGGAGGCCAACGAGATCGAGTTCCAGCGCCCGATGCTGCGCCTGGCCCTCGACAAGAAGGACGGTTGGAACTGGCAGGGCTTCGCGCAGGCGCTCGGCTCCGCCGCCTATATGCCGGCCAATGTCACGCTGACCTCGCTCAAGATCTCGGCCGGTGTGCTGGCCCTGCACGGCCCAGACGGCGCCGAGCGCATGCGGCTCGAGGGGCTGAACGGCGAGTTGTCGGCACCGGCGCTCGACGGGCCCTACCGCTTCCGCGGTGTGTTCACTTCCGGGGGCGCGGACCGCGAGATCAGGCTGGCCACCGCCACACCCGAGAACGACGGCTCTGTGCGCCTGCGTGCCTCCCTACGCCTCATGGACAGCGGTTCGACCTATGTGCTCGACGCCCGCGTAGCCGACCTCATGGGCAAGCCGCGTGTCGAGGGCGACCTGACGGCTCGCCTGCCGATTGCCGGGCTCCTGCAGCCGCTCCCACGCGGCAGCGTGCAGCCGCAGAAGGCGAGCGCGCTGGAGGACGAACCCAGGCTCGACCGGAGCGATGCGGCCTTCGAGTTGAAGGCGGCCGTCAAGGCCGATGCCGCAGGTGCGCTGCTCTCGGATCTGGCGCTGACCTTCGAGCAGGAAGGCAGGCCTCAGCTCGTCACAGGCAAAGTGCGCGCCAGCTGGCGCCAGGCGCTGGCTCTGGACATGAGCCTTTCCTCGCGCTGGCTCGACCTCGACCGCATCGCCGGCGCGGCCGAGGGCGCGGGACCCATCGAAACCATCGCCAAATTCGCCGGCCGTCTGCGCGGCCTGCTGCCCGGCGAGGGCCGCTCGCGCGCGAGCTTCGCCATCGATCAGGCCCAGCTGGGCAAGGAGACCATCGGCCCGGTGCGGCTGTCGCTGGCGCGGACCGGAGACAGGCTCGAGGTTGAGGAATTCCGGGTCGGCATTCCGGGCGGCAGCCGTGGCGAGCTGAAAGGCACGATTTCAGGGCCGCAGGACGCCCTCGCCTTCGACGGCAGCGTGAGCCTGCGTGGGACCAGCGTGGTTCGGTTTGTGGGCTGGGCGACAGGCAACGCGGTCCCCATCGACGCCAAGGGAGACGGCGCCTTCGGGCTGCGCGCGCAGCTCAATGTGGGCACTGGTCGCGTGATGGCGAGCGAGCTGATCGGCGATCTGTCTGGGACCACTCTGCGCGGTAGCGGACAGTACCGCTGGGAAGGCCGGCCCGAGGTGTCGCTGGCGCTGGAGGGCCCGCAGATCGACGCGCGCGCGTTCGTTCCGCTCGGCTCCGGCCTGCCCGACATGTTCGAGTTCATCATGCACGGACCAGCCGCAAAGCAGACGGCCGCGCGCGGACCGGGTGCATCGAAGGCAGGTGCGCGAGGCGGGCAGACCGATGTGGTGCTGCGCATCAACGCCGGGCAGCTCGTCACGGCGGCGCGCACCTATCGCGACCTGCAGGCGGCCATGGAACTGAAGGGCGGCCATCTGCGGCAGCTGCTGTTGCGGCTGTCGGGCGACGACGGCTACAGCCTGGAGCTCGAAGGCAGCGTGGACGACGCGGCGTCGCGTCCCAAGGGAAGCTTGCGCGGCCTCATCGTCGCCGAGACGGTCGCCGGCATCTCTCCTCTCGCTGAGCTGCTCGGCATGCCCGAAGCCTTCCGTCCAACCGAGGAGCGCGCGCAGGTGATGGTGCCGCTCCGGCTTGCCGGGTCGATGACGTTCGGCAACCGCACTGCCACTTCTGCCGACGTCGTTCTCGACGGCGAAGCGAACGGAGCCGCCGTCAAGCTCAATGCCCGCTTCGATGGCGGCAACAGTGGCTGGCGCAGCGGCAACGCGGATGTGACTGCCACGGTCGAGTCGAGCGATGGTGCAAAAGTAGCCGGGCTGCTGATCGCGGACGCGACGCCGGCGCGAAGTGCCAACAAAGGGGCCGGCCGAATTCTGATCAAGGCGGGCGGCGTTCCATCCGAAGGGCTGACGACGCTCGCCACCCTCGAGAGCGGTGAGGTTGGTCTCGCCTTCCGCGGCCAGGTGACCGCCGCGGAATCCGGCACCAAGACCACGGGCAATCTCGAGATACGCGCCGGCGACGGCACGCGCCTCGCCGCCCTTGCGGGCCTGGCGCCGCCGCTGAGACTGGATGGATTGCCGATCAGCGCAAGGCTCAAGCTGGCGTTGGGGGAGGGCACGATCGGCATCGACAAGCTCGCCCTGCAGATCGGTGGCAGCAAAGTGGGAGGACAGATCACTTTGTCGCCAGCGGGAGATCGGCGCCGCATCGAGGCAAACCTCGATGCCGACGAGGTCACCGTGGCCAAGCTGCTCGGCCCCCTCCTCGACCAGCGGTTTGCAGCGGCGGGTATCGCCGAGGCCGCCATCTCGGGCCGCCAGAACCCGTGGCCCGACGAGCCCTTCAGTGCCGCGGCGCTGGACGGCTTCGAGGGGCGCATCCGGCTCAATGCCCAGCGCTTGACCTTTGCCGAGGGCATCGCGCTTGAAGGTGCAAAGCTCGACATCGCGCTCGGCGCCGACAAGGTCGAAGTGAAGGAGATCGCGGGCACCGGCCTCGGCGGCCAGTTCAAGGCCAGGCTGCAGATCGCGAAGGCTCCTGCCGGCGCGCAAGTGAACGGGAAGTTGAACTTCGGGGTCGCGCTCGAGGCCTTCGCGGCCGGCGGGCAGCCGCGTGCCAGCGGCCCCATGAGCGGGTTCGTGGAGTTCGCAGGCCGCGGTATGAGCCCGCGCGCCGTGATGTCGGCGCTGCAGGGTCAGGGACGCATCGAGTTCGGGGATGCGAAGCTCGCCACCCTGTGGCCGGGCGCCATCTCGGTCGCCGCCGACGCGGCCCTCAAGTCGGAGCCCGACAAGCTGGCCAGCACCGTGCGGCAGGGTCTCGCTGCCGGCCTGCCGACAGGCGATCTGCCGCTGGGACAGAAGGCTCTCGCGCTCGAGGTTGCCGATGGCCAGGTGCGCGCCAAGTCGTTCGCCATCGACACGAACGAAGGCCGCGCCACCGGCATCGCAAGCCTGGACCTGAAGGCCCTGACGTTCAATTCGCAGTGGCGGCTCGAGGCAAGGCCGCCGGGCAGCGGCAAGGCGCTGCCGGCCGTCACCGTCGTCTACCGCGGGCCGGTTGCATCGCTGGGCACCATCGAGCCGCGCATCAACTCCGGAACCCTCGAGCAGGAGCTCTCCACGCGCAAGATCGAGCGCGATGTGGAGGAGCTGGAGCGCCTGCGCAAGCTCGACGAGCAGCGCCGGCTCATGGAAGCCGAGCGCCTGCGCCAGCAGTTCGAGCAGCCGCCGCCGGGCCAGCGTCCGCCGCCCGGCGTGCCGATCGCGCCCTCGGGGCGCGAGCTGAGGCCCGCGCCGGGATAGCGAGCTTTGCGAGCGCGTTGTCGCAGGTGTTGCATGATCCCTCGGAAGCCATCTCTCGAGAAAGACCTGAGCGATCTAATGACCAAGCTCTGCATCGAATGGGGGTTTTGCATCCCGCCAAACGACTTTCATCGTATAGCGGCCAGCCAACGCTTGAACGCCGCCCAATTTGCGACCGAAGTGCTTCTGGCAGAGGGGCTTAATCCAGAGTACGAACTCCAGTGGTTTCGCAATATCAAGCGCCGCTTTATCGAACAGTTCGGGGAATCCGCTTCGGCCAATGACTACCCGGGGGACGACGGGTGAGCGGCGCCATCGGGGCATGAATACCCCCGCCTCGCTACTGGCCGCGCTAACGCGCGTTGTTGCGGTAGTACGCCAGCAGCCACACTCTGACGGCGCTCGACAGGCCACCAGTGCCGCGCTCGGCATCGATGCGGGCGATCAGCCTCGAAACAGGCACCTTCTCCTCGGCGGACACAGCTTTCAGCGCCTCCCAGAACGGTGCCTCCAGCGATATCGAGGTGCGGTGGCCGCCAATGGTGAAGGAGCGTTTGACGGGCCGGCTCATTCTGACGAGTGAACGTCCAGCGGTTGCCGCCATCCAGCACCTGCGCCCCGCTGATTTGCCGTGCGCACTGCTCTGCCGCAGCCTCTCAGTCCTCGCGCTCGGCCCCGCGCTCGTCGCGACGAGCGCCATCGAGCCGGCGCCCGTCCAGCGTGCGCTCGGCCGCGCTCTTGGATCGCTGGCTCTTGGGGATGCCGAAGCGCACGCGCTTTTCGTTGGCTCGCCGCTCGCGCTCGGCCTGCTGCTTCTGTTTGCGGTAGCGGTTCAGGTTGATGAGGTCGCCCATCACGCCTCCGGTCCGATCATCTTCTTGGGGTCGACGAGCCTGTCGAACTCCTCCGCTGAAACATGTCCCCCGGCAACCGCCTCTTGTTTCAGAGTCGTGCCGTTCTTCAGCGCCGTCTTAGCGATCTTGGCAGCGTTGTCATAGCCGATTTTGGGAGCGAGCGCCGTCACGAGCATCAATGAGCGATCGAGTGAGGCTTTGATGTTATCCTCGCGCGGAGTGATACCCACGACGCAGTTGTCGGCGAAGCTCACGCCAGCGTCGCCGAGCAGCTGCACCGACTGCAGGAAATTGTAGGCCATAACGGGGTTGTACACATTGAGCTCCAAGTGGCCCTGGCTGCCTGCGAACGTAATGGCAGAATGGTTACCGAAAACTTGCACGCACACCTGGGTCAGCGCCTCGCACTGGGTCGGGTTGACCTTGCCCGGCATGATCGAGGAGCCGGGCTCGTTCTCCGGCAAGGCCAGCTCGCCCAGGCCCGAGCGTGGACCCGACCCCAGGAGACGGATGTCGTTGGCGATCTTGAACAGCGAAGCGGCCACCGTGTTGATGGCGCCATGGCTCATCACCATGGCGTCATGCGCGGCGAGCGCCTCGAACTTGTTGGGCGCGCTGGTGAACGGCATGCGCGTGATCTCGGCAATGCGCGCCGCAACCTTCTCGGCGAAGCCCCTGGGTGCATTGAGGCCGGTGCCGACCGCGGTGCCACCCTGCGCCAGCTGCATCAAATCGGGCAGCGTGGACTCGATGCGGCGTATCCCGTTCTCCACCTGGATCGCGTAGCCGGAGAACTCCTGACCCAGCGTCAGCGGCGTGGCGTCCTGGGTATGGGTGCGGCCAATCTTGATAATGTGCGTCCACGCCTTGGCCTTGGCATCGAGCGCCTTGTGCAGGTGGCGCAGCGCTGGCAGCAGGCGGTGGTGGATTTCCTCCGCGCAGGCAATGTGCATGGCCGTCGGATAGGTGTCGTTCGACGACTGGCTCATGTTGACGTGGTCGTTGGGGTGCACCGGCTTCTTGGAGCCCATGACGCCGCCCAGCATCTCGATCGCGCGGTTCGAGATCACCTCGTTGGCGTTCATGTTCGACTGCGTGCCAGAGCCCGTCTGCCACACCACTAGCGGGAAGTGGTCATCGAGCTTGCCGTCGATCACCTCCTGCGCCGCAGCAACGATGGACTTACCGAGGTTCGGGTCGAGCCTGCCGAGGGCCATGTTGGTCTCGGCGGCGGCGCGCTTGACGATGCCGAGCGCGCGGACGATCGCCTTCGGCTGCTTCTCCCAGCCGATCCTGAAGTTGCCGAGCGAGCGCTGTGACTGCGCGCCCCAGTACCTGTCCGCCGGCACCTCGATCGCACCGAACGTGTCCGTCTCGGCGCGAACCTTGACAGCAGACGCGGGTTTGCTTGCGGTCATCGGAGCTCTTCCCCTGGCCCAAGAGGTCGATGATGCATCGATCCCCTAGCACGGTCGGCGTGGGGGCTCCACAATATTGCGACGTTGAGCATCGGCATTTACTCGAGCAGGTGGAAGAAACCTAGCAAAGCTCGAGGTTGTCCAAGAGTGAACTTTTGGAAAGGTGCAGCAATTAGCAGCACGCACAAGTGCAGGAAGGTTACGCTCCGCCAGGCTTTCGCCCGTGCTTCATCTCAGGTCAGTGAACCAACACCGAGGTGACGCCTATCAACGTGGCAGCGAGAGCCAGTGCCACCGGAATGATCAGCACCTGCAGCCACGCGCTCGCTCCCGTCAGCGAACCTGTCGCTGTTTCGACACGGGAGGACAGAAAATCATTCCGCGTACCCTGGGGTTCACGGGAATGGGCGGCTGCCGTCAGGCGAACGATGACCGGCAAAGCAAAGAACACGATCGTCAGCACTGCAGCGAACCCGAGCGCCAAGTCCGCGTCGTCACCGTTGGCGAACGCAAGCCAAGAAGCAACCAGGATCCAGGCGAAGGCGGCAAACACGGACACGTAGACGGCCGGAGGAAATTCCGAGCCCGGCACCGAGCCGTAGTCCGATCGGGGAGTCTCCCCGCTGCGCTTTGCTTGCTGAGGCGCGACTGGCGTGGGGGCGGGCTTCTCGTCCAGATGCTCGCCACTGGCAACGCCTCGACCTGTAGGCCGCATGGCATACCTCCGAGCGGTTCCCCGCCGAGCCAATTGAAATGTGGGTCGCTGCAGGCGAGCCGTTCAAGGCCGCGCCAGTCAAATCTCGCTGAGCGATGTCAAGAGGTCGCAGGCGCGGGTTCCCGCCTGATTGGCGAAGGTGATGCTGAAGGCGTCACGTGATTTCCGCAAGCCTCGTATCGAGCGACAGCACCAGGCACCAGTGCGGCTCGAAGTCGGCGCCCAGCGGCCACACGTTGTCCTTGTAGGTCTCGAGCAGCCGCTCCTCGTAGCGCTTGAACCAGTCCGTTCGGCACAGCGCGAACTTGGTGGCAGCCACAATGGTCTCGCGATCGATGATGGTGAGCACGCACATCTCGGGATGGCGCGCGAGATACTCGTGCACCGCCACCATCAGCGTCGGGTAGCCCGGGTGCAGCATGTCGTCGAGCACGATGACACCGGCGGGTGCCAGCACAGCCGTGGCAAGCTCGAGGTCCTTGGTGAGGGCTGCGCGCGAATGCTCGCCGTCGATGTGGACGAAGCGCGGGCGCGCGCCGCCTAGCTTGGCCAGCAGCTCCTCGGGCTGCATCGTGCGGCTGTCGGCCTTCCAGGTGATGCGCCGCTCCGCCGGCACACCATGCTTGAGGCAATTCGCCTCGAAACGATCCATCACCTCGGGGTTGGGCCAGTCGAACAGGTCGATGCCCAGCGCCGTCTCTCCGGGTGCCAGCGCATGAGAGAGCGCGATGAAGAAGCGCCCCTCGAACGGGCCGATCTCCGCAACCGGGCCCCTGACTCCCAGCTCGCCCTGCATTCGCAACAGGCCACAGCAGATGGCCGCAGCGAACCTGGACGACATGCCGGGCACGGTGGCGTAGCCCGTGTCCAGATAGCGATCAACGGCCGCAATGCCGGACCGGACGGTGGCGCTGTTCATGACGGAAGGGGTTGCCGGATCGGACATGGCGCGCTCTATGGCCGACGGCCAAGGCTTTCGCAAGGCGCCATTCCCTCTCCCCATGCTTCTTCAGCATGGGGAGAGGGTGAGGGTGAGGGGCGGCACAGAGGCGCTGTCAGAGCTCTTGCCGCCCCTCACCCTAACCCTCTCCCCGCGCTGATGGCGCTCGAGGATAGGTTGACGATGCGCGGGGAGAGGGAGACAACGCACCCGATGCGCATCGAATACCACCGCACCCTGCTGGCCGACCGCGTCCGCAACGCTGCTTTCCACGAGGCGCTGAGCCGCGTCGTGGTGAAGGGTGAGACGACGGTGGCCGACATCGGCGCCGGCACGGGGTTCCTCGGCTTCCTGGCGGCCAAGCTCGGCGCCAAGCGCGTCGATCTCTACGAGGCCGCCGACATCGCCGCCGTGGCACGCAAGCTCCTGCGCCACAACCGCCTCAACAACTGCCGTATCGCCGAGGCGCACTCCACCGATGTGGCATCGCCCGACCGCGTCGATGTGATCGTGTGCGAGACGCTCGGCAACTACCCCTTCGAGGAGAACATCGTCGAGACCCTCAACGACGCGCGCGAGCGGTTTCTAAAGCCTGGCGGCGTTGTGATCCCGCGCGCAGTGGAGCAGTCCGTATGTCCCGTGACAGCCGAACGCTTCTATCGCCAGCTCGCGGCCTGGGACGATGTCGGCTACGGCCTCGACTTCGGCGCCGGCCAAGACAATGACGCTCAACAACATCTACGTGCGCACGTTCCAGGCAGCCGACCTACTCGACAACGCCGCTGCCGCCAGCTCATGGGACAAGCTCGCTTTCGACCGCCGCAACAAGACCACCCGCACCGGCGAGGCGACCTGGCCGGTGAAGAGGCGAACAACGATCCAAGGCCTGGCGCTGTGGTGGTCGGCCGAGTTGGTGGATGGTGTTGCGCTGTCGACGGGCCCGCTCGCTCCGAGCACGCACTGGGAGCAGCTATATCTCCCAGCCCTCGCGCCGATTACACTCGATGCAGGCCAGACCCTGGCCGCCCGCCTGCGCTCCACCACCTCCTACCAGCGCGGCACCAACGTCACCTGGACCCTCACCGTCAAGGATGCAGGCGGCCGCGAGCTCCAGCGCCAGTCCCTCGATCTCGAAAAAGGCTTTCTGCCATAAAAGCGCCCTGACCGAACCTTCCTGCCGTGCCAAGGACAAGCCGGCCAGCAACCGTTGACCGGCAAGACGGTTCATACGCTTTCCGTCTCTATGTCGCGTTTTGATTCGCGGCATCCAACGGCTGCTGATGAGGCGCAATACCTGCCGTTCGGGTGGTCCCACCCAGGCCGGCCATAAGCGCCATCAGGGCCTGCCGTTCAGCCTTGAGCTCGTGCATCCTCACGAACCGGCTTTCGCCGGCCTTCGCCCTCACCAGCGCGCTGTACTCGACGTTCACGTCTCTCAGCTTCGTTCGAATGATGGACAATTCTCTTGCGGTCATCGTGCGCGTTTCCCTCGGTGGTCCCCCCGCACGCGTCTCTGATTCGTATGACCACATAGCGGCAATGGCTGGGCAAACTTCGCCCTAGAGCAGGATCGCTTCGGATTGAATCACTTTGCCTCAACTGCAGCGTGGCGGCCGAAGCGTGAATCCTGCTCTATTCATAGATTTGAGAGCAAGATTCACGTTCCGTGATCGAAGCGAAGCGCTTCGATCAGAAACGATCTTGCTCTAGTCGTGGATGCGCAGGACCGCCTCGATCTCGACCGTGATGTTCATCGGCAGCGAGCCCATGCCCACCGCGGAGCGCGCATGGCGTCCGCGCTCGCCGAGCACGGCGACGAACAGGTCCGAGCAGCCGTTGATCACCTTGGGATGATCGGTGAAGTCCGGCACGGCGTTGACCATGCCGAGCACCTTCAGGACCTCGATCTTGGAGAGGTCGCCAGCAGCCGCCTTGGCCGCCGCCAGCAGACCGAGCCCGACAAGCTTGGCGTGCTCGTAGGCCTGCTCGGCGGTGACATCGCGCCCAACCTTGCCGGTCATCATGGTGCCGTCGTTGCGCCGCGGCCCCTGGCCCGACAGATAGAGCGTATTGCCGCTGACCTTGAAGGGGACGTAGTTGGCAACCGGCCTTGGAATCTCCGGCAGCGACAATCCCATTGATGCAAGCTTGGCGTCCGGGGTCATGGCAGCACCTCTCGACTCGCGTTGCTGATGGCGTTGGGCCGCGACCTTTCTAGCGCGCGACGGAGCCTATGTCGTCATGCCGTTGGCGCAAGAAACGGTCATGTTCAAACCGCAGCCTTTGCGGCAGGATGTGCCCGGTCCCACACATACCGCTCGCACATGAGGTTTGACATGCCCCTCAAAGGCAAGACTGCCGTCGTCACCGGGTCCACCTCCGGCATCGGCCACGCCATCGCCCTTGCTCTGGCCAAGGATGGCGCCAACGTCGTCATCAACGGCCTGGGCAGCGAAAAGGACAACGAGAGGGCGATCCGCGACGTCGCGGCGCACGGCACCCGCGTGGCCTTCGATCCGGCCAACATGCTGCGCCACAATCAGATCGCCGACATGATCGGCAAGGCCGAAAAGGACTTCGGCTCCGTCGACATCCTCGTCAACAACGCGGGCATCCAGCACGTGGCGCCGGTCGAGCAGTTTCCCATCGAGCAGTGGGACGCCATCATCGCCATCAACCTCACCTCGGCCTTCCACACCGTGAGGGCTGCCGTGCCCGGCATGAAGAAGCGCAAGTGGGGGCGCATCATCAACATCTGCTCGGCCCATTCGCTCCGGGCCTCGCCCTTCAAGAGCGCTTACGTATCGGCCAAGCACGGGCTCGCCGGCTTCACCAAGACGGTCGCACTGGAGCTGGCCGAAGCCGGCGTCACCAGCAACGCGATCTCGCCGGGCTTCGTGTGGACGCCGCTGGTCGAGAAGCAGATCCCGGACCTCGCCAAGTCGGAGAACATCACGGAGGACCAGGCGAAGCGGCAGGTGCTCTCGCGGCAGCCGACCAGCCGGTTCGTCAGCGTTGAGGAGGTGGCCGCGCTGGCCGCGTTCCTGGCAAGCGAGGCCGCAGCATCCATCACCGGTGCCAACTACACCATCGACGGCGGCTGGACGGCACAATAGCAAGGCAGCCTGCAAGGGAACGGCCATGTCCAATCTGGAGCGCAACAAGCAGCACGTCGTCGCGTTCTACGACTTGATGTTCAACCAATGCCGTCCGCGTGATGCCGTCGAGCGCTACGTCGGGCACGAATACATCCAGCACAATCCGCACGTGGCCAGCGGCAAGGACGGCTTCATCGCCTATTTCGAGCGCATGGCGCGCGACTACCCGGGCAAACGGGTCGAGTTCAAGCGCGTGCTTGCGGAAGGCAACCACGTCGTCCTGCATTGCTTTCAGCACTGGCCAGGCGACAAGGACTATGCCGGGATCGACATCTTCCGCCTCACCGAGGAGGGCAAGATCGTCGAGCACTGGGACGTGCTGCAAATCATCCCGGGGCAGTCGGCAAATCCGAACGGAATGTTCTGAGCTTCCACTCGGACGCTGCCGCTCAGCGTTGCGGCGTGCGCGCCGTTTCCACGGGCACCTCGTCCTGTCCACCCCGCCCCACCATCGCGGTGGCAATGAAGGCGACCGCGGCGACGGTGAGGAGAACGGCGAGCAGAACTTCCTTGGTCCAGCGCTGGGCGCGGAGCCGGGCGATATTATCGCGAAGGAAGGAACGCTTCTCCATCGCAAGATAAAGACGCCGGCTAGGTCATCCCGCCAGCGCGCCTTTGGCCGCGCGACACATGGGCACACAAGGAGACGACGCCGTGCGCCACCGCCGAGAAACGTTCTAAAGGCCGCGCATGATGCAGCCGAACACCAGGATCACGTAAGCTGCGAGCATGCCGTAGAATTGCGTGGCCTCGCCGCTGAGCAGGGGAACTGTCGCGCCGAAGAATTTCGTGAACAGAACCGCCAGGGCCAGGATGACCGAAAGGAGAAAGATCAGGATCCCCGGTGCCTTCAGAGCCATTTCTCGTGCCTCCCCTTCTTGCTGCGCTGCAAAACAACCCGCGCACCCGATTCGGCGGGCATCGTACCGGAAACCATATCAGCGCGCGTGCGGCGCGGCGGCCACATCAACACGCAAGTGGTAACCTCTTGTGATGCCAGGCCGATCAATGTTGGCCGGCAGCGAACCTGAAGCCGGTGCCCGTCACCACTACTTCGATGGCGCCATTGGTAATGTACGGGTGGGTGATGCGGATGCCCAACACGCCGTCGTAGCCCTTCTCGCGGGCGCGCTCCGCCAATCCGTCCAAAGCGCGGGCAATGGTCTTGTCCAGCAGCGCCTCGTACTTGGTCATGTGGCCGCCCAGCGTATTGACCACGGCCTCGCGCATGTCGCGCAGGATGTTGGCGCCGCTGATGGCCACCGCGTAGACGATCTCACCGCGCTCGACCGGCCGATCGACGCTCTCGCTGGTGAGGAGGTGCATCAGCCGCGGCTCCGGCGGTCGGAAATCTGTTGCACGACGATGCGAGGCCTGGTTCCGAACACGAGCCGCTTCAGGATCAGCAGCAGCACGAGGCCGAGCAGCGCCGCAGCCACCAGCGCGACGCCGTGCTTCTCCCACAGCAGCACCGGGCTCACCCTCCCATCCAGCACGAGCCTCGCATGCCCCATCACCATGCCGGGATCGGGCAGCGTGCTGACTTGCAGCATCATCGCCAAGGCGGCGGCCTGATCGCGGCTGGCGATGATGGCCTCACGCACGCGCGGGCTCGCCAGCTCCGCCATCCGGGTCGGGGCCTGCGCGACCACGCTCAAAACCCGCTGGGCCGGCGCCTTCTCCAGCCCTGTCAGATAGCGCGACAGGCTTTCGAGCTGGGGCTCGTCCAGGCTGCGCGCGAGCCTGATCAGCGCGCTGCTCTCCAGCTCGAACAGGGCATCGCGCGGGGCCGGCGGCAAGGCCGCGAGCCGCGTCACCGCGAGCCGGTCGTTCAGCCCGAGCAGCCGCTGCAACCCCGCCTTGGTGAAGGCGTCCGGCGTGGCACGGCGGTGGATCTCGTATTCGGCCACCTTGGGAAGGCTGTCGCCGGCGACCGCCGACCACTTGAGCGCCGTCTCCAACGAGCGCACTTCGCGCGCAATGTCGAGCGCAGCTGGCGGCAACCCCGATACCGCGAGATTGAGCGTCCCGTCACCCAGCCGCCTGGTGACGGCGGCCTCGCCCTCGCTCGCCAGCACGATCGACACGACCTCGTCGAGACGGGGCAGATCGGCGGGCCTGATCGTATCCAGGAAGCGCTTGAACCCCTGGTCGCGATCGGCGAGCTCCAGCACCTTGGCGTGGGCGCGGCGGAAGTCGAGCCAGATTTCCACCACACGCTCGGCGGTCTTGTCGGCTATTTCCTTGAGGCTGTCGTTGATGTGCTCGGCGATGGTGTTGGCGATCTCCTCGCGCACCTTGTCCTTGGTGGCCCTCGACTTCATCTCGCTCGCGACAATCGGCAGCACGCCGTGCCGGAAGTCCCAGATGTCCTTGGCGATGAGGACCAGGCCGATACCGCCGGCAACCACCGAGACGAGCCGGCTCAAAATCGAGCCGATGACACGCTGGCCTATGCGTGCCGCCATGTTGGAAAGCTGCCGCCGCACCACGAGCACCACGGTGCCGGCGATACCTTCGCTGCCCTCGACCAGCACCTGGCCGGTCGAAACCTGCACCCCGCCTTTGGCGGGATCGACGCTGTAGTGCCTGCCGGCGTCCGTGCTCACCACGCCGGCAACCGTCGTGCCGTAGCGCCGCCCCAGAAACGCCTGCATGCATTGCGTTGCGGGTCCCGCCGTGTCGATGACGGCAAGCTCGATGCGCTTGCCTATTTCCTTGCCGACGCCGGTGGCGAGCCGCTCGATGGCCTTCTTGATGGCGTCCGAGCGGTAGACCCGCTCGGCCGCCGTGGTCGCAAGCTCCTGCGCCCGCTCGCGCGACGCGAGCGACGACCAGAGCTGGAACCAGCTCGAACTCGTCACGCACCTGGCCGATGGCCTCGTCGACCTGGCGATCGATCACGTCGTCCAGATTGCCGCGCCGCCACTCGTCGTTGACGAGGGACCGGTAGTCGAGATTGGCAATGCCGGTCTCGAGGCCCCTGAGGGTCAGAGCTTCAATCGCCTTGCGAAAGCCCGCCTCGTCGCGCGCCTGGCACGCCTCGTATTCGGCGCGTGTCATGGGCGTTGCGGCACGCACGGAGGTTGTCTGCGCGAAAAGCAAAGCCGTGGCGGTGAGGCAGGAAACTATGGGCCTGAATGCGTGGGTAGCTTTGCTCACGGAGGTGCTCGACTGGGCCTCATAGCCGGCGCGCCCGGCGACGCCAGAATATAGGTACGGCCTCCCCGATTTGCTCAGGTGTGAGCTAAAGCATAAAAAAAGGGGCGAAAAGCGGCAGGGCGCGTGTGCTTTGCGTAATGTTGGCAGGTCTTTCGCATAACGGCCCACGGTAGCAGCAAGGGTGCCGGATCGCGCGTTGTATGGCGCCTGGCTCGCATGTCATAGGCTGCTGATAGCTGCCGGATCGGCCGCAGGGGGAGAGGGAAAACAATGAATGCAGTGCTTGTCGCCATTGTCGCCTATGTGCTCATTCAGTTTGCAATCGGCGCCTGGGTTTCCCGGCGCATGGCCAGCGAGACCGACTATATTCTTGCCGGGCGGAGCCTCGGGACCGGGCTGATAACCTTCTCCGTCTTCGCGACCTACTTTGGCGCAGAGGCCATCGTCGCCTCCGGCGGCTCGGTCTACGAAAAAGGCTTGAGCGGCGCCCTGGTCGACCCTTTCGGGTACGCCGCGGCGATCATCATTGTCGGCGTCTTCTTTGCACGAGCGCTGTGGTCACGCGGTTTGACCACCTTCGCGGATCTGTTCAGGCAGCGCTACTCGCCCGGCGTGGAGCGGCTGGTCGTGATCATACTGCTGCCCGGCTCGATCATCTGGGCCGCCGCGCAAATCCGCGCGTTCGGGCAGGTCCTGGACGCCAACTCCGGCATGGGCCTCAAGACGGCGATCGTGCTGGCTGCCGTGCTCGTGGGGGCCTACTCCGTGGTCGGCGGCCTGCTGGCGGACGCCGTCACCGACGTGATCCAAGGCGTCATCGTTCTGCTCGGCCTCGTCATCCTGGGAGCCATCGTCGCGGTGCTGGCCTTCCTCGCCACCCCGGCCGGGCTGGCTCAGCTCGAGCCCGAGCAGCTCAAGCTCTACGATGCCGAGGAGGGCCTTCTCGGCACCCTCGAGAAGTTGGCGATCCCGATCTGCGGCACCATTGTCGCCGTCGAGCTCATCTCCCGCTTCCTCGGCGCGCGATCGGCGCAGGTGGCGGCGACCGGCACGGCGATCGGAGGGGGCATTTATCTCGTCATCGGCACGGTGCCGGTGTTCCTCGGCCTCATGGGGGGCCATCTCCTGCCCAACGTTCCGGACCCGGAGCAGATCGTGGCGAAGCTCGCCGAGGTCTACCTGCCGGGCATTCTCTACATTGCCTTCGTCGGCGCGATCATCTCCGCGATCCTGTCGGTAGTGCATTCCGCGCTGCATGCGCCCGCGGCCCAGATCTCCCACAACATCGTTATGCGTCTCGTTCCCGGCTTGAGCGACAGGGCCAGGCTGTGGGCAGTGCGCCTGACCGTCATGGCGCTCAGCATCGTCGCGTTCGCGATCTCATTCACCTCCCAGGGCATTCACGAGCTGGTCGAGACCGCGTCCGCATTCGGCAGCGCGGGCGTGTTCGTGGCGACGCTGTTTGCTCTGTTCACGCGCTTTGGGGGACCCGCCAGCGCGTACGCATCGGTTGTGGCGGGAATGCTGGTGTGGGCCGCGGGCAAGTACGCCATCGGCCTCCCTGCTCCGTATCTCGCAGGCTTGCTGGCCGCGCTCGTCAGCTATGTCGGTGTGGGGCTGACCGTGGGCCGGCGCCAGACCGCTGTTTAACCATCGTCAGACATCCGCGAACGCTGTTTACGACAGCGCGCATGTGCGGCCCCATGTGATCCCATGTGCGGCCATGTGTCTCAACTCCTCGCAATGCCACTGTCACGCGCCAATGTGAACCTGAGCCGATTTTTGCGCGCTGCAACATGAACTAAGGTGCCCGCCGAGGCCGATGCGGGGCATCTATCGGTGCAACCGATAGGAACGCACGCTAACGAAAACGTGAACCAAAAGCATTGGCAGCGCGTTTACCGGCAGCTAAAGAGGCTCCCGCTCATAATTTTCTCGAGGCCAGGGTGCGGTAATTCAATCAATGGGTTCTGCTAGCGTGTCAACTGCGCGTGTGAACTGTCGCGTGTTCGTCGATTTCGATGGAACCATCTCTCCCGTCGATACGACCGACATGCTGCTCGAGCGCTTTGCTGCTCCCGCCTGGCGCGAGATCGAGGAGGAGTGGAAAGCGGGCCGCATAGGCTCGCGCGAGTGCATGGTGCGCCAGATCGACCTGGTGCGCGCCACGCCTGCCGAGATGGATGCGTTCGTGGGCGCGGTGGAGATCGACGACGGCTTTGGCGGCTTCGTCAACCTGGTTCGGCGGCTCGGCCACGCGCTCGTCGTCGTGTCCGACGGCCTCGATCGCACGATCAGGACGGTGCTGGATCGCAACGGCATCGATGTCCCCTACTTCGCCAATCATCTCCAATGGCGCGGCACTGATCGGTGGCGCTTGAAGTTCCCGCACGCCAAGAGCGACTGCGCTTCGCTGTCGGGCAACTGCAAGTGCAGCTTCGCCGAAGGCCGGCCGCGCCAGCTCAACATCCTGGTCGGAGACGGGCGCTCGGACTTCTGTCTCGCGGGGCGGGCTGACCTGGTGCTGGCAAAGGACTCCTTGCTGAAGCATTGCCGCACGGTGGATCTGCCCCATATGCCGTTCGACAACTTCTACGAAGCAACCGGGCTGTTGGCAGGATGGCTCAGAGAGCGGGCCGCGGCGGTGACTGAGCACGCGGCACGGGCCGTCAAAGAATAAGCAGACGAAAATAGAGCAGGTCAGGGATGCACAAGCCAGTACGGTGGCCAGATGACCACGCCTCGCGGCGCGAGGGCGTCGCGCACGAGCTGTCGGAAGCCGAGCTTCTGGCGCTGGAAGACAAGTATTGCTCGCACGGCGACACGGTGCACTACACCAACCCGCCCAAGATCTTCGACAGCTGCGCGGGCTCTTTCCTGTTCGACGCGGAGGGGCGCGAGTATCTCGACCTGCAGATGTGGTACTCGGCCGTCAATTTCGGCTACCGCAACGCCCGCCTCGACGCCGCCGTGCGGCGCCAGCTCGACAGGCTGCCGCAGGTCGCGAGCCAGTATCTGCACCGCGAGAAGATCGAGCTCGCCGCGCTCATTGCGCGCGATGCGGAGCAGAAGTTCGGCGAGAAGGGCCGTGTGCATTTCAATGTCGGCGGCAGCCAGGCGGTGGAGGACAGCCTCAAGCTCGTGCGCAACTTCAAGAAGGGCAAGAGCCTGATGTTCGCGTTCGAGGGCGGCTATCACGGCCGCACGCTCGGCGCCTCCGCCATCACCTCCTCGTACCGCTATCGCCGCCGCTACGGCCACTTCGGCGATCGCGCGCAATTCGTGCCGTTCCCGTATCACTTCCGCGGGCCCAAGGGCATGAGCAAGGAGGAGTACGGCCACCACTGCGTCAAGCAGTTCGAGCGCCTGTTCGAGAGCGAGTACAACGGGGTCTGGGACCCAAAGGCGGGCGAGGCCGAGTACGCCGCCTTCTACGTCGAGCCGATCCAGGGCACCGGCGGCTACGTAATCCCGCCCAAGAACTTCTTCGTCGAGCTTAAGAGGGTGCTCGACAAGCACGGCATCCTGCTGGTCGTCGACGAAATCCAGATGGGCTTCTATCGGACGGGCAAGCTGTGGTCGATCGAGCACTTCGGCGTGAAGCCCGACATCATCGTGTTCGGCAAGGCGATCACCAACGGCCTCAATCCGCTGGCCGGCGTGTGGGCGCGCGAGGAGCTCATCAACCCGACCATCTTCCCGCCGGGCTCGACGCACTCCACCTTCAACGCCAATCCGATGGGCACGGCGGTCGCGCTCGAAGCCATGCACATGATGGCCGAGACCGACTACGAGTCGATGGTGATGGAGAAGGGCGCCTACCTGCTCGATGGCCTGCAGGACCTCAAGCGCCGCCACAGAATAGTCGGTGATGTCGACGGCCTGGGAATGGCGCTGCGCATGGAGATCTGCGAGCCGCACGACAGCTTCACCCCGTCCAAGGCGATCGTCGACCGCATGGTGGACGAAGCCTTGAAGGGCGACCTCGAGGTCGACGGCCGCCAGTACGGCCTCGTGCTCGATATCGGCGGCTACTACAAGAACGTGGTCACGTTGGCGCCGAGCCTGCACATCACCAAGCACGAGATGGATTTGGCGCTGAAGCTGCTCGATCGCGTGATGCAGCGGGTCGCCAGGACGTGACTTTGCCGCGCAAGCGGGACTGGCAGCTATGCGAAACCGGAACCGCGACGCGGCTTTCGGGTTCTCGATCGAAGGGAAACCTTCCAAGACTTCAAGGGCCTGACTGAATGGGCATCTCGGGCAGCTAAGGGGAAACGCGCGAGGGTGCGGCAATTGTGGCCCTCACGGCGGTCTGGCGGCGGCGGAACGCAATGCGTAAAAGCCCTGGCCGGAGCGTTGAGAAGAGAAGTCAGGTGGTATTCGTAGCGTGATGACAGTCCAAGAAGAAAACGAGATCCCGGATCGCAGCCAGTTCATCCCGGGCGGCCGGCTCGGCGTGTTGTTGATCCACGGCCTCGGCGGCACTCCGGTCGAGCTGCGGTTCATCGCCCAAGGCCTCGCTCGCGCGGGCCACACCGTCTATTGCTGCCAGCTGGCCGGCCACTGCGGCACGCCGGAAGAGCTGCGTCGCTCCACGTGGCACGAGTGGTACGCGAGCGTCGAGCAGGCGCACGACAAGCTGAAAGAGCACTGCGATGTCATCATCGCCGGTGGGCTGTCCATGGGCGGCATTCTTGCCCTGCATCTGGCGCAGAATCGCCCCCATGGGGTGCACGGCCTCCTGCTCTACGCGCCGACGCTCAAGCTCGACGGCTGGTCGATGCCGTGGCACTCGGTGTTCCTGCAGTACGTGCGGCCGTTGCCGGTGAAGTTCGAGTTCGACCTGGCCGAGCGCGATCCCCACGGCCTCAAGGACGAGCGGGTGCGCCGGCTGGTGGTTTCCAGCATGCAGAGCGGTGATTCCGGGGCGGCCGGCGTGTTCAGCACGCCGATGCGCTCGTTCGCGCACTTCAATTCGCTGGTCTCGGCGGTGAAGCCCGATATCGGCAAGGTGCGCCAGCCGGCCCTCATCGTGCACCCGCGCGAGGACGACATGGCGAGCCTCAAGAACGCGCAGTATCTGCAGGCCAACCTGGGCGGTCTTGTCGACACCCTGATCCTCGACGACAGCTACCACATCGTCACGCTCGATCAGCAGCGGCACATCGTGGCCGAGCGCACTGCGGGTTTCGTGAGCTGGGTGGAGGCGCAGGTAGCGGCGAAGAGCGAGGCGACGCGTGTCGCCAGAGGCGCTGCGGTGGAATGATCGCGAATGATCGCGCGCGGCACGTTTCGGGGCCAGCCCTAGGTTGCACGGTTCGCTGCCGCGCAGCGGTCCAGGTTCGTTGTCGCCCGCTTCCAGGTGAACGTCTCGCCGAGCAGCTTGATGCCGAGGTAGCCTGTCACGAGCAGCGTGTTGGCGTTCGCCATCTTGAGGGCGGCACTGAAGCGCTCCTCATCCTCGGGATTGTAAATCCAGCCGGACTCCCAGGCGTTGCCGGACTGCCTTTGCAGATCACCCAGAACCTGGGTGCCGCAAATGAGCTTGCCGCTTCTGGACTTGTGGGTGGGGTTCTTGAGCCAGACCACGCGACCGCAGATGCGGTTCCCGCACGGGGTGATTTCAACCGCGCCTTGGCCGGTGTGGTCGATCCAAAGGCCTGTCACATCGGCGCCCGGGCCTTGCGCGGCGGCTCCCGACACCAGCAGAGCCAGGCCGAGAACAGCACTTTGCACAAGCTTAGAAGCCTTATAAGAATCAAGGAGATACATCGCGCTGTGTCCTCCGTTCAGGAGTTCCTCGAGCCTCCAGCTGCGACATGCAACCGATATGCGGAGAAAATGCGGCACCGAGCCGGGCCAAAGCGCTCTGAAAGCGGAGGATCTGCCGTTAAGCATGAGGGCATCCGTCGCAGCGTGAGCTGCGCTTTTTGGCCGATCAATCCCCAGGACGAACACAAATACCTATATAACGGCCACGAGTTACATCACCGGGGTTGCGAAAGACGCGCAGCCTCGATTGCCCGGCGGGCTGCGCGGGGCGGCTTGCCTCCGCGTCGAACCGCGGCGGGCCCCAACAGGTGTTCCGCGTCTCGATGACCCTTACGCTGGCATTTCGCAATCTCTTTCACGACCGCGTCCGCCTCGCCGTGACGCTGGTCGGGATTTTATTCTCGATCGTGCTGGTTGCCGTGCAGCTCGGCGTCTATCTGGGCGCGCGCAACATGATCATCGCCATGATCAACCGCGCCGACGGTGATTTGTGGATCATGGCCTACGGCACCAAGAACTTCGAGGAGGCGCAGCCAATTCGGGCACGCGAGCGCTACGTGGCGCTGGCCACACCCGATGTCGTCAGCGCCGTCCCGCTGGTCACGGCTTTCACGGATTGGCGCAAGCCGACCGGCGGCTCGACGCTGGTGGTGGTGATCGGCGCCGACTACGAGGACGGGGGTCTCACACCCTGGAACATCGTCGAGGGCGATGTCACGGCCCTCGGCGCGCGCGACGCGGTGATCATCGACAAAACATATCTGGAGGAGCTTGGGGTCAAGGGCGTGGGCGACACTGCGCAAGTCGGGGCGAGCCGCGTGCGCGTCGCCGGCCTCACGGAGGGCATTCGGTCCTTCACCGTCACGCCGTTCGTGTTCACCACGCTCAACCGGGCGCGATCGCTGATCGACATGCCCACCGACAGCATCACCTACGTGCTCGCAAAGCTCCGTGCCGGCGCCGACGTGGAGAAAGTGCGCGACGAGCTCCGCTCCAAGCTGCCGGACAGCGAGGTGCTGACCAGGGCCGAATTCCGCCAGCGCAGCATCAATCACTGGATGTTCTCGACGGGTGCCGGCGTGGCGCTGATCGGCGGGGCCGTGCTCGGCCTGATCGTCGGTACGGTCATCGTCGCCCAAACGCTCTACTCCAGCACCAAGGACCATCTCGCCGAGTTTGCCACGCTGCGGGCGCTCGGCTCGTCCTCCGGTTATATCCACAGGGTCATCCTCGCGCAGGCGGGGCTGAGCGCGATCATCGGCTATACGCTTGGCATGGCCATCGCGCTCACCATCGTCTACCTGAGCGAGCACACGGCGCTGCCGATCGTCATGTCGCCGGGGCTGGCGGCTCTGCTGCTGGCGCTGACGCTCGCCATGTGCGCGATCTCCGCGCTGTCGGCGATCGGCAAAGTGATGCGCATCGACCCAGCCATGGTGTTCAACCGATGACCGCTGTAGCGACCACCGCGCCCGAGACCACGTCTGCCGTTGTGACGCCGACAGGCAACCTCGTCCTGGAGGCGCGCGACATCGTCAAGGAACTGGGCCGCGGTGCGGGCAAGGTGCGCGCGCTGAAGGGCGTAAGCCTCACCCTCAACACGGGCGAGCTCACCTTGCTGATGGGTCCCTCGGGGAGCGGCAAGACCACGCTGCTGTCCATTCTGGGGTGCATTCTGACCCCGACCCAGGGCGCGCTGACCATCGCCGGAAAATCCACCGCCGGCCTCACTCCGGAGGCCCTGGCCAGACTGCGCCGGCGCCACGTTGGATTCATCTTCCAGTCCTACAATCTGTTCCCGACCCTGACGGCAGAAGAAAATGTGCGCCTTGCCCTCGATGTGCGCGGCGATCGCGGCTCGGACGCGATCGTGCACGCCCAGCGGGCGTTGCAGCACGTAGGCCTGCGGCACAAGCTCAAGTCGTATCCGGCCCATCTGTCGGGCGGCGAGCAGCAGCGCGTTGCCGTGGCGCGCTCGCTGGTGGGCGCGCCCTCTGTGATCCTGGCCGACGAGCCGACGGCGGCACTCGACAGCGAGAACGGCCTCGCCGTGATGGCTCTGCTGTCGCAGATCGCCAAGGACAAGAGCCGCGCGGTGCTGGCCGTCACGCACGACCCGCGCACCGTGCCCTACGCCAACCGCATCCTGCGCATCGAGGACGGCTTGATCGTCGGCGAGGAGCGTCGCGCCGAGGGCGTCGAGACCGTGCACGAGCTGGCACGCAACAGAAAGAGGAAGGCCAATGCCTAAAGCCAACTCCTCGTTCAACATGCTGATCGTCGCCGCCGTGGTGGCGCTCGGCATCGGCTACTACGTACCCCAGACCTTCAGCCAGAAGGGGCCCGAGGCGCCCAAGGCCGAGACGCCGAAAGCGCCTCCCAAGGCTGCATGGGCCGCCTCGGCGCCGGGGCGTGTCGAGCCGATGGGCGGCGAGACCCGCATTTCCGCTCAGGCACCGGGCCGCATCTCCGAGGTGCTGGTCGGGGTCAACGACAAGGTGGCGGCCGGCGACCTCCTGGTGCGACTGGCAGACGAGGAGCTGGTGGCGCGCGTGCATGCGGCGCGGGCCGAGGCGGCCGTGCGCAAGCGTGACCGCGACAACGAGACCGTGGGCAAGGCCGCCCAGGACCGCAGGACCGCGGAAGACAATCTTGCCAATGCCGAGCGCCAGCTGGTGGTGGCGCGCGGAGAGCTCGACCGCGCGCTGATGACACGCCGCAGCGCTACGATCAGTCCCGCCGACATCGACAAGGCGCGCGATGCCGTCAAGAAAGGCAGCGAGCAGTTCGAGCTGATGCGCACCAACCTGCGCAGGGCCATGGCAACCGACACGCCGGCGCAGACCCGGCTCGAGGCCGGACTAGCCGCCGCCCGGGCCGAGCTGTCCATTGCGGAGGCTGCCCTCGAGCGCGCGCGCATCCGGGCAGCCTCCGACGGCACCGTCCTCCAGATCAATGCCAGGGTCGGCGAGACGGCGGCGCCTTCGCCCGAGAGCCCGCTGGTCGTCGTTGGCGACGTCTCCTCGCTGCGCGTCAGGGCCGAGTTCGAGGAGCGCGACATCGGCAAGGTACGCATCGGCCAGATCGCGGTCGTGCGCTCTGATGCTTTTCCCGGCAAGGACTTCGAAGGCAAGGTGTCCTCGCTCGCTCAATCGCTGGGGCCGACCAGGCTCGGTCAGCGCGGGCCCCGCCGGCCGACCGATGTGGACGTGCTCGAGGTGCTGATCGATCTCACGGGCCAGCCGCCGCTGCTGCCCGGCATGCGCGTGGACGTTTTCCTGAAGGCCGAGATGCCGGGGCAGCCCGCCGCTGCTGCCCGGCAGGTCGCCCCCACGACGAAGACGAACTGAAAGCGGGGCATAGCGCAAGATCGTTTCCGATCGAAGCGAGGTGCTTCGCGCTTCAACCGCCACGTTGCCCTTCCGGGCAAGGCGATTCAATCTAAAGCGCTCCTGCCAGGCTTACCTCATGGTGCCAACAAAGGTGCCACCACCGGTGTGCCCCGAAAGCTGACAGATGGGATGGGTCCATCCCACTATCGGAAGTAAAAGCAGGTGCAGCAAGATGCGTGGCAAAACCCATTGCGTCGCAGTCGACCGCCCCGACGGTACGGTGGACAGATCAGCGGGAACTCGAGGCGGAGACCCTCGGGGCCTCTCGGGCCTGGCTGCGTCAGGCATTTGGCGGCGAACGCGTTACCGCCAGCCATCGCGTCGAACATCGATCAGCGACTGTCCGCCTCGGTGAGCCCTGAGCCGCGACGGTCCAACGTGATACCCCTCAGTGTCTGCGAGGGTAGCTCCCCAAAAGTCTTACGATAGCGATCGGCGAACGCACCCACGTTCACGAAGCCGCACTCAAGCGCGACTGCAGTCACCGTGTCGTGTCGATTGCGGCTTAGCAGACGCGCCCTGGCAAGGCCTAGGCGGCGTTTGAACAGATAGTCGGAAAGAGTGCACCCGAATTGCCTTCTGAAGCCCACCTGTAACGCTCGCAAGCTCACGCCCAAACGATTGGCCAAGTCTCCGAGACGAACCGGCTCGGTGGCATGAGCATCGATGAATTGACGTGCACCTTCAACGGTGCTCCCGCCGACCCACCTTTGCGGCAGTGCAATTCGGTCCCGGAGCCTGGGGAGAATGGCGGCGGCAGCAAGATTCACGATGAGGTCGTTGGCGCTCGAGCAAGCAAGCTGTTCGAGTCCCACAGTGGCAAGATTCTCCACTTCGCCGAAGAGCGTGGCGACCATTCTGAAAAGCGAGGCCCCGACCGGAGCCCGTAAATCGATCGACGTCGCTATGTCATCGATGCTGAACTGCTCTCCCGTCAGAGTCTGGGCATGCGCTAGAAGTCGGTCCTTCGCAATCTTGAACATAAAGCCCGCGTGCTCGGTTGGTGCGTCGCGGTTAGAGACCTCGTGCGCGCACACCACACCCGCCACACCTGGAATTGCCACACTCTCCCTTCGTCTCGAGCTGACTGCCACGACACCGCGTATTGGTAGCGCAACTCTAACTACATCGCTTGGCTCCACCCTAAACTGGCACCCACTCATGGCGGTCCGGCAAACTGTCAGGTCAGGCAGGCGCAGCACAGAGCACGTAAAGCGCGTCTCGCGGTCGGCGCCGCAAAGCCTGACGTCCCGTACATTCGGAAAGACCGCACGTAGGGCAACGTGCATCGTCGCGTGACCACGCGTCTGCCAGTGTGTGACGACTTCGGCGGGATCAGCACGCGCAAACTGCAATGCCATGCACGTGTCCTCTCGCAATTCGAACAACTCGATCGCGGATCGAATATACAACGGTTCCAAGATGGGCGAATGGCTTAGCGCTAGGTGGAAACTGCCAAGACGCAACTGCTGCGAGAGTGAGCGGTGCGACACAGCCTCTGGCTGCTTTCGGCACTCGCCTACGATGCAAAGAAGGGGCGATATTGGCTCCAAGTCGACTGCCGCACAAAGCCCTTTACCTCCAGGTGCGCGATGCGCTGGTAGAGCGCATCGCAAACGGAACTTGGAAACCGGGCCCGCCCATTCCCAATGAGGCTGATTTGGCGCGGGAGATTGGAGTGAGCCCTGGAACGGTGCGCAAAGCGCTGCAACTCATGGAAACGGAGATGCTGGTATCGCGGCGACAGGGCCGCGGAACCTTTATCAGGGACCAACGCGCCAATGAGCTCGCCGAACGTTTCACCAAAATCTGCGCTTCTACCGGCGAGCGAGTGCACGGGGCGGTGGGAGCGCAGAGCCTCACCGAAGGCTTAGCCAGCGATGAGGAATGTAAACGCCTTTGTCTGCGCATCGGGGATGCCGTCTATCGGATCGATCGGGTCCGACGCCATGGAGGCCAGAACTTTTCGGTCGAGCAGGTAACGCTCCCGGCAGCACTATTTCCCGATTTAGCCAGCAAGGCAGAAATAGCCCATGATATTGGCGCCCTCGCTCAGCAATACCAAATGTTGCCTGGCAAAGGGGAAGAGCGCATCTCGGTTGTTGTGCCTCCACCAGCCATCGCGGATACGCTCAACATTGCGTCAAACACCTCGGTGATGCGATTGGATCGCATCGTATTCATGTTGGATGGCCCGGCGATAGAATGGCGAATAGCCCATTGCCGCCTGGATCGCGGGTACTACTTGGTTGAAATGAAGTAAGGGTGTTGGCGCTGAACTACCGCGACTTTGTCGTCGCACGTGTCACACTTCTTGCGGCTGCTTTCCGCGTGACACCATCCGCGGAGCTGCAGCCAACTCGCCGGCTAGCCGCCAATCCCTGCCGCCGTGGCAGCTTCAGGGCCGCCGCAGTTCATTGCGGTGGAAGTAGACGACGCGCGTGCTGCCTTGAATGCTGCCTGGCGCAGGCATCTCGCCTTGATAGCCCAGCCGCCGCGAATCGCGACGCGCCGAGCTTGGTTAACCGGGCGTTAGCCAAAATGGCCGCATGCTTGCGGCCCCATGTACCGGTCTCGCGTAATCGTTGCGTCCGTCATGCTGGCCGCCCTCGCCCTGTGGGCCTGCAGCCGGCAGCCGAATTTCATTGCCAGGGAAGAGCCATGGCGCGCGGACGAGGAGCGCGCCTGCCTGGCAACCGGGGCCGTTCGTGAATCGGGCTTCGTCACCGCGCGCTCCGCTCTCGGCGGCCCCAGCGTGTGCGGAGCGCTGATGCCATTCACCGTCGCCGCTGCTTCGCGCGGCTCGATCGCTTTGCGCCCGCCGGCGCTGCTGCGCTGCCCGATGGTCCCGGCGCTCGACTATTGGCTGGAGCACGTGGTTGCCCCGGCGGCGCGCCGTCACCTGCGCGTCGAAGTCGTGGGCCTCAAGGTGATTGGCTCCTACTCCTGCCGGCCCATGAACAACGTGCACGGGGCGAGGCTCTCCGAGCACGGCCATGCCAATGCCATCGACGTTGCTGGCTTCGAGCTGGAGAACGGCTACACGGTGGCGGTGAAGACCGGCTGGTGGGGCGCGCTGGCCGAGCGAATGTTCCTGCGCGCGGTGCACTCCGGTTCCTGCAACATCTTCACCACCGTGCTCGGTCCGCATTACGACCGCAACCACCGCGACCACTTCCATCTCGACCTCGCCCGTCACCCCCTGCATGGGCGAATTTGCAAGTAGGCGCGGCTCAAGTGCCATGGGTGCAGCGATCGGCCGGGAGACCAGCGGGCGAGTTCTTCCCTCCCCCTTGAGGGGGGAGGACGGAACGCCACGGACTTAGGCTGCCGATCGTATCGCTCGCCTCATGCACGACCGGCAGACTAAGTCCGATGGCGTTCCTGGTGGGGGTGACCAGAGGCGATCGCGAAGGGCTGATCCCCCGTCCGCATAGCTCGACAGAGGAATCATCTGCGCGTAGCCGTACAAGGCATGCGGCGTGCACCAGGAGCATCATGGCCGGGCGAGGCGAAAATCGGAAGAATGCTCTCCAGGCGGTATTCGCTGCAGCGGGCCGCGCATGAGTGGAAACGTGGAGGCCAGCGCCGCTGAAACGCCCACACGCGCCATCGTGCTGCTGGCGTTCGCCGGGTTCGTCAGCGCGGCCAACCTGCGCGTGTGCGATCCCCTGCTGCCGCAGATGGCAAGCGAGCTTGGCGTGACCATCGGCGGCGCGGGCGCCGTCGTCACCGCCTTCGCGCTTGCCTATGGCCTGTGCCAGATCTTCGTCGGCCCGCTCGGTGACGCACAGGGCAAGCTGCGGCTGGTGGTTCTGGGCAGCCTGTGGGCCGGCATTTCCACACTGCTGTGTGCGTCGATGCCAACCCTCGCTCCCATCGTGCTGCTGCGCTTCCTGGCGGGCGCCGGCGGGGCGGCAATCATCCCCCTCGCCGTCGCCTGGCTGGGTGACGTGATCCCATACGAGCGGCGCCAGCCCGTCCTGGCACGCTTCGCGTCGGGCCAGATCCTGGGCGTGGTGTTCGGCCAGGCGGCGGGCGGTCTCTTCGGAGAACTGGTCGGCTGGCGCGGCGCCATGGTGCTGGTGGGCATCGCCCACATCTGCGCGGGCCTGCTGCTCGCCAACGAGATGCGCCGCCTGGCCGTCGGCATGCCGGTTCCAGGCCGCGCCCGCTGGCATGAGGCCGCGATGGCCGCGCGCGACATCTTGCGGCGGCCCTGGGCGCGCATCCTGCTCGGCACCACGTTCCTCGAGGGAGTGCTCATGTTCGGCGCCTTTGCCTACGTCGGGGCCCATCTGCATCAGCGCTTCGGCGTCGGCCCTGGCCTGGTCGGGATCACGATCGCCGCCTTCGGCATTGGCGCGCTCCTTTATGCGCTCACGGCCGGCGCGCTGATTGCCCGGTTCGGGCAGGCGAGGCTGATCGCGGCGGGCAGCACTCTGGTTGCCGTCGGCTACATTGCATTGGCGCTCACACCATGGCTTTGGCTGGCAGCGCCGGCTGTGGCTGTCGTCGGCCTGGGTTTCTACATGCTGCACAACACGCTGCAGACCGAGGCGACGCAACTTGCACCCGAGGCTCGCGGGCTCTCCGTGTCGCTGTTTGCAATCGTGCTGTTCACGGGGCAGTCGGTGGGCGTGGCGCTGGCCGGGCCGGTGGTCGACCGCTGGGGCGCCCAACCGGTGCTTTTCGTGGCCGCCGGGGGTCTGCTCGCCGTCATCCAGTGGTTCCGGCTGCAGCTTGTGCGCAGGGCGGCTGGCAGCGATCGCGCGTGACAGATGTGCTAGAACCCACACCATGAGCTGGCATAGGCACGGCCGCGGCGGGCGGCGCAGCTATCACCACGGCAACCTGCGGGAAGCCCTGATGGATGCCGCCCTCGACCTCATCGCCGAGAAGGGTCCGGCCGGATTCACCTTTGCCGAGGCCGCGCGCCAGGCGGGCGTGAGCCCCGCCGCCCCCTACCGCCATTTCCGCGACCGCGACGCGCTGATGGCCGACGTCGCGCGCCGCGGCTTCGAGCGCTTCGAGCAGCAGCTTTCCGCCGCCTGGGACGAAGGCCGGCCGAACCTGCGCGAGGCCTTCCATCGCCTGGGTGGGGCCTACCTCGCGTTCGCGCGCAACGAGGCGGCCTACTTCTCGGCCATGTTCGAGTCGGGGCTGTCGATGGCCCAGCACCGCGAGCTGGCGGAAGCCGGCGATCGCGCATTCGCCGTGCTGCGGGGTGCCTGCGAGGCGTTGGTTGCCGCCATACCCGCTGCCAGGCGCCCGCCGGCGATGATGGTGGCGCTGCACATCTGGTCGCTCTCGCACGGCATCGCCAGCCTGTTCGCGCGCGGCGATGCGGCGCGGCGCACTTTGCCGATGGCGCCCGAGGAGCTGCTGGAAGCTGCTACGTTGATCTATCTCGAGGGCCTTGGTGTGAACACCAAGGGCGGCGGCGCCTGACTGCGTCCAATCATCCCGGGGTCGAGACCCTGCGAGGCTACTGACCCCCAGCGCACGCGGCAATCCCGGATGGTCGCTTCGCGACCTCCGGGATGACGGGTGGCCGCGCTCTACTTCCTGTACGCCTCGATCACTGCCTTGCCCTCCGAGCCGGCCTTGGCGATCCAGTCCGCGGTGAGCTGGTCGCCGATCTTCCTCAGGCCAGCGACGAGGGTCGGGCCCGGTTTTTCCACCTTCATGCCTTTGGCCTTGAGCTGCTCCACGAACCATTGCGCCTTCTCGGCCGAATTCTTCCACACGCGCTCCTCGGCGGCGGCAGCGACCTTTACGAGCGCGTCCTGCGCCGGCTTATCGAGGGCGGCGAAGGCCGACTTGTTGGCGATCACCACGTTCTTGGGCTGCCAGCCCTGCACGTCGTAGAAGTGCGACACCGTCTCCCAGGCCTTGCTGTCGTAGCCCGTCGCGCCCGACGTGATGAAAGCGTTGACCGTGCCGGTGGCGAGCGCCTGCGGCAGCTCGGCCGCCTGGATGGTCACGGCCTGGGCTCCCGCAAGTTCGGCGATGCGCGTGGTACCCACGTTGTAGACCCGCATCTTGAGACCCTTGAGGTCGTCGACCGAGTTGATGTCCTTCTTGGTGTAGAGCCCCTGCGAGGGCCACGGGGCCGCGTAGAGCAGCAACAGCCCTTGCGCGTCGAGCTTCTTGCTCATCGCCGACTTCTGCGCCTGATAGAGCCTCTTGGCATCATCGTATCCGGACGTGAGGAACGGGATGGTGTCGATGCCGAAGATCGGATCCTCGTTCTCGTGGATGGAGATGAGCACCTCGCCGATCTGGGCCTGGCCCGTGGCCACGGCGCGCTTGATCTCGGGCGCCTTGAACAGGGAAGCGCCGGCGTGCACGGTGATCTGGAGCTTGCCGCCCGTCTCTTTCTCCACCTCCTTGGCGAACCAGACGAGGTTCTCCGAGTGGAAATTGTCCGCCGGATAGGCGGCGGGGAGGGTCCACTTGGTCTGCGCGGCAGCCGGGTTGACGACGGCGGCCGCCAGCGCCAGCGCGAGGCCCCATGCGGTCAGTTGCGTTTTCATGTGCACTCTCCTTCTCTTGAAGCTCTCAACCCGGAAATACCCAATTGGGCACGACCATCACGATCTGCGGGAAGACCGTGATGACGGCCACGGCGACGACCAGCAGAAAGAAGAACGGCAGCGCCGCCAGCGCCACCGTGTTGCTGTCCCAGCCGCTCATGGTCTGCAGCACGAACAGGTTGAAGCCCACCGGCGGCGACACCTCGGCCATCTCCACGATCAGCACCAGGAAGATGCCGAACCAGACGAGGTCGAAGCCGGCCTTCTGCACCATCGGCAGCACCACCACCGTGGTGAGAACGATCATGGAGATGCCGTCGAGGGCGGTGCCCAGGATCACGTACATCACCGTGAGGGCCGCGATCAGCACGTAGGGGCTGAGCTTCAGGCTGTCGACCCAGGCGGCCAGAGCCGCCGGAATGCCGGTGTAGCCCATGGACGTGGACATGAACGAGGCCCCGGCCAGGATCAGCATGATCATGCACGTGAGCCGCGTGGTGCCCATCACGCTGGTCCAGAAGCTTTCCCAGGTCAGGGCGCCCGACCACCAGGCAATCAACAGGGCGCCCAGCGCGCCCCAGGCCGCGCACTCGGTAGCGGTCGCCCAGCCGAGCAGCAGCACGACGAACACCAGCGCAATAAGCAGCGCGCACGGGATGAGATTGAGAGATTCCTTCATCTTCTCGCTGAAAGTGGTCTTGGGCTCGGGCGGCGGCATCCTGTGCGGGTTGATGAGCGCCCAAACGGCGATGTAGCCGGAGTAGAGCACCATCACCAGGAGACCCGGGAGGAAGCCGGCCAGGAACACCTTCAGAATCGAGACGTTGGCAGCCACGGCATAGATCACCATGGTGATCGACGGCGGAATGAGGATGCCGAGCGTGCCGGCGCCGGCCAGCGACCCGAGCGAGATCATCTCGGGATAGCCGCGCTTCTTGAGCTCGGGCAGCGCGATCTTGGCGATGGTCGCGCACGTCGCCGCGGACGAGCCGGACACGGAGCCGAAGATGCCGCAGCCCAGCACATTGACGTGCAGCAGGCGCCCCGGAATGCGCCCCAGCCACGGCGCCAGGCCGCGGAACATCTCTTCCGACAGCCTGGTGCGGAACAGGATCTCACCCATCCAGATGAAGAGCGGCAGCGCAGCCAGCTCCCAGGAAGCCGCGTTGCCCCAGATCTTGGTGGCGAGCACGGTGCCCGCGGGAATGTTGCCGGCGGCGAACTGCATGCCGAGCCACCCGCAGGCGAGCAGGCTGATGGCAATCCACACGCCGGACCCCAGCAGGACAACAAGCGCGACCGCAATCAGGATCGAGATGCTCGCCAGATCCATGGAGGCCCCCTACACGCCGCTGGAGGCGGCGCGCTCGATCACCTCCTCGGCGGTCTTCGGCGGTTCCTTCTCGTAGCGTGGCTTGTTGCCGCCTGCGACGTGGAACAACTCGTCGGTGATGGCAATGAACAGGATGAGGAGGCCCGTTGCGTAGCCGATCTGCGGGATCCAGAGCGGGATGACGAGCACGCCCGTCGACATGTCGTTGATGCGCCAGGACGTGAGGGCGAGATCGACCGCGTGCCAGGCGAAGAAGCCGATGAACAGAGCCGCCATCAGCAATGCGAACAGCTCGGTGATCCATTTGGTGCGGCCGGCGAGTCGCTCGGTCAGCAGCCCAACGCGGATCATCTCGCCCGACTTGAAGGTATGCGCCAGACCGAGGAACGCCATGGCGGCCATGCACCACGACGCGATGTCGTCGCCCGACTTGACGTTGACGCCGAACTCGCGCCCCAGCGACAGCGCCATCATGATCAGGAAGATGGCAATCAGGAACAGCCCTGCGAGATAACCCGCGCCCAGATACAGCGCGTCGAGGCATCGGCGCATCATTGGACGCAAGACCCCTCCAAGCTCACTCATGTCGCCGCGCCGATGAACTCACCCGTCATCCCGGAAGCCGAGCGCAGCGAGGCTGTCCGGGACCTGCAGAAATGACGACGCTTGCTGCAGATCCCGGCTCGCTGCACGACCGCGCTCGCGCGGTCGCTGGCGGCCGGGATGACGGGTGGAGCGGTCATAGCGACGTCGCCGAACGCGCGGCCTGGTCGTAGTGCCCGGAGAGAGCGCGCAGCAGTGCTCCGAGATCCGACAGCATCGGGTCGGGCAGCCCGGTCGACTTCACCGGTTTCACCAGCAGGCGCTCGCGCACCTCGTGATAGCGCTGGCAGGCGTCCGCGCCGGCCTTGGTGGCGGCCACCAGCTTCTCCTTGCCGGCCTTCTTGGAGGTAACGAGCCCCGCAAGCGCGAGCTTCTTGATGGCGTACGACACCACGTGCGTGTCCTCGATGCCGAGCACCAGGCAGATGTCGGCGAGCTTCTTGGGCCGGTCGCGATGGCGCACCGTGTGCAGCACGAGCACTTCGACGGCAGACACATCGGGCACGCCGGCCGCACCCATGCAGCGCACCATCCAGCGCTCGAAGGCGTGGCTAGCAAGAATGAGGCCGAACTCGACCTCCGAGAGGCCGGGCAGAGCGCCTGCGGCCAAATGCGCGGAGGAGACGATGGGGCCGATGCCGTCCCGGGCCCGGAATGCCATCACGCGCTTGGCCTGCTCGCGTCCCATGAGACCTTGTGGGGCGACCTCGGATCGGCTCTTGCAGGAAAACCGGGCAACAAGCTCGCCGAACATCCAGATCATGTCAACATATTATTGACGTTTTGCCGACATTCGCGCAAATGAGCGCAGCGCGCATCAGGAGAGCAGCATGGCGGCTGAAACCCGCGACACGGCCCGACGACACAGCCAGGTGGCACTTCTGGATCGACCGCGGCGGCACCTTCACCGATGTGGTGGCGTGCGCTCCCGATGGCCGGCTCATCGCCCGCAAGGTGCTCTCGCACAACCCGGAGGCCTACGACGATGCCGCCTTGGAAGGCATTCGCCTCTGCCTTGGGCTCTCCGCCGACGCGCCACTACCGGCCGAGCGCATCGCCACGGTGAAGATGGGCACAACGGTCGCCACCAATGCGCTGCTGGAGCGCAAGGGCGAGCGCACGCTTCTGGTGATAACGCGCGGCCTCAAGGATCAGCTCGAGATCGGCTACCAGGCGCGGCCAGATATTTTCGCCAAGAGGATCGTCAAGCCGGAGATGCTGTACGCGCGCGTGGTGGAGGCTAACGAGCGCGTGCGCGCGGACGGCGCAGTCGAGCAACCGCTCGATGCTTTTGCCTTGGCGCAAGATCTGAAGGTGGCCGTGGCCGACGGCATCACCTCGATCGCCATCGTCCTCATGCACGCCTATGCGCACCCCGAGCACGAACGTCAGGCCGCCGCGCTTGCCCGCAATGCAGGGTTCACGCAGATTTCGGTGAGCCACGAGGTCTCCCCGCTGATCAAGATCGTCAGCCGCGGCGATACGACGGTCGCCGACGCCTACCTCTCCCCCATCCTGCGCCGCCACGTTGAGAAGGTGGCGCGGGCCCTCCGCTTCGCCCTCGTCCCCGCGCATCGCCGACCGCTCCGCTGACGCCATCAGCGCGGTCTCGAGAGGGTCGAGCGTGAGGGTCTGACACCATGGCCGCGCGTCTCCTGAGGCTGCCACTCCGGTCGCACCGTCGCGCAACGGTGTCAGACCCGGAGGGTCTGACACCAAAATGATGTTCATGGCCTCCTCCGGCGGACTGAAGTCGGCCCAGCTGTTTCAGGGCCGCGATGCCATCCTCTCCGGCCCCGCTGGCGGCGTTGTCGGCATGGCCGAAACTGCCAAGCTCGCCGGCTTCGAGAAGGTGATCGGCTTCGACATGGGCGGCACGTCGACGGACGTGTCGCACTTCGCCGGCGAGTACGAGCGCTCGTTCGAGACCGAGGTGGCGGGCGTGCGCATGCGCGTGCCGATGATGCGCATCCACACCGTTGCGGCGGGTGGCGGCTCGATCCTGTTCTACGACGGAACGCGCTTCCGCGTCGGCCCGCAGTCGGCGGGCGCCGATCCTGGCCCCAAGTGCTATCGCCGCGGTGGGCCGCTCACCGTCACCGATGCCAACGTCATGGTCGGCAAGCTCCGGGCGGCGAGCTTCCCCAGGATCTTCGGGCCGAGCCACGACAAACCGCTCGACGAGGCGGCGGTGCGCAGCGCTTTCGCGGAGCTGGCGGCTGAGATCGGCGACGGCCGCAGCGCCGAGGAGGTGGCGGACGGCTTCATCCGCATCGCGGTCGAGAACATGGCCAACGCCATCAAGAAGATCTCCGTGCAGCGCGGCTACGACGTCACCGAGTACGCCCTCAACTGCTTCGGCTCGGCCGGTGGCCAGCACGCCTGCCTGATCGCCGACACGCTCGGCATGGAAACCGTGCTCATCCACCCGCTGTCGGGCCTGCTCTCCGCCTACGGCATCGGGCTTGCCCAGATCCGCGCAAGCCGGGAGCAATCGGTCGAGGCCCCGCTCAGCGACGATGCTTTGGTCGGCCTCACCGAGCTGCACGAGCGCCTTGCGCGCAACGTTGCGACGGAGGTCGAGGGCCAGGGTGTCGAGCCGACCGAGATTACCGTCACGGTGTGGGCGCACCTGCGCTACGACGGCACCGACACGGCCCTGTCGGTGCTGCTGAGCGATGCCAAGGCCATGCGCGATGCCTTCGAGGCCCTGCACCAACAGCGCTTCGGCTTCGTCTCGCCGGAGAAGCGCGTCATCATCGCCGCACTGGAGGTGGAGGCCGCGGGTGGCGGTGCCACGACGTCTCCCTCTCCCCGCGCTTCGCCGACATCTCCGCAACCGCCATCAGCGCGGGGAGAGGGTCACGGCGGAGCCGTGCCTCCGGCACGAGGTGAGGGGCGGCACAAAGCTCCCGCTGCGCTTGGTGCCGCCCCTCACCCTAGCCCTCTCCCCGCAGGCGGGGAGAGGGAACCCGTCGCAAGCGGGGAGAGGGAATCCGCCCGCTTCTACTCCGGCCGCGCCTGGCACGATGCGCCCGTCATCGCACGCGAGGCCCTGCGCATCGGCCAACACCTCGTTGGCCCCGCGCTCGTCATCGAACCGCACCAGACCGTCGTGGTCGAGCCTGGCTGGAGCCTCGAAGTTTCGCCACGCGACGATTTGGTCCTCCGCCGCACCGCGCCGAGAAAGCGTGAGATCCTCGGCAAGACCGCCGACCCCGTGCTGCTCGAAGTCTTCAACAACCTCTTCATGTCGATCGCCGAGCAGATGGGCGAAGCGCTGCGCAATACCGCGCAGTCGGTCAACATCAAGGAGCGGCTCGACTTCTCCTGTGCGGTCTTCGACACGAAGGGAGAGCTCGTCGCAAATGCCCCCCACATGCCGGTGCACCTGGGCTCCATGGACAAATCGGTGGAGACCATCATCCGCTCCAACGCGGGCCAGATGCGCCCCGGCGACGTCTACATGCTGAACGCGCCCTACAACGGCGGCACGCACCTGCCCGACATCACCGTCATCACGCCGGTGTTTGCGACGTCTCCCTCTCCCCGCTTGCGGGGAGAGGGTCGGGGTGAGGGGCGGCCCCAAGCGCCGACGCAGCTTGTTGCCGCCCCTCACCCTAGCCCTCTCCCCGTGAAGAACGGGGAGAGGGCAGAGAATCCTCTTCTACGTTGCCAGCCGCGGGCACCACGAGGACATCGGCGGGCTCACGCCCGGTTCCATGACGCCGCGCGCCACTACGATCGAGGAGGAGGGCGTCTACATCGACAACTTCAAGCTGGTCGACCAGGGCCGCTTCCTGGAGGCCGAGACGCACGCGCTGCTCTCGGGCGCCAGATATCCCGCGCGCATGCCGGGCAAGAACATCGCCGACCTCAAGGCGCACGTGGCCGCCAACGCCAAGGGCGTCGCCGAGCTCGAGAAGATGGTCGCCCACTTCGGCCTCGATGTGGTGAAGGCCTACATGGGCCATGTGCAGGACAACGCCGAGGAGAGCGTGCGCCGCCTGCTGTCACGGCTGGAGGACGGGGCGTTCCGGGTGGAGATGGACCAGGGCAGCTGGGTGGACGTGAAGATTACGGTTGACCGCGCCAACCGCCGCGCCCGCGTCGACTTCTCGGCGACCTCTCCGGAGCAGGGCAACAACTTCAACGCGCCTCAGCCCGTCACACGCGCTGCCACGCTCTATGTGTTCCGCGTCATGGTAGCCGAGCCGATCCCGATGAATGCCGGCTGCCTGAAGCCGATCGACATCGTCATCCCGGAGCATTCCATGCTGAAGCCCGCCTATCCGGCGGCCGTGGTCGCTGGCAACGTCGAGACCAGCCAGATCGTCACCAACTGCCTGTTCGCGGCCATGAAGGCGCTGGGCCCGAGCCAGGGCACCATGAACAACCTCACCTTCGGCAACGCCAGATACCAGTATTACGAGACCATCTGCTCGGGCAGTCCCGCCGGCCCCGGCTTCGATGGCACGGCCGCCGTGCACGTGCACATGACCAACACGCGCCTCACGGACCCTGAAATCCTCGAGCTGCGCTATCCCGTGCTGCTGGAGGAGTTCGCCATCCGCCGCGGCTCCGGCGGCAGGGGCAGGTGGAGCGCCGGCGACGGCACGCAGCGCCGTATCCGCTTCCTGGAGAGGATGGACTGCGCCATCCTGTCGAGCTCCCGCAAGGTACGCCCCTACGGCCTCGAAGGCGGCGAGCCCGGCGAGTGCGGTGAGAACTGGGTGCGCCGCCACGACGGCCGCATGGAACGCCTCGAAGGTTGTGACCAGACCGTGCTGGAGCCCGGCGAGGCCGTCATCATCAAGACCCCCACAGGCGGCGGCTTTGGTAAGCCGTGACAGCTACACGACAAATGCCATGCATTCGCTGCAGTGCTGCAGCGCAGCATGCGGCCTAGCGGCAGGTTTGCGAAGCACCCACATTCGACTTTAGTGGAAGCGCTGCCGGCTCACCAAGAATGCCGGTGCACTCTGCAATACTGGGGAACTCGCTCAGGGTCGGGATCGACAACGTCGCAAAGACGGGAGACCACACATGAGCACACTTACGTATGCGAATCAGGACCTTGCTTCTGCCGCGCCGGCGGTTGAGCAGCCCCTGCGCAAGCCCTTCTGGCGCCGCCTGTTTGACGCCCTGATGGAGTCGCAGCAGCGGCGCGCCGAGCGCGAGATTGCCCGCTACCTCGCCAGCCACGGCGGCCTCCTGACCGACGACATGGAGCGCGAGATGATGCGCCGGCTCACTGGCAGCACCAGGAAGCTGCTCTGACCTCATGAGACAGCGGCCGGCCATGACAGGCCGGCCGTCTGCTCTAGGCTGTTGCGCGCTTGGGGCCGATCAAGCCGTAGATGATGCCGAGGCCCAGGCCGAAGCCGCCGACGATGATGGCCACCGCCAGCATCCGCCACGGATCCCAGCCGCCAAACAGCACCTGATTGGCCTGGCCGAACACCTGGCCCTTGATCAGGGGCAGCAGGATCCAGTTGCTCACCACCACGATGAACAGCCCGAAAATCAGGCCCTTGAGCCACGCCATGCCACCGGGCACCCAGTCATAGACGAGGGCAAACAGCACGCCCCAAAGGCCGCCCCAGAAGATGTTGTTGACGAGCCTCGGCACGCCCCACGGCGGGATGGGCTGCATGCCCCACGCCGAGCCCCGGATCCAGCCGGCCTGCGTCAGTCCATAAATGATTGCTTCGTGCACGATGGCTACGGAGATTGCCGCTGCAACGAAACCCAGCACGATGCGTCCGATCGTACCTTGCATGGTGTTCCCCCCGGTTGGGTGTGCGCTTCTCGATCCCGCGAGCCCAATATTGTCCGTTTCCTGCCTTTGCGGAAGAGAGCGCTTTCTTCGCCCAAGCGAGTGAACGCTGGCCACTGCCACTATTTTGCGCCCGACTTTTCGCTTGCCGGGGCTGCTGACCAGGCCCATATACGGGCGGTCAAAAAGAGGGCAGACCCCTCGCCTCCAACGCGAGAAGACGGGGTCAGACCCCTCGCCTCCACCGCTTTCGTGTCATAGAGGGGTCGAAGCGAGGGGTCTGACCCCGCCCCCGCCACACAGGAGACTGCATGGCCAAGGAAGAGATGCTGGAGTTCGAAGGCGTTGTCGCCGAGGTGCTTCCCGATGCCCGCTGCCGCGTCAAGCTCGACAACGGTCACGAGGTGATCGCGTATACTTCGGGCCGCATGAAGAAGAACCGCATCCGCATCCTGGCCGGCGACAAGGTCACCGTGGAGATGACGCCCTACGACCTCGACAAGGGCCGCATCAATTTTCGCCACAAGGACACGCGTGCTCCCGCCATTGGCAGCGGACAGCGCCGGCCGCCGCAGCGCCGGTTCCGCTAGAGCAGGATCGCTTCGGATTGAATCACCTTGCCTCAACTGCAACGTGGCGGGCCGAAGCGTGAATCCTGCTCTATTCATGGACTTGAGAGCAAGTTTCACGTTCCATGATCGAAGCGAAGCGCTTCGATCAGAAACGATCTTGCTCTAGCCCGCAATGGATCCCGAACTCAGCATCCCGAGATCAAGACCACTGCGGGCCAGCGAATACTTGTGCTGATCGGCGCGTGCGCCTTACAGGCGTCGCCCCGTCACTGCAGCACCTGCGCCTGCGGTTGCTCGCCGCAGTAGAAGCAGCAGGTCGAGCAACCCTGTTTGCCGCCGAAGCCTACGCCCCAAAACTTGTTGGCATTGCCTGTCACCCAGGCACCAAAACAGATTTTCTCGCCGCGCCGGCAGCTCAGCGTGTAGCTGTGGTTGTTGTAGTCGTTGAGGTCCCACGCCTGACCGTTGCCCGGCCACTCGTGGTTGCGCTCGCGCGAGTAGAACGCGATCTGGACGCGAAATTGGTAGTTGCTCTTCACCTGCCAGACCATACTTGTCGTCGCACCACCGCCACCCCCGCCGCCGCCGCCGGTCTGAGCCGGTGATTGAGCTACCGCCTGAGTTGGCTGAAGCGGTGCGGCACCAAGCGCACCGAGCACAGACACGAGAATAACGCGCTGAAACACTTTCCCCAGGTGCATGGCACACCTCCATCTCTTGCACCGTCCCGAAAATCGGGCCCCACTGAAGAATAATATGAGCCCCAGTGGCTTGGCGTGTCCCCGTCAGCACAGATCCACGGTTTTCTGCGTCGGTGCAGGACCGACAAATGCTCGCCGTCGGCACCTTTGTCGGGCCACGCGAATCGGCAGATGCTGCGCTCTCAGGTCGAGGCCTTCAACTCTGGCGGGTATCCATGGTCGAGCGTGCGAGCAGCCGGCGCAAGGCAGCCGATGACGAGGAGACGGCGACCACGGGTACCGCGGCCCGGCGTGTGCCGAAGTTCGACAAGAAGACCATCGCTCTGGTCTACGACTTCGATGGCACGCTCAGCCCCAGGCCGATGCAGGAATATGCCTTCCTGCCCCAGATCAACACCGATCCGGCAGCCTTCTGGGCGGAGAGCAATCGCCTCGCCAGGGAGCACGCCGCCGACCCGCTCATCACCTACATGCATCTGCTCTACAAGAAGGCCAAGGAGCGCAGCGTGCGCATCGACCGTGGCGATCTGGTCGCGCAGGGCCGGCATGTCGAGCTGTTCCCCGGCGTCGAGGCGTGGTTCGACGCAATCGGCAACTACGTGAAGGCGCACGCCCAGAGCCACGGCGTGGCGCTGCGCCACTACCTGATCTCGTCCGGGCTGACCGAGATCATCGAGGGCACCTCGATCTACAAGCGCTTCCACAACGTGTTCGCCTCGGAATACTGGTTCGAGGCTTACGATCTGCCCTACCCCAAGCGCGTCATCACCGACACCGGCAAGACGCAGTACCTCTTCCGTATCAACAAGGGCGTGGAGGACCTGGGCGAGAGCATCAACCAGCATATGGCTGAGGACGAGCGGCCTATCCCCTTTCCCAACATGATCTATTTCGGTGACGGCGACACCGACGTGCCCTCCATGGCGGTGATGCGCAAGAACGACGGCCACGCGGTAGCGGTCCACCCGCCGGGCAGGGGCAAGGCCAAGTGCGTGGAGCTTTTCAAAGCCGGGCGCTGCGATTTCTTCGCGCCGGCCGACTACCGCGAGAATTCCGATCTCTTCAAGCGAACCTGCCTGCTGCTCGACCGCATCCTGGCGGACATCCGCGTGCAGGAGGAGATGTGGCGGCTGGGGCGCGGCCTGGCGCGGGGGAGATAGAGCGCCGACTTGTCTGGGCAAGGGGTACGCAATTGGGCAAAGCGGCCATGCTCTGCGAACCAAACTTAGGAAAATTTTCCTATCTCGCGGCCCCCCGCCCCTGAACCCGCATTCTTTTTTCGCGATGGGCGTTCTCTTCCAAAAAATGTTGCGCTAGCCTGCCAGCCAGAATCGTGGCGCCGGGGTGCGCCCGCCAGCACAGGATCACGCCATGAACTTCCAACAGCTTCGAATCGTGCGGGAGACCGTGCGACGAAACTTCAACCTGACCGAGGTGGCCAACTCGCTGTTCACCTCGCAGTCGGGGGTCAGCAAGCACATCAAGGACCTCGAGGACGAGCTCGGCATCGAGCTGTTCGTGCGCCGTGGCAAGCGCCTGCTGGGGCTCACCGACCCCGGCAAGGAGATGGTGGAGGTCGTCGAGCGCATCCTGGTCGATACGGCCAACATCAAGCGTCTGGGCGAGCAGTTCAGCAACCGCGAGCAGGGCCAGCTCGTGATCGCCACCACGCACACGCAGGCGCGTTATGTGCTCCCGCACGTGGTGGCCGCGTTCCGCACCGCCTATCCGAAGGTGCACCTGACGTTGCACCAGGGCAGCCCCACCGAGATCGCCTCGATGCTCGGCAACGGCGATGCCGACATCGGCATCTGCACCGAGACCTTGCGCGACGTCGCCGCCCTTTCAGTGTTCCCGTTCTACAGCTGGCACCATGGCGTGATCGTTCCCAAGGGACACGCGCTCGAGAAGGCGGCCAAGCCTCTCACCCTGGAGGCGATCGCCGAGTGGCCGATCATCACCTATCATGAGGGCTTCACGGGCCGAGGCAACATCGACCGCACCTTCGCCAAGGCCGGCTTGGCACCCGACATCGTCATGTCGGCGATGGATACCGACGTGCTCAAGGCCTACGTCGAGTTGGGACTGGGCGTCGGCATCATCGCCGCCATGGCCTTTAACGCGAAACGGGACGTGGGCCTGAAGCTCATCGACGCCGCCCACCTGTTCGAGGCCAACACGGCACTGATCGCCGTCCGGCGCGGCAGCTACCTGCGCAACTATGCGTACCGCTTCATCGAGCTGTGCTCGCCGGCCTTGCCGGAAGCAACGGTGCGCGCGGCCGTGATGGCTGAGCCCAGGCCGGAAGGGAGCGCCCGGCGCGTGGCCGATCAGCCCTGGCGCGCAAGCGGAAACACCCTCAGCCGCGACGAGGTCAAGCGCACGGGCTGACCAGGCTGCAAGCCGAGCTCGGCGAGCCGCTGGCGCGTCAGCTCCACCTCGAAGTGCTGGGGCTGGGCCTTGCCGTTCGTGCCGATGGTGCCCGTCAGCTCCACGCGCGCAGTCGCACCGCTCAGCAGCACGCGGTTGACCTTGGCAGCCAGGCCCTGCTTGGCCGCGCAGTCGACGACGATGTCGAGCTCGTGCGGGCGGGCGAAAGCGATCACGTCCGTCCCGTGCTCTGCCGCCGGATCGGCAAGCGGTACCGCGTCCTCGCCGATGCGCAGGTTCGGCCCGTCGACTCGTCCGGGGAAGCGATTGACGGCGCCGAGGAAGGTATAGGCGAACGCCGTCGCGGGCTTCTCGTACACCTCCTGCGCCGTCCCGGTCTGCTCGATCCTGCCCTTGTTCATCAGCACGATCCTGTCCGCGACCTCGAGCGCTTCATCCTGGTCGTGGGTGACGAAGATCGACGTGATGTGAAGATCGTCGTGGAGGTGCCGCAACCACTGACGCAGCTCCTTGCGCACCTTGGCATCGAGGGCACCAAACGGCTCGTCAAGCAGCAGCACGCGAGGCTCGACGGCGAGAGCGCGTGCCAGCGCGATCCGCTGGCGCTGGCCGCCGGAGAGCTGCGCCGGATAGCGGTGCGCCAGCCACTCGAGCTGCACCAGGTCCAGCAGCTCATGCACGCGCCTGCGGATGTCGGCTTCCGGCGGCCGGAACTGCCGCGGCTTCACGCGCAGCCCGAACGCGATATTCTCGAACACCGACATGTGCCGGAACAGCGCATAGTGCTGGAACACGAAGCCCACCTGACGCTCGCGCACGTCCCTGTGCGAGGCATCGTGGCCATCGAACAGGACGCGCCCCGAATCGGGATGCTCGAGCCCGGCGATGATCCTGAGCAGCGTGGTCTTGCCGCAGCCGGAGGGCCCCAGCAGCGCGATCAGCTTGCCCGTGGGGAAGTCGAGCGAGACGTCGTCCAGGGCAGCGAACTGGCCGAAGGACTTGCGGATGCCTTGGACCGCGATGCTCATGGCGCCTCACCCTGACTGTGCAGCTGTGATGCCTTCCACTCCACATAGGTCTTGATGACGAGCGTTACCAGGGCCAGCAGGGCCAGCAGCGAGGCGACGGCGAACGCGGCCGCGAACTGGTACTCGTTGTAGAGGATCTCCACGTGCAGCGGCATGGTGTTGGTTAACCCGCGGATGTGGCCCGACACGACCGACACCGCGCCGAACTCGCCCATCGCCCGCGCGTTGCAAAGGATGACGCCGTAGAGCAGGGCCCACTTGATGTTGGGCAGCGTCACCTTACGGAACATCTGCCACGCCGACGCACCGAGCACCAGGGCCGCCTCCTCCTCCTCGCGCCCCTGGGTCTGCATCAGGGGGATGAGCTCGCGTGCCACGAACGGGAAGGTCACGAACACGGTGGCCAGCACGATCCCGGGCACCGCGAAGATGATCTTGATGTCGTGCGCGCTGAGCCAGGGACCGAGCCAGCCCTGCGCGCCGAACACCAGCACGTAGATCAATCCTGCGATCACCGGTGACACGGAGAACGGCAAATCGATGAACGTGACGAGCAGTTGCTTGCCGCGAAAATCGAACTTGGTGATGGCCCACGCGGCCGCCACGCCGAACACGAGGTTGAGCGGCACCGCGATAGCAGCGGTGAGGAGCGTGAGGCGGATCGCTGAGAGCGCGTCGGGCTCAACCAGCGCCGCGACGTAGGCCTGCCAACCTTTGCGGAAAGCCTCGATGAACACGGCGAGGAGCGGCAGAAGGAGGAACACGACGAAGAAGCCGAGCGACAGCGAGAGGACGAGAGCCTTGACCCAAACGGGATCGCGCGTCGCGGTATTGCGCTCGAAGCGCGCTGCGCCGCTGCGCGTGTCTGCCAGGGCGATCATGGATGCCGCCATCAGCGCACCTTTGCGGACCGACGGTCGGTCCACCCTTGCAGGCCGTTGATGATCAGCAGCAGCACGAACGATACGACCAGCATGACCGACGCAACCGCCGTCGCGCCCACGTAGTCGTACTGCTCCAGCTTGGTGATGATGATGAGGGGCGTGATCTCCGATGCCATGGGCAGGTTGCCGGCGATGAAGATCACCGAACCGTATTCGCCCACGGCCCGCGCGAACGCCAGCGCAAATCCGGTCAGCAGCGCTGGCAGCAGGGTCGGCAGCACCACGCGACGCACGGTCTGCCAGCGCTTGGCGCCGAGGCTCGCTGCCGCTTCCTCGATCTCGGTATCGAGGTCCTCCAGCACCGGCTGCACCGTGCGCACCACGAACGGCAGGCCGATGAAGATGAGGGCCACCAGTACGCCCAGCGGCGTGAAGGCGACCTTGATGCCGAGTGGCTCCAGGTACTGGCCGAGCCAGCCGTTCTTGGCGTAGAGCGCGGTCAGCGCGATGCCGGCGACGGCGGTCGGCAGGGCAAAGGGCAGATCGACGAGCGCATCGACGATGCGCTTGCCGGGGAAGCGGTAGCGCACCAGCGACCAGGCGAGCAGCAGGCCGAACACGGTGTTGATCGCCGCAGCAAGGAGGGACGCGCCGAAGCTCAGCCTGTAGGAGGCGAGCACCCGCGGCGCGGTGACGGCCTGCCAGAACGCTTCGAACGAAAGGGAGGACGTGCGGACAAAGACGGCCGCGAGCGGTATCAGCACAATGAGCGACAGGTACGCGAGGGTGAACCCCAGCGACAGCCCGAATCCGGGCAGGACCCTGTTGGCGCGCGCATGAGCCATCAGCGCTTCACCACGATCTGGTCATAGATCGCGCCATCGGCGAAATGCTTGGCCTGCACCTCGGCCCAGCCGCCGAGCACCTGCTCCACACTGAACGTCTTTATGGCGGGAAAGCGGCCGGCAAACTTCTGCAGGACTGTTTCGTTGCGCGGCCGGAAGGCATGCCTGGCGATGATCTCCTGGGCCTGCGGCGAGAACAGGAACTCGAGATAGGCAGTGGCAAGCCGGCGCGAGCCGCGCTTGTCGACCACCTTGTCCACGATCGCCACCGGCGGCGCGGCCTCGATGCTGAGCGTGGGGTAGACGGTGTCGAACTTGTCGGTGCCCAGCTCATCGCCGATCGCCAGGGCCTCGTTCTCGAACGTGATGAGCACGTCACCGACATCGCGTTGCGTGAACGTGGTGGTGGCGCCGCGGCCGCCGCCGTCCAGCACGGGCACGTTGGCAAAAAGCCTGGTCACGAACTCGCGCGCGCCGGCTTCGCTGCCAGATTTCTGCAGCGCATAGCCCCAGGCGGCCAGGTAGGTGTAGCGCCCGTTGCCCGATGTCTTCGGGTTGGGCACGATCACCTGCAGGCCGGACCGCACCACCAGGTCGTCCCAGTCCTTGATGGCCTTCGGGTTGCCCTTGCGCACCAGGAACACGGTGGTCGTCGTGTATGGCGTCGCGCCGTGCGGGAAGCGCGTGCGCCAGTCCGCCGCCACCAGGCCGCCCCGCTCGACCAGAATGTCGACGTCGGGCGCCTGGTTCATGGTCACGACGTCGGCCTCGAGCCCGTTCACGACAGCCAGGGCCTGCTTGCTCGAGCCGCCGTGCGACTGGTTGATGGTGACGGTCTCCCCGGTCTTGGCCCTCCACGCCGCCACGAAGGCCGGATTGATCTCCCGGTACAGCTCCCGCGACACGTCATAGGAGACGTTGAGGATGGACGTCTGTGCATTCTGCGCGAAGACGACCGCCGACATCAGGAACAGGTAGCAAGCAGCGAAGCCGCCATAGGCAAGCAGGCGTCGCCAGCCCAAGTCTCGCAACCGCATCAAGCGCTCCGCCCAGTGTGAGATCGGCGCACAGGCTAGGGCCACCACCGCAACGGCCCCAACCATTTCCTTCTGCATTCGATATTCCCGGTCCTGCTAACAACCGGCATGAACGGTCGGAAGTTCCTTATCAGCGTTCATTTTCCGTAAATCTGGTCGAAGACGCCGCCATCGTTGAAGTGGGCCGCCTGCGCCTTGTCCCAGCCGCCGAACACCTCGTCGATGGTAAACAGCTTAACGTCGGTGAATTGCTTGTCGTACTTGGCGGCCACCCCGGGATCGCGCGGCCGGTAGAAGTGCTTGCCGGCAATCTCTTGGCCCTCCAGCGAATAGAGGTAGTGCAAGTAGGCGGTGGCAACCTCGCGCGTCTTGCGCCTGTCGACGACCTTGTCGACTACGGCAACCGGCGGCTCTGCCAGAATGGAGATGCTGGGCGTCACGATCTCGAGCTTGCCGGGCCCCAGCTCCTTGATGGCGAGGTAGGCCTCGTTCTCCCAGGAGATGAAAACATCGCCGATGCCGCGCTCGACAAAGGTGGTGGTGGAGCCGCGGGCGCCCGAGTCGAGCACCTTCACGTTCTTGTAGGTTTTCGTCACCAGGTCCTTGGCACTCGCCTCGTTGCCGCCGGGCTGCGCCAGCGCGTAGCCCCACGCCGCCAGGTAGTTCCAGCGCGCACCGCCCGAGGTCTTCGGGTTGGGCGTGATCACCTCCACCCCGGGCTTGGCCAGATCGTTCCAGTCCTTGACCTGCTTCGGGTTGCCCTTGCGCACCAGGAACACGATGGTCGAGGTATAGGGCGAGGCGTTGTTCGGCAGCCGCTTCTGCCAGTCGGCCGGGATGAGCCCGCCGTTCCTGTTGAGCGCATCCACGTCGTAGGCGAGTGCGAGCGTGACGACGTCGGCCTGGAGGCCGTCGATGACGCTGCGTGCCTGCTTGCCGGAGCCGCCGTGCGACTGTCTTATCGCAACGTCTTTTCCCGTCTTCGCCTTCCAATGCTTGATGAAGGCGGCATTGAACTCCTGATAAAGCTCCCGAGTCGGATCATACGACACATTGAGCAGGGTGGTCTGGGCATGCGCCGCCCATCGGCGCGGCAAGCACGAGGGCTGCAGCCAGCGTCAGTGCGCGACCACGTAGATTGCCAGCGATCATGATTGTTGCCTCGCCTTGTTGACCGTGTGCGTCGCAGCTTAGACGCGCTGCCGTCTGGTCCGAACGAAGAAGAATTCATGAACAATCCATTCGCGGTGAAATGCGTGTGCTTCGGTTCCGTTCCATCGCCTCGCCGTGCTGCCTCAGTGCGAGCTTGGTTCGCATGCGCGGCGGGCAACGAGGATCGGGATAAGCTCAGCACGCCGGCGATGTGGGCTACGGCCTTGCACCCGATCGCGCAGGGTGCTCATTGCGCGCCTCGAAAGGAGCCGAAGCCGGGCCGCGCGCGGGTGCGGGCGAAGTGGCGAGCAGCGCGCTGAGCAGCCGCTGGAGTGACGAACACGTGTCCATCGAGCGCGTCGAAAGCCTTGCCGGCGGAGTGAAAGCGGAATCCGCGCTCGCCTTCGTAGCGAACGACGATCCCCGCCACCTCGTTGTCGAGCCCATCGATCGTGTATCCTTCGGACATTGGTTGCCCTGCGCCGGCCGAGCCGGCGTCCTCTTGCTGTGCGGTTGAGGTATCGTGAGATCCGGCGACGAGCGCCGGCTGCTATTGCGTCAACAGCAGCGAATGGTCATCGCCATCCGGCGACACCGCGGGCGATCCCAGCAGCAGGGCGGGCAGCGGTTGATTCGTGTCATGGCGCTACTCCTTTCGAGAAGGGAGTCCACGAAGACACCTCGTGGCACCTTAGCGTTTGATGTCGCGGCGCAAGTTGCTTTGCCGAAATCACCGCGGTTCCGTTCAGGCGAACGGCAACATGCTCAATGTATGTGTCGAGTCCATGAAACCGAACCAATCATTTCTGCAAAGCTTATGCGCCTGTTTCGGGGTGCGCCGCAGTTGTGCCTACTTTCCTTCGAACGGGTTTTTCCAGCCGCCGGGTGCGCGCCGCTCGGGGAAGGCGCTCGCGAGATAGTCGAGGATTTTCTGACGCTGCACGCCCTGCACGTCGGGCATGCTGTGACGCTCCACCATCCAGGTGAGGCTGTCGTCCCAGCGCTCGCGCGACATGCCCTGCTGGGCGACGATCCTGAAGCTGTGGCAGGCGGTGCAGAAGTAGAAGGCATCGTCGCGGTTGGGCCCGGCGGGATATTGCTCCGGCCCCTCCTCCGGCGGCCGCACGCGCTTGCCCTGTGCGGCGGCGTCGAGGGTCGGGAGGAGGAGGAGTGCGAAGAGTGCGGTCGCCAGCCCCAGGACACGAGCGCGCGGCGCGGCGTCCCCTCCCCCCTTGTGGGGGAGGGACAGGGAGGGGGGGATCGCAGAACGTTTGCCGTCGGGCTTCCCCCCACCCCTAACCCCTCCCCACAAGGGGGAGGGGAATCCGCGCGGCGCTTGCGATCCCACCATCCCGCTCACCCCACCAGCACGGCGATGCGGTGCATGGGGTTGGCGCCGTAGCCCTGCGGGTTCCAGTTGCCGGCAACATGCGGCTGCGACCGGTTGGCGGAGTCGGTGGCACGCACCCAGATCTCGTAGTAGCCGTCGCTCGGGAGTTTGACGGTCGTGGCCCAGCGCCGCCAATCGAAACGGTTTCGGGGCGCCGCCAGCGCCGTCTGCTGCCAGGTTGCACCGAAGTCGACCGACACGTCGACACGCCGCACGTCGAGGTCTCCCGCCCAGGCCGCGCCGCGCAACCGCAGCTCCCGCGTGCCGGCCGATAACCTGGTGCCGTTCGACGGATTGGTGACGATGCCGCGCACGGGCATCGATTCGAGGATCCTGAAATTACTGTCGTCACCCTTGCCGCCGGGCATCATCGGCTTGATAGCCACGCGGTAGGAGGTGCCCAGCATGCCCTGCCCGTCGTGCACCTTGTCGCGCAGCGTGATCTTGGAGAGCCACTTGTGCGAGGCGGAGCCCGGCCAGCCCGGATGGACGAGACGCAGCGGTCCGCCGTGAATGTTCTCCAGCGGCTGGCCGTTCATGGCCCACACCAGCAGGCTGTATTCGTTCATGGCCTTGGCGATCGGCACGCCGCGCGACAGCGTCACCCGTTTGGGGTCGCCCGACAGGTGCACGTCGGTGCCATAGTTGGCGGTGTAGACGGCCGACGACTTGACGCCCGCCGCCCGCAACAGGGCGGCCAGCGGGACGCCCGTCCATTCGGCACACCCCGCGCCACCGTTGGTCCATTGGTTGCCGCGCGCCTGCGGGGTGAAGAACGAGCGGCCGTTGCCGCCGCATTCCAGCACCATGCGGTAGGTTCGCGGCTGGGCCCGCTTCTTGAGCTCGCCGACCGTGATCTCGAGCGGCTTGTTGACCTCGCCGTCGATGGTGAGCTTCCAGGCATCGGGCTCCTTGGCCTGTTCGGGGATTTGCCCATTGTTGCGGATGAAGAACTTGGACGTGGGGGTGGTGTCGTCGTCGAGCAGATGCTCCGGTGTCTCGGCAACGAGGGGCTTGTCGCCTAGCACGATGAGGTTGGCGTCCTTGCCCGGGAAGCTGAGCTTCTGTGGACCGGCAGGCGGCTCCGGAGCAGCGGCCGGCGCGTCCTTCTTGGCTTCCTGCGCGAAGGCCGCGGGGATCAGCCCGGCCGGCATGCTCGCGCTGTAGACGATCGGCCCGCCGACGGCGGCGCTCATGACCGCCAGGCCAGCACCACCCAGAAAGCCGCGACGCGACACCTCGGTGCGGCGGCCGAACACGATGGCGTCGGCGCGCTCGGCGTCGTCGGCGTAAAGCTCGTCGATCAGCCTCTCCGTCTTGCCCATTCGCCTCTCTCCCTGGTGCGTGGCTACGCCATGTAGCTCGCTCGATCTTGTCCTAATTATGCAAATGCCCCGGGCTCACTCAATGCGCGTGCATTGCTAGAGCAGGATCGCTTCGGATTGAATGACCTTGCCCAGATCGAGACGTGGCGGCCGAAGCGTGAATCCTGCTCTATTCATAGACTCGAGAGCAAGATTTCACGTTCCATGATCGAAGCCAAGCGCTTCGATCAGAAACGATCTTGCTCTAGGCTCTGCGGCACCAGGCGATTGACACGAGGGCGCCCGGGTCCCGAATATCTGCGCCAATACCGTGTCACAGAGAAGGAAGCGCCATGGACCTCGAGCTCAAGGGCAAAGTCGCCATCGTCACCGGAGGCAGCCGCGGCATCGGCAAGGCCATCGGACGCGTATTGGCGTGGGAGGGCGCCAATGTGGCCCTGGTGGCACGCAGCAAGGCCCCGCTGGAGGCGGCAGTGGCAGACATTTCAGGGCCTGGCAACGGCGAGGTCAAGAGCTTCGTCTGCGACACCACCGACGACGCACAAGTAAAAAAACTGGTGGCGGACGTGGTCGCGGCGTTCGGTCGGGTCGACATCCTGGTCAACTGCGCCGCCAAGCCGAGCGGCCAGGCGCGACCGCCCACGCTGCGCGAGATCACCACAGAGGACTTCTGGGACCACATGAACACCAAGGTGATGGGCTACCTGCGCACAGCGCGCGAGGTGGCCCCGCACATGATGCGGCAAAGGTCGGGGCGCATCATCAATGTCAGCGGGCTTGGCGCGCGGCACGTGGGCACCACCATCGGCAGCATCCGCAACGTCGGCGTGGCAGCGCTGACCAAGAACCTGGCTGACGAGCTCGCGCCGCACGGCATCCAAGCCCTGTGCGTGCACCCGGGGCTGATCCGCACCGAGGCAACGCCCGGGGTGATCGCGGCTCAGGCTCAGGCGCAGGGCCTGCCCGAGGCCGAGATCGAGGGGCGCATGAACGGGCGCAACCTGGTCAAGAAGCTGATCACGGCGGAGCAGATCGCCTACGTGGTCGCTTTCCTGGCCTCTCCCAAAGCAATCGCCATCAATGGCGACGCCATCCCGGCCGGCGGCGGGACGCCCGGGTCGATCTACTATTGAAGCCCGTGCGCATCGCGCGGCGGGAGCCTGAGTACGGGGCACTCCAGCGGCAGCACCGTTCATGCTCGCCCCGCGCCGCTGGCTGCTGGCCGCGTGGCTCAGTTTCTGGATCAAACAGGATGTAGGAATAGTGCGGATCCTTCCTCGGGAGCCGCCCGAACCGCAGGCCAGCTTTTACTCCGACACCAATTCATCTCGTCCGGCTGGCGCAATTAAAAGGCCATTGACCCGCAGGCCTTTGCGGTGCTGGCGCAGCCCCCTTGCGCGCCGCATCCGAGCAGGCGACGCCACGTTCGTAAGGAGCATCCTTGCAAGCATTTTTCCGCCTTCGCTTCCAGCGCCGCCGGTTAACCGCGTCTCCACCGCGCTCAGAGGGGCCCTTATGCCCGCACCCTCGAGCCATGCCTGCGCCGGTTCACGGCCGCCCGGCATACCGTCGCGTGGCGCCGACCAGCTCGTGCACGATGCCGGACTCGGTCATGGCGTGCCCGGCGTCGCCGACGATGCGCAAATCCGCCTCCGGCCACACGCGAGAGAGATCCCAGGCGCTCTTCACCGGCGTCACTACATCGTAGCGTCCGTGCACCATCGTGCAGGGCAGGTGGCGAATGCGATGCACGTCGCCCAGCAGCTGGTCGTCGCGATCGAAGAAGCCGCGGTTTACGAAATAGTGGCACTCGATGCGCGCGAAGGCGATGGCGTAGTTGTCGGCGCCGAACAGCTTCAGCCGCTCGGGGTCCTGCATCAGGGACAGCGTGCTTCCTTCCCAGATCGACCAGGCGCGGGCAGCCGCAATTTGTACCTCGCGCTCGGGATGGGTGAGGCGGCGATAGTAGGCGGTGATCATGTCGCTCCGCTCGTCGGGCGGGATGATCTTCTTGAACTCCTCGAAGGCTTCTGGAAACAGCCAGCCGCAGCCGGCCTGGTAGAACCATCTGAGCTCCTCGCGGCGCAACAGGAATATGCCGCGCAGCACAAGATCGCTCACGCGCGCGGGATGGGCTTGCGCGTAGGCGAGCGCCAGCGTGGACCCCCAGGAGCCGCCGAACAGCTGCCAGCGCTCGATGCCCAGATGAATGCGCAATCGCTCCATGTCGGCCACCAGGTCCCAGGTGGTGTTGGCCTCGAGGCTGGCATGGGGGAGCGACCGGCCGCAGCCGCGCTGGTCGAACAGGACGATGCGGTAGCGGACCGGGTCGTGGTAGCGCCGCATGGTGGCATTGCAGCCCCCTCCCGGGCCGCCATGCACGACAAGAGCCGGCTTGCCGTGCGGGTTCCCGCATTCCTCGTAGTAGATCTCGTGTCCCCCGGTCACCGTCAGGCGCTCGTGGCGATAGGGCTCGATTGCAGGATAAAGACCCAGCCGCTCGCGTGCCGACATCGTGTGTGGTGTCCCTGTTGCCCAGCAAGGTGGTGCGTGTCGTATGGATTACAGGCGCCGGCCGGCCAAACGCAAGCCACAGGCGGAAGTCTCAGGCGGGAGCACGGTTTTTCAGGCGCTGCAGCCGGATCTCACGGTCATAGAGGGTCTCTCCGCCGGGCATGCGCATCTCGTGCACGAGATCGAGCAAGCCGTGGGCGGGCTTGGGCGTGAACACGCTGCCGACCATGCTCGCCACCACTGCGGCCGGGAGGCCGACCGCGCCAGCCAGCGCGCCCGGGAGCCCCCAGGCGCCTGTCTCGCCGAGCAGAATCGCGCAGGCAGCCACTCCAAGTCCGGTCAGCATGCCGAGGGTCGCGCCCCAGGCATTGATGCGCTTCCACCAGATCGAAAGCACGAGCACTGGAAATGCCGCAGATGCGCTGATTGCGAGCGACCACAGGAACAGCTTCAGCGGATCGGCCGGCGCCGCGATCGCCAGCCATGCGGTCACGAAGGCAGCACCCAGCAGTGCCGCTCGCGCGGTGGCAATGCGGGCCGCATCCGGCGCGGTTTCGCGCTGCAGGCCCAGCACGATGTCCTCGGAAAGGATGGCCGCTATTGCGACCAGGGCGGCGGCCAGAGCGGCGAGCGAAGCCGCCAAGGCGCCTGCCAGGGCGAGATAGACCAGGGCCTGCGGGAACCCGGCGGCAACCGGCAGCGCGAACAGGGCGGCGTCTCGTTCGAAGGACACGTTGGCGAATCCGACGGTGGGCGTTGTGCCCTCCACCCGCACGATCCCCGCGTGCTGCAACGCCTGGAACCAGGTCGGCAGTCGGTCGACCGGCTGGCCGATCACCTGTTCGACCACCAGCGCCCGCAGAAAAATGGCCACGGCCGGGATCGTCAGCAACACGAGGCCGCCCACCAGAACAGCCCAGCCGAACGACTTGCGCGCCTCGTAGACGCCGGGCGTCGACGCCGGCCGGGACAGGAGGGAGGGCGAGGCGGCGATGCCAGCCGCCACAACCAGCGTCATCAGTGTGAAGGCCAGGCTGCCGACGCTGCCGAAGGCCTGGATGAAGCGTTTGGCCAGCGGCTCGAGACCCTCGCTCGGCAGCTCCAGAGCCAGCGGCGATGCCAAGAAGATCGGCACGCCCCGAGCGCTTTCCAGACGCGTGAGGACGCGCAGGATGTTGCCGTGCGTCATCTGCGGCAGCGGCAGGTTCGACATCACGAGGGCGACGATGGTCGCCGGCACGGCCAGCGCGAGCAACGCCGCGATCGCCTTGGCTGCGCTCGACCAGGTGAGCGAGCGCATGCCGCCGGCAATCACTATCGCCGTGACGCAAGCCACTACGATGACCGCCATGAGGCGATCGGGCTGTCCGGTGAGCCATGCCGAGGCGTAGGCGGCAAACCGCGCTTCCGCCGCGAGCAGCAGCAGGAGGGGAACGGCGAGGACAGCTGCCGAAACCACCCGCAGCATCTGGCTCTCGAAGCGGCGTCCCAGGTAGGTCGGGATCGTGTAGGCCCCGAACTTGCGCAGAAAGGGCGCCAGCAGCACGCCCATGAACACGAACCCGGCGCACAAGCCGAGGCCGAGGCACAAGGCATCGAAGCCGATGACGAAAAAGCAACCCGTCAACGCCAGGAACCCCGCACCGCCGAGCGCGCCGATGGCGAGCACGAGCCCGTTGAAGAACGCCGGCACTCTGCGGCCGCAGACGAAATAGTCGCTGGCCTCGTTGGCCGGGGACAGAAGTCCGATCGCTGCATACAGGACAATGGGGCCCGCAAACATGAGCAGCCGGACCGCCAGGTCGGCGGTGCCCAGCTGCTCGAACATCAGTGCCAGCAGCACCAACGACGCGAAGGCAGCAGCGAAAATGCCGAAGTAGGTCCCCAGCCGCGGATTGACCAGCCGGGTGCGCGCGGTGAAGGCCATATTGATTAGATGTCCTCGTGCGCGCCGTGCCAGTGATCGATGGCGTCCTGACGATTGACGAACACGGCCACGGTGACCAGGGCGATGACGAGCAGCCCATGGACGGCGAGGAAATAGCCGAGCGGAATGCCGAGGACGCGCTTGTCGTTGAGCGCATCCGCATAGAGCGGCAGCACTACCAGCGTGGCGATGAAAGGCAGCAGGCTGGTCAGCATCTGCACCTTGGTGTGCCGCCAGTGGGCCTTGCGCTCGCTCCACTCGATCATCGCCATCTTCCGCTATTCGGCCAGGCAGGGCAGCTCCCGCATGCTGAAGTGCCAGCCACAATGGGTTCAAGGTGCCTGTGATTCATGGTTGTAGTGGGGCAGTGCAGGTACCCTCCGCATGCGTGCCACCCGCATGGCGGCGGCCTTAGCCATAAGCACATCGCGAGATTAGCCAAGCCTGCAAAAAACCGCTAGATTCCAATGTCACTGCGAACGCACCGCGGCTAAGGACATGGGATGGATGCGGGGTTATGGCCGGCTACCGTTTCATCATCGTGGACGATCACCCCCTTTTTCGCGGTGCGTTGAGCCAGGCGGTGGGCACCGCTTTTAGCAACGCCGAGGTGCTCGAGGCAGGCTCGCTCGACGAGCTGACCGAGCGCCTGGCAATAGCCGGCGACACCGACCTCATCCTTCTCGACCTGACCATGCCAGGCGTGCATGGCGTGTCGGGGCTCTTGTATCTGCGCGCCGAGCATCCCGAGGTGCCGGTGGTGATCGTTTCCGCCAGCGACGACGCCGGCACCATCCGCCACTGCTTGGATTGTGGAGCGTCGGGCTTCATCCCGAAGTCGCAGCCGGTGGAGGCGATCCGCAACGCCATCCGCAAGATCATCGGTGGCGAAGTGTGGCTGCCCCCGGACGTGGACCTGAGCAACGCGCCGGGCGGGGAGACTGCAGAGCTGGTCTCGCGCCTCTCCACGCTCACCCCGCAGCAGGTGCGCGTGCTCATGATGCTGGGCGAGGGCCTCTTGAACAAGCAGATCGCCTTCAAGCTCGGCGTGTCGGAGGCCACCATCAAGGCGCACGTGTCGGCCATCCTGCAGAAGCTCGGCGTCGACAGCCGCACGCAGGCCGTGATCGCCATCAACAAGATCGGCAGCGTCGGCGAGTGGCCGCGCCTGCCCAACTGAGCCGACGCGCTTACTCCGCCGCTGCGGCGCGCTGCCGCGTGAGCTGGTACATCAGCGCCCGCAATGCTGCCGCTTTCAGCGGCTTCCTCAGCAGGGCATAGCCGCGCGCCCGAGCCGCGCGCAGCACCTCCGCCGAATGGTCCGCGGTGATGACGATCACTGGCGCGTGCGCCTTCGCTGCGGCGCGCAACGCCGACACCGCCTCGAGGCCGGTGCCGCTGTCGAGGTGGTAATCAGCCAGGATGATGTCCGGCCTCTCCCCGGCCTCGCGCAGCCGCTCGATGGCCTCCGCGGCGCTCTGCGCAACGATGGTGGTGCAGCCCCAGCCCTCGAGCAGGGACTGCATGCCGTTGAGCACGTCGGGCTCGTTGTCGAGACACAGGACCTTGAGCCCGGCAATGCGGCCCACGGTCGGCACCGAAGCTACCCCTTGCTCCGCCGTCGTGATACGCGCCTCCGCACGCGGCAATTCGACCGCAAACAGCGAGCCGCGGCCGGGCACCGATTGCAGCTCGATGCCGTGATCGAGCACCTTGCCGATGCGTTCCACGATGGCGAGGCCGAGGCCCAGCCCGCGCACAGTGCGCGCCGTCTCTTCGAGACGCTGGAATTCCTTGAAGATGACCGCGCGCTTGGCTTTCGGGATGCCGGGGCCCGTGTCGCAGACCTGCACGCTCAGCGTTTCGCCGCGCCTGCGCACGCCCACCAGCACCTTCCCGGCCGGCGTGTATTTGATGGCGTTGGACACCAGATTTTGCAGCACGCGCCGCAGCAACCGCCGGTCCGAAGAAACCCAAAGGCGCGTGGGCACGATGCGCAAGTCGAGCCCCTTTTCGCGCGCCAGCGGCGAGAACTCCACCTCCAGGCGTTCGAACACCTCGTTCAAGGCGAAGTCGGTGATGTCGGGTTCGAGCCTGCCGGTGTCGAGGCGCGAAATCTCGATGAGAACGTTGAGGATCTCTTCGACCGCCTCCAGCGAGGCATCGATATTGCGCGCAAGCTTCGCCTCCGGACCTGCCACCTCGCGTTCGGCCAGGCTCGTCGCATACAGCCGCGCCGCATTCAGCGGCTGCAACACGTCGTGGCTGGCCGCCGCCAGGAAGCGCGTCTTGTCGAGATTGGCTTCATCTGCCTTGCGTTTGGCAATGGCCAGCGCCTCGTTCACCTCGGTGAGCTCGGCGGTGCGCTCCCGCACGCGTCGCTCCAGCGCCTCGGCCGCCTCGACGCGCTCGGTGATGTCGGAATAGGTGGTCACGATACCGCCCTGGGGCATCGGGCTCGTGCGGATCTCGAGAATGCGCGTGCCGCCGTCGAACTGCTCCTGGAAAGTGTCATGGGCGACGGCAAGCTTCATCAGCCGCTCGGCGACGAGCTTGTTGACATCTCCTGGGCCGAAGTCGCCGCGCTCGGCGCAGTTGCGCAGGATGCGGTCGAGCGGTGCGCCGACCCGCCCGAGCTCGGCCGGCAGGTTGAGGAGCTCGCGAAATTGCCGGTTCCAGCAGATGAGCTTCATGTCCTTGTCGAACACGCTCAATCCGTGGCGCACCTGGTCGAGGGCCGACTGCAGCAGGTCGCGATTGTACTGCAGTGCCTCCGAAGCGTCGTCCAGCAGCTTCAACGCGGAATGGCTGCCGGCATCGCTGCGGCGCAGCAGGAGGGAGAGAACAAGCCGCGACGACGCCGCGCCGATGGCGCTGGCGAGCAGATGCTCGGTGAAGCGCAACAGATGAATATCGGCTTGGGCGCTGGGCGAAAGCGGCGCGTTGCTGCTTTCGGCATACTCCGCAAAGGAGCGTTCGGCGCGTTCGGCGCCGAGATAGCGGGCGACGGTCAGCTGCAATTCGCCCGCGGTGATGGAAGAGCGCCACATCCGGAAGCCGGGAGCCACAGGCGGCCGCGGCAGATCGTCAAGGACGAACAGATGGGCCTGCAGCCGCTCGATCGGCTCCGGCGCCTTCAGCAGTGAAGCCGCCACGAACATCGTCACGTTGGCGGCCATGCTCCAGAACACGCCGTGCGCCAACGGCAGCTCGAAGCGCAAGTAGAACAGCGACTGCGGTGCGAGGAAACCGAGCCCGAACGGACCTTCCGTCATAATCGAGCGCGGCATCAAGCCGGCCTCGATAATCCAGGGCAGCAGCAGCGTGTAGGCCCACACCGCAAAACCCGTGACAATGCCGGCAATGGCGCCGCGCGCGGTAGCGTTGCGCCACAAAAGGCCGCCGAAGAACGCCGGTGCGAACTGTGCAATGGCTGCGAACGACACGAGGCCGATGGAGACGAGCCCGTGAGAGTGGCCGAGCAGCAAATAGAACAGATAGCCTAGCAGAATGATGGCGAAAATGGCAACGCGGCGAATGGCAAGGAGCCGCCACGCCATGTCCTGCTGGCCCCTGGCCTCGTCGAACCGCCCGGTCAACAGGACCGGCACCACCAACCCGTTGCAGACCATGATGGCAAGCGCCACAGAATTGACGATCACCATGGCGGTTGCAGCCGAGAGGCCGCCGACGAAGGCCAGAAGCGTGACGACGTCGGCGCCAGCGGAGAGCGGCAGGCCGAGCACGTACATGTCGGCATCGAAGGAGCCCCTGGGCAGGGTCATCAGGCCAGCTGCCGCAATCGGCACCACGAACAGGTTGATCAGAACGAGATAGACAGGAAACAGCCAGGCGGCGCGGCGGATCTCGTTTTCCGAGTTGTTCTCCACCACGGTCACATGGAACTGGCGCGGCAACAGCACGATGCACACCATGCTGAGGAATGTGACGGTGACCCAGAAGCTGCCGTTGATGCCCGACGCGAATATTCGCGTGACCTCGACGTTCTCAGCGGCGCGAGAGAGGAAACCGCCGACACCCCCGAACACCGAGAAGAGGACGAAGAAACCGACCGTCAAAAAGGCCGCAAGCTTGACGATCGATTCCGCCGCGACGGCTACGATCAAACCTTCCTGATGTTCGGTCGCGTCGATGTGGCGGGTGCCGAACAGGACGGCAAATGTCGCCATCAGCAACGCGATCACCAGCGCGGTGTCGGTCTGGAGGTTGAAGAGCTGCAGCGGCAGTGCGCCGAGCAGCGCGGTGACGGAAAGGGAGACCGCCTTGAGCTGTAGCGCGATATAGGGAAGCGTGCCAGCGACGGCGATGACCGTGACAATGGCTCCCACAGCCTGACTCTTGCCGTACCGCGCGGCGAGAAAGTCGGCGACCGAGGTGATGTTCTGGCTCTTGGCAATCCGTACAATACGCAAGAGCAGGCGCCAACCGAACGCGAACAGCAGGATGGGCCCGAGATAGACGGCGAAGAAGTCGTAGCCCGTCGAAACGGCAAGACCGACGCTGCCGAAGAACGTCCAGGACGTGCAGTAGACGGCCAGGGAGAGCGCATAGATCAGCGGTCTGCCGCCTCCACCCTTGCGTGAGCGGAACGTCCGATCCGCATACCACGCCAGCGCAAACAGGCTGCTCACGTATCCAAGCGCGAGCGCGATGACGCTCCAGCCTTCGATCATCGGCTGCACTCGCCCTGTGATGGCGTGCGAAAACGCCAGCCATTCAACGACTTGCACCACCAACGGTGCCGTGTGCGCATTTTGACCCATGGCGGCCGCGATGTCCAATGGGGGGACACCGGATGGGTTAGCTTCTCGCCGCTGTTGGCAGATAGAGCTTGGCGGATCAGGATACCGTCGCGGCAGAGAGGAGAATGCCAATGAGCGTGCTCAAGGAATTCAAGGAGTTCGCCCTCAAGGGCAACGTGGTCGACATGGCGGTCGGCATCATCATCGGTGGTGCCTTCGGGACCATCGTGGCGTCGCTGGTCAAGGACGTGATCATGCCGCCGATCGGACTGATGCTGGGCGGCGTGGACTTCTCGGACATCAAGATCCCGCTCAAGGGGGCCGCAGCCGGCCGCGACGCGGTGACCATGAACATCGGCACCTTCCTCAACAACGTGATCAGCTTCCTGATCGTTGCCTTTGCCGTGTTCATGCTGGTCAAGGCGGTCAATGAGCTGAGGAAGCGCTTCGAGACCGAGACGCCGAGGGCCCCAACCGCGCCGCCGCAGACCGAGGTCTATCTGAAAGAGATCCGCGATGCGCTGGTGAAGAAATAGAGGCGGCGGCCAGCTGCGCGGCCTTCGTCCACCGTGCGCACCACCGGTCCCCTAGGAACAGCTCCCGCCGCCGAGCACGCAGAACTTCGAGCAGTGCGGATGACAAAGTTTTACGGCGCCGTTGGCGAACATACCGCCGTCGGTGCGGCTCGCATCCCCCAGCGTCGACCCCATCTCGAACGCGGGATCATACGGGATGAGCGTGCAGGGGACCACAGCAGGCCGCGTCGAGCCCCGGCGCTTGATCACCATGCGGCTCGACGCGCACATCATGTCACCGGGCCTCTTGTTCAGGATGGCCCAGCAGCGCGTGGTGATCTCGGGCACGTCTAGTCTGCCGTCCATCTCGGGCAACAGCACGAGCTCCGCCGGATTTGCAGGATCTATCGGCCAACCATGCTCGTGTATCAGGCGCCCATAGCCCGCGCGCGCATCGGCTTCGGCCTCGTCCCAGCATGTGCGCCCAGCGATCGCGATCTTGAAGCCGCTCCGGGCCAGCCAATCCAGGCCGGCGATGGCCTTGGCCCAGCTGCGTGCCCCCCGCTCGGCTTCATGCAAAGCCTGGCCATAGTGGTCGAGGCTCACCCGCAACGTCAGCCGCCCGCCAAGGCGTTGGTGGAGGTCGAGGAGCCCATTCTTGATCCTGGGGCGCTGCATCGGCTGCATGGCGTTGGTGAGCACCAGCACCTGGAAGCCGCGCAGCAGCGCGTCCTCGACGAGGCCCAGCATGTGCGGGTTCATGAACGGCTCCCCGCCCGTGAAGCCAATCTCGCGCGTGCCGAGCCCCTGCGCAGCGATCTCGTCGTAGTAGGCTGCCGCCTCGGCGCGCGTGATGTAGACGAGTCGGTCGTTACCGGGGCTCGACTCGATGTAGCAGTTCTGGCAGGTAATGTTGCAGAGGGTGCCGGTGTTGATCCAGAGGGTCTCGAGGCGGTCGAGGGCGACGGTGGCGCGAGGCTCGCGGGTTGCCGTCCAGTCCGGATGCTCGAACTTCCCAGGTCTGCGCTCGGGCTCGAGACCCACATCCAAACTCACTGGCCATCCCCTTTTTCTGCCTGCTCCCGCTCAATGCTACCATGGCAGGCGAAGAGCCCTTCTCAAATCGAGTTCATTGACGTGTGATCGATCCCGGAACCGGGATTGCGGTGCATGCGCTTCAAGGGAGCCTCGACCCAAGGCATGAGGCCATGCCTGTCGAAGAGATCTCGGGCGCTGCGCTCCAGAATGCAGTTCTATCCATCGCGCCTTCTATCAGGCGTCAGATCAAATTCTCAAAATAGTTGCCGATTGCCATCATCGTGAGTCCTGCCATAAGGTTGGTCATCGCGGCTCGCGTGATGGGGGTCCATGATGGGCGC
>CAWHBI010000011.1:0-43135 GCA_963827545.1 uncultured Alphaproteobacteria bacterium
CGCGCGGTGTTATCAAGAAGGCGCGTAACGTGCCTGAACATGAACAATTTCTCGAATACCTCGTCAACGACCCTCCCCCGCCTCGAGGGCACATGGGTGAGCATCAAGCACGCTATGGCGCCGGGCGAGCTCGATCCGCAGGGTAGGGGACATGATCTATGTGGCGGTGAGCATCACCAATTGCTGCGAGTACTGCATCGCCAGCCACAGCGGGCGCGCGCAACGCTGGCATGAGCAAGACGATCCTGGGCGACCTGACCATGTGCCTGTTCGACAAGTAGCGTTCGCTTGAGCGTGCGCGTTCAGCGCCCCTGATAGGACGGCGTATGCACCACCAGCCCGTCGAGTGCCTCGGTCACCTTGATCTGGCAGGACAGCCGCGAATTGGGCCGGACATCGAACGCAAAGTCGAGCTGGTCCTCCTCTTCCTCCGAACGTGTCCCAACCTTGTCGCTCCAGGCTTCGTCCACATGCACCAGGCAGGTAGCGCAAGTGCACGACCCGCCGCACTCGGCGACGATGCCGGCCACCTCGTTTTTCAACGCCGTCTCCATGACGGTCGCCCCGATGTCGGCGTCGACCGTGCGCGTCGTGCCGTCATGCTCGATATAGGTGATCTTCGGCATAGGGTCCGTGGCAGCCTCCTGCGTTATGAGTCATATGTATGCAATATAATGCCTGTCGCCCCTATAGCCCCAGATCTCGGGCCTTGTCAAATCGGAGTGGCGCGTGTGTGCGCCCCCGCCCCCGCGGCCGGACCGCCTACCATTGCCGGCGTCTGGCTGTCATTGGAAATCTGCGGTTATCACAGAGGTGCAGCAGCATCGCGCACGCCGCTGCGGCGGTCGCGCACGGGCCGGCTAACCTTATCGGAACGACGACGTCATCGGATGTCGGACCGAGCTGTACTGTCACGTCTGGCGCACCTGTCTGCCCCCAACACCAGCGGGTGAAGCCAAGGCCCCGATCTTCGGATCGGGGCCTTATTGGTCCGGTCCTGCCGTGGTTCGCGCCGGCTTCCAGGCCGACAATCCCCCCGTTGTCGCTGTTGTTCCTGCGCCTCGAGGCCGATAGGCTCTGCGGGCGCCTGTCCCCTTTCACCACCCGCAAGGAAGCGACGATGGACCGTTCGCCAAAAGACGCCGAGAAGGCGGCCGAAGAGATTGCCGCCTACCTCGACATGCCACCGGAGCGCCGCGCGCTCGCCAAGGCGCATGCGGCCATGCTGTCCCGCACTGCAGCCAAGGTCGCCCTCGACCTGCCCATGAGCGCCGACGTCGACGACTTCCGCCGCGTGCTGGCCGCGGGTGCCAAGCCATGACTGATCTTGCCTCGCTTTCCGCGCGCGCCCTTGCCAAGGCCATCCGGGAGAAGAAAGTCTCGAGTGTCGAGGCGACCAGCGCAGCGATTGAGCGCCTCACGGCCTGTCACGACCTGACCCACTGCATCGTTGCTCTCGAGGCCGACGAAGCGCTAGTCAGCGCCAGGGCCGCCGATGCCGCCATTGCCGCCGACATGGCCAAGGGCCCGCTCACCGGCGTGCCGCTGGCCCACAAGGACATGTTCGACCGCAAGGGCAAGATCGCGAGCTGGGGCGCGAGGATTCGCCCCGACAGCGCCGCCACAGACGACGCCGCAGCCATCGCCCGCTTCAAGAGCGCGGGCGCGCTGCAGATCGCCGCGCTGCACCTCACCGAGTTCGCCTACGGCCCCACCGGGCACAACTACGTGCTCGGCCACGCCCGCAATCCCTGGGACCCCAGCCGAATCACTGGAGGCTCGTCCGCTGGTACGGCAGCCGCCGTCGCCTATGGTGCCATCCCTGCGGGACTGGGTTCCGACACTGGCGGATCGCTGCGACTGCCGGCGGCGTGCTGCGGCATCACCTCCATCAAGCCGACCTGGGGCCGCATCAGCCGCGCCGGCGCCATGCCGCTCGCCCCCGCGCTCGACACCGTCGGTGTGATCGCCCGGCACGTCGAGGATCTGGCGCTGACGCTGGGCATCCTGGCGGGGCCCGATGCGCGCGACCCCGCAGCCTCGACGCTGCCGGTGCCCGACTACGTCGCCCACCTCGGCGACCCCGTGCGCGGCTTGAAGGTTGGCCTCGACGAAAAGGTCGTGGGTGAAGCGCACCCCGAAGTGCAGCGCATGGTCGACCAGGTGCTCACCATTCTGGCCAAGCTCGGCCTCGAGCGGACGCGGTGCGCGTTCCCGGACTGGCAGACGATCGACCACCTGGTGCAGCTCGTACAGCTGCCCGATGCCTCCGCCGCGCATGCCGCCTTCCTGCGCATGCGGCCCGAGGAGTACGGCCCGCAAGTGCGCGCCCGTGTCGAGGTAGGTCATTTCATTTCGGCCGTCGATCACCTCACCGCTCTGCGCGCGCGCGGCAGCTTCGTGCAGCGCACCCTAGACCAGACGTTCAAGGATATCGACATCGCCATCCTGCCGATCCTGGCCGACCCTCTGCCGACCATCGCTGAGCTCGACGTCGGCGGCGGACCAAAAGTGCAGGCGGCGATGGGGCGCGTCGTCAAGTACACCAGGCCGATCAACTACCTCGGCCTGCCGACCCTGACGTTGCCGATCCCGCGCAGCGGCGGCTTGCCCAACGGCATCCAGCTTGTCGGACGTCCGTTCGCCGAGGCCCAGCTCTTCGCCATCGGCCAAGCCTACCAGCGCGAGGTGCCGCCCGAGATCGCCAGGCCACTGAGGTAGAACGTCGTCAAGGCGCCAGCGTCCAGCGCGGGGCCGGCCCGTCCTCGGGATCGCGCTCGGCGGAAGCTACGAGGTCGCGCACGCCGTCGCGGCCATAGAGGTCGGGCCTGAAGATGACGCGCCCATCAGGCTCGGCCCACGCGGTGATGTAGGTGAAATACACCGGCAGCGGCCGCGTCAGGTTCATGTCCAGCGCCTGCCCAGTCGCTATGACATCCTGGGCGCGCCCCGGCTGGTCCCAGCCCGTCTCGTACTTGGCGATCCATTCCACCAGTGTGAACACGTCCTGCACCCGCACACACCCAGCGCTGAACGCCCGGCCGCGCTGGTTGAACAGCGGCTTCAGCGGCGTATCGTGCATATAGACGCCGTGCTCGTTGGGCATGTCGATGCGCACCAGCCCCAGCGCATTCTGCGGGCCCGGGTCCTGCCGGAACCTGATCTTGGCCGCCTCCACCTGCCGCCAGTCGATGTTGGTGGGATTGATCTCCGGACCGTTGTAGGAACCGGTCAGCACGCGGATCTGCTCCTGCTGCAGGTACCCTGGCTCCTTGACGAGGCGCGGGATCAAATCGAGCGTGGCTACGCTCTCGGGCACGCGCCAGTAGGGAAAGAAATTGAGCGCCTTGATGGTCGCGCGCACGGTCGGCGTCTGCCGCTCCGGCTTGCCGACGATCACGCGATGACGCAGCTCGACCTGTTGGCGCTCCACGGCTTCGAGCTGGAAGCCGGCGGCGTTGACCAGGATGTACCGGTCGTCCACCTTTTGCATCAGGTCGCGCAGGCGCTGCTGATTCACCCGCAGCTGCGCGAGGCGCGCGTGTGCTGGGATATTGAGCGCCTGCAGGGTCGGTCTGTCCACCCGGCCCGTGACTCGCAGCCCATTGTTTTCCTGGAAGCGGCGCACGGCCGTTTCAAGGCCTTCCGAATAGACGTGGCCGAACAGGCTCTGTTGGGGCTTGCCACGCAAATCCCCGCTCATCGCAAGCCGCCGATAAAGCACGGCGACGCGCTCGTCGTTGTCTTCCGGTCGGATCATGCGGGTGCCGGGGATCAGCGGCCAGCCGCCGCTCGAGACGATCGCCTGATAGCGCTGAATCGCTCCGTCAAGGGCGTTTATCATCTCCTGGCTGCGCATGGGCGTCGTGTCGGGCCGCAGATCATTGAGCGCCTCGGGACGCCGGCGCTCGTCGTTTGCCGCCGCCCGGCGCGGGCCCTCCGTGCGTCCGAAGAATTCCCCCCACCATTGTTCCTGCGCGAGGGCAGGTTGCGCAAGCGCCACCACGCTGACGGCGGCACAAAGCCAAGAGGTTGGGCGAAGGGCCTTCCATAGGCGTGCCCAATCGCGCTCGGCCTTGCTTCCAATCCTCATGCCAGCTCTCTCTCCGGCTCCTGCAGGGCTTGCCCCAATGCTACATCCCGCGCCGCACCCACATGGCGCCGCAAAGGTTGCAGCTGCTTCGAATACGATGGAGGCCCCTGAGTGCACCCACCCTTGGCGCGCCTATATACCTACGCGGCAAAGATATGGCCAAACAAAGACGGTTCACTAACAGGTGAGGCTGGGGATTGGCTCACAAGGCGCGGCAGCCTGCGCGCGGCGTAGCCCCTCGCACAGCCAAGCCCGCGCTGGAGGAATCGGGCCACCGTCGGGCTCCCGGCTAGAGTACGATCCCTCGACATTTTGCGGAGCCGACCTCATGACCAGCCCCGTTCTCACGGACATCGACCAGCGCGGCGTCGCCAGCGTCACGCTGAACCGGCCGGACGTCGGCAATGCCTATAACGGCGCCATGATCGAGGGCCTGCTGGCGGCCATCGACGATCTCGGCACCAAGCCAGACCTGCGCGTCGTGGTGCTGAAGGGCAACGGCCGGCATTTCCAGGCCGGCGCCGATCTCAAGTGGATCAAGGAGGTGAGCGGTGCGTCGGCGGAGGAGAACGAGCGGGTGAGCCGCGCCACCGCCGAGGCGGTCGACCGTCTCAATCGTCTCTCCGTGCCGACCGTGGCGCTGGTGCAGGGCGGCTGTTTCGGCGGCGGCACCGGCATGGTCGCCGCCTGCGACGTGGTGATCGCCGCCGACAATGCGGTGTTCTCGATCTCGGAGGTGCGCTGGGGGCTGACGGCCGCCATCATCATCCCACAGCTCAGCGATGCCATCTCGGCCCGTCAACTGCGCCGCTATGCGCTCACTGGTGAGCGCTTCGATGCTGTCGAGGCGCAGCGCATCGGCCTGGCGCACCAGATCGTGCCGCTCGGCAATCTTGCCGCGGCCGGCGAAGAAATGGTCGCCAGCGTGCTGGAGAACGGTCCACAGGCCATGGCCGAAACCAAGGCCTGGGTGCTCGAGAGCGCCTGGGGCGGCTTCGGCCGCGCTACCTTCGATGCACTCAGCGCCAGCCACGCCGCCAAGCGCCGCTCGCCAGAGGCAGCCGAGGGTCTTGCCTCCTTCGCCGAGAAGCGCGCCGCGAACTGGCCGCGCCGCGGATAGCTGCCGCTGCTCTACTCTCGTCCTTCGCGCTCGCGCGCCAGCTCTGCCGGTGTATCAACATCGACGAAAATCGCGTCGGTTCCGAGGTCGGCCTCGCACACGTGCTCCTCGTGCACCGCAATCAAGCGCTTCGCGCCTGCGTCACCCTCGAGTTGCAGCAGTTCGGGAAAGTACTTGGCTGGCCACAGCACGGGATTGCCGCGCTGGCCGGCGTGGACCGGCACAACGATGGTATCGGGCGTAAAGGCGGCGACCAGGCGGTCAAGATGCTCGGCCCCAATCTGCGGCATGTCGCCGAGCACGATGAGCACGCCGTCGCACGGCTGCCGCAGAGCCATGACGCCCGCCTTCAGCGAGCTGCTGAGACCGGTCGCGTAGTCGGCGTTGGCCACCAGCATCACAGCAAGCCCGGCAACTGCCGCGGCTACATCGGCCGCCTGATGGCCCGTCACCACCAGCACCGGCCGCGCCCTGCTCGCAAGCACGGCCTCGACGACATGGCGCACCATCGGGGTGCCGGCGATGTCGACCAGCAGCTTGTTTTCCACGCCCATGCGCGTCGAGCGCCCCGCAGCCAGCACGATCGCAGCGATGCGCGGAGCGTCCCGGCTCAAGACAGCCACCGCTTGCGGCGCTTGTAGTGCTTGACGTCGCGGTAGGACTTGCGCGAGCCGACCTCGTTGAGCCCCAGATAGAATTCGCGAATGTCGGAGTTGTCGCGCAGGGCCGCCACACTGCCCTCGAGCACGATGCGACCAGTCTCCATGACGTAGCCGTGATCGGCCACCTCGAGGGCCATGACGGCGTTCTGCTCGACCAGCAGCACAGACACTTTTTCCTGCTGCACCAGCCGGCGCACGATGCCGAAGATTTCCTCCACCAGCATCGGTGCCAGGCCGAGCGACGGCTCGTCGAGCAGGACGATCTTCGGGCTCGACATCAGTGCGCGACCGATGGCCAGCATCTGTTGCTCGCCGCCAGAGAGATAGCCGGAGAGCTGATCGCGGCGGTTCTTCAGCATCGGAAAATAGGCATAGACCCGCTCGATGCCCTCGCTGACCTTGCTCGCGTGGCGCTGGATGTGCGCCCCGGCGATGAGGTTCTCCTCGGTCGTGAGGTGCTCGAACACGCGCCGGCCCTCGAACACCTGCGAGATGCCGAGCTTGGTGACGTCGAAGGCGCGCATGCCGTCGATGCGCTGGCCGTCGAACGTGATGGAGCCCTTGGTGACCTCGCCGCGCTCGGTGCGAAGCACCCCGGAGACCGCCTTGAGCGTTGTCGTCTTGCCGGCCCCGTTGGCGCCGAGCAGCGTGGTGATGGAGCCCGACTTGACCTCCAGCGAGACGCCCTTCAGCACCAGGATCACGTTGTCGTAGACGACCTCGATGTTGTTGATCGACAGCATAGTTACCTCCCTCTCCCCGCGCCTCGCCGGCCTTCCCGCGCGCGCCAACAGCGCGGGGAGAGGGTCGGGGTGAGGGGCAGCAGCAATCTCCGACCTCGGTACATCTGGCTGCCCCTCACCCTAGCCCTCTCCCCGCTTGCGGGGAGAGGGAACTCCACACCGCCTTAGTTGACCGCGGCGAGATGCTTCCTGATCACGTCGCGGTAGGCCTGGAACCAGTCGGTGGTCTTGACGAGCTTGCCATCCTTGACCGACCACACCTGGACCCAGCCACCGCCCTCGTGGTCCTCCGGGGTCACCTCCATAGGTGGCACCATGCCGCCCAGGGTGAAGCCCTTGATCGATTCCATGCCGCGTTTTACCTCCTCAGGGGTCGGCTTGGCGCCAGCCTTGGCCTTGACGGCATTGCGCGCCGCTTCCACGTGCAGCGCAGCGATCACCAGCCCGCGGTTGTAGTAGACGCTGATCTCCTGCTGCGACGGAGGCGCCTTACCCTGCGCCTTGTACATCTCGTTGATGTCCTTGATGACCTGGAAGTCCGTACCCACGCCGGCGAACTGCAGCGTGTGATAGCCGTTCGCAGCTTCGAAGCCGCCGGCTGCCTTGATGTCAGCTTCGGAGGCGCCCCACACGAGGGAAACCACCTTGTTCAGCGGATAGCCCTTGCCCTTGAGCTCCTTGACGGAGACCGACGGCGAGCGGCCGAACAGGTGCGTCACGACGTAGTCGGGCTTGAAGCGGCCGGTAATGTCGAGCACCTGCGCCCCCATCTCCACGCCGGGTGCAGGCACGGCGAAGGTTCTGAGCTCGAACCCCTCCGCCTTCGAGAGGTCCTCGAGGATCGCCAGCGGCTCCTTGCCCGCGGGGTTGTCGTAGAAGAGGTAGGCGAGCTTCTTGTCCTTGAGGCTGCCGCCCAGCTGCTTCTTGGCGAAATCGATCGCGGCCGCCCCCTGCGACCAGTAGCTGGCGGCGAGCGGGAAGAGATAGGGGAAGCGCTTGCCGTCCGCGGCTGCGGCAGTGCCGAAGCCGGGCGAGGTGCCGAGGATCTTGTCCTCTTCCAGCTTCTTGGTCAGCGCAGCCGTCTGCGGCGTACCGTAGAGGCTCTCGAGCACTGCACCTTCCTTCTTGAAGCGCTCGTGCGCTTCCATGGCCGGCGGCACCTTGTACTCGTGGTCGATCTCGATCACGCGGATCTTGAAGCCTTCGATGCCGCCCTTGCTGTTCACGAGGGCGATGTAGTCGTGGTAGCCCGGGCAAAGGAACACGCCGACCGTCTGCGTCGCCCCTGTGCGGTCGCACTGCAGCCCGAACACGAGCTCCTTTTCCTGCGCGACGGCAGCGCCGCTGACCATCGCGATTGCGGCTGCCGCCGCGGTGGCGCGCCACCATTTCATGCTTGTCGACATTGCTGTTTCCTCCTTGTTGGCTTCTTCACATGCTCAATACGAAAATGGCCAAGCGCGAAAGTAGTTGCGGATGTTGCGCCACAACCGGTTCAGCCCTTCCGGCTCCACCACCAGAAAGAAGATGATCAGGCCACCGAACAGCACCAGCCGCGTGCTGGCGATCACGCTCGACACCTCGCCGGCGCTGAAAAACATGCCCGCCAGGGGCTCCATCAGCAGCCGCAGCACGATCGGCAGCATGGTCACGAACACGGCCCCGAGGATCGAGCCGAGCACGGAGCCAAGCCCGCCGATGATGATCATGGCGAGATAGTCGATCGACACGCCGATCTGGAACTGCTCGTAGTTGGCGATGCCGAGATAGTAAGTGTAAAGCACGCCGCACACACCCGCGTAGAACGACGAGATCGCAAACGACAGAAGCTTGTAGCGGTAGATATTGATGCCGATGATCTCGGCGGCGATGTCCTGGTCGCGGATGGCGACGAAGGCGCGCCCGATGCGGCTGCGCACGAGGTTGAGCGTCGCCACGATCGCCAGCACGGCGAAGAACAACAGGAAGAAATAGAGCTGGCCCTGGCTTCTGAGCTCATGGCCCCAGAGCGTGGGGCGGGGCACCTGGATGGAGGCCTGGGCACCGCCGGAGATGGCCGGCGTGTGGTTGATGACCCACTCGATGATGAGCTGTCCTGCCAGCGTGGCGATGGCGAGATAGAGGCCTTTGATCCGAAGGCTGGGGATGCCGACGATGGCACCGATGAAGGCTGCCATCAGGCCGCCCGCGGGCAGCGTGATCCAGAACGGGAGATCGAGCTTCACCGCCAGGTTGGCTGCCGTGTAGGCGCCGACCGACATGAACGCAGCGTGCCCCACCGAGATCTGCCCCGTGTAGCCGACCAGGATGTTGAGGCCCAGCGCACCGACGATGGCGATGAGCGAGAGGTTGATGATCGAGAGATAGTACTCGTGCAGGGACAGGGGCAACACGACGGCGAACAGGAAGAGGACGCCCGCCACGGTCCAGCGCGCAATCGGCAGCGGATAGAGGGCCATATCCGCCGCGTAGCTGGTCTTGAACACCCCTGACTCGCGATGCAGCATGGCCCCTCCTAGTGTCCTGATCGCGAAATTCGTCTCGGTGTGCGGCGGGCTCGGAACGAATTTCGCGATCTGAAGGACACTAGCAAATTCATGATTCTAGTGTGATTCAGATCGAGAAGTCCGCTCACCGACCCAGCCCAGCGCGATGTAGCGGACTTCTCGATCATCACACTAGACCCGCTCGATCTTGTGGGTGCCGAAGATGCCGTAGGGCTTGAACATCAAAGCGATGATCATGAGCACGTAGGGCGCGAAGTCCTTGGTGCCGCCACCCACGAAGGGATCCAGATAGCCGGCCGCCAGGCTCTCGACCACACCGACGATGAGACCCCCGATGACTGCGCCCAGGATCGAATTCGAGCCCGCCCAGGATCACCACGGGAAACACCTTGAGGCCCACCAGCGCCAGATGCACGTCGACGCCCAGCATGCTGCCCCAGATCACGCCGCCCAGTGCCGACACCGTGCCCGCCATCGCCCAGGCGAGCGCAAAGTAGCGCTCCACGTTGATCCCCATGGCCATCGCCACCTGCTGGTTGTCGGCCACGGCGCGCATGGCAACGCCCATCCGGCTCTTGAGGAAGAACCAGGTGAAGAGACCCAGGAACGCCAGAGTGACGATCACCCCCAGGATCTGAATTGGCGGCAGCGAGGCGGCGCCGATCCCGATCGGCGTATCGCCGATATGCAGCGACACCGCCCGGGTCTCACCGCCCACCGTGATCGGCGGCAGTCCACGCAGCATCGCGCCGAGGCCGATCGTCGCCATGATCACGGCGATGATCGGGCGGCCAAGCAGCGGCCGCAGCACGACGCGCTCCAGCGCGAAGCTGAACGCAACCATCACGGCAACCGCGATGCCGATCGCAGCGAGGACCGGCATGCCCTTGGCCGCCAGCGCCAGCGCGGCCACGAAGCCCGCCAGCATCACGAACTCGCCCTGTGCGAAGTTGATGGCGTCCGTGGCCTTGTAGACGAGCACGAAGCCCAGCGCGATCAGCGAGTACATGAGCCCGATCGACAGGCCGCTGACCGTGAGCGCAAAGGCGAACTGCAGCTCCTCCCACATCATGCGCTCCTGGATTGTCGCTGAGCGTAGGCCGCTGCCCGAGGTTGGCACTTGGCCCCAACCGCCGACCGGTCCCCCTCCCGTCGTGTCGACGACACGCCTTCGGCATGATGACGGGGAGGGGTTAGGGGTGGGGTGAACACTCAGGAGAAACGCCGTTGTAGGAAAAGGCCTTCGTGCGACGCGGCCCCTCCATTGCTTCGCTATCCCCAGTCGATACCCCCACCCCCATCCCCTCCCCGCAAGGGGGAGGGGAGCCGCAATGCTGCCCGGCCGAGACATACACATGGCTGTTGCTCCCACTGCTCACGCCGCCATGCGCTTGTCGCCGGGCTCGACCGGCGCGATATCGTGAACGGCGAGCGTGGAGGTGAGCGAGCTCTTGCGGCCATCCTCGAAGGTGATGTCCATCGTAAGGCGCGCCTCCCTGGCGCCGTCGTAGAAGGCGGCGATCACGGGCGCGTATTTCTCGGCAACGAAGCCGCGCCGTACCTTGCGCGTGCGCGTCATCTCCGCATCGTCGGCATCGAGCTCCTTGTTCAGGAGCACGATGCGCACCACCTTGGTCGTGCCGGGCAGCGTCGCGTTGATCTTTCCCACCTCCTCGATGAGGAGTTGCGCCACCTCGGGCTTGCCGGCGAGATCCATGAAGCTCGTGTAGGGCAGGCTGCGCTGCTCGGCCCACTTGCCGACCGTGCTCATATCGATCGCCACCATCGCCGCCACGAACGGGCGCTGGTCGCCGAACGCCACTGCCTCGCGGATGTAGGGGCTGAACTTCAGCTTGTTCTCGATGAACTGCGGGGCAAACGGCGTGCCGTCCGCCAGCTTGCCCACGTCCTTGGCGCGATCGATGATGGCGAGCTGGCCGCGCGGATCGATCAGGCCGGCATCGCCGGTCTTCAGCCAGCCGTCTGCGGTGATGGCGTCGCGCGTCGCGTCGTCCTGCCTGTAGTAGCCGAGGAAGACGCCGGGCCCCTTCACCTGCACCTCGCCGCGCTCGCCGATGCGCACTTCGGTGCCGGGCAGGGTTCGGCCGACGGTGTTGGGGTCGGCCTCGTCGTTGCTCTGCCACGCGACGAGCGCGCTCGCTTCGGTCGCCCCGTAGATCTGCTTCAGGTTGATGCCGAACGAGCGGAAGAAGCGAAACGTGTCGGCCCCCAGCGGCGCCCCGCCGGTCAGGCACCAGCGCGTGTTCCTGAGGCCAAGCTGGTCGCGCACCGGGCCGTAGACCAGGAACTCGCCCAGCCGGTAGGCGAAGCGCGTGCCCGCCGGCACCGGCTTGCGGTCGCCCATGAGCAGCTCACGCCGCTCGGCGACGCGGCGGAAATACTCGTACACCGTCCGCTTGAGCCAGGAGGCGTCGGCGGCCTTGACCTGCAGGCCGGTCAGCATGTTCTCCCAGATGCGCGGCGGCGCGAGGAGGGCGCTGGGCCCAAGCTCGCGCAGGTCGCGCTGCACGGTTTCCGGGCTCTCGGGGCAGTTGCAGGTCGCGCCCACCACCAGGCTGGTTGAGAGCGAGAACATGGAGTCGCCGACCCAACCCATCGGCAGGTAGCACAGCCAGTTGTCGCCACGGTTCACCGATTCGACACCGGCAAAACTTTCCGAGGTCGCAATCATGTTGGCGTGGCTCAAGAGCACGCCTTTCGACCTGCCGGTGGTGCCGGAGGTATAGGCGATCAGCGCCACGTCTTCGGCCCGTCCTTGCTCCAGCTCGCGCTCGTAGTAGTCGGGATGTTGCCTGCTGAACGCGCGGCCCGCGTCTTCGATTTCGGAGAACGACTTGAGGATATCCTCGCGGTAGGCACTCATGCCGCGTGGATCGTCGTAGATCACCAGACGCAAGTTCGGGAGCTCACCCTTGAGGGACAACACCTTGTCGACCTGCTCCTGGTCCTCGGCGACCACCACCGACACCTCGGCGTGGGAGAGCACGTGCGCGAGCTCGCTGGCGATCGAATCCTGGTAAAGGGGCACCGACATGCCGCCCAGCGCTTGCGTGGCGAGCTGCGCCCAATAGAGGCGAGCGCGGTTGTCGCCGAGCACGGAGAGCTTGTCGCCGCGCTTGAAGCCATGTGCCGCCAGACCCAGTGCCAGGTTGCGCACGTGGTCCTGGCAGGCGCGCCAGCTGTAGCTCTGCCAGATGCCGCGATCCTTCTCGCGAATGCCAGGCAACCTGCCCGCACTCTTGGCATGACGCCGCAGCAGCTTGGGCAGCGTGTTGGTGCTGGCATCCGAGACGAGCTTCATGTCCGTGCCCCCTTGCTGGTGCCGAGATAGGCCGCGATCACAGCGGGATTGCTCTGCACATCCGCTGGCGCGCCCGCCGCGATCTTGCGGCCGCGGTCCAGCACCACCACGTGGTCGGAGATGTCCATCACCACGCCCATGTCGTGCTCGATCAGAACCACGGTGACGCCGCGCTCCTGGTTCACGTCGAGGACGTAGCGCGCCATGTCCTCCTTCTCGTCCTGGTTCATGCCGCCCATGGGCTCGTCGAGCAGCAGGATCCTGGGCTCCAGTGCCAGGGCCCGCCCCAGCTCCACGCGCTTGCGCAGGCCGTAGGGAAGCGCCGCCGTCGGCTGCTTGCGCAGGTCCTGCAGCTTCAGGAACTCGATGATTTCCTCGCAGACCGCGCGGTGCCGGATCTCTTCGCGCTGCGCCAGGCCCCAATAGAGCACACTGCTGAGCACGCCAGCGCGCATGCGCACGTGGCGTCCCAGCATGAGGTTGTCGAGCACGGTGAGGCCGCTGAAGAGGGCGATGTTCTGGAAGGTGCGGGCCACGCCGAGCGCCGCCACCGCGCTCGGCCGCTTGCCGGTGATGTTGCGGCCCTCCAGCGTGATGCGCCCGCTGTCCGGCCGGTAGAAGCCGGAGATCATGTTGAGCAGCGAGGTCTTGCCGGCCCCGTTCGGGCCGATGATGGAAAGAATGCGGCCCTTCGGGATGTCGACCGAGACGCCATCGACCGCAATGACGCCGCCGAAGCGCTTGGAGGCGCCCTCGACGGACATCTGCACGGCAGCGCCGGTGATCTGATCAGCGGTCTGCGTCAGATTCATGAGGCCGCCCTGCGCACGGTCGCGGCCGGCCAAAAAGCGTTGCCGGAGCGCCTGCGGAATCCATCGGCTCTCATGGCTCTGCACCCTCCCCAGGGCACCGCCATTGGGAAAACCTCCACGCCCATCAATCTTGCCGTTGACAGGGCATGAACCCGGCGGCTCGGCACTGATGTTAGTTCAGTAAAGTAGGCAATGCCATGCCCGAATGGATCGCGGGATGCGTGTCCGCGTTGCGCCGATGCTGGGAGAGAAAGATTTTGGTGCCAAACTATTCCCGGCCCCAGACGCGCTGGGCCGTAGCGACGATCAGTTCCAGCTTGGCCCATTGCTGGTCCTCGGTGAGGGCATTGCCGCCTGCGACACTGGCAAAACCGCATTGCGCAGAAAGCGAGAGCTGGTCGAGCGGACAGAACCGCGCGGCATCCTCGATGCGCCTCAGCAAGGCGTCCTGATCTTCCAGCTCAGGCCGTTTGGACGAGACGAGGCCGAGCACGATGCGCTTGCCTTTGGGCACGAAGCGCAATGGCGAGAAGTCACCGGCCCGCCCCGTGTCGTACTCCAGAAAGAAAGCATCGACCGGCGTCTGGTTGAACAGCTTGTCCGCCACGGGCTCGTAGCCGCCTGCTGCCATCCAGCGGCTGCGGAAGTTGCCACGGCACAGATGCATGCCCGTTGTCATGCCGGCCGGTCGATCTGCCAGGATGCTGTTGATGAGACCAAGGTAGGTATCCAACAATGCGGCCGGCTCGCCGCCCTCGGCCGCAGCCTGCCGACGCACATCCTCGTCGCACAGCATCGCCACGGGCACTTCGTCGAGTTGCAGGTACCGGCATTTGGCCTGTGCCAGGTCCGCAACCTCGGCACGATAGACCGTGACCAGATCGTCGAAATACGCGGAGACATCCGGATACGCGGCGGCATCGACGGCCTTCGCCAAGCGGAAAAAATGGAAGGCGCTGGGCGCGGGCATCGTCGCCTTCACGACCGCCTGTCGCGCATGCTGGCTTGCCCGCTCGAACTCCTCGAGGGTGATCGGCGCGCGGCGCTGGATGCGGCGCTCGGCCACGCATGTCGGCCATTCGAAGGCCTGTCCCTCGGCATCCTTGAATTTGAAATGCGAGGGTGCGAGGCGGAAGCCGTCGAGCCCCTCGAAGAAGAAGCCGAACCAGGACGAGCGCGCGAACTCGCCGTCGGTGACGACTTTCAGACCGATGTCCTCCTGCCGAGCTATGACCCTCGCGATCTCGGCATCGAGCAGCGCCTCGTACTCGGCAGGCGCCAATCGGCCCTCCTGCAGCGCGCGACCTGCGTCCTTGAGAGCCCGCGGCCGCAGCAGGCTGCCGATCACCTCGGCACGGAACGGCGGCTTGCTGTTCGCTGTGACTGTCATCGGGCATACCGCGGCTGTGCTGTGGGCACCGAGCGTAGCGCTTGGTCAATGCGCAAAAAGACATTTTTCAGGTGCTTGCGTGCCGACGTGCGATAGATGTCGAAGTCCGCTGTCCAGGCTCGCCACCGTCTTCGATGCCGCGCCGCTCGCACATTGCCACCAGCGCCGCATCTGCGAAGTCGGCCGGAAGGTCTGCGTACTTCTTCATTATCCCGATGATGCGTGGCACGTCGGCGATCGTTTCCCGGTCGATCTCCAGGGCGACGACGGCCCAATCCAGGAAGTCCGTCTGGAACCGCGGGGCGAGCAGCGCCACAACTTCCGAAATCACGACAAGGTTGGTGACGAGCGGAAGCTCCACTCGTTGTATGAAGGCGACAGCGTCAGCGTGATGGTTGTCAGCGCCTTTGAACAGCGCGACGAGAGGGCCAGCATCAACGGCGATGCTTGGCACGCATCTTTTCCTTGAAGTACTGTTTGTGGTTTTCGGCGAGGTCGGGCGGGCCACCGAGATCACGGCCGAACAGATGCTTGCCGAGTTCATAAGGCGTGGGCTTACTGGCCTCGCGCTCGAGCTTCTCGGCGATGGCCGCGCGCACGAAGGCCGAGAGGGAGCCGCCCTTCTCTTCGAGCAGGCGCCGCAGCTTGGCTTCGGTATCTTCGTCGAGGCGCACCGTAACGGTCATGGCACCCGTGTCTTGTAATACATACTGTAATACAAAATAGCACGCGAGCCGGCGTCGCGCCAGTGGGTTGTACTCGTTGGTTGGCGCACGCAGGAAAAGACCCGCGGCATTGGGGGGACCGCGGGTCTAACGCGACTGGCGCGGGAGGGAAGCAGAGGGGGATCTGCGCGCGCCAGTTGCAAGCAGAACTCGGAGCACTGGCATTGGTTCCAGGGGTCCCGGCGAAATAATCATTGCGCGGGAAGGAAGGCGCACCAGTAGCGACGTGGCAGGGTGAATGTGCCTCAGCCTTTGGGCGTCAGCCTTTCGACTGCTTGCGCTCAAGCTCTTCGAGAAGTTGCTGCAGTTTCTCCGGGACCGGCTCGGCGACAACATCCTCGAACATGGCCTTGAGCTCACGCCCGATATGCTCTTGCAGCTCCACGGTCCGCGCAGGGTTTCGCGGGGCCTCGGGGGCCCTCTTTGCGGTTGGCGTCTCAGGCTTGCGCTTGGTCATTTGGCTTTCAGCAATATTGCTGGGCTCGTGGGGGGCATTCTATGCAACGCATGCAATGCTGGCCAGTTCTCAGCAAACGATCGAGCCGTGAGGGGAATGAGCGCGGACCGAGCGGGCTGATCAGCTCACCACGCGCAGCCGTCGCTACCTGAATGTCGTGCCGAAGAGCCGTATCATTCCGGACGCATCTCTGACTGCTTGGCGGCCGGTATCATGGCCTTCCCGGCCAGTGAGGCAAGCCAGGAACGTACGCTGGACACGCCCTCGAAATCTGCACGCGCGCTGCTGAAATGCTCCCCGGCCACTTTGAGGCCGAGGCCACCGAGACGCTGCGCTGCCAATAGAGCTGGTTCGTCGCCCAAGTCGTCGCCGATCATGACCGGGCGGCGGCCCCGGAAGGGCGGCAGCCGCATGAGCCACGTCAGCGCCGTGCCTTTCGAGTAGCCCTTGGGGATGATCTCGAGCACTTTCCGGCCTGGGCGCAGGACCAAGTGGTCGCGGGGGCTGATAATGCGTGTCAGCTCCAATTTCAACATCGGGCCGGCATCGGGCGCATTGCGGTAGTGCACGGCGATGCCCGCACCCTTCTGCTCGACGAGGACGGCCGGGAACAGGCTGGCAACGCTGTTCACCTCCTTGACCAGCTCAGGCGACGCCGGCGGCACCAGCATCGTCGTCTCCGCCTCGGGAGCGGTCCGCACCTCGGTCCCGTGCACGCCCGACATGGTGAGCTTCAATGGAGCGAACAGGCGATCGGCGTCGCACACCTGCCTTCCGGTGCTGAGGGCCACCGCGCCGCCGAATTTCTGCATGAGTGACCTGAGAACGTGCACCAGACCGGGCGGCACGACCACCGCGTCAGGCGTGGGCGCCATATCGAGCAGCGTGCCATCGATGTCGATGAAGAGGGCCCATTCGCTCGGGTCTGCCACCAGCCGTTTGGGCCTCACCACTTCGGTCCTTCGAGTCTGTTGCATCACTGTATTGGATATGGGTCTCGAATGGGGAATTTCTTGGGCTGCGATGCTCACTGCGACCATGTGCGCACGCAAAACTCCTCGCTCGTCGCAGCAAGCGCCTTGGCAATCCCGTCGCGCGAGAGAAGTCCGGTTTGCGTATCGACATGGTTGACGACCGAGGCCGCGTTGATGGCAGCGGCGCGCAGGGCGTCTTCGGCGTTGCGGCCAAGCGCAATGTGAGCCGTGAACGTGGCATTGAAGGCATCGCCTGCGCCGGCCGTCCCAGCGACCTTGGTTTCGCGTATGGGGCAGAAATAGATGGCATCCTCGGTGCCGAGAAATGCGCCGTGCCGTCCGTCGGTGACGAGGACGAAACGCGGTCCCATCTGGCGAAGGGCAGCGAAGAACGCTGCCAGGCTCATTTCATGGCCGCCGCCGGCAAAGCCGCGAGCCAGCAGGCGCGGCGGCTTCTCTCCGGGCTCGAGCGGCAGGGCGCGACCACCCTCGCCGAACCGAGCCACGAGACCGGGGACCAGCACGTCGGCTTCCATGCGATTGATCGCAAGGATGTCGATCTGAGCGAGAGCCTCCTGGAATACCGGACCACGAGAGGATAGCTGGCGGACACGCGGGTTCGCGGCAACCAGCGCGCCGTGCGCCTTGGCTTGCCTGATGATGGCGGGAAATGCATCAGCGGATTCGTTGCTGAGCGAGGACACATAGACGATGTCGACGGCGAACGCCTCCGCGCGCAAGTCGGCCTCTTCCAGCAGGGTATTCGCACCGCGGAACGTGAAGATGGCGGCGTTGCGATCGTGCGACGACACGAGGACAGACGCACCCGTTGGGGCCCTGCCATCGCGCAACGCCCAGCGCGTCGACACGCCCTCCTGCAGAAGATGGGCGAGCACCGTTTCCGCACGCTGGTCCTTGCCGAGCTTGACGAGCGTGGAGACGTCGAGACCGATGCGCGCCATCGCTACCGCAGCGTTGACGGCCCCGCCGCCGACGTGGGTCGATATCTCCCGGGCCTCGGTCTTGCGTCCTTCCTCGAGCAGGAGAAACGAGCTGTCGGCATTGAGCATGGTCATGCGCTCGATGCGATCGTCGGCGATGATGGCGATCGTGTCGATCATCGCGCCGCCGATGGTCAGGGCCTTCATTGCGACCTCTCGGGCGGAGCGCCTCTTTGAGCGTTCGGCTCACCCTCGAACAGCTCATCGAGCTCGGGCTCCCACAGCCGCACGCCGCCCGTGACACCTGCGGTGTTGCTCACGATCCTCGTGTGCGCCGGCAGCGCGAACGTGATCTGTCGCGCGTTGCCGCCGCCGATGTACAGCACATCACAGTTGGTGAGTTCCATGACGGTCTTGATCGAACCGCGCACCCGCGCATTCCACGCTTCGGGCCCGATCGCGTCCAGTGCAGCCTGCCCGATGAACTGATCGTAGGTCTCATCGGCTCGGCGATGCTGCCCGAATTCCAAGTGCAAAAGCAACCGACGGTTGCGAAACAAGGCGCAACCGATCCCTGTGCCAAGCGTGATGACGCAGGCGAGACCATGGCCCTCCACGACGCCGAGCCCGTGCACCGCCGCATCATTGAGCATGCGCACCGGAACCCCGAAGCGGCCGGCCAGCGCATCGATGAGCTTGAAACCCGACCAGTGCCGAGTTCCGAGATTGGGTGCGGTGATGACGGTTCCGCCTTTCACCACGCCGGGGAAGCCCACGGAGATGCGCTCGAACTGCGGCAACTGAGCCGCCAGCGCGTCGATCGATTGGAGGACCGCAGCAGGCGTGGCGGGTGAGGGCGTCGCCAGTCTCGCCCATTCCGATATCAGGCCCCCGCTGCGATCGAGGACCGAGGCCTTGATGTTCGTGCCGCCGATGTCGACGCCAAGGGTCAGAAAACGACGGGTGCGGTCCAGATCCCGCACTCCGGAAGACTCTAGGCTGGTCGTTGCCCTTGGCATGGACAAGGAGGCTACCATGACTCCGTTGCGGACCCGTTAGCCTTCGCTTGCGTCGCTGGCCCTTAGGTTGCGGGTTGTGCAGGCCGCTACGGCCCGCGATCAGAACTACGGCCGACGTAACTTCGGCGCGGTGCTGTCGATCGGCGGACCGCTCTGCGCGGTTTCCATGCCGACGCCCGGATCGCTCGATGGCCCGACGCCCGGATCGCTTGATGGCGATGCGGTCTCTGCTGCCCTCTTGGACTTCGGCCGCCGCATGGAGTCGCGCAGCTTTTCCAGCGCGCTCCGGATGGATTCAGGCTGGTTCCAACTGACGGGCAGATTTGGCGAGGACGCCCGATCCAGAGCCGCGAGGAAGGTGCGGGACCAGTCATCGATGTCATGCTTCTCTACCACTGCCATGAGGGCCTCGTGGCGCGCGCGGCGCTCGTCCAGGCCCATCTCAAGGGCGACGCGAATCACGTCGGCCGTGGCCTCGATATTGTACGGATTGACGATCAGCGCATCGCCGAGTTGCTCGGCAGCGCCGGCGAAACGCGAAAGGATGAGCACGCCCGGATCCTCGGGATCCTGTGCCGCCACGTATTCCTTGGCGACGAGGTTCATGCCGTCGCGCAGTGGCGTGACCATGCCGATGCGGGACGAGCGATAGATGCCGCTCAGGCGGCGGCGGGGCGTCGAGCGATGGATGTAGTGGATCGGCACCCAATCCAGCTCGCCGAAACGCCCGTTGATGGAGCCGGCAAGGCTCTCGAGCTGCTGGCGGATGCCCAGATACGCCTCCAGGTCCTCGCGGGTGGGCGGAGCGATCTGCGTGAGCACCACCTGGCGGCGATACTGCGGGTTCTTCTCGAGGAAGCGTCCGAAGGCCTTGAACTTCTGGGGCAGCCCCTTCGTGTAGTCGAGACGGTCAACGCCGATGATGCGGCTGACACCACGGCCTTGCACCTGGCTCGCATCCCGCCTGGCCTTGGAGAAATCGGCAAGGTTGATGCCGATGGGAAAGCTCGCGATGGTCACCAGCCTGTCGAACAGCCGGATGCGGCCATCCGAGACGATGCGGCCGAAGACACCGTTAGCCATGTAGTCGATGAGGTTGGAAACGTCGGCCCTCGTCTGCAGGCCGATGAGGTCGTAGGCGGCGAGGCCCCGTGCGAGCTGCTCATGCTCGGGGATCGCCATGAAGGTCTGCCAGGGCGGGAACGGGATGTGAAGGTAGAAGCCGATGCGGTTGGGCACGCCGAGCTCCCTCAGCTCGACAGCCAACGGAATGAGGTGATAGTCGTGCACCCAGATGATGTCGTCGGGTTGCAGCATGGGTTGCAGCTGCGCAGCGAACCGGCGATTCACTTGCACGTACTGCTCGAAATAGCCGGCCTCGAACTGACCCAGGTCGAGGCGATTGTGGAATACGGGCCAGAGCACCGAGTTGGCGTAGCCGAGATAGAAGCGTTCGTACTCGGTGGGCGAGAGCGGGATGGTGGCTATGCGCCCCTCTCTCACGACCGTCCCGGTCTCTTCGGCGGGCTTGATGTCGCCATTCCAGCCAAACCACAGGGCCGGCCGCGTGCGTGTGATCGATGCCAGAGCTACCGCAACGCCTCCCGCCTGCGCAGCCTTGCGCAGGTCGAGGACACGATTTGATACCAGCACCACACGGCCCATCAGGCATGCCTTGGCTGTTGACGATGCACGCGCGGGAAGCCTCACATTTCGCAAATGCGTAACGCTTGGCGGCGGCCAAGGTTCCGGGCGCATGAAACGCGCAGGCGCCTTTTTGCGGCGCAGCAAGTTGAACATACATCAGGATATTTGGGCGCAACGAGGGCCAGAAGCCAAAGTTAACCCTGAGCCCAGGCTTCCTGCCAGCTTCGTGAAAGAATGCGACCCGTGTTGACGATGCCGGCCATCGAATACGTCTGGGGCAGGTTGCCCCAGAGCTCGCCAGTCGTCGGGTGGATATCCTCCGAAAGCAGTCCGAACACGTTGCGACACGCCAAGAGGTCGGCAAACATCTCACGCGCCTCTTCCTTGCGCCCTTGCGCCGCCAGCGCATCGATGTACCAGAACTGGCAGACGAGGAACGCTGTCTCGGGCAAGCCGAAGTCGTCTTCCGCGCCATAGCGCATGATGAAGCCGTTACGATTGAGCTCCTTGCCGATGGTGGTGCAGGTGCGAACGAAGCGCTCGTCACTGGCGGGCAGCAGCCCGAGTTCCGGCAGCAGCAGAACGCTGGCATCGAGCTCGTCGTGATCGAGCGCACCCGCGATGGCGCCCAGCCGCTCGTTCCAGGCGCGCGTCAAGATAGTCTTGCGGAGGTCGTCGGCGTGCGCTCGCCAGTGCGCGGCTCGATCGGCAAGACCCAGGCGCAGAGCGATGCTGGCCAACCGATCACAAGCCACCCAGCACATCGTGGCCGAATGCGTGTGCACACGCTGACGCCCGCGGTACTCCCACGGTCCCGCGTCGGGCTCGAACGCGAAGCGCCGTGCCCGAACGCCCAGCGGCTCGAGGCGATGGAACAACGCCGCATCGCCCATGCGCGGCAGACGCTCGTCGATGAACATCTGGGAAGCGCCGAGGATCACGCTGCCGTAGGAGTCGTGCTGGAGCTGCTCGGCCGCCTGATTGCCGATGCGCACCGGGCCCATGCCCTGGAAGCCGGCGAGGTCCGCGGCGATGCGCTCCTCCAGGGGCTCGGCCGGCACGATGCTGTAGACCGGGCGCAGCGGGCGCTCGGCTTCGACGGCGATGTTGGTGATGTAGTGGATGTAGTCTTCCATGGTCTGGGTCGCGCCCAGGCGATTGAGCGCCTTGATCACGAAGAAAGCATCGCGCAGCCAGCAGTAGCGGTAGTCCCAGGTGCGCGCGGTGCCGGGCGCCTCGGGCAGCGACGTGGTGTGGGCGGCGATGATCGCGCCCGTCTCTTCGAAGCTGCAAAGCTTGAGGGTGATGGCGGCGCGGATGACGTCGGCCTGATACTCGAGCGGCACGGCAAGCGAGCGCACCCAGTCGACCCAGTATTGCCGCGTGCGCTCGAGGAACTCGCGCGATGCCGTGTCGATGGCCGCCTCGAAGGGCTCATCCGGCCCCAGAATGAGGGTTACGGGCTTGATGAGCGCGAACGGTGTCTCTTGCGCGATGTAGGAGAGGGGCGCGTCACTCGTCAGGCGCAGCGTTTCGGCTCCGCCCAAGTAGCGAATGTGGTTGGAGCCCGAGGCCCGGCTGGCGTAGGGCTGGCCGTAGTTGAACGTCGGTCGCGCCCGGACCTTGATGCGCGGCAACCCGGCGGCGGGCTCGATCCTGCGAAAGATTTGCGGGGGGTTGAACACGCGCTCGAAGCGCTTGAAGCGGGGCGCGAAGTCGGTGATCCGCACCACGTTGCCCGCGCCATCGGCGATGGTGGTCTCGACGATGGCGGTGTTGCGCGCGTAGGCCGCCTCGTGGGAAACGGCCCCCTCGAGGGTCACGTCGCAAAATCCCTTCTCCTCGCTGCCGGCCAGCAGGCGTGAGAACGCGGGATCGGAATCGAACCGCGGAAAGCACCACCACACAACGCGCCCGCCGGTGTCCAGCAATGCAGCGGTGCGGCAATTGCCGATTACGGCGAGATCGAGCGTAGGCTTACTTGAGAATTTGCGCGCCATGCCAGGGTCCACTGCCTTCGTCGAGCTGGGAATAAACGTGGTCGCCCGTTGCGCATACGAACGCACGGACGTGCCAAGAGTGCCGAAGCAGCCAAGGAGCGATTACGGCCGCAGGGGCCCTGGTGCCCGCCTCACCGGCCGAAGGTGCAAGAAAGGATATGCCAATTCAAGTGCCTAGTCGGCTTTCAGGGTTACCAATGTCGCGATGGCTTCCAGGGCTGGGCTCCCCAGGCCGGAAGCGAGTGGGATGCGGCAACAATGGGGCCGCGCATGGACTGTCCACAGACGACAAAGTGAAGAAACTGTTGTTGGTCAACAGGGTTGTGCGCCCACAAATCGGCGCTGGTCGGTCGTCGGTTAAGGATGCCGGCGCGGTGTCCGGCCTTCCACTTCTACTGCCTGCCTGATGTGCAACCCGAGGATTCGTCGATGAGCACGCTGTACCAGGTACTCGGGCTTCCCCGCGGCGCCAACGAGCAGCAGGTAAAGACTGCCTTCCGCACGCTGGCTCGGCGGTTTCATCCCGATCTCAATGCCGGCGACCAGACCGCCGAGCAACGCTTCAAAGAGGTGAACCACGCTTATGAGACTTTGGCCGATCCAGGAGCGCGGGCAACGTACGATCGCGCGCTGGTTTGCAGGCTAGAGTCGGCCCGGCGGCGAAGCTGGACCTTCGCGGCGACCGCAACCGCGACCTTCGTGGTGACCGCCAGCGCAGTATCGGTTGCGCTGTGGTTGAGCCGGCATGCAGGTGCGCCTCAACCGGTGCAGCAACAGGCGGCGGGCATCGAGAGCGGCGAGGAGGCGAAGGCCTCGCCACGGGACGAGGCCACGGCTGGCGCCTTGCCGCAGGCTCGGCGCAGAGGTTGGAGTTGGACCACCTACCAAAATGTCCGCTTCAGTTTCGCCCTCAAGTACCCAGTCGACGTGTTCGCGTTCGACACTGGGCCGACCAATGACAATTTCCGCACAATCGTCTCACGCGATGGTGAAGCCTTGCTGCGTATATTTGCGGCCGAGAATATCGCCGGCACGACGCTTGCCAAGTATCGCCGCTCGCTCATCAAGGAGCGATACGCCGGCGCAGTCCTCGATCAGACGCCGCAGCACAAGTTCTGGTTCGTCCTGTCCGGGAGCCATGGCGACAACGCGTTCTACGAGCGCGTCACGTTTTCCTGCGACGGCAGATCGATTCACGGGTGGCAGATGATCTACCCGTTGAGCGAGCGCACCCTCTACGACCTGGTCGCCGACGAGGTTCACCGCAACTACATGCACGCCGGCAGGCCCGGCGAGCGTTGCGGCGAGGCCAGGCCGAGATCGTCCCAGAGCCGCCCGACCCCAGAGGGTGGAAGAGGATGAGAGCGTCAGGATGCGGGTTGCACGCCCGCCAACGACGCGGGGGCGGCGCTCACCTTGTGGCTCACCTTGTGGCGGTTGCAAGACGCGCGCCGATGCGTGAGACTTGAGCGGACGGTGGATCGACCGAGAAATCCATCCTCGGCTCGAGGCACAAGGTTCGTCCCGCTGCCCAGTCTCGGTCACCGCTGAGTGAGCCCTCGATGGTCTGGTGCTGGCGAGCTGGTCTGAAGGTGGGGCATGAATTTTGATTTCAGCGACGACTTGAAGCTGCTGCGCGAGCAGGCGCGAAAATTCCTGCGCGAGCGCTGCCCCTCGACAGCGGTCCGGCGCATTCTGGAAGGGCCCGAGCCCTACGACAGGGCGCTCTGGAAGAACATCTCGGCCATGGGCTGGACCGGCGCGGCAATCCCCGAGGAATACGGCGGGGCGGGGCTCGGCCATCTCGGCCTGTGCGTGCTTGCGGAGGAGCTTGGCTCCGCCCTGGCGCCAGTGCCCTTCTCGTCCTCGATCTATCTCGCGGCTGAGGCCATCATGGCCGGCGGCAACGAGGCGCAGAGGAAGGCGTGGCTGCCGAAGCTGGCGAGCGGTGAGGCGGTCGGCACGCTCGCTTTGGCGGAGGGGCCAGGCAAGGCCGATGTCCGGAAGCTGCGCACCACGTTGCGCAACGGCACGCTTAGCGGCGAGAAGTTGCCGGTTCCCGATGGCGATGTGGCCGACGTTGCCGTTGTCGCGGCCCAGGGCGAACGCGGCGTCGTGCTGGCGCTCGCCGATCTCAAGGGCGCCGGCGTCAGTCGCACTCCCGTGGAGACCATCGATCCGAGCCGCTCGCATGCGCGCATCGCCTTCGAGAATGCCCCTGCCGAAGTCCTCGGAGGGCCGGGTGAAGGCGAAGCCCTTCTGAGGCGGGTGCAGGACCGCGCCGCAGTGCTGTTCGCCTTCGAGCAGGTGGGCGGGGCGCAGAGGTCGCTGGAGATGGCGCGCGACTATGCGCTGGAGCGCTACGCCTTCGGTCGCCCGATCGGGTCGTTCCAGGCGATCAAGCACAAGCTCGCCGACGTCTATGTGGCAACCGAGCTGGCCCGCTCGAGCGCCTACTACGGCGCGTGGGCGCTGGCCCGCGATGCCGCCGAGCTGCCGCTCGCCGCCGCCTCCGCTCGCATCTCGGCCAGCGAAGCGTACTTTCTGGCCGCCAAGGAGAACATCCAGGTGCACGGCGGCATGGGCTATACCTGGGAGTTCGACTGCCACCTCCACTATCGCCGCGCGAAATTGCTGTCGCTTGCGCTCGGCAGCACCAGGCTGTGGAAGGAAAGGCTGATCACCCAGCTCGAGTCGGCCAACGCCCCGTTGTGAGCGGAGGGAAGCAATGGACTTCGAAGACACGCCTGAGGAAGCCGAGTTCCGCGCCGGCGCGCGCGCGTTCATCGAAAAGAATGCCAAGCGCCGCGAGCCCGGCGCCGGCATGGTCTACCGCGCCGGCAACGAGGATCCCGAGTTCCGCGCGCGGGCCAAGGCCTGGCAGGCGAAGAAGGCGGACGCAGGCTACGCGGGCATCACCTGGCCCAAGGACTGGGGCGGACGCGGCGGGACGGCCATCCAGCAGGTGATCTACGATCAGGAGGAAGGCAAGTACGCCGTGCCGCGCGGCCTGTTCGACATCGGCCTCGGCATGTGCATCCCCACCATCTGCACCTGGGGCACGCAGGAGCACCGCGACCGCTTCGCCGGAAAGGCCCTGCGTGGCGAGGAGGTGTGGTGCCAGCTCTTCTCCGAGCCGGCTGCCGGCTCCGATCTCGCCGGCCTGCGCACGCGTGCGGAGCGGGACGGGGATCACTGGGTCGTCAACGGCCAGAAGATCTGGACCTCGGGCGCGCATTATTGCGACTGGGGCGTGCTGGTGACCCGCAGCGACTTCTCGGCCAAGAAGCACCAGGGGCTCACCTACTTCTTCCTCGACATGAAGTCGCCGGGGATCGAGATCAGGCCGATCAAGCAGATCTCGGGCGCCTCCCACTTCAACGAGGTGTTCTTCACCGACGTGCGCATCCCCGACAGCCAGCGCCTGGGCGCCGTCGGCGAGGGCTGGAAGGTCTCGCTGACGACCCTCATGAACGAGCGCTATACCATCGGCGGGCGTTCCAGCGTCGGCGTCGAGGACATATTCGAGCTGGCCCGCAAGATCGAGCTGGACGACGGTCCGGCGCTCAAGAACGAGGCCGTGCGCGACAAGCTCGCCGACTGGTACGTGTCGAGCCAGGGGCTCAAATACTCGCATTTCCGCACCATGACGGCGCTTTCGCGCGGCGAGACGCCGGGGCCGGAAGCCTCGATCGGCAAGCTGGTCAACGGCACCAAGCTGCAGAACATTGCCGCGTTTGCCATGGACCTCATGGAGCAGGGCGGCGTCCTCACCGACCCGGAGCTGGCGCCGCTCGCAGCCGTGTTTCAGCAGACGCTGATGACCTCGCCGTCCTCGCGCATAGCCGGCGGATCGGACGAGATCATGCGCAACATCATCGCCGAGCGCGTGCTCGGCCTGCCGCCGGACGTGCGCGTCGACAAGGATCTGCCGTTCAATCAACTGCCGACGGGGAAGAAGTAGTACCGGAATCGGTGAACCGTGAAACGCGCACCACCGAATTCCCCTCCCCTGCGCCGGAGGCGTGCTGGGGAGGGGAGCGCCCGCCGCTCGGGCATGAACTCGACCTTCACCGAAAGGGGCTGCCTTTGCCGCGCCCGGCAGGCAACGCGGGTCACGCGGCCGCTGGCACGGCAGGCCTCATCTCATCTGATCCTGAATTCGACGCTTGCAACCGATTGCGCGCCGGGACGGCCCGGCACGGCGACCCGAAACACAAGGGCATAGAGCGCCGGCAGGAACGTCAGGGTCAGTATGGTCGCTGCAATCACGCCACCCATCATGGCGAGCGCCATCGGCGCCCAGAAGATCTCGCGGGCGAGCGGGATCAGGGCCAGCACGGCCGCGGCTGCGGTCAGGGTGATCGGCCGGAACCTGCGCACTGCCGATTCGACGATTGCGGTGAAGGCATCGTGCCCTGCCGCCATGTCCTGATCGATCTGGTCCACCAGGATGATGCTGTTGCGCATGATGATGCCGGCAAGCGCTATGACACCCAGGATGGCGACGAAACCGAACGGAGCCTGGAACACGAGCAGTGCCGCAGCGGCGCCGATCAGTCCGAGCGGACCCGTTGCCAGCACCAGCAGCGTCTTGCCGAAGTGCTGGAGCTGGACCATCAGCAGCACGAGAATGACCAGAAGCATCACCGGCATCTTGGCGTTGATCGAGTCCTGGCTCTTGGCCGACTCCTCGATCGCACCCTGCAGCTCGATGCGGTAATCGGCGGGCAGGGCATCACGCAGCGGCTTCAGCTTGGCAAATACGGCATTGGCGACATCGGGCGACTGAACGTTGTCGGGCACCACGCCGCGCACCGTTATCGACGGCAGCCGGTCTCGCCGCCATTGGATGCCGGGCTCGAGCACCACGTTGGTGTTTGCGACCTGGCGCAGGGGCACCGACCCGCCGGAAGCTGTTTTCACATAGACGTTGTCGAGCGCCGAAAGCAGATTGCGCGTGTTGGACGGCTCGCGCAGCATGACCTTGATGGTCTCGTCGTTGTCACGGAACTCGCCGATCTGGAAGCCGGACAGCAACCCTTGCAACGAGCGGCGGACGCTCTGCGAGGTGACACCGAGCGCGCGAGCGCGATCCTGGTCGATCTCCAGCTTCAGGCTCGGCACCGGCTCGAGCCAGTCATCGTGCACGTTGCCGACGTCCGGCGTGGCGCGCATGACGTCGCCGACCTCGGCTGCGAGGCGGCGCACCTCGCCGCGATCGGGGCCGGTCACGCGCACCTGCACGGCCCAGCCCACGGGTGGACCGTTGAACAGACGGTCGGCCTTGGAGCGCACGTTCGGGAAGTCGCGCGCCAGGATTTCGCGCACGCTGACGAGCACGCGCTCGCGCGCCTCGATCGACTTCGCCATCAAGAACAGCTGGGCGAAGTTCTGGTTCTTGAGCTGCTGGTCGAGCGGCAGGTAGAAGCGGGGCGCGCCTTCACCGATGAAGCTTGCGACGTAGGCAAGGTCGGGGTCCTGCAACAACTGCGCCTCGAGGCGCTTGGCATCGCGCTGCGTCTCCTCGAAGGAGGAGCCTTCGGGCAGCCACAGATCGACCAGGATCTCCGGCCGGTTGGAAGTCGGGAAGAACTGCTTTGGAATGAACGCGAAGCTGGCGATGCTGGCGACCAACACGCCGATGGTCAGCACCACCACGGTCCGGCGGCGGCGGACGCACCAGGCGACGATGGCGCGGATCACGCGGTAGGGCCGGGTCTGGAAGGCATCGTGGTGGACGCCTGCCTTGCCCGGTTTGCGAGTTCTCAGCAGCCGGTAGCCGATCCACGGCGTGAAATAGACCGCCGCGAACCATGAGATCAGCAAGGCGATGCCCGTCACCCAGAAGAGCGTGCTGACGTATTCGCCAGCCTGGCTTTGCGCGAAGCCGACCGGGATGAAGCCGGCGACGGTGATCAGGGTCCCGGTCAGCATCGGGAACGCCGTCGAGGTGTAGGCGAACGTCGCCGCTTTGAGCTTGTCGAAGCCCTCCTCGAGCTTGCGGTCCATCATCTCGACCGCAATCATGGCATCGTCGACCAGCAGGCCGAGCGCGATGATCAAGGCGCCGAGCGAGATGCGGTGCAGGTCGATCCCCATCATCGACATGACGAAGAAGGTTGCGGCCACCACCATCGGGATCGTCAAGGCGACCACCAGGCCGGCGCGCCAGCCGAGTGCCACGAGCGACACGACGAGCACGATGCCGATCGCCTCGGCCAGCGCCCGCAGGAACTCGTTGATCGACTTGCTGACGACCTGCGCCTGGTCCGAGATCCGGCCCAGCTCCGCCCCGATCGGCAGATCCTGCTCGATGCGCTTGAGAGCACGCTCGACTGCGGCGCCCACCTCGGTGACGTTGCCGCCGGGCGCCATGGTGGTCCCGAGCAGCACAGCATCCCGACCCTGATAGCGGGTCTTGGCGGAGGGGGGATCCTCGAGGCCGCGCTTGACATCGGCGATGTCGCCGAGCCGGAAGGTCTGCTGTCCGGCGCGAAGCCGCAGCTCGCGAATGTCCTCGACGGAACTGAGCCCGCCCTGCACATCGATGCGGACCGACCGCTCGCTGGTTTCGATGCGTCCCGCCGGATCCATCGCATTCTGACCGCCGAGCGCGGCCTGGATGTCGAGCGCGGTCAGGCCACGCTCGGCCAGCGCCACAGACGACACTTCGATGAAGATGCGCTCCTCCTGGAGCCCCAGCAGGTCGACCTTGGCCACACCGGGAACGCGCAGCAAAAGATCGCGCGCGTTCTTGGCGAAGGTCTTCAGCTCCGGATAGCTGTAGCCATGGCCCGTGATGGCGTAGAGCGAAATGTAGGTTTCGCCGAACTCGTCGTTGAAGAAGGGGCCGATCACGCCCTCCGGCAGCGTCTGGCGTATGTCGCCGACTTTCTTGCGCACCTGATAGAAGGCGTCCTTGACGGCTTCCCCGCGCACCGACCCTTTGAGGTTGACGAAGATGGTGGCGAAGCCCGGCCGTGTGTAGGAGCGGATGAATTCGAGACCGGGCGTCTCCTGCAGCTTGCGCTCGACCTTGTCGACCACCTGGTCCTGCATTTCCTCGGCGGTCGCGCCGGGCCAGAGCACCTGCACGACCATCACACGAAACGTGAAGTCCGGATCCTCCTTCTGGCCGATGCGCAGCAGCGAGAAGGCGCCAGCTGCGAGCAGCAGCACGAGCAGAAAGGCCGTGAAGCCGCCGTGATTGATGGCCCAGCGCGACAGATTGAGGCCTCTCGACGTCCCGGCTCTGAATCTCATCAACGGACATGGCAGCTCCGACACTTGGGGGTCTAGTTCTAAGGCCTTCTCATCTCAGGTCGGCTTGCTCGAGCCCGCTTGCAGGCGCTCGCCAAGAAGCCGGACGCGCATGCCGTCGCGAAGGAACTGCACACCCGCGGTTACAACCATGTCGCCGGCCTGCAGTCCGCCGGCGATCCGCACGCCGTCTTCGACGATCCCACCGACGGTAACCGCTGTCCTGCGTACGACCTTGTTGGCGGCATCGACGACGAACACCACCGGGCCGCCATCGCTTTCGGCGAGCGCGGTGAGAGGCACCACCATGGGTGCGGCTTCATCGTCCATTCTGAGCACCACCGATGCGGTCATCCCGAGCCGCATGGCCTGTGGCGGCGCATTGACGGCGACGCGGACGGCATAGGTGCGTGACGCGGCGTCGGCCTGGCCGGCGACTTCGCGAATGCGGCCCTCGACGCTCGCGCGGGGGCCGGCCCACAGCGTGATCTTGGCCGGCTGGCCCAGCGTCAGGCGGCCAGCGTCCTGCTCGGGAACGGCAATGGCAATTTCGGTTTCCCCGGCGTCGGCGAGCGTGATGACGGCCTGACCAGGGTTGACGACCTGGCCCGGCTCGCCCGTCACCGCCGTGACGATGCCTGCCTTGTCGGCCTTGAGCGTCGTGTAGCCGACGGCATTGGTGGCTTGGCGCAGCTGCGCTTCCGCCGTGTCCAGCGCGGCGATCGCCGCATCCAGCTCGTTTCGCCTGGTGTCGTAGGCCGCCTGCGAGATGATCGCTTTCGGGAGCAGGACCTTGGCGCGCTCCAGGTTGTCGTTTGCCACGTCGCGGCGGCTGCGCGCCGAGGCGACGGCCGCCTTGGCGCTGTTCTCGGCGAGCCTCAGATCGGTCTCGTCAAGGCGCGCGACGACCTGATCGACCTCCACGCGGTCGCCGACGTTGACAGATCGTTCCACGATCTTGCCGGCCACGCGAAAGCCGACGGCACTCTCGATCCTCGGCCGGACAACACCGGAATAGGTCAGGGTACGCCCGCGCACAGCTGACTCGACGACAGCGACCTTCACTGGCCTCACGGCCTCTTCCTGCACCGCGGCCTCGCCCTTGCAGCCGCTGACCATGGCGCCGGCCGCCAGCGCCAAAGCGATCACGGGCCATCGCGGCTTTGTGATGTTAAGTGATGATAGCTGACTTTTGTCACTCGCCAGGCGCATGAAAGTGAACTCCTCTGTGTGTTCTGGAGCCGATCTACTTCAGGGCGTTGATGATGAAATCGGCCATCTCCGAGGGAGTGGCCTTTTCGGGGTCATCCATGCATTGCACCAGCATCATGGGATGCCGCAGGGGCGCCATGGCCGCGGAGGCGCATTCGGCCGCCCGCTTGGTGTCCTGCTGGCGAAACTCACCGTTGGCGATGCCGTCGCTGATAATGGTGGCGATCAGGTCCGAGACCCTGTGAATATGAGCGCGGATCGCATCCCAGCGCTCCTCCAGCGCCACCATGACCATCTCGTGTACCTTCTTGTTTTCTATGAAGTTTTCCATGGATCGGCGGTTGAGCTCGATGACGAGTCGCTTGAGCCGATCAGAGGCGCTGAGGGGCAGGCGGGAAATGCCGATCAAGGCCGCCTCGTCCTCGGCAATGATGCGCTCGCAGATGGCATTGTTGATCGCCGACTTGGAGGCAAAGAACCGATAAACGTTGGCCGGCGACATCCGGCAGGCCTCGGCAATGTCGGCCACGGTCGTCTTCGAGTAGCCATAGACCCGGAACAGGCGCTCGGCCTCTGCCAGGATCCGATCGCGCGTCTGCAGGGCGTCCAGCGACAACGTCGCCAGCCTTGCCGACCTATCATCTTGGGTTGCCGACATACGAGAAAAGCCGCCTGCTGGTGGAGTGACGATTTTCGTTATTTATCACTTATGCACCCACGCGTCAAGAGCCAGGGCCGCCGCGCCGTGAGATGCCGCGGGGGACTCCAACCGGCGAGCCGGTTCATTCAATAGGGCTTGTCGCCGTTGATCGTGCAGCGGCGCATCACACGCTTGTGCCGGGCCGTGTCGAAACCGGTTGCCCGGTGCAGCAGGCAGCGGTTGTCCCAAACCAAGCACTCTCCAGGCTTCCACTTGTGGGAGTAGACGATATCGGGCGGCGTGATCAAGGCGTTCAGCTGCTCGATCAGCGCCCGGCCTTCGTCGTAATCCATGTCCTCGATGGACTCGGCATGGTCACCGAGAAAAATCGCCTTGCGTCCGGTCTCCGGATGGGTCCGCACAATCGGATGCGGCACAGGCGGCACTTTTGCCTTCTGCTCGGGCGTTATCGGGTCGTGGCCATGCCGCCGCGAGCGTGAAAAATCCAGATTGTGGACAGCCCTGCGACCCTCGATCCTTTTCTTCCACGCCGGGCTCAGCTGCTCGCAGGCCGCGTACATGTCGGCGAATTGCGTCTCGCCTCCCTCCTCCGGCACCAACTCCGAATACATCATGGTGGCTTGCCCGGTGCGCTCGCGCCATGATCCGTCCGTGTGCCAATAGAGCGTGCCGAGGTCGGGATGCTTGCCGTTGGGGCGTCCCTCCGCATCGAGGTTGCTCAGCCGATAGATCTCCGGGTGCTCCGCGCCGTGATACTGATTCATGACGTGGATCTGCACCTCGCCGAACCGGCGCGCGAACGCAACCTGGCTCGCCGGCGGCAGATCAACGTTGCGGAACAAGATCAGCTTGAAGTCGAGGAACGCCTCGTAGACCTTGTCGAACATGGCCTCGTCGATGGCGTCGGCAAGGGTAATGCCGAGTATCTCGCAACCCAACACGGGATGCAGCGCTTTGACCCTGAAAGGCCAGTTGCGAGCAGCTTCCTGGTTTGAGACTGCCGTATCCACCATGGTTTCCTCCTCGCGGCACTCCGCTGCTCGATGCCGCCAACTGTTACTCGAGCAGAACTCTAGCACGAGTTTGTAGGAGCGCTGGCGGCGGCGCGTCGGCGAAGCCAGGGATGCCTGGAGGCGCCGGTGCTCTCCTGTCACAAGCTGGTGAGGATCGAGCGACAAGACGCATTCAACACTTGTTGCGGCCTGCTGCCAGGCTAGGATGGATCTCGTCCCTGCACTTACCCGTGGGTGGACGACCGGCTGCGAAACATCCCAATCCCGTGAGCCTAGACCTGAGCAGACGCATTTGCGTCGTTGGTAGCAGGGTGACGGCATCTTGGCGACATGCGCTCACTATTGGCCCATCAGGCGGCGACAGCACCGGGAGAGTACGGTGGGTCGCAAGAGGAATGGCAGCGCAGATCGCCTGAACTCTATCGGACATCGACGGTCCTGCAGCATAACCGCGCGGCTGCTCGCAAGCGCCCCGCTTCCAGTCCTTGCCTTATTCGTCTTGGCAGGCGCCGGCGCGTTCGGCGCATCGTTGGTGCGAGCACACGAGGTCCCGCAACCTGCTTCGGCCACACGAATTGCCGCCATCGGCAGCAAGGCGCCGGCGGCTGAGTCAGCAGCACGACCCGCGTTCACAATCCCTGCTTTTCCTCCTGCCGATATCGAAACGGACCTGCGCCTGCTGCTCGCGCAGAGTGAGCCGGCCTCGGCGGACGACGGGAAACTGCGTGACGACACCATCCTCGTCGCTTTCGCCACGACAGCGCCGGAGAACGCGGAAGAGGAGGTGGCCAAGGAACACGGGCTCGAGCTCGTCGACCGGACGGAACTGTCCGCGCTCGGCATGCGCATCGCGCGCTACCGCATCCGCGACAACCGGCCGATTGCGGCAGTCGTCGCCCTCTTGCGAACGGATCAGCGGGTTCGGCAGGCGCAAGGCAATTTCGAGTACCGCCCCGTTCCCCCAAGCACTCCGGCGACGGAGGTCAGCGGTCTCAAGGATCGTCCGGTCACGGAAGCGAAGCCTGACAACCGGCTCGGCGGGCCGGCGCTGGCCCGTCCCGCGCGCAAGACGGTGGTGAATCTCGCCGAGGCGGCTGGAGCGGCAAAGACCGTCAGGCCGTCGAAGGACGATCGTGGCAAGCCTACGAACGCGAGCGCCGAGCAGCCGCTGCAGATTGGCAAGGTGGGCGATGTTCTCGCCGGGGGCCTCTAGCCTGAGCTGACGATCAATTGAGTCTCAAGGAGAGCCCGAAACGGCCGGTCACGCTCTCGGAGTTGCGGCTGTAGTCCTGGCGGACGCCCGCAGAGAACTGCAGGGTCTGGCTGATCTCCAAGTCCAGGCCGGTTGCGGCGAACAGGCTGGTGTCGGCTTCGTCGAAGGTGACGGCAATGCCGCCGACCTCGAGCTGATTGTCGTAGTGCAGCCGCTGCGTCACACCGGCTTGCAGATAAGGCCTGATCGCCAGGTCACCCTGGCGGAAAACGCCGAACAACCGGCCCGACAACGTCGCGCTCACAGATTCGATGGAGTGGTCGCCATAGACAATGCCAAGCGTGTCGACGTGCGCATCGCCAACCGTACGCTGGTAGGCGAGCGTTCCGCGCACATCGAAGCGCAGCGCGTCTGTCAACGGCAGGATTTTTCCAAGGATGCCGGCGGCAAACACGGTGGAGGTATCGTAGTCGCTGGCCGATCCCAAGACGTAGTTCGCACTCTCGCTGCGACCCCAGCCTGCACCGATGGCGCTACCGGCATACGACGTGCCCGTGGTGAGGAGCGCGAAGCTGCCCATCGACCAGGATGTCAATCTGGCTGAGCCCGCGTGCGTGATTCCAGCGTCGCGCAGCATCGCACTGGCCTTGATCTGCACATCCTTCTCGCTGCCGCCTCCGGTAAAGCCCACATGAAGCGTGCCCCGCTTCAGCCCGAGCGCCGAGGATGCGTCCCACAGCAGGCCGGGCAGTTGTGTTCGCTCCAGGGACTGCAACGGCAGCGTCGATCGGCACGTGGGAGCATCACCGCCTTGCTGCACCTGGTAGCCGGAGTGGTCGGCCGTGCCCATCGTAACCGCGTTCCACGTCCAGGCATTCGAGACCGGAAGGGGCGCCAGCGCGGCGGAACCACCAAATGAGCAGTCGGGTGAACCCAACTCGCCGAAGGCAAAGCCATCGAGCAGCTGCTCCATGGGCGCGAGTGCCTCCGTGCTGCCGATGCCGGCGAACAGCTGCGTTATCGGAGACACCTGGTTGATGAGGTCGCCGAGCAAGCCATTGTCGAGCAGTATCAACTGGCGCTGGCCTGCAACCGTGATGCCGACACCTGGCAGCTCGAGCAAGGGTTGCCCGAGGGCCAGGTTGACGCTCAACGGCGTGGTGGCCAGGCTTACGCCAGGCAGGTTGACGTTCGGGAGAGCGACCGTTGCGCCGCTGCCGCTGATGTTGATGGAGGCCGCAGTGATGCTGGTGCCCAGGACGGGCAGGCTGACCCCGGAGACCGTAGCGGTCAACCCGCTGCTTGTGATGCCGACGGAGGTTGCCGTGACCGTCCCCAGGCCCGAGAGGGTGCCCCCCTGAAGAAGGATCGTTGTCCCACTATCGGCAACGGCACCGCACGATCCGGCCAAGCTGCACGCCAGAGCGAACGCCACCCGAATGCCTATGACCTGCCCTCTGGCCATCGCACCCTCACGCAACGTACTTACCGCTTGAGGAACGATAGACCCGCAACGCGGCGCGCCGCAACGATGCGGCAGCTCGCCTGGTTGGATTTATCGGTCGCGTGTCTCCACCAAACCACAGCTGACGGACCGTCCGGCGTCGGATTCATGTGGCAGATGTCCGATAGAGGTCAACCCGCCGACGGCAGGAACCGAGCACGCTGGTCCGCAGGTCCTTGCCGTGCGTGTGCTGGTTCCGGGAGCTTGCGGCTGCGTGCCTGCGACGTAGCAGCCGCATGCTCCGCTCGCAGGCGGCACCGCGAGACGTTGGCCGCGTGTCGCAGACGAGCGCAATTTCAATGCACTGATGGCGCATTCTCCGGCGCCAGCGGCAGGAAGCCTTTCTCGAGCAGGGTGCTCCTCTCTTCTCGGCCGCAAACGTCGGTGAAGTGCAGACCAACCATGCGGTCGTTCCGCCACTTCACGCTGCATTCGTAGCACCTGCCCGTCGATTCCTCCCAGAGCACGACCTCGCGCGGCAGAGCGATCGATAGCTGCATGCAGACGAGGGCGCCGTCTGCCGAGATGTTCCGGATGACGCATTGCACAAAGCAAGGCGCATCGAAGAATATGATCCGGCCGGCGTTGCGTACCTGGTGGCGTGCAAAGGCGCGCTTTTCTTGGATCGCCTCGGCGCGGGGCACGGCTTTGGTCTCCAGCAAGGTCACACCCGCCAGAATGGCGAGCCCTCAACGTGCTTGTAGAACCGCGCCATCGCGGCCTCGCCGAGCAGAGTGAGTCTCCAGCCACCCGCGTCGTCGACCTCCACCAGTCCCGCCTCGCAGAGCCGGTCAAGTTCCGGCTCGGCCGTCGGGGCGCGCTGTGTGCCTCGCGCGACCGCGCCCCGATCGGTGTTTTCGAGCGGTCCGAGACCAAGCGTATCCATGATCGCCACTCCTGATGATCATTCTGTTCGGCGAATTAGCGCCTGGCGCATGCGGCCAAGGCTCGCGTAGTACCCTACCAGGGTGCTGCCGCACGAAAACCTGTCGGAACTGCCAGGTAAGGTCGATGGGCGTAGCCGCGGAAGCTGAGACTTCAGACAGCGGGAGATGCCATTGGCGGTATTGCAGCGCCAATGAGTTATGAGAAAAGCATCGCGTTGCCGCAGCATTTCCATGCGCCATTAATGACGCATTCACCTTATCGTCCGATCGCGGCCAACCGCGGTCCCTGGCTCCTGATCGATCCGACAGGTGCGCCGGCGCGCGCGCAGTCCTACGTTGCAGGGGCCTGTGACGCCTTCCTGGGCCCACAGGCTGTCTGACCTAGGCCCTGGCAGTCGTCGCGGGCGAGCCAGGGCCGCCTTTGCTGCTCCATGGTCGAGCGCCTCAGAGCATGTTTGATCAAGCCCCACACCGGTCTCGATGGGAAGCAATCGCATTGGCTATTGTTGCCCTCCTGATCCTCGGCATCCTGATCGTTTCTGCCTGAAAGGTGGACGCTTCGACTGACGGATCCGACAGGTGTGGTGCGAAGCGGCCGCTGCTAGATTTTGGTCGCCTGCCAACCGCGGGCATTTGTGTGGCAGGGCCCTGGCCGCTCCCATCGTCCCCGACTGCGCCAGGGCCCCTTTTCTCGAGTTGCGAGCTAGACCATGCGAGTACAGGCATCCGACAAGCCCACGGCCCAGGACAGGATCGTGGCTTATCTGATCGCGGACGACGCGCCCGCCGTGGACTGGCTGCGGGAAATGGGCCTCGAGGCGGCCAATGAGGATGGGGCTTGGAAGCTCACGGCCCCCGGCGAAGTCGCGATGGCTCGATTCCATGGGCTAGTGCACCAGCCCGGGCCTGCGCGGCGCTTGTAGTCGCGGCACTGCCATGAACGTCGGACACACCCGTCGACCCTCAATGTGTGGGAGCGCTTTGCATCGACGATGAGCCGCAACTCAATCGCGTAGCTTCAAGAGCAAGATCGTTTCTGATCGAAGCGCTTCGCTTCGATCATGGGACGTGAATCTTGCTCTCAAGTCCATGAATAGAGCAGGATTCACGCTTCGGCCGCCACGTTGCAGTTGAGGCAAAGTGATTCAATCCGAAGCGATCCTGCTCTAGCGCCTGATCGCGCCAGAGGAAGGCGGCTGGCGGTTCCGCTCGTGCTGGGAGGCTGCGTTCGCGTTACTCCGCTATCGGATATAAGACCTGCCGATATCGGAGATAGGATTTGGCGGATGCTGGCGCAGCACTTCTGCCTAATCGTTCATTGCACTTCCCAACGCAAGGCGGTCACGCCCCTTAACGGAACTTCCATACCCAAAGCGCAGTCTACTGCGGAAAGGAGCATGGCATGTCTGCACCGAACCCAGCTGCAAATTCAACGTCTCTACCCAGCCTCGGCGACGGCACCGAAGTGAGCGGCGAAACGACAGCCGGCGTGGAAGCGGCGGCCGATGCTTCGCATCTTGCCGATGGCGTGGGCCTCGAGCTTGCGAGCCTGCTGGCGAACAGCCGGCCCGGTGACTTTGCACTCGCCAGTGATGCCGGCGCTTCGGACGCCCAGGCCTACGATGGTCACGTGGCGTTGGAACTGGATGCCGGCCTTCTGCCTGACATCGACTCCACGCTCGACCTGCTCACCAGCTCGCATCAACTGTTCGATGTGCCGGTGCTGGATGTGGCGAGCGTGCTCGACGATTCACTGCCGACATGATCATCAAAACCACACCGACATAATCATCCGAAACAACGGAGCTGAAAGAAGGGGAGCGCACCATGGTTGAGCAAGTACAGTCATCGCGAGCAGGCAGAGCCCAGACAAAGGAGGCCGGCCCCGTTCGAGACCTGGCCAATATCTCCCAGCATCGCCAGAAGGGCCTTTGGAGCTTCCTCACGTGGGCGTTCTTCGTCTCGCAGATGCTGGGGATGCAGCAGGCTTTCGCTGCCGCAGCCAGAGTCGAAGCGGCCGCTGACAACGCCTCGGAGGACAGCGGAGCAGACCCGGCTCAGGCGGCGAGCGCGCCGTTGCAGCCGCTCGGAAGGTTCACAGGAGGAGAGACGATCCCGCAGGACGCGGCGCCTATGGGCGAAGCCTCGACGCCCAACGTGGCACCCATCATGGTAGGTGCGGTTCAGGAGGGCGGGAACAGCCAGGAACTGTTCCAAGCCGCTTCGGCGCCGCACTCTGCAGTAGCGCATGCCACCGGGGCGCTCGACATAGCTCCAGGTGCGCCTGTCCAGTCCACCATCGAGATAGGTGGACCTTTGCCACCGACACTGCCGCCGATCATCGTTGAGGTCATTCCACCGATCATTGGCGAGGTGATTCCGCCGGTCATCGGTGAGGTGATTGCTCCCGTCATCGACACCGTGGAGGACATTCTAGCAACCATTGATCCGGTGCTGGACCAGGTGGTCGCGCCCGTCGCTGCCCTGGCCGGAGACGTGATCCAGGCCATCGATCCCGTGCTCGAACAGGTGGTCGCGCCCGTCGCCGCCCTGGCCGGAGACGTGATCCAGGCCGTCGATCCCGTGCTCGATCAGGTGGTCGCCCCGGTGGCCGCCCTGGCCGGAGACGTGATCCAGGCCGATCGATCCCGTGCTCGAACACTGGCCGGAGACGTGATCCAGGCCGTCGATCCCGTGCTCGAACAGGTGGTCGCCCGTGCCGCCCTGGCCGGCGACGTGATCCAGGCCATCGATCCCGTGCTCGAACAGGTGGTCGCGCCCGTGGCCGCCCTGGCCGGAGACGTGATCCAGGCCATCGATCCCGTGCTCGAACAGGTGGTCGCGCCCGTGGCCGCCCTGGCCGGAGACGTGATCCAGGCCGTCGATCCCGTGCTCGAACAGGTGGTCGCGCCCGTGGCCGCCCTGGCCGGAGACGTGATCCAGGCCGTCGATCCCGTGCTCGACCAGGTGATCGCGCCCGTCGCCGCCCTGGCCGGAGACGTGATCCAGGCCATCGATGACGCCGCATCAGGCGGCGAGGCTGGCGGCAGCGTCCTCAATCTGCTCCTCAGCCTCGAAGTCAGTGGCGAGCAGCCCATTGCTATTGTGTCGGGCAGCATGGTCTACCCCGAAGAGGCATCGGCCTCGGCCAGCCTCAACCCCGACGAGCTGTTCTCGGGTGGCAGCTACACCGAGTACAGCATCGTGCTGCAAAGCGAGACGCCCGCTGGCTCCGGCAATGTGTCGATCTCGACCGCAGACACACCCTCCGGCCTGCTCGGCCAAGTCCTCGGCGGCTTGCCAAATGATCTACCTGACGAGCCTGATCAGGGTATCAACGTCACGCTGCCGAGCGCCATCCAGGAGATCGTTCTGCAAGGGACTGGGCTCGGCCTTGGCGGATTTTCCTTATGAAACCGAGCGTCGGCGGCGCGGACCTGGGCCAGCTGCTGACGCGGCCTCGCGATGGGCTGCCCTCGGAGGTGGAGGCTCATCCGGCAACGTCCAATTTGCCCGGAGGGCAACCCCCAGAGGCCCTCGCTGCCGGGGCGAGGGGGTCAGCGCACCCCTTGCCCTCCGCCGCCGCTGCGCCGGCGGCGGTGGCGCCCGCGCATAGAGAGCCCTTGCAGGAGTGGCGCGAGGTGGCGCGCCGCACCTTCGTGGCCATCGGCATCTTCTCGGCTTTCGTCAACCTGCTGATGCTGACGATGCCGATATATCTGTTCCAGATCTCCGACCGGGTGCTGACCAGCCGCAGCATGCACACGCTGATCATGCTCTCGCTACTCGCGCTCGGCTTCATCCTGGTCCTCTCCTTGCTGGACACGCTGCGCCGACAAGTTCTCGGCCGGCTGGCCACCAGGATGGAGACCCTCCTCGGGGGCCCGGTGATCGCCAGCATCGTCAGCACCGCGCCCGCCAGTGACGGCGGCAACGTGCTGCCGTTGCGCAGCCTGCATCAGGTGCGCGGCTTCATGTCGAGCCCGACCATGGTGATCCTGTTCGATGCGCCCATGGCACCCCTCTACTTCGCAGCGGTGTTTCTCATTCATCCGAGCCTGGGCTTCATCACCCTCGCTGCCGGGGTTCTGCTTGTTGCGATCGCGCTGGTGAACCAACGCGCGACCGCGATACCGCTCGGCCAGGCGAGCACGCATGCGGCCAAGGCCGACGCCCAAGCCGAAGCCCTGGCGCGCAACTCGCAGGTCATCAACGCCATGGGAATGCTGAACGAGAGCATTCTGCAGTGGGGTCGCGAGCAGACCGGGGCACTGACCAAACAAATGAGTGCGCTCGATGCGAGCTTCTGGATCAGCGGCGCGTCGCGTTTCTTCCGTCTGCTGACGCAGATTGCGATTCTGGGGTGGGGCGCTTACCTGGCGCTCGAGAGCCAGCTGACTGGCGGCATGATGATCGCCGCCTCGATCATCGCCGGCCGCGCCTTGCAGCCCCTCGAGGGCATGATCGAAGGCTGGCGCAGCCTGCTGCAAACGCGCGCCGCCTATGCGCGCGTTTGTACCGCGGTCGAGGCCCTGCAGAGGGAGAAGCCGCGCCTGCGCCTGCCCAAGCCGCAAGGCCGCGTGAGCGCGGAGAAAATCCTCTACCTGCCGCCCGGCACCAAGGAGCCCGTTCTCAATGGTGTGAGCTTCGAGCTGCAGCCTGGCGAGTCGCTGGCCATCGTCGGGCCGTCAGGATCGGGCAAGTCGACGCTGGCACGCATTCTGGTGGGCTGCCTGCTGCCGACCGCGGGCAAGGTGCGGCTCGACGGCACCGAGTTGCGCAACTGGGACCGCCGGCAGTTCGGAGAGTACACGGGCTACCTGCCGCAGGAGGTGGAGCTGTTTCCCGGCTCGATCAAGGAGAACGTGTGCCGCATGCGCAGCGATTTGACCGATGACAAGGTCTACAGCGCCGCGTTGCTCTCGGGCGTTCACGACATGATCTGCCAGCTTCCCAACGGCTACGAGACCATACTGGAGCGCAACGGCGCCCCTCTGTCCGGCGGTCAGAAGCAACGCATTGCACTGGCCCGCGCCTTTTTCGGCGAACCGTCGATGGTGGTGCTCGACGAGCCCAACTCCAACCTCGATGCCGCCGGCGAGCAAGCTCTCACCGATACCCTCCTGCGCGCAAGGGAGATGCGCGTCACCACGATTGTCATCACGCAGCGCCCCGCCCTGCTCAACATCGTCGACAAGGTTCTGATCCTGCGCGCCGGGCGAGCCGAGGCTTTCGGTCCGCCCAAGGAGGTGCTGCGCCGGCTGCTGAACAGCAAGGCAAGTCCCTCCCAGCCGGCCGGCGCCGCCGCTCAACAGCCGGCCTGCCCGATGCCCGCAGAGGCGGCGCAGAAAGGTGACGAGGCCGGATGAGCGCCTGCCCCAGCATCGACGAATGGCATCGCGGCGTCCCGGCTGGCGTCCGCCGCCCGATCCTGCTCGGGGCCATCATCCTGCTCGTTTGCGTCGGCGGCTTCGGCGTATGGAGCGCCGTCGCACCCATCGATGGAGCGGTGGTCGTATCGGGCTCGTTTGTGGCCACCGGGCAGAACAAGCACGTCCAACACCTGGAAGGCGGCATTCTGCGCGAGGTGCTGGCCAAGGAGGGTGACCTGGTGGAGGTTGGCCAGCCGCTGCTGCGCCTGGATGCCACGGCCGCCAGCACGAAACTGCGACGCCTGGTGGTGAGAAACCAGCGCCTTCTGATCATGAAGGCGCGGTTGGAGGCCGAGCTCGACGGACGTCTTGCATTTGCAATGCCTGACGAGCTGGCCGGCGACGCCGCCGATCCGGAGGTTCGCGGCATGTTCGAACGCCAGGCGGTCGAGCTGCAGGCGCGCCATTCCAAGCGCATCATCGAGGAAGAGGTCCTGCGAAAGGAGATCGCGGGCCTGCAGGAGAGCGTCGGCGGCTATACGGCGCAGGCGCAATCGACGCGGCAGCGCATGGCGCTGTTCGCGGAAGAGCTGAAGGACAAGCAGGCACTGCTGGAGCAGCAGCTCGCGCGGCGGACCGAAGTTCTGGCGATCCAGCGCTCGGAGGCTGCCCTTGCCGGCGAGCTCGGCGAGCTGATGGCGCGCATGGCTGACGCCCGGGAGCGCATGGCGCGCGCCGAGCAGCAGATCGCGCAGCTCCGTTCGGCCGTGGCCCAGAAGACCATCGAGGAAATGCGGGCCACCGAGACGGAGCTCGACGACCTGCAAGAGCAGATCCGCGCCGCCCGTGACGTGCTCGACCGCGTCGAGGTGCGCGCGCCCGTCCGCGGCATCGTCGTCAAGCTCAATCAGCACACACCCGGCGGCGTGATCGGGGCAGGCACGGTCATCCTCGAGCTGCTTCCCGTCGACGACGAGCTCGTCATCGAGGCTCGCCTCAATCCGAGCGAGATCGGACACGTGAAGCCGGGGCAGCAGGCCCTGGTGCGGCTGACGGCACTCAATCAGCGTCTGACGCCCATGGTCGAAGGCAAGGTGGTGTACTTGTCGGCCGACGCCGTCGGCGCGCAATCGAGCGCGCGCACCAAGGCCGAGCAGGAGGCGTCGCAGCGTCCATCCTATGTCGTGCGCGTCCGGCTCAGCGAGCAGGACGTGCACAGCAAGGTCCAGACCTTCCAGCCGACGCCGGGCATGCCGGCTGATGTCTTCATCAAGACGGGGGAGCGCACGTTCTTCGACTACATGATGCGGCCCGTCTGGGACAGCTTCTCGCGCGCCTTCCGCGAGACTTGATCGTGCCCGCGGCGCGCTCGGTGCCGAGCACGACTACGCCACCGCAGTTCATCCACCCGTCGTCCCGAAGCCGAGCCCCAGCTCGCCGAGGCAGGGGCGAGGCTCTCCTCGATCTGCCGCCGCCGCCTCCTCGCCGCGGAATCCGGCGTTGCGCGATCGCGCTTCGAGCGCGATGGCTGGCCGGAATAACAGGTGGATTAAATTGGCTCGCCAGTATGAGAGCCCCGTGCCCCCGCGAGCCGAGTG
>CAWHBI010000012.1:0-35924 GCA_963827545.1 uncultured Alphaproteobacteria bacterium
GTTGTACTCCCGCTCGCTGACCTTGCCGGCGTCGTAGAGGTCCGCCAGCTCGCGGCTGATCTCGCCCTTCACGGCGCCGTCGAGCACCCACACCTTCCACGGCTGCACGTTGGAGCCGGAGGGCGCGCGCCCGGCGGTCAGGAGAATGCGCTCGATCAGCTCGCGCGGGACGGGCTTCGGCAAAAAGGCGCGGATGCAGCGGCGGCCAGCGATGGCCTCCTCGACAGTCATCATGCGGGGGTTCCTGTGACATGGCGCGCCGCAGTGGGCGGCGCCGATATTGCGGCCGGACCATGACACGGCCTAGTTTGCGGGGTCAATCGACGGCGTCGGCAAACGAGGCGCGCGCCAACCGGGGAGACACCCATGCCATTCGATGCCAACGCCGCCGATGTCACGATCGCCGTGGTCGGCACCGGCACCATGGGGCGCGGCATTGTGCAGGTCTCCGCCCAGGGCGGAATGCGCGTCATCGCCTTCGACGAGAAGCCCGGCGCCGCTGAGGCCGCGAAGGACACCATCGCCAAGACGCTCGACGGCCTGGTGCAGAAGGGCCGGCTGCCCGAGGGCGAGGCCAAGGCTGCGATCGAGCGCATCGTTGTCGCCAAAGAGCTGGGCGAGGTCGGCAAGGCCAACGTCGTGATCGAGGCGATCCTCGAGCAGCTCGAGGCCAAGCAGGCGCTGTTCGCCAGGCTCGAAGAGTTCGTCGGCCCGGACGCCATCCTCGCCTCCAACACGTCGTCGATCCCGATCACCGCCATCGCCGCCAGGTGCAAGCGCCCCGAGCGCGTCGGCGGCATGCACTTCTTCAATCCCGTGCCGCTCATGCGCCTGGTCGAGGTGATCCCCGGCCTCAAGACTGCGCCGTGGGTCACGGATGCCATGATGGCGCTGGGGCGGCGCATGACGCGCGAGCCGGTGCTGTGCACCGACAGCCCCGCGTTCCTGGTCAACCATGTCGGGCGCGGCTACGTGCCGGAGTCGCAGCGAATTCTCACGGAGAGCATCGCCTCGGCCGCCGAGATCGACCGCATCCTCACGGGCGCGCCGGGCTTCAAGATGGGGCCGTTCACGCTGGCCGACATGGTGGGCATCGACGTCCAGCACAGCGTGATGGAATCGATCTTCGCCCAGTTCTACGGCGAGCCTGCGTTCGCGCCCATGAACCTTTCCGCCCTGCGCGTGGCCGGTGGGCTCTACGGCCGCAAGACCGGCGCGGGCTGGTTTGCCTACCACAACGGCCAGGCCGTCATGCCGGCGCTGCCCGCGGCCCCCACGACGCGGCCCAAGTCGGTGTGGGTGCGGCCGAGCGAGCACCACCCCGAGCTGCAAGCGCCGCTCATCGATCTCTTCAGGCAGGCCGGTGCCACACTCGAAACAACGGCCAAGCCGAGCGCCGACGCGCTGATCGTGCTCACGCCCATCGGCTGGGACCTGACCACGGCGTGCGTCGATCTCGAGCTGGACCCGCAACGGTGTGTCGCCGTCGATGTCCTCTTCGGCATGAAAGGCCCGCGCACGCTGATGGTGACTCCCGCCACCGGGCCTGTCACCCGCGATGCCGCGCACGGCCTCCTCGCCGCCGATGGCCAGCCCGTGATTATCATCAACGACAGCCCCGGCTTCGTGGCGCAGCGCGTCGTGGCCATGATCGTGAATATCGGCTGCGGCGTGGCCCAGCGCGGCATCGCCACGCCGGCCGACATCGACAAGGGCACCAAGCTCGGGCTCGGCTACCCGTTCGGGCCCATCGAGTGGGGCGATCGCATCGGCGCAAAGCGCGTGCTCTTCATCCTGGAGCGGCTCTTCGCCTTCTACGGCGAGCCGCGCTACCGCCCCAACCCGTGGCTCAAGCGCCGCGCCGCGCTCGGCCTGTCCCTGTCGGCGCCAGAGGGACGGGGCTGAGCGTCCCCTCAGCGGCAGCGCATCTGCCAGGGCGTATCGGTGCCCGTGGCGGTGAACTTGCCATCGCTGATGGCGAACTCATTGCTGTTGACCAGGCTCTCGGAAGTGGCACGCACACGGCCATCGGGCCCTTTGGCGATCGTGATCTGCCGCGTTTGCGCGGAAGCCAGAAAATAGACCGTCAGGTCGATCCCGCCGACCCCCAACGTGACCCGCAGCACCTCGTTGGCATCGCGCCAGCCGCCGAAGTCGCGCTCGTGCACCAGACGGCCGCCCGACACGGCCACGTAAGACATATAGCCGTTGCCCCCGCTCGGTGGCAGCCCGCAGTCCAGCGACCACGTGCCGAGCAATCCCCAGGCTGCCGCCGTTTCCGCTGCAGTCTCCGCATGCGCAGGCTGCGTCAGGGCGAGTGCACCTGCGAACAGCAACCCGAGTTTGTGTGCGCGTTCGGCCATCGGGCGGACATGGCAGCGTTCACGGTTCAATAGACAACGGTAATCTGCTATTGGCGTTCCCCGCCGGCCAACCGGAGTGCACCCGTGAGTTTCGAGCGTCTCTTTCACCCGCGTGCCATCGCCATCATCGGAGCATCCGCCGACCTCACCCGCATCGGCGGCCACCCCATCAAGGCACTCAAGGGCGCCGGCTACAAGGGCGGTATCTTCCTAGTCAATCCCAAGTATCCCGAGATGCACGGGCTCAGGTGTTATCCCGATGCCGCCTCGATCGGAGCCCCCTGCGACCTCGCCATCGTCGCCGTGCCGGCGCCAGGAGTGGCCCAGGCGATCCGCGACTGCGGCAAGGCCAGCATCCCGTTCGCCGTGGTGCTGACTGCGGGCTTCCGCGAGACCGGTGCCGAGGGCCGCAAGCTGGAGGACGAGCTTAAGCGCGCCATCGCCGAGAGCGGCGTGCGCATCGTCGGCCCCAACTGCCAGGGCATGCTGTCCATCCAATCGCGGGTGTGGGCGGCATTCGGCAGCGTGGCCGATGAGACTGACTTCCGCCCCGGCACGGTGTCGTGCGCCTTTCAGTCGGGCGGCTTCGGCTACGCGGTGGTCAACCTGGCCGAGGCCCAGGGCATCGGCTTTCGTATCTGCGTTTCGTCCGGCAACGAGACCGACATCGACATGCCCCAGCTGCTGTCGGCGTTCCTGGATGACGACGGCACCTCCGTGATCTTCGCCTACCTGGAAGGCACGCCCGACGCGCGGCGCCTGCTCGACGTCGGTCGCAAATCGCTCGAGACCGGCAAGCCGGTGATGATCTGGAAGGCCGCAACCACCGACGTCGGCATCAAGGCCGCCGCCTCCCACACCGCCAACATGACCGGCAGCTACGACCTCTACCGCGCGGCGCTGCGCCAGTCAGGCCTGATCGAGGTGGACGACGTGGAGCCCATCGTCGACATCGCCAAGCTGTTCGCGCAAGGGCGCCTGCCCAAGGGCAACGCGGTCGGCGTGCTGTCGGTCTCCGGCGGGTCGGGCATTGTTTACGCCGACGCCGCCGTGCGCGGCGGCATGACCTTGCCGCCGTTCTCCGACGCCACGCTCAGCGCCCTGCGCAGAATTGTGCCCTCGTTCGGCTCGCCCGAGAACCCGGCCGACGTCACCGCCAGCTTCTTCAACGACATGACCCTGTTCTCCAACGCGCTGGAGATCGTGCTGGCCGATCCGCGCCTCGACCAGCTTTCGATCCTGCTGGCATCCATCTCGGGCCCATCCGCCGCGCGCGCGGCCACGGCAATCGCCGCCGTGGCCAACAGGACCGACAAGCCGCTGCACGTGGCCTGGTCCGGCCGGCACGCCAAGTCGCCCGAGGCGCTGGCAGCGCTCACCGAGGCGGGCGTGCCGTTCGTCACCACCCCGGTGCGGCTCGCGCGCGCGGCGGCGACGCTCTCCAGCTTTGCTGCCGACCAACGCCGCCTGCTGCCCCGCCGGGTGCCGGAGGTGACCAGCCCCAAGGGGCTCGAACTGCCGGCCGGCGCCGTGACGCTCAACGAGGCGGAAAGCAAGGCGGTGCTGGCCGCGTTCGGTATCCCCATTGCCAGAGAGGTGCTCGTTGCTGCCGGCGCCGATGCGACTGCCGCGGCGAGAGGATTGAACGCGCCGTTCGCGGTGAAAATCGTCTCCCGCGACATCGCCCACAAGACGGAAGCCGGCGGCGTGAAGCTCGGCGTCGCCCGTGATGCGCTCTCCGAAGCGGTGGGCAGCGTGACCGCCAACGCCGGCAAGGCGGTCCCCGGCGCCAGGATCGACGGCGTGCTCGTGTCGGAGATGGCGCAGGGCATCGAAGCGCTGATCGGCGTCATCAACGACGAGAGCTTCGGGCCTGTCGTGGCGCTGGGCCTCGGCGGCGTTCTGACCGAGGTCCTGAAGGACGTGACCTATCGCATCGCCCCGTTCGACCTGGAAACCGCGCGCGAGATGATCGCCGACCTGCGCGGTGCCAAGCTGTTCGACGGCTATCGCGGCAAGCCCGCGGCGGACAAGGAGGCGCTGGCCAAAACCTTGGTCGCCGCGTCCCAGATGGCCACAGCGTTGGCGCCGAGACTGAAGGAGCTCGACATCAACCCCGTGTTCGTCGGGCCCGACGGCGTGGTGGCGGCCGACGCGCTCGTGGTGCTGAAGTAGCCCGCCGAGCCGGGGTCAGACCCCTCGCGCTGGCCGATCGTTTCTGTCATCGACGTTGGAGGCGAGGGGTCTGACCCCCTGCCAACACCTTTAGCCTCGCGGCGCCTGCGCCCGAGGGTTGGAGGGGAAGGAGGAGCAGGGTGCCCGGGCTCGCGCCCGATGGCCTGAGACCTGTATCCGGTTGTGGGCGCGAAGACGCCCTGCTCGGTCGCCTCCGGGCTCGTCCGGCGCTTGGAAAGGCCGACCACCGACCGGGCGAGGGAACCGGAACCGACTTCGCCGCATCCGGGCCCCGCACCAGCGCTTGGATGGTCTGTCCACCAACCAGGCGAGACGATCGGACTGCGGCCCCCGGCTCCTAGCTTGAGACGCGGCCCTAGGCGAACTGCCGTCTCATCTCCGAGACCCGCGCATGAGAGCACACCGCGCGCGCGCCCGTCATGCACCGTACACATACATTATGAAATCAGATTCCCTATCCCCGCCGCCCAATTCTGTGCTCGGAGGGCGCAACGGCGGTAGGGCGCAATAAGCGGCAGCGCATTGCGCCGATTTGCCCGTTCCCCAGAGCGGCGCAATGCGGCTTCGCCTTATTGCGCCCTACGATCGCCCTACGATCGCGCCTCAACTCAGCACGTTGATCGGCTTGCCGGCCAGCCACGCCTCGATCGCCTGCACCATGCCGGCATAGAAACCTCGGTAGGTTTCCTCCGTCACGTAGCCCAGGTGCGGCGTGAGCAAGGCGCGCGGCTCGGAGCGCAGCGGGTGATCGCCCGGCAGCGGCTCCGCGTCGAACGTGTCGCCGCCGAACCCGGCGATGCGCTTCTCCCTGAGCCCTGCCAGCAACGCGGCCTCGTCGATGATGGGCCCGCGCGAGGTGTTGATCAGCAGCGCCGTGGGCTTCATGAGGGCGAGCTCGCGTGCACCGACGAGGCCACGCGTGCGCGGCGAGAGCACCGAATGGATGCTCACCACATCGGAGCGCTTGAACAGCTCGTCTTTCGCCACCCGCTCCGCCCCGCTCTCCTTGGCGCGCTCATCGGACAGGTTCTCGCTCCAGGCGATCACCTTCATGCCCATGGCGTTGCCGATCTTGCCGACCTTGGCGCCCAGATTGCCAAGCCCGATGATGCCGAGCGTCCTGCCTTCCAGGTCGAAGCCCAGCGTCCTCTGCCAGCCGCCGCCGGGCCGCATCGCATGGAACTCCTCGCGCAGATGCCGGGCCAGCGCGATCATCAGCCCGATCGCCAGCTCGGCGGTGGAGCGGCCCGCCCCGCCCGTGTTGCAGACCAGCACGTTGCGGGCCTTGGCAGCCTCCAGATCAACGGACGCGTTGCGCTTGCCTGTGGTCACCAGCAGCCGCAGCTTGGGCAGCTTCTCGAACAGTGCGCGCGAGAACGGCGTGCGCTCGCGCATGATGCCGATGACGTCGAAATCGGCCAGCGCACGGGCCGCGGCGCCCACGTCGGGCAGGCGCTCGTTGAAGGCCACGACACGGTGGCCCTTCTGCAGGCCCGACCAGTCGGCCATGCGAAGCGCCACATTCTGGTAGTCGTCGAGGATGGCGATGGCGGCCATGAGCGTTTTCCCTTCTGCTGCGTGTCCCCAAACCGTGCAGCCATCATACTGCAAAGGCGCTATTTTGTGAGGCGCGGGAATGGCGACCCACTCCAGGAACCACGATGACCTTGTCGCATCCATCGCTGCGAGATTTTCGCCAGGCCGACGCCGCCCGGGTCAGCGCTCTCGCGCTCGCGGCGTTCGACGAGTTCAAGTCGCACTACACCGATTGGCCCGCGCCTGGCGGCCATCCTCGGTGACATATCGGGCCTCATCGAGAACGGTGAGATCGTGGTCGCCGAAATCCAGGATCAGATCATCGGCGCAGTGGCATACATCCCGCCGGGCCGTCCCAAGGCGAGCTATTTCCAAAAGGAATGGCCCGTCATTCGCATGCTCGTGGTCGATCCGTCCTGCAGGGGCCATGGTGTCGGCCGGGAGCTGACGCGCGAGTGCCTCGCCAGGGCCAGACGCGATCGATCCCCGGTTGTTGCCCTGCACACGAGCACGATCATGACCGTTGCGCTGCCCATGTACCTGCGCATGGGATTCGAGTGGGCACATGACGCACCACCCGTCTTCGGCGTGCCCTACGCCGTCTATCTGAAGCGCCTGGATGCAACTTCGTAGCTCGTAGGTTGGGTCGACCCCGGCGAAGGCCGGGGGATGACCCAACATTAGACGCAAACGACTTCCCATTTGTTGGGTCTGCGCTTCGCTTGACCCAACCTACAGCTCGACCCCAACCTCCACCCCTTCCTTTCGTCCAACTCCGCCTCTACATGTTGCGCCAGCGATACTGCCGCCGGAGCGTTGCCCGTTGCTTGCGATGCTGATCATTCTTGGCCTGGTTTTCGGCCTCGCCGTGCTGCCCCAGATATGGGTGCGCAAGGTGGTGGCCAGGCATTCGGCCGATCGCCCCGATTTTCCAGGGACCGGCGGCGAGTTCGCCCGCCACCTGCTCGACGAGTTGAAGCTCTCCCACATCAAGGTCGAGCAGACCGACCTTGGCGATCACTATGATCCGGAGGCCAAGGTCATCCGCCTGCTGCCGCAGCACTTCAAGGGCCGCTCGCTCGCCGCCATCGTGATCGCCGCGCACGAGGCCGGCCATGCCATGCAGGACGCCTCCGGCTATCAGCCCCTGCAGGCGCGCACGCGGCTCGCCAAGCAGGCGCTCAGGATGGAGAAGGTCGGCGCGGTGGTGATGCTGGCCGCACCCATCGTCATGGCGCTCGCCAAGGCGCCGCACATTCTCGTCATCCAGGTGTTCGTGGGCGTGCTGATTCTCGCGCTGTCGATGGTGACGCACGCCGTCACGCTGCCCGTGGAGTTCGACGCCAGCTTCCGCCGGGCGCTGCCCGTGCTGAAGGCTGGCCGCTATATCAACGACCAGGATATGCCGGCGGCGCGCCAGATCCTCAAGGCCGCGGCCTTCACCTACGTGGCCGCGGCCGCCATGAGCCTGCTCGACGTCGCGCGCTGGGTCCGCGTGCTGCGGATCTAGTCGGTCCTAGTCCGCGCGCAGCTGCAGGGACGAGACGCCGGCGGCGATGTTGAGCCCCTCCTGCGCCTGCACGCTCAAAGGCTGCAGCACGATCGAGCGGACGGAGCCGCCGACCAGCGCGTTTGCACCAACACCCACGCCCACCGTCGCCTCTGCGCTCACGCCGGCATAGGTGCCGTTGAGCGAGCGGGGCGGCAGGTTCGCTGTTGGGGCCAGCACTGCCCAGGAAATCACCACCTGCTTGGTGCTGCCGATGTCGAGGCCGAACTTGCTGACGAAGCCACGGTAGAACTCGTCGCGGCCCTGCCGCTTGAAGCGGCACCGCAGCTCCCGGCTCGAGCCGATGATGAAGCCCGTCGAGCCCCGCGCCGTGCAGGACAGGACGCCCACTTCCACACGCGTCTGCGCTTGGGCGGTCGATAGGGTCGCCAGCGCTGCCAGGGCCGCGCCGGCGGTGATCATGAAGGCTCGTTGCATGGGTTCCTCCCGTAGGGTCTTGCATCGCGAATCAGCTCCTACACCAGCATTGAGACATGACCAAGCCATGCCGAGGCCAGGGTGAAAATCAGGTGCCCGACCGTCCCGCAGAGCGACGATCGGCCCTGCAACGCCCGCGCTCGGCGACCGGATTGACAGGTGGTATTGGTAGCCTCGGTCTAGCCGGAGGAACCCAATGAAGGTAAAGGCTATCGAGACGCTCGCCTGCGACGCGGGCTGGCGCAACTACCACTTCGTCAAGCTGACGACCGAGGAAGGCATCGTCGGCTGGAGCGAGTTCGCGGAAGGGTTCGGCTCGCCGGGCGTCGGCGCGGTGATCGCACACTTGGCGCCGCGCGTCGTCGGCCAGCCGGTGGGCGAGCACGAGCGCATCTACACTGACCTCTATTGCGCCACGCGGCCCGGCGCCGGCGGCGTCATCGCCCAGGCGCTCGGCGCCATCGAGAACGCGCTGCTGGACGCCAAGGCGAAGGCGTTGGGCGTGCCCTGCTACGAGCTGCTGGGCGGCAGGATACGAGACCGCATCCGCGTGTACTGGTCGCACTGCGCGACGTGGCGCATCAATCACCCGACCTGGTACAAGCCCGCCATCACCGACCTCGACGGCGTCAAGGCCATGGGGCGCGAGGTGCGCGAGAAGCAGTTCACCGCGCTCAAGACCAACATCTTCGTCTACGAGCCGGGCGGCAAGAACCCCAAGGGGTGGCGGCCGGGCTTCGGCGCCCCGTTCACGCCCGAGCTCAATGTCGACAGGCACGTCCTGCGCAACCTGCGCATGCACCTGGAAGCCCTGCGCGAGGGCGCGGGGCCGGACGTGGACCTGCTGCTCGACCTCAACTTCAACGCCAAGACCGAAGGCTATCTCAAGATCCTGCGCGAGATCGCCGATCTCGACATGTTCTGGGTCGAGATCGACACTTACAGCCCGGAGGCGCTGGGCTACATCCGCAGGCAAAGCCCGCATCCGATTTCCTCGTGCGAGACGCTGCTGACCCTGCGCGAGTTCCTGCCCTACTTCCGCGAGCAGGCCATGGATGTCGCCATCGTCGACATCCCCTGGAACGGCATGTGGCAGTCCATGAAGGTCGCCGGCCTGGCCGAGGCGCACGAGGTCAACGTCGCCCCCCACAACTTCTATGGCCACCTGTGCTCGATGATGGCCGCGCACTTCTGTGCCGCGGTGCCCAACCTGCGCATCATGGAGACCGACCTCGACCGGCTGACCTGGGACGACGAGCTGGTGTCGCATCCGCCCCAGTTCGAGAACGGCCACCTGGTCGTTCCGGACCGGCCGGGCTGGGGCACCGAGCCCAACGAGGAAGCAATCCGCGCCCACCCGCCAAAGGGCAAGACCGGACTGCTGGACTACGGCCGCAAGGGCTGATGAGGATTCCCTCTCCCCGTACTTCACGGGGAGAGGGCTAGGGTGAGGGGCGGCCCAAAGCCATTCCCTCTCCCCGTAACTTCACGGGGAGAGGGTTAGGTGAGGGGCGGCACAAAGCGCCGACGATACTTGGAGCCGTCCCTAACCTCGTGCCGGAGGCACGGCTCCGCCATGACCCTCCCCGACGGTAGTGTGGGGAGAGGGAGTTCTCGCTAGTCCGCCGCGAAGCAATACAACAGGCCGGCACCGCCCGTCGCTTTGAGCTGATCCTGGCTGCAGCCGCGCGAGCCGTGCGAGGAGTTCCAGGAATTCATGTGCCGGGTGTCCTTGGGCCCGACGCGGTCGTGATGGCCGACGATGGCCGAGCCCTCGCCGCTCTTGGTCCAGTTCCCACAGGTGGTATCACCGCCGGCGGTGGAATACATTCCCTGCGGGTCGGAGCCCGTCAGGATGTCGTGCATGTTCGGCGTGTCGCCGCGACCGCTGATGACCTCGCCCTTCTCGCTCAGGGCTGTCTGCTTGGTGACATTGTTCGATCCCGAGTGCAGATCGTCCACGGTCTTGGCGACCTCCACGCCCTTGGCATTTTGCCAGGGGCCTTTGCCGATGCGGTCGCGGGCGTTGACGCCCGCTTCACCTCCCGGCAGGGACGTGCTGAGGTAGGCCCGCCAGTTGGTTTTCGTTGCGCCCGCCGCCTTGGCGAGCGCTTGGCAATGGGCATCCGCCCCTTCCAGGCCGCCGAGGTCTGCACCACTGCCCTTTCCGGCGCTGGTGATGAAAAAGGTCATGGCGCTCTGCTGGGCTTGGGCACCCGCCACGATGCCCGCGGACAAAAGCGCTGCAGAAACGATGACCGAAATGCGCCTCACGTCGCTCATTGTGACTCTCCATTCTTGGGCGTGTGGGAACTCTTCGTGCCGCACCCCACGGAACTCCATCTCACGATTAACGATGTGGGAACGTCCTCTATTCCCCGCGATCACTTGAATGGGAAGGACTCGGGGCAGAAACGAGCGCAAGACGACGGCTCCGAGCGAAGGCTACGCAGTCGCGATTGACTTGGCGGCCCACTCTTCGGCACGGCGGCCGGTGGCATCCCCGATGCGAGCGAGCTTCTCGCGCTCGAGGTGGGCGACGAGCTCCCGCTTGATGCGCGCCAGCAGGCCGGGCCCTTCGTAGACGAGACCGGTGTAGAGCTGCAGCAGCGTGGCCCCGGCTTCCAGCTTGGCGATCGCCGCGGCGCCAGAGTCGATGCCGCCGATGCCAATAAGGGGGACGCGTCCCCCGGTCAGCTGGTAGACGCGTGCCAGCATCACGGTTGAGCGGTGGAACAGGGGACGCCCCGAGACCCCGCCAGCCTCCTTGCTGAGAGCGGCATCGCTCACACCTGCGCGCGCCAGCGTGGAATTGGACACGGCGATGCCGTCGACGCTGCGGGAAACCAGCACTTGGACAATGGCCTCGAGATCGTCTTCGGCGATGTCCGGAGCCAGCTTCACGACTACCGGCCGTCGCGGCTTGCCGGCCGCCATCATCTCGGCGCGCGCGTGCAGCACGCGCGCAACCAGCTCGTCGAGGGCCGCTGGCGCCTGCAGGTCGCGCAAGCCCGGCGTGTTGGGCGATGACACGTTGATGGTGAAGTAGCTGGCGACGTCATAGAAGGCGCGCACGCCGGCCACGTAGTCGCCCGCTCGGTCCGCCGCGTTCTTGTTGGAGCCGACATTGACGCCCACGACACCCTTCGGCTGGCAGCGCTGCAGCCGTGCAAGCGCCGCAGCATGCCCCGCGTTATTGAACCCCAGCCGGTTGATCAGGGCCCTGTCGCGTACGAGCCGGAACACGCGCGGCTTCGGATTGCCCTCCTGTGCGAGCGGCGTCACGGTGCCGATTTCCGCGTGACCGAAGCCCATGCCCAGAACGGCGTCCGGCACCCGCGCATCCTTGTCGAAGCCTGCAGCAATTCCGAGCGGGTTGGAAAACGTCAAGCCGAGCGCTTCGACGGCGAGGCGCGCATCGTCCGGGCCCGCGGGGCGCGGGTAGATGCCCGCCTCCAGCGATTTGAGGGTCAGCTCGTGCGCCTGCTCGGGATCGAGCGCGTAGAGCAACGGGCGCGCAAGCTCGAAAACGGCGGCAAGCATGGCGGCCCGCGTGTCCTCAACCGAAGGTAGCTCTCGAGCGAGCAATAGCATCAAGCGCTTGCCGCGGCAGGCACAAAAGTCACCGGCTCGTCAAGCGAGATCCTTGGTTGCATGTCGCAAAAAATTCATGTTCTCAATGATGCCGAGGGCGTCGGAGGGGCGCTACCGCGTATTTTGTTGATCGAGCGTCCGTTCATGTCATCGCAATTCGCCGCCGTGACCACGCCACTCGGGCAGCTGCTCTCAACTCCACATATCGTCCAGGCACCACCTTACCAGCGTTCATTCGCCTGGACCCATCAGGAAGCCGGACGGCTGCTGGAGGACGTTGCCGCCGCTCTCGAGGATGAAAACGAGGGCGACGAATATTTCCTCGGCACCATGTTGTTCATCGAGCCCGGCAAGCCCGCCTTGCGGCTCCCGGGCTTTGCGCGTGCGCCGCGCGTGCTCGAGGTGGTCGATGGCTTGCAGCGCCTCACCACGCTCACCGTCGTATTTTGCATAATGCGTGACCTCGACCAGAATGAAGGCGAACGGCCGAACGAGCGGGTGCTGACGGCCATAGCGACCGCACAGGGGCCGAGGGGCCGTCAGCGTCTGGCATTGCGGGACCCGGACGAGGCTTTCTTCCGGACACATGTGCGCAATCCGGGTGCCACGCGGATGGAGCCTGCCGACCACAGACTGTCGCCGGGGCAGGCCAGGATTCTGGACGTGCGCGAGCATTTGCTGTCGATGCTCGGGGATTACGATGCCGCGCAGCGCCGCCGCCTTGCGGAGTTCCTGCTGGAGAGGTGCCACGTCGTCATGGTGTCGACAACAGGCATCGACAGGGCGCACCGCATGTTCACGGTGCTCAACGCCACCGGCAAGCCGCTCGCCCGCAACGACATCTTGAAGGCGGACCTCCTGGGCAATGTCCGCCCTTCAGCCATGGAAAGCGCAACGGCGACATGGGACGCAGCCGAGGCACGGCTGGGCGACGAGTTCGAGACCGTTTTCAGCCACATTCGGGCCATGTACGGCCGGCCCTCTGCGCATGTGATCTCGGGCATCAGGGGCATCGCTTCTCAGGTGGGGGGAGGCGAGGCCTTCATTGGCCAGATCTTGCAGCCTGCTGCTGCGATCTACGAAGACATCGGCCGGTCCCGCCATGGTGGCTCGCCCCATTCGAGGGCCATTGCCACGTCGCTGACGTATCTCGGCTGGCTGAGAGGAGGCGACTGGGTGCCGCCTGCCATGCTGTGGTGGAAGGAGAAGGGCGAGGAGGCGGCCGGCCTCGCCTGGTTCCTCGGCGCCCTCGATCGCCTCTCTTATGCCCTGCGCATTCTGGGTCATGGGACCAACCGGCGTTTGAAGCGGTTCGGCGCGATCGTGCATGCGATCCGCAATGGGCACAACCTCAAGGACGAGACCAGCCCGCTTGCGCTCACACGCGAGGAGCTGCGCACGATCCATCATAATCTGCGCGATCTGCACGCTCGCAGCGCGCCAATGGCCAAGCTGGTGCTGCTGCGGCTCAACGATCACATGGCGGGTGGCCCTCAAGTCCTGCCGATCGAGGACCTCACCGTCGAGCACCTGCTGCCCCGCAAGCCGGGCGTCAACAGTCCCTGGCGTGCATGGTTCCCCGATCCGGCGGATCGCGACCAGCACACCGAATCGCTCGGCAATCTCGTTCTGGTCACCAAGGCCCAGAACGACAGGGCGGGCAACCTGGACTTCGCGCGCAAGAAGGACGTGCTGTTCAGGCTCGGGAATGCGCCGCTGCTGCCCATCAACGACTACGTGCGGCGGCAATCGGAATGGAAGGCGCAGCAGATCCGGGAGCGGGAAGCCGAGCTTCTGCGCCAGCTCGACGCATTGTGGGGCATCGGCGGCGCGCCGCGCGCCAAGCAGGCGGGCAGCCCCACTGTCCCCTCGAAGCGGCGCAAGGAGCCGCAGGCAGCGGGGGCCTGACGCCTCAGGCCGCTTTCGTGCGCTTCGCAGGGACCTGGGGCAGCGCGGTGCCGATCATGCAGTCGCGCGTGACGATGGCGGCCAGCTCCTCCTCGCTCCAGCCGCGCGTGGCCTTGGGCCGCATGGGGAGCACGATGTAGCGCAGGTCGGCGGTCGAATCGTGCACGCGCACGTCCGTGGTGCTCGGCACCTCGACGCCGAACTCCTCGAGCACGCCGCGCGGATCGGTGACCGCGCGCGAGCGGTAGGCGAGGCTCTTGTACCAGGCCGGCGGAATGCCCAGCAGCATCTTCGGGTAGCAGGAGCACAGCGTGCAGACGATGACGTTGTGCACCTTGGGAGTGTTCTCGACCGTGCTGAACTCCGGCGCCGCACCGATGTCGATGCCGAGCTGCATCAGCGCCGCGCGCGTATCCTCGAGCAGCAGTTTCTTGAACGCCGGGTCGGCCCAGGCCCGCGCCACGACCTTGGCCCCGAGCGCGGGCGAGCGGCTGTCCATCAGGTCGACGCTGGCGGCGATCTCCTGTGGGGTGAGCACGCCCTTCTCGATCAGCAGCGTGCGCACGGCCTCCTCCAGAATCTCGTAGGCGCCGGCCGGCCCGGCGTCGTGATCCTTGCGCGGCGCGTGCGGGTCGCCACGATCGTGGTCGTCATGGTCATGGTCGTGGTCATGACTATGGTCGTTATCCATATGCTCCGTCGCTCCTGAATGATTGGGGAGTAGGGAATGGGGAGTAGGGAATAGGCCGTAGTGCCGGTCCCCCCTATTCCCTACTCCCTATTTCCCTACTCCCTTGTCTTCTGGCTCCAGCCAATGCTCGAAGATGTCGGCCTCGAGCTCATCGCCGGCAGGGCCGTCGTAGCGACCCCAGATCTCGCTCTGCTTGAAACGCACCTTGTAGAGCACCTGCGCCGGCAAGCCGGGTCGGTGATAGGCCAGCAGCTCGGGGTCGCGAAAGGTGCCGTGGATCGAGGCGATCACGCCCGTCTTGCCGCGCAAATACCAGGGCGTGCGGCAGTGGCCGAGCACCTCGCGGCCGGCGACCCGCACGGCATCACCCGGGGAGAAGCGACCCGCCGGCGGCGCGTTGTGGCCCGCTCTGGTCCGCGCCTTCACCAAGGAACCTTCTCCTTCGACGCCCTGCGCCCGGCTTTCTCCAGGCGCTTGCGGACCTCGGCCATGCGCGCCTCGATCTCCTCGCGCGTGACGATCTCCTGCTCGACGACAAGGTTGCGCACCGCGCGGATCCATTTTTCGTAGTAGGTCGTGCGGTCGTATTGCTGCTGGCCGTAGTCCTCGATCACGCGCCGCATTCCATCGACGGTGAAGGCCCGTTTCTGTGGCCCTACCAGCAGGCGCAACATGGCGTCGGTGCGCTTCTCCCACAGCGCCAGGTCGTGCTCCTCGCGGTCGATCGGCCCGAACTCGAGCCCGCCCACGTCGTGCGCGGCGCGACCGCCGGCGCCCTTGCGCAGCATCGTTTTTCGCTTCGGTTGACGCATCCGCTGGCCACCTTGCATATGGGCTGCCCATCTTGCCTCTTGAGCCCGACAAACGCCAGAGCGCCAAAGTCAGCAATGGACGCAAGTGTCACCTTGTTGGCCCTCGGCTCGGCGGCCTGCTTCGGCCTCTCGCTGGTGTTGACACAGCTCGGGCTTCGCTACCTGTCCCCCCTTCGCGGTGCCTGTGTCAGCATCCCAACCACCGCCCTCGCCTTCCTTGCGCTGTCGCCGATGCTGCTGGACCTGGAGGGATTCCGGGCCGGCAGCGCCGTGCTGTTCACGCTGGCAGGCTGCCTGTTCCCGGCGGCCGTGACCTTGCTGATGTTCGAGGCCAATCTCAGGGTCGGCCCCGCGATTGCGGGCGCGCTCGGCAATCTGGCCCCGCTGTTTGCGATTTTCATCGCGTTCCTGCTGCTGGGCGAGGTGCCGCGTTTGGGCCAGCTCGGCGGCATCGCGGTCATTCTTGCCGGCGTGCTCCTCATCATCGGCGCTCCGCGCAGCATCCCGCATCCGGCCTTCGGTTGGGCCATTGTCTTGCTGCTGGTAGCGGCCTGCATTCGCGGGCTGGTGCAGCCGGTGGTCAAGCTCGGCCTGGAGAGCTGGCCCAGCCCCTTTGCCGCGACGCTCATCGGCTATCTGATATCCACCCTCATTGTCCTTTCGGTTGGCGCAAGCAGGGAAGGGCGCGCCATCAGCCCATTCCGCACCAAGGGCTGGCGGTGGTTCGCTCCCGTCGGCCTGCTGAACGGTCTCGCTGTCCTGACGATGTATTCCGCCTTGGCGCGCGGGCCGGTTGCCGTCGTCGCGCCGCTGGTCGCCTGCTATCCGCTGGCGACGCTGGCCTTCAGCCGTCTCCTGCTCGGCGCCGGCGGCCTCACCTGGAGCGTTGGCCTCGGTGTGGCAATCACCGTGGCCGGCGTGGCCTTGCTGTTGCGCGCTTGACGAACCGACCTGCGCAGTTCCGTGATCGAAGCGAGGCGCTTCGATCAGAAACGATCTTGCTCTAAGGTGCGCTCGAAGCCCGGCCACAACGGGCTTCCGGGGAGGATCAGCCGGCATGGTGGTGGTCAAGGCGGGGGCGCTCGCCGATCTGGTGCGCGACATCTTTGCGAAGGCGGGCTGCTCCACCTCCGAGGCCGAGCGCATCAGCAAGTACTTGGTCTCCGCCAACCTGACGGGGCACGACAGCCACGGCGTGGTACGCGTGCCCCGGTATGTGCAGGGGAAGAAGGCCGGCATTGTCGTTGCTGACCGGCAGGTCAGGATCGTGACCGATACGCCGGTGCTGGCAGTGGTCGACGGGCTGCACGGCTTCGGGCAGACGGTGGCACCGCAGGCGGTGGCCATCGGCATCGACAAATGCCGCAGGAATGGGCTCGCCCTGGTGGCGCTCCGGAACGCCGGGCATATCGGCCGCGTCGGCGATTGGGCGGAAATGGCTGCGGAGGCCGGTCTCGTGTCGGTGCATTTTGTCAACGCCTCGGGCAGCGTGCTGGTGGCCCCATTCGGCGGCACCGAGCGGCGCCTGTCTACGGCACCATTCGTCGTCGGTGTGCCGCTGCCGGGTCAGACGCCGATCATCCTCGACTTCGCCACGTCCATCGTCGCGGAGGGCAAGGTGCTGGTGGCGAGCCAGGGCGGCAAGAAGCTGCCCGACAATGCGCTGATCGACCGCGACGGCCAGATGAGCGCCGATCCGCACCTGCTCTACGGCGACTACAGCGCCACCGGCCCGCGTGATCACCGCGAGGGCAAGGGCGCCATCCGCACCTTCGGCGACCACAAGGGTTCCGGCCTGGCGCTCATGTGCGAGCTGCTCGGCGGCTCGCTCACTGGCATGAAAGCGACGGGCGAAGGGCTCGGTGGTGGTCCGGGCTTCCGCGGCAACGGCATGCTGTCGTTCTATGTCGACCCGAAGGTGGTTGATCCGGAAGATATGTTCCCGCAGGATGTCGCCCGCTACATCGCCTACTTCAAGGGTGCCAAGCCGGCGGTCCGGGGCGGCGAGGTGCTGATCCCGGGCGAGCCCGAGCAGCGCACGCGCGCCCAGCGACTGAAGGAGGGCATCCCGCTCCCCGACGACACCTGGGCCTCCATCCTCGCCACGGCGCGCGAAGCGGGCGTCGACGAGAACCGCATCCAGCAGGCAGGTGTGGCGTAAGATTTCCCTCTCCCCATGCTTCTTCAGCATGGGGAGAGGGTTAGGGTGAGGGGCGGCACAAAGCGCCGACGGTATTTTGGGGCCGCCCCTCACCTCATGCCGGAGGCATGGCTCTGCCATGACCCTCTCCCCGTACGAACGGGGAGAGGGAGAACAACGGGGAGAGGGAGAACATAGGAGACCGCCCGTGATCGACGCAGCCCTCATCGAGAAGCTCAAGACCTACGACACGCCCACCATCTGCAACGCGCTGGAGATCGTTGATCCCACCCGCCGGCTCACCGGCTTCACGACCAAGCCGCTGGTTTGCCCCTTCCCGGCGCTGCCGCCCATCGTCGGCTACGCCAAGACGGCCACCATTCGCACCACCCACGCGCACGAGCTCGACGCCAAGAAGCAGCGCGAGCAGCGCATCGCCTACTACGAGTACATCGCCGACAAGCCGGCGCCCGGCATCATGCTGATCCAGGACCTCGACGGCCCCGACGTCGGCTTCGGCGCCTTCTGGGGCGAGGTGATGAGCGCCGTGCACAAGGGGCTGGGGCTGCTGGGCGTCGTCACCGATGGCTGCATCCGCGACATCGACCAGTGGGCACCGGGTTTCCAGGCGCTCGCCGGCTCCGTCATGCCGAGCCACGCGCACGTGCACCTGCATGACTTCGGCAAGGAGGTGCGGGTTGCCGGCATGCTGGTGCGCTCGGGCGACATCGTGCATGCCGACCGGCACGGCGCCGTCACGATTCCCGCCGGCCTCGCGGACAAGATCCCCGCCGCCTGCGATCTGCTGGCCCGCAAGGAAGCCGTGATCCTGGAGATGGCGCGCGCGCCCGGTTTCAACGTGGCCAGGCTGCGCGAGGCCCTGGCCAAGCAGGACGAAATCCACTGAGGTTCAGGTAGGGGCGCGCAGACCCCTCGCCGCCGCCGGTGATTGTAAGAAGCGAAGGTGTGCGCGAGGGGTCTGACCCCGCTCACGGCGATGATGGTAAGAAGCGAAGGGCTGCGCGAGGGGTCTGACCCCGCTCAAGGGAGTAAGCGAATGAGACCGAATGCACTGAAGAGGAAGATCGCCGAGGGCGTGCGCTGCGTCGGCGGTTGGGCTGCCATCCCAAGCGCGTTCTCCACCGAGATCTACGCGGCCCAGGGCTGGGATAGCGTCACGCTCGACATGCAGCACGGCTCCCTCGACATCAACGATGTCGTGCCCATGCTGCAGGCCATCAATTCGGCAGGCGATGCCACGCCGATGGTGCGCGTGCCGTGGAACGATCCGGCCCACATCATGCGCGTGCTCGACGCCGGCGCCTACGGCATCATCTGCCCGATGATCAACACCAAGGCCGAGGCCGAGGCGCTGGTGCGCGCCGGCCGCTATCCGCCGATGGGCGAGCGCAGCTTCGGGCCGTTCCGCGCGGCGCAATACGGCGGCGCCGACTACTGGCAGCACGCCAACGAGGAGGTGCTGCTGTTCGCCATGGTCGAGACGCGCCGGGCCGTCGACAATCTCGACGAGATCCTGTCGGTGAAGGGCCTCGACGGCGTGTACGTGGGCCCCTCCGACCTGTCGTTCAGCCTCGGCAAGACGCCGACGCTCGACCCCAGCGACAAGGAGGTGCTGGCGGCGATGGACACCATCGTCAGCACCACGCGCAAGAAGGGCCTGATCGCCGGCGTGCACACCGACGGCGCCAAGACGGCGCTGCGCCGCTTCGAGGAGGGCTTCCAGATGTGCACCATCCTCAACGACGTGCGGCTGCTGGCCATGAGCGCGGCGCAGGCCGTGCGCGAGGTGCGCGGACAGGCGCCGGCCGCCAAGGCCAAGACCTATTGAGAGATCCAATCCGGGGGGCGCGGCAAGGTCACGCTCCCCTTCAATAGAAAGAGCCTCGAGCGGCGAGCCGCCCAAGGCTAATGGCTCCATCCCTCAGTGCGCCAGGGGCGTTCCGGCACCCAGCACGTAGATGCAGGTGAACAGGAACAGCCACACCACGTCGACGAAGTGCCAGTACCAGGCGGCCGCCTCGAAGCCGAAGTGCTGCTTGGGGTTGAAATGGCCGGCCAGCGCGCGGAACAGGCATACCGTGAGGAACAGCGTGCCGATGATGACGTGCGCGCCGTGGAAGCCGGTGGCCATGAAGAAGGTCGAGCCATAGATGTGCCCGGCGAACTTGAAGCCGGCGTGGGCGTATTCGTAGGCCTGGCACGCAGTGAACAGCACGCCCAGGATGATCGTGATCACCAGACCCCACACCAGCCCCTTGCGGTTATTCTCCAGGAGCGCGTGGTGCGCCCAGGTGACGGTGGTGCCGGAGGTCAACAGGATGAGCGTGTTGACCAGCGGCAGCCCCCAGGGGTCGAAAGTGCCGGTGAACTGCGGGTTGGACTTGGGCGGCCACTGCCCACCCGTGATCTCGTTGCGCTGCACCATGCCGACCACTTCCTTGGTCTGCGCGACCGTGCCGTCCGGCATCAGCACGTCGAGCGGGTGGACGGCGGCGGGAAACAGCGAGGCGTCGAAGTAGGCCCAGAACCAGGCGACGAAGAACATCACCTCGGAGGCGATGAACATGATCATGCCGTAGCGCAGATGCAGCTGCACGACCGGCGTGTGATCGCCGCCGTGCGCTTCCCTGATCACGTCGCGCCACCACACGAACATGGTGAACAGCACGCCGGCCGCACCGATGGTGAATAGCGTCGGCCCACGCAAGCCGAACAGGCCGGCGCCGCCGCCCAGCGAGCGCATCCAGATGATCAAGCCGACGGCCATCATGAATACGAACACGGAGCCGACGATGGGCCACGGGCTGGGGTTCACGAGGTGGTAGTCGTGATGTTTGGCGTGCGTCTCGGCCATCTACTGCTCCTAGTCGCGTCTTTCCCCTCGCGGGGGGATGTTCCTAACCAGTCTTGTCGTTGCGCTTCTCGGCGAGCCCAGGTTTGGGCGCCGCCACCGGATAGAAGGTGTAGGACAGCGTCACGTGCGTGACGGCGCGCGCGTCCTTGTCCTTGACGATCTGCGGATCGATGAAAAAGCTCACGGGAAACTCGACCGATTGACCGGGCTCTAGCGTCTGCTCGGTAAAGCAGAAACATTGCACCTTGTTGAAGTAGACGGCTGCCTGCTCGGGGAGGACGTTGAAGGTCGCCGTGCCCGTGACGGCATGGCTCGACGTGTTGGTGGCACGGTAGAAGGCGAGCATGTTCTCGCCAATGCGCACCTGCACCGTGTGCTGGACGGGCTCGAAGCGCCAGGGGAGGCCCGGCGCCACGTTGGCGTCGAAGCGCACCGTGATGGTCTTGTCGATGACGGTGTCGGACGGCCGCGCTGCAACGCGTGGCGTGCCGTCGAAGCCGGTCACCTGGCAGAACAGGCGGTAGAGCGGCACCGAGGCGTAGGCGGCGGCGACCATGGAAACCACAAGGGCCACGCACCACGCAGCCAGCGTGCGATGCCGGCGCTGCAGTCCGCGATCCTTGTTCAGGCCTTCCGCCATGCCATCCGTCCAGCAGGACCAAGCACACCTAGAGCGGCCGGTTGAGGACGTTCCCACCCAGCCGCACCATGGTGGCGATGTAGAAGATGACCACCAGCGCCCCCAAGGCGAGCGCAATGGCAATCGAGCGCATCCGGCGCCGGCGCTCGCGTTCCTGTTGCTCGCGGTCCTCCACCTGCTGCGGCCTCCTCGCTCAGGCAGCCCATAGGGCAACGCTCCGTTCCACGAGAAGCGCGGCGAACAGCCCGAACAGGTAAAGGATGGAGAAAGAGAACAGCTGCTTGGCCGCCCTGTCGCCCTCCCGGCCCTCGCGCACGCGGTACACGTTCAGCGCCAGTGCCAGGAAGACAGCGCCGAGCATGATGGAGGTCAGCGCATAGAGCGAGCCGCCGAGCCCCATGAAAGCGGGAACGATGGCCAGCGGCACCAGGAGAGCCGAATAGATGACGATCTGCCTGCGCGTCTCCTCGGATCCAGCAACGACGGGAAGCATCGGTACGCCCGCACGCTCATAGTCGCGCGCGCGATAGAGCGCCAGCGCCCAGAAGTGCGGTGGCGTCCACATGAAGATGATGAGGAACAGCACGACGCTCTCGAGGCTGACGGAGCCGGTCGCCGCCGCCCAGCCGATCATCGGCGGAAAGGCGCCGGCCGCGCCGCCGATGACGATGTTCTGCGGCGTCCGGCGCTTCAGCCACATGGTGTAGATGAAGATGTAGAAGGCGATCGTGAGAGCGAGGAGGGCGCCGGCAACCCAGTTCACGAGCAGGCCGAGAGTGGCGACGGAGCCCACGGCCAGCACGACACCGAACGTCAGCGCCTCGTCGGCGGTCACCTGCCCGCGCGGGATCGGGCGGCTCGCGGTGCGCTGCATGAGCCCGTCGATGTCGGCGTCGTACCACATGTTGAGCGCACCGGAGGCGCCCGCGCCGACAGCGATGCAGATGAGAGCGATGACGCCGAGGATCGGATGCTGGCCCTCGGGCGCAAGCACCATGCCGGTGAGCGCCGTGAAGACAACGAGCGACATGACCCGCGGCTTCATCAGCGTGACGAAGTCGCCGATGCTGCCTCCCGCACCCTGCGCGAGGTGGATGGTGCGCGTCTGGAACCCTAGCTCAGCCATGACGGGCCATGGGCGATGTCGCAACCGCGCAGCCACCTAGTGGTGCGCGGTCTCCTCCAGCTTGGGCAGCGTTTCGTAGGAATGGAAGGCCGGAGGCGAGGGTAGCTTCCACTCGAGCGTGGTCGCGCCCGCGCCCCACGGGTTGTTGGCAGCCTTCCGGCGGGCGACGAAGTAGGCGTACAGCATGCTCAAGATGAAAACGATGGTGCCGGCAGCAGTGATGTAGGAGCCCACCGACGACCACCAATTCCAGTACGAGTAGGCATCAGGGTAGTCGGCATAGCGCCGCGGCATGCCCGCCAGGCCCAGGAAGTGCTGCGGGAAGAACAGCACGTTGGCGCCGATGAAGGTGAGCCAGAAGTGCAGCTTGCCCATGGCCTCGCTGTACATGTAGCCCGTCATCTTCGGGAACCAGTAGTACCAGCCGGCGAAGATGGCGAACACGGCGCCGAGCGACAGGACGTAGTGGAAGTGCGCGACGACGTAGTAGGTGTCGTGCATGGCGCGATCGACGCCGGCGTTGGCCAGCATGACGCCGGTGACGCCGCCCAGCGTGAACAGGAAGATGAATCCCAGCGCCCATAGCATCGGCACGCGGAACTGGATGGAGCCGCCCCACATGGTGGCGATCCAGGAGAAGATCTTCACGCCCGTCGGCACCGCGATCACCATGGTGGCGAACACGAAATAGGCCTGGGCATCGACCCCCATGCCCGAGGTGTACATGTGGTGCGCCCAGACGATGAAGCCGATGAAGCCGATGGCGACCATCGCATAGGCCATGCCGAGATAGCCGAAGATCGGCTTCTTGGAGAACGTCGACACGACATGGCTGATCATGCCGAAGCCCGGCAGGATGAGAATGTAGACCTCGGGGTGGCCGAAGAACCAGAACAGGTGCTGGTAGAGGACGGGATCGCCGCCGCCGGCCGCGTTGAAGAACGTGGTGCCGAAATTGCGGTCGGTGAGCAGCATGGTGATGGCGCCGGCCAGAACCGGCAGCGACAACAGCAGCAGGAAGGCGGTGACCAGCACGCTCCACACGAACAGCGGCATCTTGTGCAGCGTCATGCCGGGTGCGCGCATGTTGAAGATCGTGGTGATGAAGTTGATGGCGCCGAGAATGGAGGAGGCGCCTGCCAGATGCAGCGACAGGATGGCAAAATCCATTGCCGGGCCTGGATGGCCCTGCGTGGAGAGCGGCGCGTACACCGTCCAGCCTGCCCCGACGCCGTCCATGCTCGAAGGTCCCTCGACGAACATGGACGTGAGCAGGAGGATGAACGAGGCCGGCAGCAGCCAGAATGAGATGTTGTTCATGCGCGGGAAGGCCATGTCCGGCGCACCGATCTGCAGCGGCACGAACCAGTTGCCGAAGCCGCCGATCATGGCGGGCATCACCATGAAGAACACCATGATGAGGCCGTGCCCGGTCACGAACACGTTGAACATGTGCCCATTGGAGAAATACTGCAGGCCGGGCTCCTGCAGCTCCATGCGCATGACGACCGACAGGAACCCGCCGATCAGCCCGCCCATGATGGCGAACAGCAGGTACAGCGTTCCGATGTCCTTGTGATTGGTCGAGAACAGCCATCGCGGCACGAAGTAAGGCGTGTGATCGTGGCTGTGATCGCCTTCCGCGTGAGCCTTGCTCGCCATGTCGCTACCCTTGCATTCGCTCTAGCGTTGCCTCTTCGAGCCGCGCGTCAACCCGCGGCACGACGCCTATCTCGCCGCTGTCCGTTGCTGGCCGGCGTGGTCCTTGGCCGCCTGCAGTATGATCTCTCTGACGCGCCGTCTGTCGCGCGCCTTCACGGCCGCTGCCCAGTCCTTGAAGACCTGCTCCTTCACCACGCGGATGGCGATCGGCATGAACGCATGGTCCTTGCCGCAGAGCTCCGAGCACTGGCCGAAGTAGATGCCTTCCTTGGTCGCCTTGAACCAGGTTGCCGTGATGCGTCCGGGCACGGCGTCGACCTTGCAGCCGAACGATGGAATGGTCCAGGCGTGGATCACGTCGCTTGCGGTGACCAGCATGTGCACCACCTTGTTCACCGGCACCAGCACCTCGTTGTTGACCGCAAGATTGCGCGGCACCTGGTCGGCCGGCATGCCGGACTTGATCGCCTCCTCGCGCTCGTTGTCCTGCAGCATCACCGAGTCCACCCGAAAGCCCTGATCGGGGAACTCGTGCGTCCAGTTCCACGCATGCCCTGTGGCCTTGATGGTGACGTCGGGCGGCGGGAACGTGTATTGGGCGTAGAGCAGCTTGAACGATGGAATGGCGATGATCACCAGAATGAACACCGGCACCACGGTCCACAGAACCTCCAGTGTCGTGTTGTGCGTGGTTCTGGTTGGAACGGGGTTCCTCTTTTCGCTGAAGCGCCACATGACGTACAGCATCAGCACCAGCACAAAGGCGGTAATCACGAAGATGATGATGTTGACGTAGTCATGGACCCAATGGATCTGCTCCGCGATCGGCGTCACCGCCTCCTGGAACGTGATCTGCTTGGGAGAAGGCTGGCCCGATCCCGCCAGTGCCGGCGATGCGCTGAGCCCCATGCCGGTGGCGGTGAGCGGCCAGGAAAATCTGCCTCTGCCGCAACCCCTTGTTGTCATGAGATCTGCTCCCGACCCTGGTGCTCGTTGCAGCCCGGTGCGCAAAGCCGCTGGCGTTCCCGCGCGCCGTCACCGGCCATCCGATTGTCCAAGTTAGCGTACGAACCGCCCCGCCGTCCCAGCCTCCGGGCCCTTTTCGACAGAGCCAGCGAGCCTCGCGACATCCGCCCGCGCCGACAACCAGCCTGCGGCCGTTCCTGCCAAATCCACCCGTCGCCAGCCACCAAACACAATGGCGCACAGCGACTCAAGGGCGCCTCGCTGCGGCATTTCCACGCGCAAAATTGGTTGCAGGGGCGCGACCTGTCGCAGGCTCCGATGCGCCTGACGGCGTCATCACCATGGGGATCCGATCCCATCCGAGTGGGTCCCATTTTGGCCTGATTCTTTGCCGAGATCGCGCCGGCCGGACCACGCGTGCCCGCCACCGACTCAGGATCTGGGTTCGCCCACGGTTTCGATTCGCTTAAGGTGAAGCCAGAATGGGCCCCCGTCCTGCCGAGGAGTGCAGCTTGGTTCTCTCGTCCCGTCGCACTGTTCGCCCCGCCAGCGTCCTGTCCTGGGCCTGGCGACAAGCGGCGCTGGTTGTCCTCGCCCTCCTGTGCCTGCTCCCGGTGGCGCAGGCGCAGACCCAGATGCTGGAGGGCGGAACCGTCAAGGGCCAGCACGGCGACTGGCAGATCGTGTGCAAGGCCCCTCCGCCGGGCGCCAAGAACGAAGTGTGTGCGATCGTGCAGAGCGTGACCGCAGAGGATCGCAACAACGTCGGTCTCACCGTCTATTTCCAGAGGTTCTCCGACGGCCGTCGCGTGCTGCGCGTGTTCGCGCCACTGGGCGTGCTGCTGCCGCCTGGCCTTGGCCTGAAGATCGACAACAAGGACGTGGGGCATGCCCCCTTCGTTCGGTGCAACAGCTTCGCCTGCTACGCCCAGGTCGTGGTCGACGATCCGCTCGTCGAGCAATTGAAAAATGGCAAGACTGCGGTGTTCATCATCTTTCAGACCGAGGAGGCGGGCATCGGCATTCCCATCTCGCTCGCCGGCTTCGGCCAAGCGCTCAACGGCTTGCGCTGACCACGGCGCGCGCCCGGCGCCCCCCCGCCATTTCGCCACTTTGTTTCAATATCCATGAGTGGCTGAGCGGGGTGAGCGTCGGAAGGTTGCAATAAAAAGTATGACTGCCGTCAACGGCACGTTTGAGTTCGCGCATCGAGTAGAGCCTCCTGAAGAAAGTGGAGCCTCGCGTCGGCAGCAGCGGATCGAAAGTTTCCACCCCTCTTGTCGCCGGCAGGTCGGCGACATGGCGGCTTCCTCCGCCGCGCTCGGGGACCTGGCCGACAGTTTTCCGGGCCTGCTGTTCGCACTGGCGACCGGCTATGCAACGGCAGCGGAACGCAAGCGCGCTTTCGATCTGTTGGGCGCGGGGGCGCCGCTGCGCGAGGTGGCCGATGCGCTTGGACTTGCCTGGTGGCTGCGCAAGCTCCCTCCACAAGCATTCGCCGGCCCCTTGTCCCCGTTGCCCGCCGACCCCGACTTCGCCTTTCGCATCACGAACCTCATTCCAAGCGAGCCGCTCCTGACACCGACTTGGCTCGCCCGCGTCAGCCACGCACACGAAGCCTGCGGCACGCCATATGCCCTGTGGCTGGCGCGCCAGCCGGACCTGCACGCTGTGTCCGAGGACATGTCCATGCTCATGGCAGCCTGGGCGTGGTTCAGCGAGCGCAGCGGCCTTCTGGGCACGCGGCTCCTGCGCAGGCCCTGGGCCAGTGACATGAGCTTCAAGCGGGCGCGCGAGGAGATGGCTTTGTGGCGCCAGCGACTGCGGTTGATCGAGTGCCTGGGGCCGGGCATCGAGACGCCGTGGCTCGCCGATGGGACGGCAGCGGGGTTCAGCTTCGTTGCGTTGCGCACGGTCGACGACTTCGTTGCGGAAAGCAACGCGCTCGACAATTGCCTCGACCAGTACGCGGACCAACTCCACACGGGCCTCACCGCAGTGTTCTCCGTCCGCCGGGGCTTGCGCAGCGTCGCCTGCGTCGAGATCGGGCTGCACGAGGCGGAGGTGACCATGCCGACGATCGTGCAGCTGCGCGCTGCACGCAATCGCCGCGCGCCACCCGAGGTTTGGCAAGCCGCATATGCTTGGCTGGGCACCCAGCGCCTCGAGCCGCTTTCACCCGAACGGCATACCCCAAGACGCACGAAGCGCGCGGAGGCACGGCGCCAGCTCTGGAGCCCGTATCTGGCTTTCCTGGCTGGCACGCGCCACGAGGAGCCGTTCCGGCGCCTCGTCCTGGAGCGCAGCAGCGGGTCGCGGCAGGCTGGCGGCGAGCGACGCGCGCCGCGCCGGCGCGCTGGCGGGTTGCAGCTGAGACTGCGCACGTCCGTGGAGCGCGTGGGAGCAGCGCTGGAGCCGGGAGCCGTTCTCACCCCTGGGCGGCCACGACCTCAAGTCTGAGAGCCGTCAGCTCCTGATAGGCCGGCGATGATGTCGAGCAGGAGCGCCAGGTCCTCCGGGCGCGAGAGGCGATGCTCGCCGTCGGGGACCGCGGCGACACGCGTCCAGTCGCCGGAGAGATGGGCGACGAGATCCAGCGTATGCTCCCACGGCACGTCCGGGTCCTGCAGGCCATGCAAGATGTGAACTGGCCGGCCCGGATCGAACGGTGCGGAGCCAAGGAGGTGCCGTCGGCCGTCCTCAATGAAGGCGCGTGTGATCGGATATGGGCCATCGTCATAGCGCGAGGGACGCAGGTAGACGCCCCTATCCTCGATGTCCTTGCGCGCGCTCGATGGCAGGCCCCGCCACATCAGCTCGGTCATATCCCAGGCCGGCGCGATGAGGACGAGCGCTCGGATGCGCGCCGCCTCGTCGGGCGCCCCGGCCATCAGCGCGCGCAGCAGGAGGAGGGCGATGTAGCCGCCCATGCTGGAGCCGACCAGCACCTGCGGGCCCTCGGTGAGCCGGCCGAAGACATGTCTCGCTTCCTCGAGCCAGCGGCTGAGCGTGCCGTCCTCGAAGCGGCCGTCCGACTGGCCATGGCCCGAGTAGTCGAAGCGCAAGCAGGCGAGGCCTTGCGCCTTCGCCCAGTTCGCAAGCGCCGTGGCTTTGGTGCTGGTCATCTCCGATTTCAGGCCGCACAGCCAGACGAGGCCCGGCTTGCCGGCGACAGTGGCCGGCTGGCGCAGCCAGGCAATGCCGCGTTTCTCCGCGCCGGAGCCGACGTCGAGGAATTGCGGTTGGGTCTCGGCCATCCTATGAAGCCCCCAGTCTCAGCAGAAGTCTCAGCAGACAACTCAGCCCAAGAGATCGCGTGTGCCGAAGGAACGGCCAACCATACTGCAGATCATCCCGCAACTCGACGCTGGCGGGGCGGAGCTGTCGGTGGTCGAGGTCGCCGATGCCGTCGTGCAGGCTGGCGGCCGCGCAATGGTTCTGGCTGAGCCGGGCCGTCTTGCGGCCAGGATCACCGCAGCTGGCGGACAGGTTGCAGCGTTCCCGGCCGCCACCAAGAACCCGCTGCGCATGCTCGCCAATGCCCGCGCCATCGCGCGGCTGGTGGCAGCGGAAAGCGTGGACCTCATCCACGCGCGCAGCCGTGCGCCCGCCTGGAGTGCTCTAATGGCAGCACGGCGAACGGGCGTGCCGTTCGTGACCACTTATCACGGCGCCTACGGCGAGACCAATGCTTTCAAGCGCTTGTATAACAGCGTGATGGCGAGGGGAGACGTGGTCATCGCCAATTCCCGCTTCACCGAGGAACTCATCATTGCCCGCTACGCAACGCCGCGAGCACGCATCGAGGTGATCCATCGCGGCGTCGATACCAGCACCTTCGACCCGGACCACATCCCTGCCGAGCGGGTGGCCGAGCTGCGCCGGCGCTGGGATGTGGGCCCCGAGGAGCGCATCATCCTGCATGCGGCTCGCCTGACGCGCTGGAAGGGCCAAAGCGTCCTCATCGAGGCCGCCGCCCGCCTCCAGGCCCAGGGACAGTTGCAAGGTGCGGTCATCGTGCTGGCCGGCGACGCCCAAGGCCGCGATGGCTACGTGGAGGCGCTGAAGCGCCAAATTGAACAGCTGGACCTCGAGCGAAATGTCCGTCTGGTCGGGCATGTCGAGGACATCGCGGCCGCCTATCTGGCCGCGCACGTGACCATCGTTGCCTCAATCGAGCCGGAAGCATTCGGCAGGGCGGCGATCGAAGCGGCGGCGGTTGCCTGTCCGGTGATCGCAACCAACATCGGCGCTCCGCCGGAAACCGTTCTTGCTCAACCACTTGCGGCACGCGACGCGATGACCGGCTGGCTGGTGGAGCCCGCCGACGCTGGGGCGCTGGCCCGCACGCTCGCCGAGGTTCTTGCCCTGGAACCCGCGGCCCGCGCTGGGATCGGGGAGAGGGCCCGCAGACACGTGCTGGCCCACTTCACGACCGAGGCCATGCAGCAGCGCACGCTCGGCGTCTACGACAGGCTGCTGGGAACGGACCTGCAGAACCGTTTTGCTACGGATTTCAAGAAGAATTCTGTAACGCCAACCACCCGGCAATCTTGACTTGGGACGCCATCTCTCCGATTCTTCCGCGGTCGATTGCGACCTGCCGAGCACGGCCACAAGGGGTGCCGGCCGCAATGTTCATGCAACAACTCTGGGAGAGTGCAACATACGTCGTCCAATGCGAGCCGCGCCCGAGCGCGAGCCATCCGGTCCTCGGATGAATGATGACATCAGGGTCCGGGAAGTCCGATTGATCGATCACAATGGCCAGAACGTCGGCGTTGTAGCGACAGCCGATGCCATGGCCCGCGCTCTTGAGGCGGGCCTGGACCTGGTCGAGATTTCGCCGGATGCCAGTCCGCCGGTGGCCAAGATCCTCGATTACGGCAAATACAAATATCAAGAGCAGAAGAAGGCCGCCGAGGCGCGCAAGCGCCAGAAGATCGTCGAGATCAAAGAGATCAAGATGCGTCCAAGCATCGACGATCACGACTACGACGTGAAAATGCGCTCGATGAAGCGTTTCTTCGACGACGGCGACAAGGTGAAGGTGACCCTGCGCTTCCGCGGCCGCGAGCTGGCGCATCAGGAGCTCGGCTGGCAGGTTCTGCAGCGCGTGAAGACCGATACCGAGCCCCTCGCCAAGGTGGAATCGGAGCCGCGCATGGAAGGCCGCCAGATGGTGATGGTGCTGGCCCCGCGCTGAACGGTGCCTGGGTCGATACAAGACCTAACATCATCTCCGCCTGCAAAGTTGCCGCTGGCTTTTGACTGGGCCCTCGCTCGAGCGCCAGGCCACAGCTACTTATCCGTGCTGAAATAGACGGCGATATCACGGTGTCCCTCGATGATGTTGACAACCTCGAAAGTGTCGTCGACGTAGCGAAAGAAGATCAGGTAGTTGCCATGGGGCGTGCTGCGCAGATCGGGCAAGAGCTCGGGTCGAGCGCGTCCCATGAGACCTGGGAGGTCGGCAAGGTGCTGGCACTTGGCAATTAGCCCGTCGCAAAAGCGCTCAGCCACGGCGAGGCTGCCGCTCGCATTTTCAATGTAGTCGGCGATCTCGGTGAGATTGACCTGCGCGGGGTGGGTAAAGACGAGGCGAGGCACTAGCAGGACGCGTTCGCATCGCTGCGACTTGGCAGCGAAGTGGGCCTTCAGGTTGGCGCGCACCTCATCGACGCTATAGCGGCGTGGGTCAGCGAGCGACGCGTGTAGGGTCTCCCGCAATGCCGTGAGCTTGACAGTGTAGTCTATCGCGTCCTCGTAGGAGGCGAAATGACCACTCTGCACCTGGACCTTCAACCAGGCGACAGATTCCGGTGAGAGATTCAGGTTCATAGGATTGAGTATAGGACGACGGATCGCGGAGGGAAGGGGAAAAGGACCGGCGCGAGAGGCGATCAAGCAAGGCGCGGTATCGAGATCGTGGCGCAAAACTCATTGCGCCCCCGACCAGTAGGCATTATGAGACGCGCTTGAGCCGCCCGGCGGGGCATGCCGTGGCGGCTTTTGATGCTTTGAACAACAGGCTCGGACCATTGCGGTTTGCCGGGCGACAAGGAGAAGCCAAATGCCCAAGCTGAAGACCAAGAGCGGCGCCAAGAAGCGCTTCAAGATGACGGGAACGGGCAAGGTCAAAGCCCAGGCCCAGGGCAAGCGTCACGGCATGATCAAGCGCACCGCCAAGTTCGTGCGCACGGCGCGCGGCACCATGGTGCTCACCGACAGCGACGCCAAGATCGTGAAGAAGTACATGCCCTACGCCCGCTGATTAAGAGTCAGCCGGCTGAGCCCTCATCTTTCGTCTGATGGAGTAGCACCATGGCACGCGTCAAGCGCGGCGTCACCGCCCACGCCAAGCACAAGAAGGTCCTGAAGAAGGCCAAAGGCTATTACGGCCGCCGCAAGAATACGATCCGGGTCGCCAAGCAGGCGGTCGAGAAGGCGATGCAGTACGCCTATCGCGACCGCAAGCGCAAGAAGCGCACCTTCCGAGCGCTCTGGATCCAGCGCATCAACGCGGCGGTGCGCGAGCACGGGCTCACCTACGGCCGATTTATCGACGGTCTCGGCAAGGCCGGGATCGAAATCGATCGCAAGGTGCTGGCCGATCTCGCCGTCAGGGATGCTGCCGGCTTCAAGGCGCTGTGCGATCAGGCGTCAGCCACGCTCAAGGCCGCGTAATTCAGGCCGCGACTTCGCCGCGGATGTCACCCGGGGCTTGTCCCCGGGATCCAGCCATCCAAGAATGCCGTCGCGGCCGCCATGTGCTCGACCGAGCCGTGCGCGAGTCCGTTGATCCATCGGATCCCGGGCATGAACCGGGATGACAGTTGAGGATGTCGGCGCGGGACGAAGTGTCCAACGCGTCGCGAACACATCATGGCGGAAACCACTGACCTAGCATCCCTCGAAGGCGCCCTGCTCGCCGAGATCGGCGCAGCGGGCGATCTCGACGCGATCGAGCGCGTGCGCATCGCCGCACTGGGCAAGAAGGGTCGCGTGCCCGAGCTGATGGCGAAGCTCGGCTCCCTTCCCGACGATCAGCGCAAGGCCTTCGGGCAGGCCGTCAACGGCCTCAAGACGCGGGTCAGCGAGGCGCTGGAAAGCCGCAGGGCGGCCTTGGAGCGCAGCCGGCTCACCGCGCGGCTGGCAACCGAAAGGGCCGACATCACGCTGCCTGTGCGGCCCGGCCCCCTGCAGGATGGACGCATCCATCCCGTCAGCCAGGTGCTGGACGAGGTGATCGAGATATTCGGCGACATGGGTTTTTCAGTCGCCGAAGGCCCCGACATCGAGACCGACGATCTCAACTTCACCAAGCTCAACATCCCGCCCGAGCATCCCGCCCGGCAGGAGCATGACACGTTCTATATGAAGGACACCGGGAGGGAGGGCGACAACAGCCCTGTCAAGGTGCTGCGCACGCACACGAGCCCGGTGCAGATCCGCACCATGATGGCGCAGAAGCCGCCCATTCGCATCATCGTGCCGGGGCGGGTCTATCGCATGGACAGCGACGCCACGCACACGCCGATGTTCCACCAGATCGAGGGGCTGGTGATCGACGAGACCACGCACCTGGGCCATCTCAAGTGGTGCCTGGAGGAGTTCTGCAAGGCGTTCTTCGAGGTGGACGAGGTGCGCATGCGTTTCCGCGCCTCGCACTTCCCCTTCACGGAGCCGTCGATGGAGGTGGACCTGGACGCCGCCGCGATCGGCAAGCCGGGGCGCTGGCTGGAGATCCTGGGCAGCGGCATGGTGCACCCCAACGTCATCCGCAACTGCGGCCTCGATCCCGACAGGTACCAGGGCTTCGCCTTCGGCATGGGCCTCGACCGCATCACCATGCTCAAGTACGGCATCCCCGATCTGCGCGACATGTTCTCGGCCGACATGCGCTGGCTGAAGCACTACGGCTTCCTTCCGCTCGACGTGCCGACGCTGGCCGGCGGGCTGTCGCCATGACGCCGGGAGCTGTGAGCGCTCCCCTCCCCCTATGCCGAAGGCATGTCTTCGACATGACGGGGAGGGGTCGGGGGTGGGGTGGAACGGCCAGGACGATCGGTCGAGTGATGACGAGAGATGCTGAAGTGCCTCACCCCCACCCCTGACCCCTCCCCCACGTCGTGTCGAAGACGCGCCTCCGGCACGATCGGGGAGGGGACGCATGCTGCGCGCAAGCAAAGGTACGACACTATGAAGTTCACCCTGTCCTGGCTCAAGGATCACCTCGAGACTTCCGCATCGCTCGATGAGCTCGCCGACAAGCTCTCCTCCATGGGCCTGGAAGTCGAGAGCATCGACGATCCGGGCAAGAAGCTCGCGCCCTTCACCATCGCCCGCGTGCTGGAGGCGAAGCCGCACCCGAACGCGGACCGGCTGCGCGTGTGCAAGGTCGAGACCGGCTCCGGCGTGGTCGAGGTCGTGTGCGGCGCCCCCAATGCCAGGACCGGCATGATCGGCGTGTTCGCGCCGATCGGCAGCACCATTCCCGGCACCGGAATAACGCTCGACGCACGCCCGGTGCGTGGCGTGGTCTCGGCCGGCATGCTGGTGTCGGAGAAGGAGCTGGAGCTCTCCGACGACCACCAGGGCATCATCGAGCTCGATGCCAAGCTCGGCGACAAGCTGGGCCAGCGCTACGCCGATGTCGTGGGCCTCGGCGATCCCATCCTCGACGTGAAGCTCACCCCTAACCGGCCGGACTGCACGGGCGTGCGCGGCATCGCCCGCGACCTCGCCGCCGCGGGCCTCGGCAAGCTGAAGCCCGAAAAGAAGCTCTCGGGTGTGGAGGGCGACTACGACTCACCCGTCGACATCAGGCTCGAGTTCCCCAAGGAGGCGCGCGATGCCTGCCCATGTTTCGCCGGCCGCTACATCAAAGGCGTGAGCAACGGGGCCTCGCCCGCCTGGATGCAGCAGCGGCTGAAGAGTGCGGGGCTACGGCCGATCAATGCGCTGGTCGATGTCACCAACTATATCAGCCTCGATCGCGGCCGGCCGCTGCACGTCTACGATGCCGACAAGCTCAAAGGCGCCATCCGTGCGCGGCTCGGCAGGAAGGGCGAGAGTTTCACAGGCCTGGACGGCAAGACTTACGAGGTCGACGAGACCATGTGCGTGATCGCCGACGATCGCGCGGTGCTGGGCTTCGGCGGCATCCTGGGCGGCGAGGAGACCGGCGTCACCACGGCCACCAGGAACATCCTGATCGAATGCGCCTACTTCGATCCGCTGCGCACAGCTGCAACGGGGCGCAAGGCGGGCGTGCAGAGCGATGCGCGCTATCGCTTCGAGCGGGGTGTCGATCCGGCCTTCATCCTGCCCGGCCTCGATCTCGCCACCGCCATGATGATGGAGGTGGCGGGAGGCACGCCGTCCAAAGCCAAGGTCGCGGGCGCGCCGCCAGACAAGAAGACCGTGATCGATTTCTCCATCGGCCTGGTCGAGAAGCTCGCCGGCATCGCGCTGCCGGAAAAAGAAATCCGCAGGACGCTCGAGGCGCTGGGCTTCACGCTCGAGGGCAAGGGCGCCACCGCGAAGGTGACCGCGCCGAGCTGGCGGCCCGACATCCATGGCGCTGCCGACCTGGTGGAGGAGGTCGTGCGGATTGCCGGCCTCGACAAGGTGCCTTCGGCGCCGATGCCGCGCACCAGCGGGGTGGGCCGCCCGGTGCTGAGCGAGACACAGCGCCGCGTGCGCCGCGCCCGGCGGCTGTTGGCCGGCCGCGGCCTGGTCGAGGCCGTAACGTGGTCGTTCATCGCACGCACCACTGCTCAGGCTTTCGGCGGCGGCCAGGCTTCGCTCGAGCTGGCGAATCCGATCTCGAGCGAGATGAGCTCGATGCGGCCGAGCCTGCTGCCAGGCCTGCTGTCGGCCGCACAGAGAAATCGCAACCGCGGCTTTGCCGACCTCGGGCTGTTCGAGGTGGGACAGGCCTATCGCGGCGACGAGCCGAAGGACCAGTTCATTGCGGCCTCGGGCGTGCGAGCTGGTGCTGCGGCGCTTGCCGGTCCTGGTCGCCATTGGTCCGGTGCCGCGAAGGAAGCCGACTTCTATGATGCGAAGGCCGACGTCGTGGCACTGCTGGCGGCTCTCGGCTTCGACGCCGCCAAGGCCCAGGTCACGCGCGATGCACCGGGCTGGTTCCATCCCGGGCGGTCGGCGGCGCTGCGGCTTGGACCCAAAATCACGCTCGCGCATTTCGGCGAAGTCCACCCCGAGATGCTCGCAACGATGGGCATCTCCGGTGCTGTCGCCGCCTTCGAGGTGTTCCTCGAGGCGTTGCCGCCGGAGAGGAAGAAGAGCCTGGCGAGGGGAGCGCTGGAGGCGCCCGATCTGCTCCCCGTGCGCCGCGATTTTGCTTTCGTGCTCGACGCGCAAGTGCCGGCCGGCGACGTGGTGCGAGCCGCGATGGCCGCCGACAAGAAGCTGATCACCAGCGTGAACGTGTTCGATCAGTTCGAGGGCAAGAGCCTGGGCGAGGGCAAGAAATCGCTGGCCCTGGAGGTGACGCTGCAGCCCCGCGAGAAGACGCTGACGGACGAAGAGATCGAGGCCGTCGCCGCCAGGATCATTGCCGAGGTGAAAAAGGCAACGGGCGGTGAGATCCGGGGCTAGAGCAGGATCGTTCCTGATCGAAGCGCTACGCTTCGATCATGGAACGTGAATTAAATCCGAAGCGATCCTGGTCTGAGCCTGTGCCTCAGCGGCGCGGGCTGGATGCAGACGCGGCCTGCGTCACGCTCTCGGTGTAGGCGGAGATCAACTGGGCCAGTTCCTCCTGGCGGCGCGAATCGACCTCCCGCAAGGCCTCGTCTGCGGCGATCTCGGCCACGGTTCCGAACGGGTCCGACTGCAGCTTGCGAAACAGCTTGCCGGTTTCGCGGGTGGTCGCGAGCGGATCGGCCGACGGCTTGGACTTCGCGCGTTGCCCGGTGCGAATGGCGATGGTCTCGGCGGCGAGGCGCCACGCCAGCAGGCCTTGGTGCGCTTTATCATCCTCGGCGTGCGCAACGCCTGGCGCCTCTTCCGCAAAGGCTGCCATCGAAGCCGGACCTGCGTAATCCGCAAACCCCAGCAGCTCGTTCGGCGATACCCGCAGCGTTTCGCACATCTTGTGGATCAGCGTGAGGCTCGGCTCGACCTCGGCACGCTCGTAGCGCGTATAGCGATTCTCTTCTATTCCGAGAGATTTGGCGAAGTATCGCGCTCGCGGAAACCCATTCCGTACTCTCATGTCCTTCAGGCGCTTCGCGAACTGCGAGCGCACTTCGGGGGCGAGCGTCTTGGTCATAACGCTCGCCATTTCGCAGATCCGACACAAAATGTAATCGCCGTAAAGTGCAGATCGCTAAGATTAATCTTTAAATTTGTAGGCTGAATGGACGGCGGCAACTCGGGCAGCAGTTAGCTCACGCGC
>CAWHBI010000013.1:0-115830 GCA_963827545.1 uncultured Alphaproteobacteria bacterium
GCAAGCTCCACGCCCCAGGCCGTGAAGCCCGAGCGCGAGACCAGTATGGGAATGCGCATCTTGACGGTCTTGATGACCATCTCGGAGGTAAGCCGGCCGGTGGTGTAGAAAATCTTGTCGTCCGGCTCGATGCCGTTGAGGAACATGTAGCCCGCGATCTTGTCGACCGCGTTGTGCCGCCCTACGTCCTCCATGTAGATCAGCGGCTTGTCCTCGTGCGCGAGCACGCAGCCATGAATGGCGCCGGCCTTGAGATAGAGGCTCGGCTCGGTGTTGATCTTGCGGGTCAGCTGGTAGAGCCAGGATGTCCTCACCCGGGCGTCGGGGCTGAGCACGACGCGGTCGAACTCCTCCATCAGGTCGCCGAACACGGTGCCCTGGGCGCAGCCCGAGGTCTCGATCTTCTTCTTGAGCTTGTCCTCGAAGTCGGTCTGCCGGCGCGTGCGAACGACGACCGTCGCAATATCCTCCTCGTGCTCGATGGCGGTGATCTCGTCGTCCGGCTTGAGCATGTTCTGGTTGAGCAGGTAGCCCACCGCCAGCAGGTCGGGCCGGTCGCCGATCGTCATCATCGTGACGATCTCGCGGGCATTGAGGAAGAGCGTCAGCGGCCGCTCGGTGACGACCGCCGTCTCCACTGCCTTGCCCTCGTGGTCTATGCCCGGGACGGTGACTCAAGCCGGGGATCGTCGGGCTGGGGCCGGACTTCGAACTCGCGCACGTGATGTTGCTCCACCATCGAAAGTTACATGTCGTTAATGCGATGTAGAGGCTGATCCCGAAGCCTGCAAGACGCCGGCAAGAGCATGATCGATAATGGGTCTGGGCGCAATTTCGCCTCCGAGGCGGCCCCATCCGGCTTCGTACGCTGGCTATGATTAATGATGTTGCGACCAGGGTGCGACCAACAGCTGTATCGGCGCAGGAGGAGAAAGATGCTAAAGCCCATGCTGTCCCAATGCTCTCTGGAGACGGCGCCTGCGATAGCGACTACTGGGCCCTTCGGCAACAGCCCGCAAGTCCGCCCAATCCGGCTTGATCATTCCGAGGAGAGACGCCCATCATGGCACGCATAGATCGCCGCAGGTTCTTGAAGAGCGCCGGCGCTGCAGGCGCCGGAACGGTCGCCGCAGCCGTTGCTGCTCCTGCGATTGCGCAGTCCATGCCGGAGACCAAATGGCGTCTGACCGCGAGCTGGCCGAAGTCGCTCGATGCGCTTTACGGCGCCGCGGAACATTTCGCCAAGTACGTAGCGAAGCGACCGACAACAAGTTCCAGATCCAGACCTTCCCCGCCGGCGAGATCGTGCCCGGCCTGCAAGCCACCGAAGCCGTCTCCAGCGGAACGGTCGAGCTTTGTCACACCGCTCCCTACTACATGTGGGGCAAGGACCCGACGTTCGCGCTCGGCTGCGCGGTGCCGTTCGGGCTCAACGGCCGCATGCAGAACGCGTGGTGGCGCGAGGGCGGCGGCGAGCAGCTGATGAATGCCTTCTATGCCAAGCACAACATCCATGGGCTGCTGGCGGGCAACACCATGGCGCAGATGGGCGGATGGTTCCGCAAGGAGATCAACACGCCCGACGATCTCAAGGGCGTGAAGATGCGCATTGCCGGATTTGCCAGTGCCGTCATGTCCAAGGTCGGCGTTGTGCCGCAGCAGATTGCGGGCGGCGAGATCTACCCGGCGCTGGAGAAGGGCACTATCGATGCGACCGAGTGGGTCGGGCCCTACGACGATGAGAAGCTCGGCTTCTACAAGGTCGCCAAGTACTACTACTATCCTGGCTGGTGGGAAGGCGGCACCATGATCCACCTCCACATCAACAAGGAGAAATGGGAGTCGCTGCCGAGGATCTACCAGGCGGTGCTCAGGGCCGCAGCTGCTGAAGCGCACAACTACACGGTAGCGCGCTACGACTCGGGCAATCCGCAGGCTCTGAAGCGGCTGGTCGCAGCCGGCACCCAGCTCAGACCTTTCTCGGAGGCGATCCTGGACGTGTGCCACAAGGCCGCCAACGAGGTGTATGCCGATATCAGCGGCAAAAACGAGGACTTCAGGAAGATCTGGGAATCAATCAAGGCCTTCCGCCTCGACCAGTATCTGTGGCTGCAAGTGGCAGACGGCACCTACGACAACTACATGATGGTTCAGCACCGCAAGAAGGCGCTTTAGCAACCTCAGGTGCATCTCTCCAGGTTTCTTCGTATTGTCGGCCGAATTCGTCGATGGCGCGGCTCGACCCAGTGGTCGCCGCAAGCATTCCTCCCCATATCCTTTGTTGCCAGGCGGAGCCTGGTGGCTGGTGCTCGCGCGCTCATGGCGCCGCTTCCGGTGACATACAGCTAGGCGTCTGCCACTATGGCCAAGAGTAGCAGCCAACGCACAGGCTTGTGCGCCGAGCGCCGTCCGCGCACATGGCGTCGGTTGCCCTGCAGCGAGGGTTTCCATGACTCCCACGACAGACCAGGTCCTCGAGCAGCTGCGCCGCGTCAAGGGCCCCGACCTGCAGGGCAACATTGTCGACCTGGGGCTGGTTTCCGAGATCCTGCTGAAGGACGGCCGGGTCTCCTTCTCCATTACCGTCCCAGCCGAGCGGGCGTCGGAGCTCGAAACCCTGCGTCAGGCTGCCGAGAAGGTCGTGCGCGACATGCAAGGGGTCAAGAGCGTCTTGGCTGTTCTCACCGCGGAGAAGGCAGGTGGAGGTGCTGCCGGCGGGAACGGTGCGGCGGGGCGCGGCGGCAAGGCCCCCGAAAGCGCCCGAGTGCAGCAGGCGCGTGCGCGCAGTGCGGCCGGGGCGGCGGCGCCTCCGCCGGCAGCTGCCGCGGGCGGGCAGCGGCAGATTCAGGTTGCCGGCATCAAGCATATGATCGCCGTGGCCTCAGGCAAGGGCGGCGTCGGCAAGTCGACCACCGCCGTCAACCTTGCACTGGGCCTGCAGGCCATCGGTCTCAAGGCGGGCATCCTTGATGCCGACATCTACGGTCCCTCGCAGCCGCGCCTGCTGGGCTTGAGCGGCCGGCCGCAGGTCGCCGGCGGCAACACGCTGCGGCCGATGGAGGCCTATGGCCTCAAGGCCATGTCGATGGGCTTCCTGATCGACGAGGGAACGCCCATCATCTGGCGCGGGCCGATGGTGGTGTCGGCGCTGACCCAGATGCTGCGCGATGTCGCCTGGGGCGACCTCGACGTGCTCGTCATCGACATGCCGCCGGGCACCGGCGACGTACAGCTCACCATGGCACAGCAGGTGCCGCTGTCGGGCGCCATCATCGTCTCGACGCCGCAGGACCTGGCGCTGATCGACGCCCGCAAGGGCCTCAACATGTTCCGCAAGGTGGATGTGCCGGTGCTCGGCATCATCGAGAACATGAGCACGTTCATCTGCCCCAAGTGCGGGGAGCGCTCCGACATCTTCGGCCACGGCGGGGCGAAGCTGGAGGCCGAGAAGCTCGCCATCCCCTTCCTTGGTGGCGTGCCGCTCGACATGGAGATTCGCATCAGGTCCGACGAGGGGCGGCCGATCGTGGCGACTAGTCCCGATGGCGCACTCGCCCGCGTCTACCGCGACATCGCCGTCAAGGCGTGGGAGGGGCTGCAGGCTGGCGCCGATGCGCGCGTCAAGCCGCCCAAGCTCGACATCGCAGCGGGCGGCGGCGAGCTCAACGTTGCGTTCGAGGGGGCGAAGCCGTTCACGCTTGTCAGCCGAGATGCTGCGTGTGATGAGCCCCTCCGCCGAGGTGCAGGGCCATTCGCCCGACCAGCGCGTCACGGTGCCCAGGAAGCGCAACGTCACGATCAGGGAGCTGCGCCCGGTCGGCAACTACGCGGTGCGCATCGTGTTCGACGACGGCCACGACACCGGGCTCTACGCCTGGTCCTACCTGCAGACGCTCGATGCCGAGCGGGAGAAGCGCTGGGCGGAGTATCTGTCGGCGCTGGCGGTGAAGGGGCTGAGCCGGAGCTAGGCTAAGAGCCAATGCGAGGCGCAGGCCCGCATCGACATCTCTCATCAGCCCATCGGGCACCCTGCCGCTGGCTGTGTCAATGTACGTCGGTCGATTGATGCAATTTGAGTGACATTGAGTAACGAATCCTTTGGCAGTCCCGTGGCGCGCGCTGCCAAGCTGACGTTGCCCGGATCGCCCGCGCGCTTTGTTGCCGTCGTCAGAAAGGCGACAATGATGGTTTTGAGCGGAGTAGCATTGAATGAGTTGGCAGAGATGATCACCGCTGGCCTCCGGTAGCCGGGTTCAGACCCGGTCGGTGGCCCGATGCTGGCCCACCAAATCTCGCCACGTCTCATTCCTCCCACTCCGTCCGCATCATTGCCTCGATTGCCAATTGCTGCAGGAAGGGATCGACCTCGTCGGGGTGCTTCGCCAGAGACCGGTTGAGCGCTGCTGTGACCCGTTCGTCGCGGCGACGCTTCAGAAATTCCTCCAGCGCGGTCTGCATGAGCTTGCTGCGCGAGAGTCCCAATTCCTTGGCAGCCGCCTCGGCTTCCTCGAACAGTTCGTTTGGGAGGGAGATCGCTGTTTTCATCGCTGTGCTCGCACACTCTTGCGCTTACGTCTTGGGCGTGGCCGGGCCTCCAATTCTTCGAGAGTGCGGCGGACTGTTTCCCGGCCATGCGCAAGCCACGCCTCGTCTTCCGCGCTCAGCTCGTTGCCGTATTTCGCCATATAGCGATTGATGGACTCTGTCACCTTCTTCTCGCGCCGGTGCTGCAGAAACTGCTGCAACGCCATCTGGACCAGCTTGCTGCGCGACACCCTGAGCTTTCTGGCGGTGGCGTTGGCCTCCTCGAGCATCGGATCAGGCAGCGAGATCGATATCCTCATACCTCAGGTATAACCAATAGTATAACCCAGATCAATACCCGCCCACCGGCATGCGCTCCGCCGCGCACCAGCACGTGTCAACCGTGTGACAGCCACCACCCGCATCTCGCCCAATAGCACGGCCAAAGAGTATTGAAGTCGCGCCCTCCATGCATTACTTGGGCGCTTCGGGCGGACGGCCGCCTGCGCGTGCCAGCGGGGCCAGCGGCACGCCAACCCTCATCCACACCAGAAGGAGGAGCGAGAGTTGGACAGCGTTCTCATCATTGGTGCGGGTGCTGCGGGTTCGGTCGTTGCCAAGAAGTGCGCGCTGAACCGCGACGTCTTCAAGAAAATCCACCTCGCCTCGCGGCGGCTGGAGAGCTGCAAAAAGGTTCAGGCGGCGGCCAAGACCCCGATCGACATCTCCCAGGTCGATGCCGACAACGTCGGCGAGACTGTCGCGCTCATCGCCAAGGTGAAGCCCGATCTCGTGATCAACATGGCGCTGCCCTACCAGGACCTGCCGATCATGGACGCGTGCCTGGAGGCCGGTGTGCACTACATGGACACGGCCAATTACGAGCCGCGCGACGAGGCCAAGTTCACCTACAAGTGGCAATGGCCCTACCACGACAAGTACAAGGCCAAGGGCCTGATGGCGGTGCTGGGCTGCGGCTTCGATCCCGGCGTCACCAACATTTTCTGCGCCTACGCGCAGGAGGAGCTCTACGACGAGATCCACACCATCGACATCATCGACTGCAACGCCGGCAGCCACGGCAAGGCGTTCGCCACCAACTTCAATCCGGAGATCAACCTGCGCGAGGTCACCCAGCGCGGCAAGTACTGGAAGGACGGCAAGTGGATCGAGATCGATCCGCTCAGCATCTCGGCGATGGTCGACTACCCGGAGGTCGGCCCGGTGAAGTCCTACCTCATCTATCACGAGGAGGAGGAGAGCCTCGTCCGGAACATCAAGGGCCTGAAGCAGATCCGCTTCTGGATGACGTTCTCGGACAACTACATCAAGCACCTCGAGGTGCTCTCCAACGTCGGCATGACGCGCATCGATCCCGTGGACTACAAGGGCACGCCGGTGATCCCGATGGAATTCCTGAAGTTCCTGCTGCCGGAGCCCTCCTCGCTCGCCGAGAACTACACCGGCAAGACCTCGATCGGCTGCATCTTCGCGGGCGTGAAAGACGGCAAGCCCAAGCGCCACATCATCTGGAACGTGTGCGACCACGCGGAGACCTTCCGCGAGGTTGGCGCGCAGGCCGTGTCCTACACCACGGGCGTGCCGCCGGTGGTGGGCGCGATGATGATGTTCAAGGGCGCCTGGAACGGCAAGGGCGTGTTCAACGTCGAGCAGCTGCCGCCCAAGCCGTTCCTCGAGGCGCTCGGGCCTCAGGGGCTGCCCTGGCACGTGCGCGAGCTGAAAGCCGGCGAGCAGGGCGAACTGTTCGCGGTGAAGACGTGACAGTCCCCTCTCCCCATGCCTCTTCCGGCATGGGGAGAGGGCTAGGGTGAGGGGCGGCCCCAAGTATCGTCGGCGCGTTGTGCCGCCCCTCACCCCGGCCCTCTCCCCGCAGGCGGGGAGAGGGGGAAGGACCGCTGCATGATCCCGAACATACCCCCCGATATCCGTACGCCAGCATACGTGCTGGACGTGGCGGCCTTGAAACGCAACCTGGCCACGGCCGCGCGCATCAAGCGCGAGGCCGGCGCGAAGATCCTCCTCGCCACCAAGGCGTGGGCGATGCCGGCCGTGTTCCCGCTCATGCGCGACGTGCTGGACGGCACCACGGCCAGCGGCGAGTACGAGGCGCGGCTGGGGCGGGAGGAGTTCGGCAAGGAGGTGCACGTCTACGCGCCGGCCTACACAGAGGGCGAGGTCGAGACGCTGGCCGGTATCGCCGACCACATCTACTTCAACTCGCCGGAGCAGATCGCCCGCTTCTTGCCCGCCGTGAAGAGGCGGCCCCGGCGTCGAGATCGGCATTCGCGTCAATCCGGGCTATTCGAACGCGACACTCGGTGGTGCGCTGTACGACCCGTGCGCGCCCTATTCGCGCTTCGGCACGGTCAAGGGCGATCTCGACAAGCTGCCGTGGGAGGACATCGATATCTTCCACGTGCACGCGCTGTGCGAGTCGCTGCACGACGGCTCGGTCGGGCTGATCCGGCACGTTGCCCGCGAGCTCGCGCCGTACATCAAGCGCGTCAAGGCCGTGAACTTCGGCGGCGGCCACTTCATCAACAAGCCGGGTTACGATGTGGCAGCGCTGATCGACGCCATCAAGGCGTTCCGCGCTGAGTTCAGTGTGGAGGTCATCCTGGAGCCGGGCGCCGGGCTCGTGGTCGACGCCGGCTATCTGGTAGCGGCCGTCATCGGTATCCATCGCAATGAAAAGGACATCCTGATCCTCGATGCGTCGGCGAGCTGCCACATGCCCGACGTTCTCGAGGTCCCCTACAAGCCGCCCATTCTGGGCGCGGGGGAGCCTGGCGTGCACCCGCACAGCTTCATCATCGGCGGCAAGACCTGCATGACGGGCGACATCATCGGCGAGTACTCGTTCGAAAAGCCGCTGGCGCTCGGCGACCGGCTGATCTTCGGCGACATGATGCAGTACAGCTTCGTGAAGAACACCACCTTCAACGGCACGCCGCTGCCCGACCTCGCCGTGCTCGAGGAGGACGGCACCTATCGCGTCGTGCGCTCCTTCGGCTACGAGGCGTTCCGCAGCCGGCTGGGGTGAGCGGTATGGGTGGGCGCCTGGTACTCGGCGCCGCGGGGTTGGCCAGCAAGGATCGACCGATGGATGTCGCCAAGCTCCAGCTCCTGTCAACCCGCTGCTGGACATGGAGCCTCCATGCGAACCAGGCCTATCTTGGCCGCATCGTGCTCAGCCTGCGCAGAGATTGCCAAGGCTCTCTGGCAGATTTGACCGATGTCGAGTGGGAGGCGTTGAGGACTGAGCTCAGGGCGTTCGAGGAGATTGCTCGCGACCTGTTCCGACCGGATCGCTTCAACTACAAGCAGCTTGGCAACGAGTGGCCGCACGTTCACGTGCACGCGATCCCAAGATACCGGTCATCCAGACGCTGGAACGACGTCGAGTTCGTGGATCGCCGATGGGGTCAGGATCCATATCCCGATGTCGGGTCGCCCCTCACCGCCGATGAGACCTATCGATTGGCCGAGTGGATGCGGGAGCGGATCGTGCAAGATGGCCGTTATGCGCGGATGAATAATCCTGCATAATCCCGAACAGCATCAGAAGTCGGTCTCGGGTCTGTTGAGCACCCAGGCTTCGAACAGGGGATCGCTCAGGCGCCACTCGCCCTCCCACTTGTCAGCGATGCCGAGCCTTGAGAGCCGCTGCACGGCGGACTGGATGGCGGAGGAGCCGGGCGCGGGAGCGCCGGTCAACGCCTTGATGCGGTCGGCACCTTGCTGGCTGTAAATCTGGGCGACCTTCTCGGCGAGCAGGCGCGCCGTCACGCGCTGGATGCCGTTGAGCTCGAGCCAGCGCTTGCCGAAGCCGAACTCCTCCGCGATCTCGCTCTGCACCTTGGCGATCGCGGCGTCCTCGGACATCTCGGGATGCAAGGCCATGGTCGTCAGCCAGCGCTGGAAGAAGGCCGGGCTGCGGTCGAAGCGATGGAAGATTTTGAGCGCCGCATCGCGCGTGACCTTCGCTTTCGAGGTAGCCTTGAAGGCGGCGAGCTGGTGATCGACGAACGCGTCTTCCATCGGCGGCAGATCGATCGGGGTGGCGAAGCGAAAGAAGGGGGCCTCGCGCGGGCTGAACATGGCGCGCAGCCCTTCCCGCGAAGACCCCGTGAATACCGCGACCAGGCCGTTCTTGCGCTTGTCGAGACTGGTGCGCAATGCGGCGATCAGGGGAGCGGCCGTCTTGCTGCGCGCAAGCTCCTGGAACTCGTCGAACAACAGGAATGCCGGCTTGCGGCCGCGGGCCAGCCGCTCGCAGTACTGGTCGAGCAGTAGAAGGTGGCTTTCAGGCGCCTTGCCCTTGAGCTGCGAGAGGTCGATTTCCATCTCGCCGGGGCTGCCGGGCGCCTTCACCTTGAACTTGGGGGCGATGTCGCCGGCGGCCGTGGTGAGCCGGTCCCAGACCGAGCCTGCGCGCAGCGCCCGATCGAACTCGTAGAGCAGAATGCCAAGGGGCGTATCGAGGGTCTGCCACAAGCTCGCATAGACGACACGGTGGCCTTTGGATTCCGCGAGAGGGGCCAGATCGTGGGTCAGAAACTGCGTCTTGCCGGTGCGGCGCGGACCGAACAGGCTGAGGCCCTGGACGGGGCCGTCAGCCAGCAGCGCATAAACGCGGTCAGCGAACTCCTTGCGCGGGTAGTGCCAGCGGGATCGGGTCATTATGCGCGTCTACACGCAAACGCATAATTATGCAATCATGCATAAGCGTGCATAGGCCGAGGCCGGGGCGTCGGCGTTTCAGCTGTTCTGTCCTCTCCGGATGTGCGCCTACAGCGACCGGCCACCGTCGACGACGATGGTGACGCCGGTGGAATAGCTGAGGTGGGTGGCGCAGGCCACGACGGCGCGGGCGCAGTCCTGCGGCGTGGCGATGCGCTTCAAGGGATTGGCGGCGGCGGCCTTGGCGTTGAACTCGGCGCCGCGCCCCGGCACGAAGTTGGTATCCACGGCGCCCGGCGCCACCGACATCAGGCGGATCTCGGGCGCCAGCACCCGGGCCAGAGATTTGACCATGACATCGAGACCGGCCTTGGTGGCGCCGTAGACGACCGACGAGCCCGAGCCCTGGAAGCTGGCGATGGAGGAAACCTGGACGATCAGCCCGTTGCCGGATGCCTTGAGCATGGGCGCGAACGTGCGGATGGCCGCGTACTGGCCCCGCCAGTTGATCTGGAACATGCGGTCGATGAGGTCGTCGCTGAGGCCTTCGAGATCGCCGTGCGGCACGGCTTTGGTGAAGCCTGCGGAATTGACCAGGATGTCGAGGCGGCCGTAGCGGCCGGCGATGGCATCGCGCAGCGCCAGCAGCGTGCCGGTGTCGCCGACGTCGGCGGGCAGCGCGGCGTGACCTTCGCCTCTGAGGCGCTCGAGCTTCTGCGCGGCCCTGGCGGCGGGCTCGGCGCCCGGCCGATGCGTCATGACGACCCGTGCGCCTTCCTCGGCCAGCATGGTGCAGGTCGCCGCGCCGATGCCGCCCGCCCCGCCGATCACCAGTGCGACCTTGCCGCTGATGGATACGCCTGCTGTCATGCCGATGTCCTCCCTCGGACCGGTATTGTTGCAAACGAGCGGCATGGGCGGCAAGGGCAGCGGGGAGGGCGTAGGGTGCAATAAGCGCTAGCGCATTGCACCGATGTGCGCGTCGGCAGGCGGCGTGTGCGCGGCCACCGGACAAGCGGCGCAATGCGGCTAACGCCTTATTGCGCCCTACCTGCTCGTTGCGACATCGCGTGCATCGGCACTTGCGGACGCCCTCAGAACGGATAGTGCCGGTGGCCGGACTGGATGGTGATCCACCTGAGCTCGGTGAACTCGTTGATGGCGGCCTTGCCGCCGAAGCGGCCGTAGCCGGAATCCTTCACGCCGCCGAACGGCATCTGCGCCTCGTCGTGCACCGTGGGCCCGTTGATGTGGCAGATGCCGGTGTCGATCTTCTTGGCCACCGCGAGTGCCCGCGTCACGTCGCGGCTGAAGACCGCGGCCGAGAGGCCGTAGGGCGTATCGTTAGCGACGCGCACCGCTTCCCCATCGCCCCTGACCCGCACCACGGTGGTGACGGGGCCGAACGATTCCTCCTCGTAGATGCGCATCTCGGGCGTCACGTGGTCGAGCACGTGCGCATTGATGAGCGTGCCGTTGATGCTGCCGCCGGCCGCAAGCCTGGCGCCCTTGGAGACGGCGTCGAGCACCAGCGAGGTGACGCGGTCGGCGGCCGAGCGGTCGACCAGCGAGCCCAGGATCGCCTTGCCCTCGCGCGGGTCGCCGACCGAGAGCGACTTGGCCTTGGCGGCGAAGCGGGCGACGAACTCGTCGGCGATCTTGTCGTCGACGACGATGCGCTCCGTCGACATGCAGATCTGGCCCTGGTTGGCGAAGGCGCCGAAGGCTGCGGCATTCACCGCCTCGTCGAGGTCGGCGTCGTCGAGCACGACCAGCGGCGACTTGCCGCCCAGCTCCAGCAGCACGGGCTTGAGGTACTCGGCGCACTTCTTGGCGATGATCTTGCCGACACGCGAGGAGCCGGTGAAGTTCACGCGCCGCACGGCCGGGTGGGCAATGAGCGCATCCACGACGGGGCCGGCATCCTTGGGCGCGTTGGTGACGACGTTGACGACGCCCGGCGGGAAGCCCGCCTCGCGGAAAAGCTCACCGATCAGCCGGTGCGTGCCCGGGCATATCTCGGAGGCCTTGAGCACCACGGTGTTGCCGCAGGCGAGCGGCATCGCGATCGCCCTGACCCCAAGGATGACCGGCGCGTTCCACGGCGCGATGCCGGCCACCACGCCGACCGGCTGGCGATAGCCCATGGCCAGGCTGCCCGGCACGTTGGAGGGGATCACCTCGCCGGAGATCTGGGTGGTCATGGCGGCGGCCTCGCGCACCATGCCGCCGGCCAGCATGCAGTTGAAGCCGGCCCACATGGCGGTGGAGCCGGTCTCTGCGCCCATGACGGGGGCGAACTTGGGGCCGGCCGCCTCGATCAGATCGGCCGCCTTGTTGAGGAGCGCGCGGCGGCCGGCAGGTGCCATCTCCGCCCAGGCCGGGAAGGCCGCGGCGGCGGCATCGACAGCGCGTTTGGCATCCTCGGCGGTGGCGGCGGCAGCGCGCGTCGCCACCTCGCCGGTCATGGGATTGAGCCGGTCGAAGGTGGTGCCGGCTGCGGCCTTGGCATCGGCGTTGCTGATCATGAGATCGACGTCGAACATGGTTTCACTCCCCAGGGATGGCTTGTTTGTTGCGGGCAAGGGTTCCCTCTCCCCGCCATGCCGGAGGCATGTCTGCGACATGACGGGGAGAGGGTTAGGGTGAGGGGCGGCAAGAAGCTGCGACGAAACTTGGGGCCGCCCCTCACCCCGGCCCTCTCCCCGCGCTGATGGCGCAGGTGGAGAGGTCGGCGATGCGCGGGGAGAGGGAGATCCCGCGAGGCGGCCGTTCATCAGCGGCGCGGGCCGCGCGTGCACGGCGCCACTGCCGTTGGCCACGCCCGCCGCACCGCCGCCCAGGTAGGCGCGGCGCACCGCCGGGTCGTCCTGCAGCGCGCCAGCGGGGCCCTCGCCGACGATGCGTCCGTTCTCCAGCAGATAGCCTCGCGCGGCGATCGCGAGCCCCTGCCGCGCATTCTGCTCCACCAGCAGCATGCCCACGCCCATATCCTTGACGCGGGCAAGCGCCTGGAACAGCTCCTTGCACACCAGGGGCGACAGGCCGAGCGACGGCTCGTCCAACAGCAGCACATCAGGGTTCGACATCAGCGCGCGGCCGATGGCCACCATCTGGCGCTCGCCGCCGCTCATGGTGCGCGCGAGCTGGGTCATGCGCTCGGCCAGGCGCGGAAACAGGGTCAACACCCGCTCGAGGTTCTCCGCCTCCCGGGCGTGCGCGCGTGCTGTGAAGGCGCCGAGCCGCAGGTTGTCGCGCACGGAGAGCTCGGGGAAGATGCCGCGATCTTCGGGGACCAGCGCCAGCCCGGCCTCGACCACCGCGTGCGGCGGCAAGGCGGCGAGGTCACGGCCGCCAAGGGCGATGCGCGCGCCAGGAAGGTGCGGGATCATGCCGCCCAGCGCTTTCAGGCACGACGATTTGCCGGCCCCGTTGGCGCCCAGCATCACCACGATCTCACCGGGACGCACGCAGAGCGACACGCCGTCGAGGGCGAGATGCTTGCCGTAGCTCACCGAGAGTTGCGAAACCTCGAGCACTCTTTTCCTCGCGGGCATCCCCAGAGCAGGATCGTTTCCGATCGAAGCGCTTGGCTTCGATCATGGAACGTGAATCTTGCTCTCAAGTCCATGATCAGAGCAGGAGTCACGCTTCGGCCGCCACGTCTCGATCTGGGCAAGGTCCTTCGATCCGAAGCAATCCTGATCCAGCCGCCCGGCCGCTCGCCTGCGGCCCTGCACACGCCGTTTCCCTGCCCGTGTGCCGGCACTCGTCCGTGAGCGGCCGTTGCAGCTATGGCGCCCACATCACAGGCAGCGGATGGTTTGGTCAACCCCGCATCGTTCAAGTGCCCTAATCGCAGTCTTGCCGCCTCCTCGACATGGTGGCAGCAAGCACCAAGGCCCCCCATGGCGGTCCTCCCGGCCCGACGTTTTCATCGCGCCGTGCTCAGGCTTCATGCCCGGCGGGCGAGGAGAAATGAGGCAGCAGCCCGCCACGCGCATGCCCAAAGCGTCGGGATTATGTAGCTTGACGACAGAAAATCCTGACCATAAAACGGGCACTTGCAGGCTGGCGCCTTGCCCGTCGCCACTTCAAGCGCGTCCGATCCCCTACGGGCTGGTGAGCCTGAGGGACATGATTAACTTTTCGCTATCGCTCTTCGCGTCGGCTCTGACGCGAACATCAGAAGACCATGGATTGACTGCGAACCGAATTTCGCAGGGTTTTGCGAGCGCACTTCCGGAAGGAAGTGACCTTGAGAGAGTGGCCATGACCCTGGATTTGGCTTCCCGTCTTTGCGATCTACACAAGTTCGACAAAGGACAGGCGTGCACTCGCAGAATTCTCCTGAGGCATCAAAGGGGCGAGCTGACTTGGGGTCATCTCAGGGCTGAACTTTGGAGGCTCTACGAAGCTCTAGAGGACGACGCCCAGGACCATGTTTTCTATCACTACCCACGCGACAAAGGTCTCCTGGTTCAGAATGCATCAACTGAGTGGACCAAGATCACCGGCGCCTTTCCTTCGGCTCGCAAGGATATCGCTGCCGCCGTGGACTGCTACGCACTTGGGCATCCTCACGCGAGCATCCATCACTGCATAATGGTGCTTGAGTTCGGTCTGCCCGCACTAGCCACGAGGCTGAAGGTCAAGTTCGTCCCCGATAGGGCTACTTGGGCGGATTTGACCAAGGAGATTACCAAGAAGATCACGACTGAGCGATTGGTGCTTGCGAACACACCGAAAGGCGCCAAGCCGCCGTCTCGCGCTGCCGCCAAGAAGAGAAGCGCATTCCTTGAGGCCTGTGAGGAAGCGGTTATCGAGTTCCGCTACTTCACCACCGTTTGGCGCAACCACATTGCTCACGGGCGCGGTGACTACGATGAAAACGATGCTAAGAAGGTTCTAGAGCACGTCCGAACGTTCATGGAAGCGATCGTGATCAAGCTCAAGTTGAAAGAGCCCCGGTGAGGGATGCGGCATGGCAAAGCCCAAACAAGAGAAGCCAGAGTCGGAAGACGCCATCATGGAGCGCATGAACGAGGCGCTCAAGAAGATGATGACCACGCCGCATGAGACGCAGCGTGAAATGGTTCAGAGGCGAAGACAGAGTGGCACTCGGCAGCGTCCTAAGAAGTCGTCTGAGTGACTGCCGCTTTACACGTCCAGCGCGAATTGCTCAGTAGGCCAGATGTTGGCGATTTTCCACTTTCTGCGACGAGCCGCGCGCGCAACTGTGTCGCCTAACAGGGTGACAGTCTCTTTGCCTATCGTGTCCAACCCCTGGAGCAAGCTTTCTCGCCAAGCGGGACCGCGTTCCCAGGCTTCTTGCCAAGCCTCTGCTAAGGCAGCGCTGCGGAGGTTGGCCATTGCATGGATCAGGGCCTCAGCTTGCGCAATGTCCTTGCCGATCTTGGAGCCATCCAGTCGCCGATGGGTAAAGATTAGCTTGTGAATGGCGTATCGCTCCGGTGCCGGTATGGTGACGGCCACGCCAGCTTCATGCAAGAGCACCGACCGAATTGGATCGCGGATCAAGAAGTCCAGGAAACGGAGGGGTTCTGCCGATGCTCCTCCAAGCGCGGGCATTGGTGACGGTCTTCCTTGAAAGTCGTCACTGCCCCGGTTAGGCGTGAGAAATTCGACCTTGTAAGCGTCATCGTTGACGAACTTTGTTGATGCGAGAGAGTTGGTGAGATGAGGAATCTCGCGGAAGGAGGCATCAACCCCTCTTAGCACCTCCAACACTGAAGGCATTGCGTCGTCGATCTGCTGAGAAATAGCAAAGAACTGCGCGAAGTCGGCATCGGCAGTTCGCAGGGTTGCCGCCTCGAGTTTGGCGCCTAGCAGGCCCGAATAGCACTGATAAGCAGTCGTACCGATGAGCACGCCACGCAGCCGGAAGAACCCGGCGCGACCCATTGCCTCCACGATTGTGCCGCTTAGCGGGTCACTCATGGGCAGACCAGCAGCGGCGAGCGATCGCACGATCTTGCGTCTTGCGTCGAAATCGTTTTTCAGTTCTTCAAAACGCTTTACTCGTTCTGTGACGCTCTTGTTCGTGAATTGGCCAACGTATTTTTGAACGACTTTTCCGTTCTTTCTGTATTGCCAATACCAGTAATACCTATTGTTACGTTTCATTTTTTTGAAGGTGCCTGGCCTCTCAAACGTCTCCGTAAAATCAGCATCTTGCACGCGCTGCTCAAGCTCGGAGAATAGGGTTTGGATTACCAACGGTAGTTTGTGAATTTTCATTCGCGCCGGACCTTGCACTACGAATGGATTCGTAGTGCAAGGTGACACTAAAGTGCTTGCACTACAATGTCAATTGTAGTGCAAGGCGATTGTATAAAGACAAATATTGTTCAAGATCAATAGCTTATCAAGATGAACGGCGTTCTATTGCTACGATGTTGGCTTCTGCCTGAGGCCCAGGAAGGTGCCTGGAAACAGCTCTAGCTGAGCAGTTGCCTCAGCGCGGCGTCTACGCCTCGCCTCCTGCTGCGGATCGGGGCCGACCAATCCCGCCGATAGGTAAGCCTCTTGCCTTCGATGCCGCGCAGCGCGCGATCAGTGCGCCTTGCATCGTCAACGCCGAGTTTGGCGCGGTTCGAATAGCGGAAATCAAACTCCGGCAAGATAGCGGTGCAAATGCTTCTCTGAGCAGTGCTGGTAGACGCCCTTCATGCCGCGCTTGAAGACAGAGTAGTAAGCCTCGGCATTGTTGGTGTGGTAGGGGCCAGCAACCCATTCCTCTAGGCTGTGATTGACGGTCGCGTGGTAGTAGCCGCGCTTCAGGCCGCGATAGTGGCTTCGCTTCGTCGGTGGCGATCTCCGTTTCCCTGGCGATGTTGGCGTGCACGAGGGGCAGGATTGTTTGGCCGTCCACGTGTCGACGTGGAAGCTGCGGGCCTCGCCGGCTGCACGATCGATAAGAGTAAGGACCGCGTTCTTGTGGTGCATTCCGCTGCGGCCCTTGGGCTGGCCAGCCTTGCGACCGATGAACGTCTCGTCCGCCTCGGCGATGCGGCCAGGGCCAGCCATAGGAGGCGCCAGGAAGCCGGAGCGCAGCGCTTCCCTGATCCTGTGGCTCATGAACCAGGCGCTCTTGTATGAGAGCCCAAGCGTGCGGTGGAGCTGGTGGCTGCTGACGCCCTTCTTCGACCCCATCATGAGGCGGAAGGCATAGAGCCACTTGTGAACGGGGATGTGGCTGTCCTCCATGACGGTGCCGACCGTCACCGTGAAGGTGCCTTCGCAATCCCTGCAGTAGTAGCGGCCAGCGCGGGCGGGCTTGTACCTCTTGCCCTCGGCAGGCTCTTTGCGGCGGGTGCCTGTTTTCTGAACAACGGAAATGGCATCGCCGTAGGCACCGCAGTGAACGCAGATCACGCCCTGCGGCCAGCGGATATGCTCAAGATGAGCACGAGCGGCGGCTTCGTCGGTGAAGACCGGGTTCTTTCTGATGTCGACCATGGACTTAGCTCCTATGCCTAAGTCTTAGCCGATCCCTGTTCTGTCGTCAAGTACATAATTGCCCAAAGCGTAGGCAGCAGGCAGTCTGCCTATATTCTGGGCGGTAGCGGCTTCGTTAAGCATGGCAGGGTCGCTTGGTTGTGTAGAATATGTAGCAATTACAGCATCCTACGCCAAGTCCATCCGCATGGCACGCCGATTGCTGTTAACCACCGGGGGGCGTTGTTGCACCCCGTACCCATTCCAACGGAGGTGGTGTTCAGCTCATGACTCGAACATTTTTCAGAACCGCGGCGGCAGCGGTAGCGCTGTTCGTGATCGCGGCGCTGCCCCTGGCCGGACAGGCCCGGGCGCAGGACACGATCAAAGTGGGCATCCTGCACTCGCTCTCGGGCACCATGGCGATCAGCGAGACGACGCTGAAAGACGTCATGCTGATGCTGATCGAGGACCAGAACAAGAAGGGTGGCCTGCTCGGCAAGAAGCTCGAGGCGGTCGTCGTGGACCCCGCCTCCAACTGGCCGCTGTTTGCGGAGAAGGCACGCGAGTTGATCACCAAGCAGGGCGTCGCCGCCGTGTTCGGCTGCTGGACGTCGGTGTCGCGCAAGTCGGTGCTGCCGGTGTTCCGGGAGCTGAACTCCGTCCTGTTCTACCCCGTCCAGTACGAGGGTGAGGAGAGCGAGCGCAACGTCTTCTACACGGGTGCCGCGCCCAACCAGCAGGCGATCCCCGCCGTCGATTATCTCGAGAAGGAAGAGAAGGTCGTGCGCTGGGTGCTGGCCGGCACCGACTACGTCTATCCGCGCACCACCAACAAGATCCTCGAGGCCTATCTCAGGGCCAAAGGCGTGAAGTCCGATGACATCATGATCAACTACACGCCGTTCGGTCATTCCGACTGGCAGACGATCGTGGCGGACATCAAGCGGTTCGGCTCGCAAGGCAAGCGCACCGCCATCGTCTCCACCATCAACGGCGACGCCAACGTGCCCTTCTACAAGGAGCTGGGCAACCAGGGCATCAAGGCCAAGGACATCCCCTCCGTCGCCTTCTCGGTGGGCGAGGAGGAGCTGGCTGGCATCGACACCAAGCCGTTGGTCGGGCACTTGGCCGCTTGGAACTACTTCCAGTCGGTCGACACGCCCATCAACAAGGACTTCATCGCCCGCTGGAAGACGTTCATCAAGAACGACAAGCGCGTCACCAACGATCCCATGGAAGCGCACGTGATCGGCTTCGCCATGTGGGTCGAGGCAGTGAAGAAGGCTGGCACCACCGCCCCGGACAAGGTGATCGACGCCATCGTCGGCATCAAGGTGCCGAACCTCACGGGCGGCACGTCGGAGATGCTGGCGAACCACCACATCACCAAGCCGGTGCTGATCGGCGAGGTGCGTGCGGACGGCCAGTTCGACGTGGTGTGGAAGACCCCTGGGCTGGTTCCCGGCGACGCCTGGTCGAAAGAGCTCGACGGCTCCAAGGACCTCGTGGCCGACTGGGTCAAGCTCAAGTGCGGCAACTACAACACGAAAACCAACAAGTGCGGCGGCTGACGTAGCTGCCTGACACGCGCGGGAGGCGGCGTGGAGCCCGCCGCCTCCCTTCGAATGCGAATACCGGGGATGGGGATGCGGATTTCTTGCGCACGCTTGGCGGCGCTGCTGGCGGCCATCGGCTTGCTTGTGCTCGGTGGCATGCCCGCCCGCGCCCAAGGCTATGAGCAGGCGCTTGCGGGCTTTGCCGCCGATTCCTTCAGCGACACAGATGCAGCGATCACCGGCGTCGCCGGCAGTGGCCATCCGCTGGCCGCCAAGGTGATCGAGGCCCTGCAGGACGGCCGTCTGCTGTTCAACCCGGACGACAAGAAGATCTATATCCGCGAGGCCTCGGGCACGCTGCTCGACGCCGCCGCAGGAACCCCCATCGCCGGTGACGCGCCGGCCGGTCTCAAGACGGTGCGCCTCAACAACCGGCTGCGCCGAGCGGTCGAGGCGGCGCTGGGTGGCCTGACCTTGCTCGCACCCGACCCGGCCAGGCGCTTCGAGGCGGCGCAGGCCGTGTTCAAGTCGCGCGATGCCAATGCGCTGCCGGCGCTGGAGGCGGCACTCGCCAAGGAAACCGACCGGCGCGTGAAGAAGGCGCTGTCGGAGGCCAAGGCGGCCGTCGTCGTCATGCAAGCCGCCGCCAAGGAGATCGACCAGCTCGAGGCCATCGCCGTCATCCGCGATCGCAGCGACCAGGAGGCGCGGGCGCTGCTCGGCAGCTTGCCCGCCAGCCTTCCGCCCGACGTCCAGCGTGGGGTGGCCGATGCCATCACCGCGATCGACCAGCACCTCGAGCGTTGGAGGCAGGTGCAGCATCTGTGGTACGGGATCTCGCTCGGCTCCGTGCTGCTGCTTGCCGCCATCGGCCTGGCCATCACCTTCGGCGTCATGGGCGTCATCAACATGGCGCACGGCGAGATGGTGATGCTGGGCGCCTACACCACCTTCGTGGTGCAGGAGGTGATCCGCACTACCGCGCCCTGGCTGTTCGACTACTCGCTGGCGATCGCCATTCCGGCGGCATTCGTGGTGGCCGGCCTGGTCGGCATCGCCATCGAGCGCGGGGTCATCCAGTTCCTGTACGGCCGGCCGCTGGAGACGCTGCTCGCCACCTGGGGCATCAGTCTTATCCTGCAGCAGGCCGTGCGCACCACCTTCGGCGCCAACAATCGCGAGGTGGGCACGCCGAGCTTCATGTCGGGCGTGGTCGAGTTCGGGGGGCTAGCCATCACGCTCAACCGGTTCTGGATCATCGTGTTCGCCGGCATCGTGTTCACCGCGCTGCTGGGGGCGCTGCGCTACACCACGCTGGGGCTGCACATGCGCGCCGTCACGCAGAACCGGCGCATGGCAAGCTCCATGGCGATCCACACCGGGCGCATCGATGCGCTCACGTTCGGCCTGGGATCGGGCATCGCCGGTCTCGCAGGCGTGGCGCTCTCCCAGATCGACAACGTTTCCCCCAACCTCGGCCAGAGCTACATCATCGACAGCTTCCTGGTGGTGGTGTTCGGCGGCGTCGGCAACCTGTGGGGCACTCTTGTCGGCGCGCTGACGCTGGGCGTGGCCAACAAGTTCCTGGAGCCCTATGCCGGCGCCGTGCTCGGCAAGATCGCCCTGCTCGTACTGGTCATTCTCTTCATCCAGAAGCGCCCGCGCGGCCTGTTCGCGCTCAAGGGCCGGGCGGTGGAGGCATGATCACGCGCCGGTTCCTCGAGGCCCCTGACGGCCGCGGCTGGATTTTCCTGGGCATCCTGGCGGCCGCGGCGGTCCTGGTGCCGTTCCTCAACGTGTTCGTGCCGCCGTCCTCGCCTTTCCACGTGTCGACCACGACCGTGTCGCTATGGGGCAAGTACCTGTGCTTCGCGCTGCTGGCGCTGTCGCTCGATCTGGTGTGGGGCTATTGCGGGATCCTGTCGCTCGGCCACGGCGCATTCTTTGCGCTCGGCGGCTATGCCATGGGCATGTACATGATGCGCCAGATCGGCACGCGCGGGGTCTACGCCCATCCCATCCTTCCCGATTTCATGATGTTCCTGAACTGGAAGGAGCTGCCCTGGTACTGGTACGGGTTCAATCATTTCCCCTTTGCGGCCTTCATGATCCTGGCTGTGCCGGGCGCTCTGGCGTTCGTGTTCGGCTGGTTCGCCTTCCGCAGCCGCGTCACGGGCGTCTACCTGTCGATCATCACCCAGGCGCTCACCTTTGCGCTGATGCTGGGCTTCTTCCGCAACGACTTCGGCTTCGGCGGCAACAACGGCCTGACCGACTTCAAGGACATTCTAGGGTTCAATGTGCAGGCCACCACGACGCGGGCGGCGCTGTTCGCACTTTCGGCGGTGGCCTTGGGCCTGGGCTATCTCGTCGCGCAGGCCGTGGTGCGCTCCAAGGCGGGCAAGGTTCTGATCGCCGTGCGCGACGAGGAGAGCCGCACGCGCTTCCTCGGCTATCGTGTCGAGCACTACAAGACTTACGTGTTCACGCTGTCCGCATGCATGGCCGGTATTGCCGGGGCTCTCTATGTGCCGCAGGTCGGCATCATCAACCCGAGCGAGTTTGCGCCCGCCAATTCCATCGAGATGGTGATCTGGGTGGCGGTCGGCGGTCGCGGCACGCTGGTCGGCGCGGCGCTCGGAGCGGTCCTGGTGAACTACGCCAAGACGATATTCACTATCGGCACGCTGGCGCCCTACTGGTTGTTCATCCTGGGCACCTTGTTCGTGCTGGTCACGATCTTCCTGCCGCGTGGCGTGCTGGGCCTGCTGCCGAGGCGCGAGGCGAGCCCCAGCGTCCCCTCCCCCGTCGCGCCGGAGGCGCGCGCAGATGTCTCGGGGGAGGGACAGGTAGGGGGGGATCGCAGAACATCTATGGTTGGGGTTACCCCCACCCCTAGCCCCTCCCCGCAAGGGGGAGGGGAACCCGTCGCGCGAGCGGGACGGAAACCCGCGCCGCAACTGGCGGAGTGAGCCATGGCCGTCAGCCCCGCCGTCGGAAAGCCGCGCGAGATCACGCAAAGCCTGCTCTATTTGAGCGGCGTGACGGTCAGCTTCGACGGCTTCCGCGCCTTGAACAACCTGTCCCTCGATCTCGCCCATGGCGAGATGCGCGCCATCATCGGTCCCAACGGGGCCGGCAAGACCACCATGATGGACGTCATCACCGGCAAGACCAGGCCCGACAGCGGCGAGGTGCTGTTCGACAATGGCAGCGTCGATCTCAGGACCAAGGACGAGGCGGCCATCGCCCAGCTCGGCATCGGCCGCAAGTTCCAGAAGCCGACCGTGTTCGACAACCACACGGTCGAGGACAACGTGCTGCTCGCGCTGGATGGCGACCGCACCGTCAGGCGCAACCTGTTCTGGCGCCCCAATGGCGATGCGGAGCGCATCAGCGCGATCCTGAAGACCATTGGCCTCACCGCGCACCGCCAGCGGCTGGCCGGCGCCCTGTCGCACGGCCAGAAGCAGTGGCTCGAGATCGGCATGCTCATCGCGCAGGATCCCAAGCTCCTGCTGGTCGACGAGCCGGTCGCCGGCATGACGGACGCGGAGTCCATGACGACCGCCGAGCTCCTGCGCGACATCGCCAAGGACCACACCGTCATCGTGGTGGAGCACGACATGGAGTTCGTGCGCCGCCTCGGCGTGAAGGTGACGGTGCTGCACGAGGGCTCGGTGCTGGCGGAAGGCTCCATCGACGAGGTCAGCGCCAACGAGCGCGTGGTCGAGGTCTACTTGGGGCGGTGACGGCGATGGGATTCCCTCTCCCCATGCCTTTTCGGCATGGGGAGAGGGTTAGGGTGAGGGGCGGCACAAAGCACCGACGTTTCTTGCGGCCGCCCCTCACCCCGACCCTCTCGTCATGGCGAAGCCATGCTCCGCATGGACGCAAGCGGGGAGAGGGGGAAGGGACGGGAGGTAAGTATGCTGACGGTCGAATCGATCGATCTCTACTATGGCGCCGCGCAGGCGCTGCGGCGGGTGTCGGTCTCAGCCGAGCCCGGCAAGATCACCTGCGTGCTCGGCCGCAACGGAGTGGGCAAGAGCTCGCTCTTGCGTGCCATCGTCGGCCACCAGCCCGTGCGCGCGGGCCGCGTGCTGCTCGACGGGCAGGACATCACCCGCCTCAAGGCCTACGAGCGGGCCCGCCGCGGCATCGCCTACGTGCCGCAGGGCCGCGAGATCTTCCCCCTCCTCACAGTGCGCGAGAACCTGGAAACGGGATTCGCCCGGCTTCCCCCCAGCGAGCGGGCCGTCCCCGACGAGCTTTTCGATCTCTTCCCCATCCTCAAGTCCATGCTGGGCCGGCGTGGCGGCGATCTCTCGGGCGGCCAGCAGCAGCAGCTCGCCATCGCCCGTGCCCTCGTCACCCAGCCCAGGCTGCTGGTGCTGGACGAGCCGACCGAGGGCATCCAGCCCTCCATCATCAAGGATATCGGCCGCGCCATCACCTATCTGCGTGAGCAAGGGAAAATGGCGATCCTGCTGGTCGAGCAGTACTTCGATTTCGCCCGCTCGCTGGCCGACAACTATGCGGTGATGGAGCGCGGCGAGGTGGTGCTGGCCGGCAAGGGCGCGGAGATGGTGGAGAGCGACGTTCGGCGCTACCTTACGGTGTGACTTGTAGGTTGGGTCAAGCGCAGCGCATGACCCAACACTAGATCGACCAACGCGATATAGTGTTGGGTCATGCGCTGCGCTTGACCCAACCTACAACTGGAGGAAATCGCTCGCGTGCTTCAGGCCCGGTCCTGGCTGCCGCGCACGGAAGGCTCGGTGCGCCTCGGGTTTGTCCCTGACGCCGGGCAAACGCGGCTCGGCGTGCTGCGCCAGGAGGGCGCTGCACGGGTTCGCTTTCCCAAGCCGGCCGTGGGCGAACCTCCCGAAGCCGTGCTCCTCAACACGGCCGGCGGGCTCACTGGCGGCGACCGCATCGATATCGACGTGACGCTCGCCGCCCAGTGCAACGCGACGGTGACCTCCGCTGCCGCCGAGAAAATCTACCGGTCCCTCGAGGGTGAAACCGAAATCCGGGTACGCCTGCAGCTGGCTGATGCTGCACGCCTCGCGTGGCTGCCGCAGCCGACCATCCTGTTCGACAAGGCCAGGCTCGATCGGCGCACGGACGTGGCGATGTCGCGCAGCGCCACCTTCCTCGCCGCCGAGTTCCTGATCTTCGGGCGCGCCGCCATGGGCGAGGACGTGCGCCGTGGCGCGGCCCGCGATGCCTGGCGCCTGCGCTGCGACGGCCGGCTCGTTTTTGCCGATACTTTTCTCATCGACGGACCCATCGCCCATATCCTGGACCGAAGCGCCACCCTCGATGGTGCCCGCGCCTCCGCCTTGCTCGTCTATGCAGCGCCGGATGCAGCGTCCCGCCTCGAGGAGGTGCGCGCGCTCCTGCAGGATGCGAACTGCACTGCGGGCGCGAGCACCTGGAACGACCTGCTCGTCGTGCGCGGCGCGGCGCGCGATGGCCGCATCCTGCAGAAAGACCTTGAACCGTTGATCGCCAGGCTCGCCGGCCGGCCGCTGCCGCGCGTGTGGCAGTGCTGACGGGGTGTCAGACCCTCTGGGTCTGACACCGTGATGGAACGATGGTGCTATGGTGTCAGACCCAGAGGGTCTGACACCGGCAGCGCAGGGGAACCGCATGAACCTCACCGGCCGCGAGAAGGACAAGCTGCTGATCTCCATGGCGGCCATCGTGGCCCGCCGCCGGCTGGAGCGCGGCGTCAAGCTCAACCATCCCGAGGCCGTGGCGCTGATCTCCGACTTCGTGGTGGAAGGCGCGCGCGACGGGCGCAGCGTGGCCGACCTGATGGAAGCCGGCGCGCAGGTCGTCACCCGCGCCCAGGTGATGGACGGCATCGCCGAGATCATCCACGACGTGCAGGTGGAAGCCACGTTCCCCGACGGCGTCAAGCTCGTCACTGTCCACAAGCCGATCAGGTAGCAAAGACAAAAAGGAGTTGTTGTGTGAAGGTTCTGACGAAGATGGCGCGTCGTTCGCTGAATGGGCCGTTGCGCGGCTCTCTGATGCTGGCCGGCAAGGCCCTTCTCCCCTTGGGGAGAAGGTGCCCCGAAGGGGCGGATGAGGGGGCCTTCGCACGCGCTCCAGGAAGTTGCCCCTCACCAGTTCGGCCAGATGACTTACGGCCGCATCATCATGGCAGGCGCAGTTCTTCGCCGTTGGCGACAGCGTCCGTAAGTCATGGCGTCACGTCCTCTCCCCCGAGGGGAGAGGGGGCTTGCGGCGCGCGAGGCCGGACCGCGCTTTCATACATGCTCGCGGCTGCGGCTACGGCAACCGTCGGGAGCGGGACAGCGATGGCGCATACCGGCACCGAGCATGTCGTATCGTTTGCGTCCGGCTTCACTCATCCCTGGACCGGGCTCGACCACATGCTGGCGATGGTGGCGGTTGGCTTATGGGCCGGCCTGAACGGCGGGCGTGCGCTGTGGGCCTGGCCCGTCGCCTTTGTCGGGCGTGATGGTGCTGGGCGGCGTGCTGGGCATGGCCGGCGTTGCCCTTGCCCATGGTGGAATCCGGCATCCTCGCCTCCGTGGTCGTGCTGGGGCTCCTGGTGCTGGCGGCGGCTCGCCTGCCGGTTCCCATCGGGGCTGGTCTGGTCGCGGTGTTTGCTCTGTTGCACGGTCATGCGCACGGCGCCGAGCTTCCAGGGGATGCTGCTGCTGCCACCTACGCTGCCGGTTTCGCGCTCGCTACCGCGCTTCTTCATGCCATCGGCCTCGCCGTCACGCGGATCGCCACGAGCCCGCGCGGGCGCCTGCTGGTGCGAGGCGCCGGCGCCCTGGTTGCCGCCGCCGGTGTCGCTCTCGCGGTTGTCTAGGAGGACGCCATGATCCCCGGCGAAGTCATCACCGCGCCCGGCGACATCGAGCTCAACGCCGGCCGGCCGTCCATTACGCTCACGGTCGCCAACACCGGCGACCGGCCGATCCAGGTCGGCTCGCACTACCACTTCGCCGAGACCAACAAGGCGCTGTCTTTCGATCGGGCGAGAGCGCGCGGCCACCGCCTCGACATCGCCGCCGGCACCGCGGTGCGCTTCGAGCCGGGCCAGACCCGCGACGTGCAGCTCGTGCCGTTCGGCGGCAGGCGCGAGGTCTATGGGTTCCAGCAGGAGGTGATGGGGAAGTTGTGAATTCCTTACTTCTCATATAAAGTAAGGATAGTCTCCATACACCTACGGAGGTCCGCCGTGACCCTGATGGAAGCCAAAGTGACATCCAAGGGCCAGATAACGCTGCCCGTTGAGCTCCGTACCCGGCTGAGCATCGAGCCTGGAGATCGGGTCATGTTCATCGAGCAAGCCGATGGCTCTTTCGCCCTCAAGGTTCGCAGCGGCACGTTCGCTGACCTGAGAGGCATCTTGGCCAACAAGGTCAAGCGGCGACCGACCAACGCCGAGATAGAGAAGTGGATCGACGAGGCAAGGTCACGGGCGCTGCCCCGGGGTGTCAAGAAGCGTGGGTCGTGATTGGTCTTGATACAAACATCCTAGTGCGGTGGCTCCTATCTCCCGATCTGGCCGATCTTGCCTCGAGCGACGCGGAACTCGAGCGAGCAGGGAACATCGTGGAGGCGAAAGGGGCGTCGCTGTTCGTCAATGCAGTGGTGCTTGCCGAGACGGCATGGATCATGGAGAAGAGGCTGGACCTTGAACGGAAGATCGTCTCGGAGGTCATCGGCCGGCTTCTGTTTGCTGAGAACATCCAGTTGGGCGCTGACGCTGAAGTGAGAGCCGCTCTGCTGCTTTATGGATCGTCGAACATCGGATTTGCGGATTGTCTGATCGCCCATATGAATCTGATGGCGGGATGCTCGCACACGCTGACGTTCGACAAGAAGGCCGGTCGTACGCCAGGTTTCCGACACGTTGACGATCATCAGGACTAACGCACATGCCCACCAGAATCTCCCGTGCCGCCTATGCCGACATGTTCGGCCCCACCACGGGCGACAAGGTGCGGCTCGCCGACACCGACCTCATCGTCGAGGTGGAGAGGGACTTCACCACCTACGGCGAGGAGGTGAAGTTCGGCGGCGGCAAGGTCATCCGCGACGGCATGGGCCAGGGTCAGGCCTCCCGCGCCGAGGGCGCCGTCGATACCGTCATCACCAACGCGCTCATCATCGACCACAGCGGCATCGTGAAGGCCGACGTGGGCCTGCGCGACGGCCGCATCTCGGCAATAGGCAAGGCCGGCAACCCGGACACGCAGCCCGGCGTCACCATCATCGTCGGGCCTGGCACGGAGGCGATCGCCGGCGAGGGCAAGATCCTGACCGCCGGTGGCATCGACAGCCACATCCATTTCATCTGCCCTCAGCAGATCGAGGAGGCGCTGAACTCCGGCATTACCATGATGATCGGCGGCGGCACCGGCCCGGCCACGGGCACCTCGGCCACCACCTGCACGCCCGGTCCCTGGCATCTGGCGCGCATGATCGAGGCTGCCGAGGCGTTCCCCATGAACCTCGCATTCTCCGGCAAGGGCAATGCCTCGCAGCCGAACGCGCTCATCGAGATGATCCAAGGCGGCGCCTCCTGCCTCAAGCTGCACGAGGACTGGGGCACGACGCCGGCGGCCATCGATTGCGCGCTGTCGGTGGCCGACGACTACGACGTGCAGGTGATGATCCACACCGACACGCTGAACGAGTCGGGCTTCGTGGAAGACACCATCGCCGCCTTCAAGGGCCGCACCATCCACGCCTTCCACACCGAGGGCGCCGGCGGCGGGCATGCGCCCGACATCATCAAGGTGGCAGGCTTGCGCAACGTGCTGCCGTCCTCCACCAACCCGACGCGACCCTTCACGGTGAACACGCTGGAAGAGCATCTCGACATGCTCATGGTGTGCCACCACCTCAATTCCAACATCCCCGAGGACATCGCCTTCGCCGAAAGCCGGATTAGGCGCGAGACCATCGCCGCCGAGGACATCCTGCACGACCTCGGTGCGCTTTCCATGATCTCCTCCGACAGCCAGGCCATGGGCCGCGTCGGCGAGGTGCTGATCCGCACCTGGCAGACGGCGCACAAGATGAAGGGCCAGCGCGGCGCAGCTGAAGGAGGACGCGCCCGGCAACGACAACTTCCGCGTCAGGCGCTACATCGCCAAGTACACCATCAACCCGGCCATCGCCCAGGGCGTGGCGCACGAGCTGGGCTCGCTGGAGGTCGGCAAGCGCGCCGACCTGGTGCTGTGGAGCCCGGCGTTCTTCGGGGTGAAGCCCGATCTTGTCATCCTTGGCGGCACCATCGCCGCCGCGCCGATGGGCGATCCCAACGCCTCGATCCCGACGCCGCAGCCTGTGCACTACCGCCCGATGTTCGGCGCTTTCGGCCGCGCTGTCGCCTCCTCCGCGGTGACCTTTGTCAGCCAGGCCGCCATCGACGGCTATCTGGCGCAGCGGCTGGCGGTGCAGAAGAAGCTGCTGCCCGTGCGCAACACGCGCGGTGGCATCTCCAAGAAATCGATGGTGCTGAACGACGCCACGCCCAATATCGAGGTCGATGCGGAGACCTACGAGGTGCGCGCCGACGGCGAGCTCCTCACCTGCGAGCCGGCCAACGTGCTGCCCATGGCGCAACGGTATTTTCTATTCTAGCTCTCCCTCTCCCCGTTCTTACGGGGAGAGGGTCAGGGTGAGGGGCGGCACCAAGCGCCGACGCAGACTGTTTGCCGCCCCTCACCCTAGTCCTCTCCCCACTGAAGAGTGGGGAGAGGGGATCAAGGAGCACCAATGCTGAGAGCCACCAGGATCCTGCCAGCCGGCATATGGCACGGGAAGCCTGCAGACATCGTGCGCCTGGACTACGACCAGGCGCACGCGGCGCCGCATCTCGCTCACCGGCGTCGGTGGCCTGTCGTTCCTGCTCGATCTCGCCAGGGCGCCCATGCTGTGTGCCGGCGACGGCATCCGACTGGAGGATGGCCGCATCGTCGCCGTAGAGGCGGCGCCGGAGCATCTGCTGGAGATCGCGTGCCGCGACGAGCGTGCCCTGGCGCGCATCGCCTGGCACCTCGGCAACCGCCATCTTGCAACCGAGATCGGCGAGCGCGTCATCCACATCCGCAATGACCACGTGATCGCCGACATGGTGCGCGGCCTGGGTGCGGAGGTGCGCGCCGTCGAGCGGCCCTTCAACCCCGAGGGCGGCGCTTACGGCCATGGCGCGGTGCACGGCCACAGCCATCACCATCACGAGCATTGATCGCGATGCCCGCAGACCCAACCACAACGTCATCCCCGCGTCGTGCCGAAGGCGCGCAAGAAGAGAGGCGGGGACCCAGAACACTTGACCACGAGGGTGCGGACAGTTGCATGGATTCCCGCCTGCGCGGGAATGACGAAGCGTATGGTGAAGGCGCAAACGCCAGCGGCGACGGCGTTGCGTCGCCCACCCTCGCCCGCCTGATGACCTGGCTGTCGCCGGCCTATCCGGTGGGCGGATACAGCTACTCGCACGGCCTGGAATGGACCGTCGAGGCGGGCCGTGTAAGGGATGCGGCCACGCTCGGCGACTGGATCGAGGACATCCTCACGCACGGCGCCGGGCGATCCGATGTGATCTTTCTCGCCGAGGCCTGGCGTGCGGTAGCCGGCGGCGACGAGCGCCTGCTGGCCGAAACGGTCGAGCTGGCGGCAGCCTTCGCGCCCTCGGCCGAGCGGCGGCTGGAGACCCTGGCGCAGGGCGCGGCCTTCCTGGCGGCGACGCAAGCCGTGTGGCCCCGCCCCGAGCTGGAGCGCCTCGCTGCCGAAGGCACGGAGGTGGCGTACCCGGTAGCCGTAGGAGCAAGCGCCGCAGCGCATGCACTGCCGCTCGCCGCGACGGCACAGGCGTTCGCGCAGGCCTTCGCGGCCAACCTCGTCTCGGCCGGGGTGCGGCTGATCCCGCTGGGACAGACCGACGGGCTGCGTGTGCTTGCCCGCCTCGAGCCGCTGATCCCGCGCATCGTCTCAGGCGCGCTGGCCGCCAGTCTCGACGACATCGGTGGCGCGGCCATCATGGCCGACATCGCCTCCATGCGGCACGAGACCCAGTACACGCGGCTGTTCAGATCGTAGAGGGCGTCAGACCCCTCGCGATCAGCCGCTCGACGAGGCATGATGGCTGGAGGCGAGGGGTCTGACGCCGGATGTCGCGGCGCCAATATGGTTAATACTGAACGATGCATTGTTTCACGTGAAACATCGAGACGTTCAGTATTAACCATATGCCGGGAGGCGGGGTCAGACCCCTCGCTTCCAACGATGGTAAGTCAACGAGACGGTGATCGCGAGGGGTCTGACCCCTGTAGCTGTAAAGGTGCGCCCCATGAGCAAATCCCCCAACGGTCCCCTGCGCGTCGGCATCGGCGGCCCTGTCGGCTCGGGCAAGACGGCGCTGATGGAGGCGCTGTGCAAGGCCTTCCGCAACCGCTACGACATCTGCGCCATCACCAACGACATCTACACCAAGGAGGATGCGCTCATCCTCACCCGCGCCGGTGCGCTGCCGCAGGAGCGCATCATGGGCGTGGAGACCGGCGGCTGCCCTCACACGGCCATCCGCGAGGATGCTTCCATCAACCTGGCCGCCATTGCCGACATGCGCCGCAGATATCCCGCCCTCGACCTGATCCTGATCGAATCGGGCGGCGACAATCTCGCAGCCACCTTCAGCCCCGAGCTCGCCGATCTCACCATCTACGTGATCGACGTCGCGCAGGGCGAGAAGATCCCGAGGAAGGGCGGACCCGGCATCACCCGCTCCGACCTGCTCGTCATCAACAAGATCGATTTGGCGCCCCACGTCGGCGCCTCGCTCGAAGTCATGGAAAGCGACACACGCCGCATGCGAGGCGAGCGCCCCTTCGTGTTCACCAACCTGAAGACCGGCGAGGGCGCCACGGCGGTGGCTACCTTCGTCGAACGCGAGGGTGGGCTTGGGTGAATTTGTCATCCCGGTAAAAGGGGGTCAGACCCCTCGCGCAGCCGGCTCACTTTCGGCGCAGACGCTGGAGGCGAGGGGTCTGACCCCCTCCCCCTGACACGCCTCAGCAGCGGCGGAATTCGCGGCGTGGCCCCTTGGCATTCGGCAACTGCGCCATCTTGAGCCCGTCCGCGCTGAATTCACCGAACTCCGTGCCCCCAACGCGCCCCTGCAGGCGCCATTGCACCAGCAAAGAGCCTTCGCGCGCCTCGAACTTGAGGATGTCGAACACCAGCTGGGCGTTGTCGGAAGCGCGCGTCACCGTCATGGACGTGCGGGTGATGTGGTAGTCGCTTTCAGTGCCGCACCACTTGCCGAGAATATCGGTGTCGCGCAGCGCAACGGCAGTGACGGTTGCGCAGGTCGCGGCAGCAGCTGCCGCCGATGCAAACAGGGCAATCCTGCGCAACACGGTACTCATCTCCCGCCCTCGGAAGGCGCACCCCTCAAGATGTCGCCGCGCGGCAATGCTCGTCGGCGGGCAGCGGGTCGCAGGTCTTGTCGCGCACGCACTGCTCCAGCGCAGTCTGCAGCTCCTGCCGCCACATGCCGTCGATCTCGCCGTTGTAGAGGCGGGCCTCGGTCAGCCCGCACTGGTAGAGCTTGATCATGCGCGAGCCGCCGAAATACATGGCCTCGTTGTAGTCGCGCAGCGCGGACTGCGGGTCGCCCAGCGCCTGGCGGATGTGCGCGCGGGTGTCCAGCGCGTGGGGGCTGGTGGGGCTCAGCTGCAGCGACCGCTCCACGTCCGGCAGCCCGGTCTCCGCCTTGCCCCAGCGGAAGTAGGCCCAGGCCCGGTTGTTGAGCGCCACGGCGAAGTCGGGGCGCATGACGATGGCCGTGTCGTAATCGCGGATGGCGGTGTCGTACTCGCCCTTCAGCGAGTAGGCGAGCGCCCGCATGGCAAAGATCGAGCTCAAGTCCGCGACGCTGGTGTCGCGGCGCTCGATCAGCGCCGTGCAGCCTTCGATGCGCCGGTCGACGTCCTCGCCGAAGCAGTTCACGGCGTCGCTGGCCCGGGCCGGGGCGCCAAGCGAGACCAACAGAAGGAGGGCCGCAACCAGCCCCGCACTGCGCTTCATCGTGTCGTTCCGTTGACAGTCCGCAAGCCGACGCGGGGCAAGAAAACACGAAAACCGCCCCACCGGCCAGCCCCTCGCGGCGCGCGGATTGGCGTGGCGGCAAATCAGGGCAGGTTCACTAGCCCACGACCGGGCCCCCAATAAGGCGGGCTGATGCCGCAGCCCGGGGCACGCACCAGCTGTGCCGCGCCGCAGCTACTTGAAATGCTTGGAAAGTTTGAGACCTTGCGCCTGGTAGTTGGAGCCCAGGTCGCTGCCGTACAGCACTTCCGGCGCCTCGGTCAGGCGCTCATAGATAAGTCGGCCCACGATCTGACCGTCCTCGAGAATGAACGGCACCTTGTGGCTGCGCACCTCGAGCACCGCTTTGGCACCGGTGCCGCCCGCAGCGGCGTGACCGAAGCCTGGATCGAAGAAGCCGGCGTAGTGTACGCGGAACTCGCCCACCAGCGGATTGAAGGGCACCATCTCCGCGGCGTGCGTCGGCGGCACGTGCACTGCCTCCTTGGAAGCGAGGATGTAGAATTGATCGGGATCGAGAATCAGCCGCTTGCTGTCGCTGGCGTGGATCGGCTCCCAGTACTCCGAGACCCGGCAGGAGCCTGGGGCATCGACATCGATGAGCCCCGTGTGCCGTTTGGCGCGATAGCCGACGAGACCGCGCTTGCTGCCGGCAAGATCCACGGAGAGGGCGATCCCACGCGCAATGTCGGCTTGCTCACATGAGACCAGGTTTTCGCGGCTGTGCAGCTCGATGAGCGCAAGGTCGTCGTCTTCCACGGGCCCCACGCGAAAGCGGATCTGGTTGAGACGAGAGCCCATCCGCACCACGATGGGAAAGGTCTGCGGACAGATCTCGGCATACAGCGGGCCTGTGTAGCCTGCCGGCACCTGGTCGAAGGCCGCAACGCCATCGGCGATCACCCGCGTGAAGACGTCGAGGCGGCCAGTCGAGCTTTTCGGGTTAGTGGCAGCCGCCAGTTCCGTCGGGAGCGCCATGCTTTCGAGCAGCGGCACAATATAGACGCAGCCTGTCTCGAGCACCGCGCCGTTGGTAAGGTCGATGACATGCAGCCTCAGGTCCCGCAACTTGGAGGCAACCGGATTTTCCGGCCCGGGCAGGAAGCTGGCGCGCACGCGGAACGCCTGGGCACCGAGCCGCAGATCCAGGCTTGCCGGTTGGAGCTGGTTGGGGAGCAGCGGCTGGGCCAGCTTCACCTGCCCAGCCTCGATGAGCCTCCGGATCGCCTGCACGGGAAGGATGCCCGCTTTAGATGCAAGCGCTCGTTTGGGCTGTGCTTTTACTTGGGTTTTGGCCATGGCAAACCTCGCTTGCCGCCCGTCTAGACGATTGGGCCATTGACGCCAAGCGCCCGGACGCGGTAATCCCCGTATCGGAATACGTGGTGATTTGGCCGGCCGGCTTGCAGCCACGCAAAAGAAATCGCTAAAAGGCCGTGCGCGTGAACCAACTCAAGAGCGCCCGGCTAGCAAAGGCGGCGCTGTTGGAGCCGGTTTTTTGTTGCCCGCGGTCGGAAGCGGGCGAGGGAGACGCGCAAATGACTGACAAGTCCCAGCCTACCGACGCTTCCCAGTCCTGGAGCCCCGAGACCCAGCTCGTCCATGGCGGGACCATGCGGTCCGCCTTCTCGGAGACCTCGGAGGCGATATTCCTCACCCAGAGCTACGTCTACAACTCCGCCGAGCAGGCCGAGGAGCGGTTCAAGAGCGAGGCGGGCTTCATCTACAGCCGCTACGCCAACCCGACCGTTGCCATGTTCGAGGAGCGCATGCGGCTGCTGGAAGGGGCCGGGGCCGCGCGCGCTACGGCCACCGGCATGGCGGCCGTCACCTCCTCGCTGCTGTGCTTCCTGAAGGCCGGCGACCACGTGGTGGCTGGGCGGGCGCTGTTCGGCTCCTGCCGGTACGTGGTGGAGGACCTGTGCCCGCGCTTCGGCATTGCCTCCACGCTCGTGGATGGCCGCGACAGCGGTGCCTGGCAAAAGGCCGTGCGCCCCAACACCAAGGCGTTCTTCTTCGAGACGCCGGCCAACCCCACCCTTGATCTGGTCGACATCGCCGCCGTCTCGGAAATCGCCCACGCCGCAGGCGCCCTCGTTGTGGTCGACAACGTGTTCGCCACGCCGATCCTGCAAAAGCCGCTGAAGCTCGGCGCGGACATCGTGGTTTACTCCGCCACCAAGCACATCGACGGCCAGGGCCGGTGCCTCGGCGGCATCGTGCTGGGCTCCCAGGCCTACGTGAAGGACCACCTGCACAACTTCCTCAAGCACACTGGACCGTCGCTCAGCCCGTTCAATGCCTGGGTCATGCTCAAGGGCCTCGAGACGCTGCCCATCCGCGTGCGCGCCCAGTGCGAGACGGCCACCAGGATCGCCGATCACCTGGCCGACCAGGCAGGCGTCAAGCGCGTGCTGTTCTGTGGGCGCTCCGACTATCCCCAGGCCGCGCTTGCCAAGCGGCAGATGTCGGGCCCCGGCCAGATCGTTACTTTCGAGCTGGAAGGGGGCAAGGAAACCTCGTTCCGCTTCCTCAATGCCTTGAAGCTCATCAGGCTCTCGAACAACCTGGGAGACGCCAAGAGCCTCATCACGCACCCCGCCACCACCACCCACCAGCGCCTCAAGCCCGAGGCGCGCGCCGAGCTCGGCATCTCGGACGGCATGCTCCGGCTGTCGGTGGGCCTGGAATCCTTCGCCGATCTCGCGGCCGACATTGACCGCGCGCTGGCGGCCACTAAAATCCGCTAAAGGAGGCAGGCACCAGCCTGCAGCCTAGGGCAGGATCGCTTCGGATTGCATGACCTTGCCAACATCGAGACGTGGCGGCCGAAGTGCGAATCCTGCTCTGTTCATAGACTCGAGAGCAAGATTCACGTTCCATGATCGAAGCCAAGCGCTTCGATCAGAGACGATCTTGCTCCAGCCGGCGGCGCAGCCCATGTACGAAGCGGTCACCCGTGGCATCCGCGTGCGCGTCGTGCCGCAATTCCTGGAGGAGGAATCTTCCCCGGAGGACGGCCGCTACTTTTGGGCCTACACCATCGACATTATCAATGAGAGCAGCGAAACCGCGCAGCTGCGCTCCCGCCACTGGCGCATCACGGATGCGAACGGTCGCCTCGAAGAGGTGCGCGGGCCCGGCGTGGTTGGGCAGACGCCCGTGCTCGAGCCCGGCGCCTCGTTCCGCTACACCTCGGGCTGTCCGTTGACGACGCCGTCGGGCATCATGGTCGGCAGCTACCAGATGACGACGGAATCTGGCGAGCTGATCAATGTGGCGGTCCCGGCGTTTTCGCTGGACAGCCCGCATGCGGCGCGCAGCCTGAATTGAAGGTCGAGATGGGCGCAGACCTGGCCACGGCGAAGGAACTGCTGGCACGTCTGGTCGCCTTCGACACGACCAGCCACAAGACCAACATCCCGCTCATCCGCTTCGTCGAGGAGTACCTGCGGCAGCACGGCGTCGAAAGTTCGCGCGTGCCGACAGCCGACGGCGAGAAGGCCAGCCTGTTCGCCACCATTGGACCCGCCGGGGTCGGCGGCATCGCGTTGTCCGGGCACACCGACGTGGTGCCTGTGACTGGGCAAAACTGGGATACCGACCCGTTCACGGTCGCCGAGCGCGACGGTCGGCTCTACGGCCGCGGCACCTGCGACATGAAGGGCTTTCTCGCCTGCGTGCTGGCGATGGTCCCCGAGTTCGGGAGGCGCAGGCTCAACGTTCCGATCCACATCGCCTTCTCTTATGACGAGGAGGTGGGTTGCACGGGCGTACGCCCCATGATCGCGGAGCTTGGCAAGCGTCTGCCCCTGCCGCGCATGGTGCTCGTGGGCGAGCCGACTGACATGACCGTGGTCGACGCCCACAAGGGCCCGATGCGCTGGAGCGTGGAAGTGACGGGCAAGGCGGCGCACTCGAGCATGCCGCATCTGGGTGTCAACGCCATCACTTATGGCGGCCGGCTGCTGGGCGAGCTGGCGCGCATCGAGGCGGAGCTGAAGGCGCTCGCTCCCAATCCCCGGTTCGATCCGCCCTACACCAGCCTGCAGGTGACGGAGATCGAGGGCGGCACCGCGTCCAACATCGTGCCCGTTCCGTGCTGGTTCGGATGGGAGATCCGGCGGCTGCCGGGTTTCGACGCCGCCGCGCTCGATCAGCGTTTCCGGCGCTTTGCCGCCAACGAGTGCCTGCCCGAGATGCAGCGGGTGGCGCCGGAAACGGCCATCAAGATCGATATCACCAACGAGGTGCCGGCCTTTGCGGCGGATGCGAAGTCCGAGATTGTCTCGCTCGCCCTGAAGCTCGCTCAGCAGAACGACACGTTTGCGGTCTGCTACGCTACCGAGGCGAGCCTGTTCCAGCTGGGCGGCGCGCCCGCCGCGGTCATTGGCCCCGGCAACATCGCCCAGGCCCACACGCCCAACGAGTTCGTCCACGTCGAGCAGCTGGAGAAGTGCCTCGCATTCCTTGGCCGCGTCGCCGATTGGGCGGAAGGATGAGCGGCGAGGCGCGCAGCGGTGTCGCCCGCACCCAAGAGCATGATCATTTCTGATCGAAGCGCTTCGTTTCGATCATGGAACGTGAACCTTGCTCTCAAATCCATGATCAGAGCAGGCTTCACGCTTCGGCCGCCACGTTGCAGTCGAGGCAAGGTGGTTCAATCCGAAGCGATCCTGCTCCAGGCCCCAAAACGCGCGATTTACGCGGCAGCCCGCTCGCTTTGCGCCTTCTTGACGTCGCGCTTCAGCCGCAGGCAGCGCTCGGAAAGCGTGTCGTCCTTGGCCCTCATGAGGAACGCATCGAGACCGCCGCTGCGTTCGACCGATTTCAAGGCATGCGCGCTGATGCGAAGCCGCACCTTGCGCTGCAGCGCATCGCTGATGAGCGTCACATCGACCAGGTTCGGCCGGAAGGTGCGCTTGGTTTTGTTCTCAGCGTGACTGCGCAATTGGCCGGACATGGGGCCCTTGCCGGTCAGCTCGCATCGCCGGGTCATAAGAAAGAATTCCTCTCGCACTTGCATTGCCAGCACAGTGTGGCTTTCTCAGCGGCGTTCTATACGACAGGTCCCCTGCGTCAAGGGTTTGTGCCAGCACGGGTCGCACGGTACGGAGTTTTTTTACCTGTGAGGGGTAGCGTTCGCGCGACACACAATTGACGCAAAAGCGGCTAGCCTGAACCGCAGATGCTGGCGTTTGCGTTGTGTTGCTGAGACGTGTAGAGGCTGCGTCATGAAGCGCGTTTTGCCGATCCTTGCGAGTTTGATCGCGTTCGTGGTTGCAGGCGTCCCCGCCCGCGCGGATGGCTGGCCGGCCAACGTGCGCGCCGTTTATGACATCAATTTCAATGGTTTCACCATCGGCTCGTTCGAGTTCCAGTCGCAATCCGAGGATCGCAGCTATACGCTGACCGGCAATGCCCAGCTCACTTTGCTGCTCGGGGCATTCACCTGGATCGGCGAGACGCGCGCTTTCGGGCTGATCTCGAACCAGTTACCCAAGCCGGCAGCCTTCGTGTTCGATTTCAAGGCGAACAGCAAGACCGGTTCCACCAGGATGGGCTTTGCAGATGGGGCCGTGACGGACGTCAGGCATTCCCCGCCACCGGTTCCCAAGCCTGGGACGGTTCCCGTCCGCGACCAGCACCTGAAGGGAGTGCTCGATCCTCTCAGCGCCATCATGGTGGTCGTCCGCATTTCCACGCCCGACCCATGCGATCGGCGCTTGCCCATCTTCGACGGCAGGGAGCGCTTCGATCTGGCGCTGAGCTACAAGGGGCAGATGAAGGTCAGCGAGCAGCAGCCCAGCGGTCAACCTGCCATGGCCCATGTCTGTCGCGTCAAGTACCAGCCGATCGCCGGCCACAAGGTCGATACGGAGACATCCTTCATGGCGACGACCGATGGGATCGAGGTCGCGCTGCGCCCGATCCCGAGCGCCAACGTGCTGGTGCCCTATCAGATCACGATTCCCACCATGGTCGGTTACGCCACCATCGTCTCCAAGCGGGTGGAAATAGAAACTCCCGGCAAGCCGCAGATCGCGCTCCTGCATTGAACGGCTTTGGCTACTTGACCCCAAGAATTGTCCTGGGGCTGCCGGCCGGTGGTGCCGAGCCGATCACCAACGGAAAAATCTGCGTCTCGCGACAGCTTTTGTCAGGCGGCCTCTTGATCTTGCCGCATCGCTCTGCAATGCCTCGACCCTGACGACGATTGCGCGGAGTGTCCTTGGAATGAGCCGCGATTTCGAACACCGCATTCGCAACGTGACGGCCGTGCTCGGGCCCACCAACACGGGCAAGACGCACTTGGCTATCGAGCGCATGCTGGGTCACCAGTCGGGGCTCATAGGTCTGCCGCTGCGTCTGCTGGCACGCGAAGTCTACGACAAGATTGTCGCCCGGGTTGGCGCGGACGCCGTCGCCCTGATCACGGGCGAGGAGAAGATCAAGCCGGAGCGCCCGCGCTACTATGTTTGCACGGTGGAAGCCATGCCGCGCGAGGCCAACGTCGATTTTCTTGCCATCGACGAGGTACAGCTCGCCGCCGACCCCGAGCGCGGGCACATCTTCACGGACCGCTTGCTGCACGTGCGCGGGCGTCAGGAGACACTGCTGCTCGGCGCGCAGACCATGCGCGAAACCATCTCCGATCTGATCCCCGGCGCCAATTTCATCTCACGTCCGCGTTTGTCGAGGCTCGCCTATGCGGGGGAGAAGAAAATCACGCGCCTGCCGTCGCGAACGGCGGTCGTCGCCTTCTCCGCCGCTGAAGTTTATGCCATCGCCGAATTGATGCGGCGCCAGCGCGGAGGCGCTGCCGTCGTGCTGGGTGCGCTCAGCCCCCGCACGCGCAACGCCCAGGTGGCCCTTTATCAGTCCGGCGATGTCGATTTCCTGGTGGCTACCGACGCCATCGGCATGGGGCTCAATCTCGACGTCGACCACGTCGCATTCGCCGGAGTGCGCAAGTTCGATGGCCAGACGCATCGCAATCTCACGCCGGCCGAATTGGCGCAGATCGCTGGCCGCGCCGGACGGCACATGAACGACGGCAGCTTCGGCGTCACCGGCGGCGTCGAGTCGTTCTCTGCCGACATCATCGAGCGGCTCGAGACCCATACCTTCGACAGCGTCAAGTCGCTGCAGTGGCGGACCCGCGAGCTCGACTTCGGCTCGCTCGATCGGCTGCGCGACAGCTTGCGCGAAGCGCCGCAAGAGATGCGTCTCACCAGGGCGCGCATGGCGGACGACACGATTGCGCTCGAGAACGTCAGCCGCGATCCCGACGTGGCGGCATTCGCCAGCTCGCGAGATGCTGTCAGCCGGCTCTGGGATGTCTGTCAGGTTCCCGACTATCGCAAGATCTCGACCCAGGATCACGCAGAGCTGGTCTCGACCCTCTACAAGTTCCTCATGGGCGCCGAGGCGCGCATCCCGGTCGATTGGTTCGCCAAGCAGGTCGCCTTTGCCGACCGCACGGACGGCGACATCGACACGCTTGCGACCCGCATCGCCCACATTCGCACCTGGACATTCGTGTCGAACCGGGCCGACTGGCTCGCCGACCCCGAGCATTGGCAGGACCGCACGCGGGCCATCGAGGACAGCCTCTCCGATGCCTTGCACGAGCGCCTGGCGCAGCGTTTCGTCGACCGGCGTACCAGCGCTCTCATGAGGGGGCTGAAGGAAAAGGATGAGCTGTTCGCCGAGATTGGCGAGGACGGCGGCGTCCATGTCGAGAAGCACTACGTGGGCCGACTGCAAGGCTTCCGGTTCTTCCCGGATACGCAGGCCGAGGGCATTCATGGCAAGGCTACGCGCAACGCCGCAGCTCATGTGCTGGCCAAGGAGCTTGCGTTGCGCACGCGCCGCGTGGCCGCAGCCAAGAGCGATGCCTTCAAGCTTACCCGGCGTGCTCAGGTTCTCTGGCGTGAGGAGGAGATCGCGCGACTGGAGGCAGGCGACGATCCCCTCAAGCCCGTGGTCGTCCTTTCTGTCGACGAGCACTTGAGCGCACCCGACAAGGAAAGGGTGCAGGGACGGCTGGTGGCTTGGCTTGCGGAGATTGTCGGCGAGCGGCTGAAGCCACTGGTCGAGATCGCCAATGCCAAGGATATCTCCGGTCTGGCCCGCGGCATCGCCTTCCGGCTGGGGGAGAGCTTCGGTGCGTTGCGCCGCGAAACGGTGGCGGACGAGATCCGCGCGCTGGATCAACCAGCCCGGGCGCAACTTCGCGGTTATGGTGTCCGCTTTGGCGCCTTCAACATCTATCTCCCTGCTCTGCTCAAGCCGGCCTCGACCGAGCTCGCTCTCGTCCTGTGGATTTTGAAGAATGGGTCCGCGCAAGGCCTCGACATCGCCGCCCTGCCGGAGCCGCCCCGCCCGGGCCTCACGTCGCTCGCTGTCGATAAGGCCCTGCCGGAAGCCTTCTATCGCGTCGCCGGCTTCCATCTGTGCGGACCTCGGGCCGTAAGGATCGACATGCTGGAGCGGCTTGCAGACCAGATCCGGCCGCTGGTGGCCTGGCGAGCCGACCCGGCCAACCCCGTTGCACCGCCCAAAGGCGCCACAGGCGATGGCGGCTTCAGGGCAACGCCGGAAATGATGTCCATCCTCGGCTGCTCGGCGGGCGAGCTCGGCCACGTGCTGCAGGCGCTGGGCTTCCGTCTCGACCGTGTCCGCTTGGCGCCGGCTCCGGATGCACAGACCCCTGCAATTGCCGCTGCTGCCGGTGGCGAAGGCAGCGCCGCCGGCGAAGGCAGCGCCGCCGTCGAGGTGATGCATCCCGACGTTCCCCCGAACGGCGCGGCGCAGCCCCCCTGCGAAGACGTGGTCCCACCCACACCCGAGACACAGGCGGAGCGCGACGGCACCGAGGCAGCAGCCTTGCCGCCGCCGGTGAGTGAGCCGCCCGAGGCCAAGTGGGACGAAATCTGGCGGCCGCGCCGCCAGGGGCGCCAATTCAAGCGGCCCGAGCGCGAAAAACGGACGCCGCACAAGCCGCAGGAAGAGAGCACGCGCGGGCCCAGGGCCAAGAAGGGCCGCCCCGATCACCGCGAGCGCAGGCGGGAGGGCCCTCCCCAGCGCCGGGACGGCCAGCGTCGTGATGATCGGCCGCGCCCCTACCAGCACTCCGCCGCGCCGGCGCCCAAGGGTGGCATCGATCCCGACTCGCCGTTCGCAGCGTTGCGCTCGCTCAAGGCCGCATTGGAAAAGCCGACGCAGGAATAGGGCGTACACTCAAATACGAGATGCGGTCCCGTATGTGCCAACGCTAGGCCATGCCTCGCTACGGCAGTTGAAGCTCCGGCAACGCACGTGGGTGGCAATCGACCACGCGAGGCAAGGGTGCCAAAAGCGGTCGAACTCGGTTGGTCCAACTCAGCGGGCCTCTGGGAAAAACTTGCACTTGCCGGAAACAGAGCTAATCGCGCTCAATACGTTGGCTGAACTGAACCACGACGTTGCACTCAATGACTTGCGCGGCGGACGAGAGACGCCTCAAGCATGTCGAAGGCATACGAGTGCATCTGGAGGAAGAGCGGCATGGTCACGGTGTGGGGACGGCCAACGTCGTTGAACACACAGCGCGTGCTGTGGGCGCTTGCTGACGGCGATGTCCCCTATGAGTTGATCCTCGCCAGCGCCACTATGGGTCCGAACGGCCACGTATCCAAGGGCGGGGCAGCGTTCGGCATCGTCAATGCGCCAGCCTACCGGGCCATGAACCCGAATGGCACGGTGCCGACGATCGACGACGGCGGTTTCATCCTATGGGAGTCCAATGCGATCCTGATGTGGTTGGCCTTGAAGCGCGCTCCAGAGGTACTCTCTGGCGGCGACCCCCGGCGTCTCGCGCGGGCACTACAGTGGATGAGCTGGACGAATGAGCGCCTGGAGCCGCTGCTGCATACTCTCGTGATGGAGTTGGTACGCTTGCCCGAAGCCGAGCGCGATCCAGCCAAAGCCGAGACAGCCCGCGTGGCGATCCTCGGTCCGCTCGGGGTGCTCGAGGCTCATCTTGCCCACCAGTCTTACGTCGCCGGCGACCGCTTCACCATTGGTGATATCCCGACCGGTGCCGCCGTCTACCGCTGGCTGGCCTTCGACTTGGAGCGGCCCGATATGCCCAACATCGCCGCTTGGCAGAACCGCCTCAGCGAGCGCAAGGGCTTCCGCGCGCACGTCGCTTCGCCCGAGTTCCATCTCAGCGGATGAGGCGCAGCGATGCTTTCATGGCTTGGCCGGCAGGGTACACGCGCGGTCGCTGCGCTCGTTGTCATTGGCATTGCCATGCCGCCGATCGGCACCGTACTGAAGCCGTTCGTCACCGAAGCGGTCTTTGTGCTGTTGTGCATAGCCTTCCTCCGTGTCGACGCCTCAGCGCTCAGGAACTACGTGGGGTGTCCCAAGATCGTGCTCTTAGCAACAGCCTGGACATCCTTGGCTATCCCAACGCTGTTTGCCACCAGCTATCTAGCCTTGGGTCTCAAGGATCACTCCCCCGATCTCTTTCTCGCCCTCGTGCTGCAAGCAATTGCCTCGCCCCTCATGGCGGCGCCTGCTTTGGCTGCATTGGTGGGCCTGGATGCCACGCTTGTGCTCTGCGCGATGGTAGCGAGCACTGCGTTGTTACCCTTTACGGCGCCGTTGTTCGCGTATGCTCTGATCGGGCCTGCGCTCGTGCTCTCCCCATTGGCACTCGGGCTCAAGTTGTTTGCGATCCTCGCCGGCTCCGCTCTTGTCGGCTTCACCGTGCGCCGGATCGCTGGCGTTGCTGCAATCGAGCGACAAAATGAGAGGGTCGAGGGCTTCAACATTCTCGTCCTGTTCGTCTTCATCACCGCTGTCATGGAAAGCGTCGCCGCCCGCTTTCTTGACGCGCCCATGATGACAATTGGCCTCGCCGCGCTTGCCTTCGTCGTTTTCTTCGCAGTGCTTGCGCTGACCACCGTCATCTTCGCATCCGCGGGCCGAAACCGCGCCCTTACGCTTGGGTTCATGGCCTCGCAACGCAATGTGGGGCTGATGCTGGCGGCGACGGGAGGGGCCTTGCCCGACCTCGCTTGGCTCTATTTCGCCTTCTGCTATTTCCCTCTCTATCTGTCGCCGCTATTGCTCGAACCGCTGGCACGCGCGGAGCGGTAGCGGAGTCGCACGCCTAAAGGGCCTCGGCCTTGAGCCACTCTGCACGAGGTATGTCGGCTCCGGGTCCGAAGCGGTAAGTCTCTCAGTAGGCACAGCATTTCCGATGTTCACCTAGCAACAGACCTGGGCCTGGTCCCGAGTAGTGCTCACAAATTGAGTACACGACCGAGGTGGCGTCGAGCCAGCACATGGCATCATCTCTGGTCAGTTGAGCCTGAGCTCGGTGATGTGCCGCGGGTCGGGCGCGAGCTCCCCTCGCTCGACGCGCTTGACGATGTCGGTGAGCGCGGCATTCGCGCGGCAGGGCTGGCCCACCTTCTCGCCCTCGCGCACGACGTAGCCGTTGAGGAACTCGATCTCGGTGCGCCGGCCCTTCACCATGTCCTGGCCCATCGAGGGGCGCTGCTCGCCCGAGACGCGCGCCGTATCCTTGAGCCGCTGCGCGTCGGCAGCCTCGATGGCGGCGGGATCGCCTTCGCCTGCCTTGGCGATGGTCTCGGGCGGCAGGTGCAGGATTTCCTCGAGGCTGTAGCCCAGTGCCTGGCCGACGCGGATCGCCTCGGCCCCCAGCCGGCTGGAGAACCGCCGCAGCGGCTCGCTCTGCACGATCTTCACGCCGGGCAGCCCGGTGCAGGCCGACAACCCGTTCTGCATGACATTGGCGACGAGCTTGGACCAGCGCTCGCCCCAGAGGTTCTCGGTGACCTTGGCGCTGTCGGAGTAGCCGACGAGGCGGCAGACCTCTCGTGCGCGCTCCGTTGTGCGGCCGTGCACCTCGCCTGTGCGGAACACGGTGTGCGCCGCACCGCCCTTGGCCGCGCCGCGATGGATATGGCCTGGCTCGGAGAGGTTGACCGTGATGGAGCTGGCAATGCATCCGAGCGTCTTGCCCCAGCCGACGATCCCGGCGATCGTCTCCTCGTTCATGCAGTTCTGCAGGGAGACGACGTAGCCGTCGGGCGCCAGATACTGCCGGATCAGCATGGTGGCCCAGGCCGTGTCGTAGGACTTCATGCAGACGAAGGCGATGTCGACCGGCTTCTCCTTGGCGAGCTGCTGGGCGTCCGTGATGTGCAGCGCGCGCACGGGAACTGAGAATTCCGGTACGTCCCTGGCGTGGGTCACGCGCAGCCCGTGCTTCTTCATGTGCTCGACATGCTCGGGCCAAGGATCGATGAAGGTCACGTTCTCGCCGGCCTGCACCATGTGGGCGCCGGCATAGCCACCGACCGCCCCCGCCCCGACGATTGCTATCTTTCTGCCCATGCTCTCCTCCCGGCATCGCTGAGCGCCGAGGTTAGCGCGCGGGCCAGGTCGGTAACAACGGCCACGGCGGCTGCCCTGCTGCGCAACGCTGACGGCGCTCAGCCGGGCTGCGGGATCAGAGAAGCAGCAACAACACCCCGGTCGCGATCAGGGCAACGACCCAGATCAGGTCGACGTTCACCCAGGCCCGGCGCAGGAGAGCAAGTCCCAGCCATTCGAAAACGATCGCCGCCACGATGGCGGTCGTGGCCACCATCGCCAGGGTGTGAATGCCAACGCCGGTGAGGGTGGCTGCGATGGGCGCGCCGGGACTGACATCGCTTCCTTCTCCCGGCAGGCACAAGGGCATCAGGGCTGGCCACAGCATGAGACCCGCGCCATGGGCGGTGGCCATCAGGAACGACCAGACGGCGAGGCCCATGAGCCCCGTCTGCATGCCGAAACGCACGCGGTGCCGGTGGCCGAAGCGCCAATGGTAGGCGGCCCAGCCGAGCAGCAGCAGCCCCGAGCCGATCCGCACGAGGTTCTGCGGCACGATGGTGCCGGCTGCCACCAGCAGGCCGGCAACAGCCGCGATCGAGATCGCATGGCCAATGGCGATCGGCACCAGCGAGATCATCACGATCGCGCGGCTCTGCCGGTGCAGCCCCAGGGCCACGGCGAACAGCCATCCCATGGCCGGGTTCAGGCCGTGAAAGGCACCGAGCCCGGCAAACACCAGCGCTGGCCACGTGTCCGTCACGTCCTGGCCATTGGCGTAGGTTGGGTCAACCCCGGCGAAGGCCGGGGGCAGACCCAACACGGCAAAGTTCGATGGCCGTCGTGTTGGGTCATCGCTTCGCTTGACCCAACCTACAGGTCCCTCACGGATAACAATACGGAGTCGGACGAGCAGTCCCCGCCTTCCAGGCGGACCTGGTGAGGCCGGTGCGGCGCCGGCCACTTGACGAAGAACTTCTCGTCGAAGGCGATGCCGCCTTTCGGGTTGGCATCGAGCTTCACCATCCAGCCCTCGATGCCGTCGGGATAGAACTGCGGATCGATGGCGCCGTAGAGCGAGTTGGTGAAATACACGCGCTTGCCGTCGCGGCTGATCTCCACCATCTGCGGCCCGCCGCTCAACGCACCGTTCTTTGCGCCGGGGTGCGTGCCCCTGGAGACGATGCCGCCGATACGTACTTTGCCGGTCAGCTTGGGGTTGAACGGGTCGGACACATCGTACTGCTGCAAGTCGCCCGTGCCCCAGCAGGCCACGTAGAGGAACTTATCGTCCATCGACAGGTCGATGTCGGTGCAAAGCGGCGGCACGGCCTTGAAGCCCTTGAGCAGTGGTGGCAGCTGGTCCTCGGTGGCCGGCTCGGCCGGGATCTCGATGATCTTCTTCACCGCCCACTTGTCGCCGTCCTTGTACCAGGTCCAGATCGAGGACGAGAGGTTCTCGAGACTCACCACGCAATTCACAAACCCGTAGGCTTTGGTGGGGTCGTGGGCGGGCCTGAGCTCGAACACCAGCTGGTACTTGTCGCCGAAGTCGATGGTCTGCAGGTGCTTCCTCTTGTGCAGGTCCCAGAAGTGCAGCCTGCGGCCATACTTGGCGCCGAGCAGCACCTCCGGGATCAGCCCGTTCTCGAACGTGTCAGGCGTGCCCCATTCGCTGGTGACGAGGGTGTCGTGGCCCAGGTGCCACCAGGCATCGTAGGCGAAGTGCTGGGGCCCGCGGTCCATCTCCCATTGGCCGCGCACATCGAAAGTCTCATGGTCCATCAGGAACACGCCGCCCGGCCCCTTGCCCTCCCGGTTGCCGAGCGCGGCCACGTAGATGCCCTCGGGTCCACAGTGGACCGTATGCGGCCGGGTGTAGCCGGCCTTGTCGGCCACCTCGCCGGGCTCGATCACCTTCACGATCTTGGGTTTCTTGGGATCGGGCTTGGTGTCGAGGATGTGGATGCGCGAGGACCGCAAGCCCGGCACCACTAGGTAGCGCCGCTCGACGTGCGCGTGCGGCGCGTTGGGACACAGACACGACGAGCAGGCATTCCAGCCGAAGTGATGCAGCTCGTCGCCGGCATTGGGCATGGCAGTCGAGCCGATGATGGTCGCATAGGTCTTGGACTTGGGATCGACGTCGACCACGGCGATCGCATCGGGCGTCTTGCGGTCCGGATCGAACGCCGCCACGTAGGCCAGGGTTTCCGGCGCCGCCTTCATCGCCATGCGCGGGGAGGGGTAGAAACTGGGATCAGGTGTCCAGGTCGCCATGGTGCGTACTCCTCGGGTTAGGTGCTCTAGTTTTGGCTCAGACCGGGGTTTGCGGTCCACGTATAGGCAGTCTGCTCTGGGCGGTCGAGTGCGGCCCACCACGCATCAATCCCGTTGCCCGCCAGGCATCGGCGACGGCGATGGCGAATTTGCGCATGGTGGGACCCTGCTCATCAACTATGCACCTGGCCTCACCGATCATGATCTAGTCCGTGCCATTGAAGCGGTCGAGCAGCGGTTACCTGATCGGGGGAAGCACGTCGTCAATCGATCGGTTGATGTCGGCGCGACGGCCGGGCGTGCTTGGTGCGGTCGGCTTGGTTGAGACCGGAGTTGCTGCGCGGCTCGGCCGTGAACCAAAAGAATTGGCAATGGATAGTATCGGAAGATCAAATTTGTTTTGTCGCTGCCGACGCCGGAAGCTCGCCCTCTCCGCCAGCGGCCATCGTCAGATTGTAGAGGCTGGCGTTCAGGTCGGCGGCGTCCCGGAGACGGCGCTGCGACCTACGATGACTATCGCGTCCGGTCCGGCCGTTCCCAGGGTCCGCCATTGTACCAAGCGCTTCTTCCAGCTGACGGCATCGACGGCTCGAGCACGTGTAGCAGGACCCAACCCGCCAAGAAGCCGCCGACATGTGCCCACCAGGCGATACCACTGCCCGCGAAAGGCATGAGGAGCTCGCTGGTGACCTGGACCACCTGCATGAAGAACCACAGCCCGGCGAAGAACGCCGCGGGGATGCTGAAGAACAGCGGTATGAACACGATGGGCACGAGCACCTGCACCCATGCATAGGGGAAGCGCACGGCGTATGCGGCGATGACGCCGGCGATAGCACCTGAGGCACCGAGTGCGGGCACCGCCGAGCCAGGATTGAAGAACGCATGCGTCAGGCTGGCGACGATCCCCGATGCGAGATAGAGCACGAGGAAGCGCATCGGCCCCAGACGGTCTTCCAGGGCTGGCCCGAAAATCCAGAGCGTCCAAAGGTTCAGCGTGATGTGCAGGAAGCCGCCGTGGAGGAAAGTGTTGGTCAGGAAGGGCGTGAGGTCCAAAGGCGATAGGCCCAGATCGATGGCCCAGCTCGGGCTGAAGTAGCGACGCGGGACCAGGGCGTGCTGATAGAGGAAGACCTGCAGCTCGCCCGTGCTCAAGGAGAGCTGATAGAGGAATGCCGCTATGTTGAGCCCGATGATCGTCATGACGACCGCGGGCGTGCCGCTGCGGCCAACGCTGTCTCGTATAGGAAACATAGGCCGATATCTGGGAACAGCGCTAACGCCGCGCAAGTCCGCAGCTGCCCACCGCGCCGGCATTGTCGGAGACGGCTACTTTATTTGGCGCAATAGCGGTACTGCCAGGGTGGCTCCCCCTAGCTTGGCCGGCGTGACTTCAGTTGCAGGTGCGCAAGGCAGCCAAACGATGCTGCGGAGACAATGCAACCCATCGGCGGAGCACCCCTCGGGCTCCCGCAGCGTTAACTGGATTTGAGCTAATCGCGTTCAGAATGCCGGCTGCCATAGGGGAGGCTCGTGGGCACCGTCGCGGCTGCAGTCGGCGAACATGTTCGCCCGGTGGTTAGCCATGGGTGACGGTGGCCAGGTTGTTGCGCATGAACTTTGGGCTTGTCACGTCCGCGTCGCCCGAAGCCTGGCTGATGGGGCTCATCGTGGCGAGCCTCGCGGCCATTGGCCTTGTCGCATGGCGAAACCGGCCCACGGCGCCAATAACCCTAGCAGTCCCCACAACCCCTGATGCTCCGAGGGCAGGCGGAGGATTCGAAGACAACGCGCTGCAGCTGGACCGTGAAGCGGCCGCGATCCTCAAGCTCGTGCAATCCTATCTGGAGGCGGGACAGAGATACTCCGTTTCCCTTGCACAGGCGGACAAGACTCTGCCGAAGCTGGCCAGCCCTGAAGAAGTCGGCGTCATCGTGAGGTTCCTGATCGCTGAAAACGCGAAGATGCAGCATGAGGCCAGCGATCTGAGGAGGCGGCTGGAGCAGTCGCAATCGCAGATCGAGAAGCTGCGCTCCAACCTGGTCGAGGCCCAGGAAATGGGGATGAGGGATCCGCTGACCTCGCTCAGCAATCGCCGCGGCTTCGATGCGAGCCTCGCCAGGGAGCTCGCCGCGGCCCAGGCACAGGGGACGGCCCTGTGCCTCGTCATGGCTGACCTCGACAACTTCAAGAAGGTCAACGACGACTTCGGCCACGTGGTGGGCGACGAGATCCTGAAATTGCTCGCTGCAGTCCTCGGAGAAAACATGCGCGGCAGTGACAGCTTGGCCCGCTACGGCGGCGAGGAATTCGCCATCATCCTGCCTGGGGCCGAACTCGAGGACGCCAAGCGCCTGACGGAGCGGGTGAGAAGCCAGCTCGAGGCCAAGCAGCTCGCGGTCAACGAGAGCGGCCGGGAGATCGGCAGGATCACGGCCTCGTTCGGCGTGGCCCAGCTGCGCAAGGAAGATGATGCCCAATCGCTCATCGAGCGGGCCGACGCCAAGCTTTACGAGGCCAAGTGCGCCGGCAGGAACCGCGTAGCGGCTGAGAGCGCGGTCGCCGCCTGACGCTCCGCACAAGCTGGTGGACCAGATCTGCGGCAGTCATCCGCCTGTTCCAGCGCTCGCAGAAGGGATCTGCGCGGCATTGTCCGGTCCTTGAGCGGGTGGAAGGTGCCGGTAGGCCTCGCCTAGCGCCGCGATCGCCCTGCCCTCGGGACCGGTCCAAGGGGCGAGCGGTCCCATTAGCCGGCGCAGCCAAACCAGCTTGGGGGCCAGGGACCGCAACTCGGCATCGACTTGCGGTGATGCCCTGCCGTGGGCATCCGCCAGCAGTGCTTCGATCACCGTGGGCTCGCTTTTGGCGAAGCGCGCGGCGCTCGTCACGAACAGCAGGATGTCGCGGGCCTGGCGCCGGGCAAGCGGCATCGACGGCTCCAGGTCGTCCTCGAAATCGATGAGCCCGAAACCTTGTCCGACCCGGGTGAAATTGCGTACCTGGCCGGCGCCGTGCCACCCGTCTTCCGTATGCAACGCCTGCAAGAATTGAAGCGCCGACCGCAGCATGTCTGTCCGTTTGGCAGGCGGAAGCTCCCGCAGCACCTGCGCCACGCTTCGGCCGTTGTCACGCAGTGCCAGCCAGCGTTCGCTGACATCGAGCACCGAGGGCACCGGCCAGCCTTTGCGGGCGAGGCGTGCCAGGCGCCGCGCCTCCGCCTGCAATCCCGCTGCGCCGCGGCAAACCCGAGGTGGATAAAGCAGGGGGACGCCGAGCATGGAGGCGGTGGTAGTCTGCAGACCGTACTTGATGTAGCCCGGCCTAAGCCGTGGGCGCTTGATCCAGACCGGCTCGCCTCTCAGCAACAACCGGAACGTGCGCTGGGGTATGGTCCTCAGCGCTGCGTCGATGTCATCTTGCCGTGCGAATGCGACTGTCACGCCAACTGCTTCATGAGGATCAGGAAATGACGCTCGGCGGAGGCGCCAACCGGAAATGTCAGTTTTGTGACAGATACAAGACAACAGTTTGGCGCATCCAGTCAACCGGAGCGTGCGCACCGTGCACAGGTGCGCCGCCGGGCAGAGCGCGTCTGTGTCCCGGTTTCGAGGGCCCCGGCCGTGATGCGGCGGCCGGGGGCATCACCGTCAGGTTGCTCGGGCTCTAGCGGAAGCCGAGGCTCCGCAGGAAATTGCGCACGATTTTCGGCGGCTTGGAGCTGGCGCGGTTCGCGGACCGCCGTGAGCCGCGCTCGCGGATGCCATCGGGCGGAACCGGACCGCCATGTCCCGCGGAACGCTCGGGCCGTGCATCCCTGGGCGGCGAAGCCGCCTCTTGTGGCGGCGGTGTCACTGCCGCCGTGCGGGCGCGCTCATCGGCCGCCCTGGCTTTCGGCTCCGGCTTGGGGACAGCCGCAGCCGCGGCAATGGCCGCTGCGGCAGCGGTCGGCACGGAGCTTGCGAGCGTCGCATTCGCTTTCTCGGGCATCGGCTCGGTCTTCGCTTCTTGTGAAGTCGGAGCCTTTGCCGTCGTAGCGATGACCGCGTTCGGGGTGCACACGCCGCCTTCTGTCGCGGTCTGGCCGGTCGGACACCCGGCACCGCAGGCCTTATCCTGATAGCTCTGCAGCAGGCTCAGAAGCACATAGTCGGGTTGGTCGATCGGCAGCGTCGCGTTCACGCGGTCGGTGAAGGCCTTCATGGCCATCCGGCTGGAGGTGGTCCACGCGCCGTTGATCTCGCCGCTGTAGCAGCCGACGCGTTTCAGCTCACGCTGCAACTCGCGCGCGATGGAGGCGCGGTCGGCCGGCGTTTCTATGGCCCTGGGCGGCGGCGTCGCCGGTGCCCTCACGACAGGTTCCGGCGCGCGCTGGGTCACAGTAACAACGGCGGCACGATCGCTCGTGTTGTTGAAGGGGTGGCTGTAGGCCACGATGGCGGCGGCAGCCGACAGACACACCAGGAGGACGATCGCTCTGTTCATCGAGAGCCCCTACCGCGAACTGGGCACTGTTCGTGGCAACATTGCAGGGAACTTGGGGCCAAAGCATGGCCAGGCTTACAAGCAAGGGCGCCGCTTCGTCCCGATTTGGTTGGCTTGCACTTCATCGTACCGCAACCCGAATTACTGCTGCTGCGCCGGCAGGGCGGGGCCGGGCCAGAGGACCCGATGTTCCGTGATTTCCCGCATGAACCAGTCGTGGAAGCCGTGCGAAAGCATCCACTCGATACGGTCGCCACGCCAGAAAATACGCCTCCGCTCGACGTCATGATCGCCGAGGTGGGCCACATAGGCGCGGGCTCGGCCGATGTCGGCGACGCAGATCGGTAGCCGGCGCATGTGTCCGAACCAGCGCGCGAGGTTGGGATGGTGGGCCGGTGAGAAATCGACCTTCATGGCGCTGGCGGCAGCCATGTGTGGGAACAAAGCGATGTCGGCGATCGAGAAGTCGCCGGAGACGAATTCTCGCGCTCTGAGGTCCTGATCGAGCCGTGCGTAGACGAGCCCCAGCTCGGCCTGAGCGGCCGCAAGCAACCCGTCGGGCATGGTGTCGGGCCGGTCGGCCCATAGCCAGTAGGAGATGTTGATCAGGATGGGATCGATGAGCGTATCGGCGGCGCGCTCCCAGGCCCGGGCGTGTACGCGTGCGGCCGGCGCAGCTGGATAGACGGGCTTGTCGGGATAGCGAAACTCCAGATACGCGACGATATCCGCGGAGTTGACGACGGTGACGACGCCGTCGACCAGGGCCGGCACCTCGACGCGGCCGTTGACCGCGCGGAGCGCATCGTGGTTCGACTTGAGCAGGCCATCGACGGCTTCGAACGCCAGCTCCTTGTGTTCCAGTACCATGCGCACCTTGCGCGCAAATGGACTGAACGCGCTATCGTAGAGCTTGATCATGGTACGGCGCCTCGGTTTTCGGAGTGCCGTGACGGTGGCATGGCGTCTTGGTGGATGCAACCGGCCGTGACGTCGACATAGTTGTCGGACACGCTTTTCGGACAAGCGCGGATACGGAGTTCTTGCATGCGCCGCACCCTGCTGAGCGGCCTGTTGGTCGCAATCATTGCCGCGGGCGTCCTGGTGCAATCACGGGCAGCCGTTGCCCAGTTGCCATCGCGGGTGGCCGCCGTGCTCGATGAGCACCTCTATGCCGGCAGATTGGACGCGGGTGAGCGGGCCTTGCGTGCCATCCTCGCCGCCGAGCCCGGCAACGGCGAAGCACAGTTTGCGTTGGGAGGGGTGCTGCTGCTGCGGGCCGTGGAGAGGTTCGGCCAGAGCCTGTATCGCCACGGCCTGCAGGCGCCGCGCAACGGATTCCTGCCGCTGTTCGGGCTGCCGCTGGCGTTCAATCCGAACCCCGAGGCTCTCACCTACGATGGCTTCCGGATGATGTTTACGGTGCTGGTGCGAGATCTCGATGCCGCTGACGCCGAGCTTGCCCGCGTCGGCGAGGGCCCGGTGAAGCTCAGTGTCGATCTCGCGCGCATCCGCCTCGACCTCGATGCCAACGGCGTCGCCGACGCGCGCGAGACCCTCACCGCGCTGATTGGAGGTCTGGCCCTGGCTCCGCAGCCGCGCGGTACGGCGCCGCCTGCCGCTGGCAGCCTGCCGGTCGGCTTCGACCTGGCCGACGTCACCTGGATGCGCGGCTACGCGAACCTGATGGCGGCCTCTGCCGAGTTCTTCCTTGCACACGATTTCCGCGCCACCTTTGACGCGACGTTTCACATGTTCTTCCCCCGCGCGGGTCTGCCTTTCAGCCGGCTGTTCGCCGAGCCGACCGTGCCGCCGGGCCGGGGCAACGAGTTGGGGTCGATCTTCGATTTCGTGGCCTTCATCCATCTCGTTCGCTGGGACGTGGCCGAGCCCGCGCGCATGGTGAGTGTCCACACGCGCCTCAAGAACGTGATCGGCCTAAACCGCAAGACCTGGGCCGCCGTGCGTGCCGAGACCGATGACGACAACGAGTGGCTGCCGGGGCCGCATCAGAAGGGCGCGCTGGGTCTGCCCGTGACCGAGGAGATGATCACGTCGTGGCTGGCTGCGCTCGACGAGCTGGAGGCCGTGCTGGACGGCCGCAAGCTGGTGCCGCATCCGAGATTCGTGCGCGGCATCAACGTCAAGCGCGTGCTGACCGAGCCCCGGCAGTTCGATCTCGTGCTGTGGTTCACCGGCCACGGCGTGCTGCCCTACCTCGAGGACGGCCCCGTTGCCGACGGCCGCGCCTGGGCCCAGGCCCAGCAGGTGTTTCGCGGCCAATTCATGGCGTATGCGTTCTGGTTCAATTGATGGCGCAGGCTACCGGTTGAGCCAGCGCTTGGCGAAGCCGAACAACCCCTGCGGCAGGAATATGACCATGAGAATGAAAATGACGCCGACCGGGATCAGATAATACTCGGTGAGGAAGCGCGAGAAGGCCTCGCGCAGCAGCAGGAAGAACGCCGCGCCGAAGATCGGCCCCACCAGCGTGCCGATGCCGCCCATGACGTTGAAGATCACCGCTTCGCCCGAGATCAGAAAGTAGACGAAGTCTGGTGCAGCGAAGCGGTTCTGGACGGCATAGAGCACGCCTGCAAGCCCCGCGAACAGGCCGGACAACATCACCGCCACGATCTTGTAGCGCTCGACCGGATAGCCGATGGCGCGCGTGCGCGCCTCGTTCTCGCGGATCGACTGCAGCACCATGCCGAAGGGCGACTGCGTGATGCGGCGGAGGATGAGATAGGACGCCGTCACGAACGCGAGCACGAACCAGTGCAGGGTCGTGGATGTGAACGGCACCGTCCACACCCCGGGGATGCCGAACGCCGGCCGGCTGAACGTGAGCCCGTTCTCGCCGCCCGTCACCTCGGTCCAGGTGAAGATGATGACGTAGAAGATCTGCGAGAAGATCAAGGTGGTGATGGCGAAGTAGATGTCGCGCAGGCGCGTGGAGAAATACGCCACGAACAGGGCGACGGCGGCGGACGCGCCGAGGCCGTAGAGGATGGCAAGCCAGATATTGGGTGGCCTGACCGTGAGAATTGCGGCCGCGGCGCCGTACATGCCGAGCCCGAAGAAGGCCGAGTGGCCGAACGACACCATGCCCGTGTAGCCGATCAGCAGATCGGAGGACATGGCGAGCAGGCCCCAGATCAGGATCTCGGTCAGGAACCGGCGCCAGAACTCGGGCAGCACCAGCGGCGCGATGACCAAGAGCACGGTGATGACGGTGAAGCCCGTCCAGTAGATGGAGGCGTGGCGCTTGCTCATTTGGGTGTCGGGACGAAGAGGCCGGTAGGCCGGAACAGCAGGGTGAGGATCAGCACGATGGAGGAGACGATGACGGATTGCGCCGGGCTCACCCAGATCGAGGCGTAGGCTTCCAGCAGGCTGATGAAGATGGCAGCGGCGATCGAGCCGCCGAGATTGCCCATGCCCCCCACCACCACGACGATGAAGGCCTTCAGAACCCAATCGAGCCCCATGATGTGGCTGACGCCGACCAGGGGACCGAACAGCACGCCGCTGGCGGCCGCCATGCCGGCGCCGATGGCGAACACGGCGGTGTGCACCCACGGCACCGGGATGCCCATGGCCTGCGCCATGACGCGGTCCTGCGTGGTGGCGCGGATCCAGATGCCGTAGCGGCCGTATTTCAGGAAGAGGTACAGCCCGCCGATGATGGCGGCCGAGAGCGCGGCGATCACGATGCGGTACCAGGGATACTGCAGATAGAAGAGCGTGAACTGGCCGGTGAACGGCTCCTGGATCTTGCGCGCCACCGGGCCGAACTGCCACAGCGCATAGTTCTGCAGCACCAGCGAGATGCCGAAGGTGGCAAGAATGGTGTTGAGCGGATCGCGGCCGAGCAGCGGGCGCAGCGTTGTGACCTGCAGGGCCGCACCGATGAGGGCGACTATGAAGGAGGCGAGGATGAGGGCGAGCCAGAAACTCCCCGTCGTGGTCAGCACGATCACGCCCATGTAGGCGCCGAGCATGAACAGCTCGCCATGGGCAAAGTTCACCACGTCCATGATGCCGAAGATCAGCGTGAGGCCGGACGCAACCAGTGCCAGGATCATGCCCGTGACGATGCCGTTCACGGTCTGGATGAGGATGAGGTCCCAGGGGATCTCCACGGGCTTTAGACTCCCAGGTACTGATGGATGACCGGATCGTTCACGGTGAGCTGCGAAGCGGCCGCATGGTGCCGCACCGCGCCCTTCTCCATGAAGTAGATGCGCTGGCTGGCCTCCAGGGTGAGCGGCACGTTCTGCTCCACCAGCAGGATGGCCACGCCCTCCTTGTGCAGCACCTCGATGATCTGCCGGATCTGCGAGACCATGCGCGGCATCAGGCCCTCGGTGGGCTCATCCAGCAGGATGATCCTGGGCTCCAGCATCATGGCACGGGCGATGGCGAGCATCTGCTGCTCGCCGCCCGACAGTGTGCCGCCGGCCTGGCTGCGTCGCTCCGCCAGCACCGGGAAATAGGCGTAGACCTTGTCGAGCAGCGCCTGCTTCCTGGCGTCGCTCACGCCCGCCCGATCGAGACCGGTGCGCAGGTTCTCCATCACGGTGAGCAGCTTGAAGATGCGGCGGTCCTCGGGAACGTAGCCGATGCCGAGCCTGGCGAGCTTGTGCGGCGGCTGGCCCGTGATGGGCTGGCCCTGGAACGTCACCTTGCCCTCACTCGGGCTGACGAGCCCCATGATGCTCTTGAGCGTCGTGCTCTTGCCGACGCCGTTGCGCCCGAGCAGGCCCACCACTTCGCCGGCCCCGACCTCGAGAGACACGCCATGCAAGATGTGGCTCTTGCCGTAGTAGGTGTGGATGTCCTCGACTTTGACGAGGGGCACAGTCGCTGTCCCGGGCTGGGTCATGTCTTGAGGTACACCTCCAGCACGCGCGGGTTCTGCTGGATTTCGGCGGGCGTGCCCTCGGCCAGGACCTCGCCGTAGTGCAGCACCGTGATCCGGTGCGCCAGCTCCATCACCACTTGCATGTCGTGCTCGACAATGAGGATGGTGAGGTTCTTGGCGATGCGGCGCACCAGCGCCATGGTGTCGTGCGTCTCGGGCGCACTCATGCCGGCCGTTGGCTCGTCGAGGCACAGGAGTTGCGGCTCGGTGGCGAGCGCAATGCCGATCTCGAGGTTGCGCTGCTCGCCATGCGAAAGGTTGGCCGCCAGCTCGTCTGCTTTAGCCGCCAAGCCGACAGATTGAAGCACCGCATCCGCCTTCTCCATGAGATCGCGGAAGTTGCGATGGTGCGTGAGCATGCTCCAGCCGTGCCGGCGGGACTGGGCAGCGATGCGGACGTTCTCCAAGGTGGTGGCGTTGGGAAGGATGTTGGTGATCTGGTAGGAGCGCGCGATCCCCTTCTGGGAGATGCGGTTGGGCGGCAGCCCCGCAATATTCTCGCCGTTGAACAGGACGCGGCCGGACGTCGGCCGCAGCACACCTGTCAGGCAGTTGAAAAACGTGCTCTTGCCTGCGCCGTTTGGGCCGATGATGGCGCGGATCTCCTCGCGCCTGACCTCGAAATCGACATTGTTGAGCGCGGTCAGGCCGCCAAAACGGATGGTCAGGCCCTCGGTGCGGAGCACCGTAGCTGAGGCGTCCCCCCGGCCAGCAACGGCCGGGGGGTGCACGTCGAGGGAAGCGTCGGTGGTCACTTAGGCGAACGTGCACGCCGACGGGAACATGGTTTGCTCCTTCGGGACCACGGAGACAATCTTGTGCTTTCCACCCTTGATCTCGAAGATGAACTCACGAACGAAGGCCTGGTGATCCTCCTTGCGCAGCACCTTGTCGCCCTGCGGGAAGTCGTCGCCTTCCTTCATCTCCAGCCCTTCGAGCGCTGCGATCAGCTTCATCGTGTCGCCGCGACCGCCGAAGCCGGACTTCTGGATGCCGAGCTTGAGGGCATTGATCGCCTCGAAGTTCGACTGCACGTAGCGGTCGGGCAGCGGACCGGAGGGGTCGATCTGCTTCAGGCGCGCCAGTGCCTCGTCGAAGAACTTCTTGTGTGAGGGCGTGTCGAGCGGCGCTTCCAACACCGGGATGTAGCGGTTGATGCCGACGAAGCCCTCGATCTTGTTGCCGAGCGCCGGCAGATTCGTGGACTCGGCGATGGCGCCGTCACCCGCCCATTTGTACTTCTTGGTGAGGCCCAGATCATAAGCCTGGTTGCCGATGGTCACGCCGTCCCGGCCGAAGAAGATGCCGAACAGACCGTCGAAGTCGCCGGAGATCTTGGAGAGGAACGGCGTCATGTCGGCCGTGCCGAGCGGGATGCCGGTGGTGCCCACCACCTCGCCGCCGGCCTTCTTGATCTGCTCGGCGTAGGCGTCGCGCGTCGACTGGCCCCAGGAGTAGTCGGCAAAGGCGATGTGCCACCTCTTGCCCATCTTGCCAACGAGGTGCGGGGCGAATGCCACGGCCTGGGCGGGCGCGTAGTCGAACGGGCGGAAGGTGTACTTGTTGCACTTGCTGCCGGTGATGGTGGTGTCGAGGCACACGCTGATCATGTTGACGATCTTGTGCTCCTCCCAAACCGGCATGCAGGCGAGGCACACGTTGGAGAGGAAGCCGCCCACCTGTACGTCGATGTTGTCCTCGACCGCCAGCTTCTCGGCTTTGCGCCGCCCGACGTCGGGTTTGGATTCATAATCCGCAACGATCAGCTCGATGGGCCGGCCGTTGATGCCGCCCGAACCGTTGATGCGGTCGACGGCCATCTGGACACCCACCAGCGCCGTCTTGCCACCGGCGGCGGCCGCGCCCGACAGCGGCTGCAGCGTGCCGATCTTGTACGGCTTGGCCTGGCCGAACGCCGCGCGCCAGGGCGCGGGCACCAGCATGGTCGCTCCGAGCGCGCCGGCGCTTGCCGCGCCATATCCGATGAAACGGCGGCGTGTGACCTTGCCGCCATACCAGAAGTCCCTAGCCCATTTCTGTGCTTTCCAGTCGTCAGCCATGGCGAACTCTCCCTTCTGACTTCACGGTCGCTGCCGCGAGCGGTCGAACGGCGACCAGGTAATTTGCGCCCCATCTTGGCTTGGCGTTGCGGCAATTGCATCCGGAAACTCAGTCCGGTGCCGCGACCGCTTCGGAGGGCATCTTTCTTATTGAGGTAGTCTATTTTGCATTATGGTAGCCGAAGCCCGGCGCCCCAACAAGGGTCAGCTCGGGGTTTGGCGATGCACAGGAAGCAGTCAATCGGCGATCAGCATACGCTCATCGCGAGAATGCCCAGCGCTCGTCGGCAATCGGGCATGCAGGTTCGCTACAGGTTGGCCCTTGAGCAGCGGTGGCCGCGACTGTCTGCCGGGTCTATCCTGGGCTTGCAGCGGTAAGATTGACGCTGCCCGAAGCCGGCAAGTTTGTGGAGAGAACGCTTGGGCTACGAGACCATCCTTTACGCGGAAGACGGCCCTGTCGGCATCATCACGCTCAATCGGCCCGATGACGGCAACATGTTCACGCCCCTCATGTGTCACGAGGTGCGGGACTGCATTGACGATATCCGGCGCGAGACGCGCACCCGGGTGATCGTGCTCACCGGCGCGGGGGAAAAGTTCTTTTGCATCGGCGGACGCAAGGAAGACATGGAGAAGACCACCCTCTATGCCGGCACGTTGCCGACGCTCGAGATGTACGAGGCGATCGAGAAGCTGCAGAAGCCGGTGATCGCCTCGGTCAACGGCTTCGCGGTTGGCGGCGGCAACGTGCTGCAGATGCTGTGCGATCTCACCATCGCCAAGGAGAGCGCGGTGTTCCGCCAAGTGGGGCCCATGATGGGCTCGTTCGATGCCGGCTACGGCACCTGGTACCTGGAGGACCTGGTCGGCAAGAAGCGGGCGAAGGAGATTCTGGTTCCGCAATCCCAAGATCACCGCGCGCGAGGCCCTCGCCATGGGGCTCATCAACAAGGTTGTGCCGGACGCCGAGCTCAAGGCGGCCACGTGGGAGTTCGCGCTGGAGATCACCGAGCGCGGCGCCTTTGCGCTCGCCTCCATCAAGGCTGCCTTCAACGCCCGCCATGGCGGCGTCTCGGGCCTCTCGCGCATGGCGCACGATCTCCTGCTGCGCGCCTATCTGGAGACGGACGAGAGCAAGGAGCTGTCGAAGGCGTTCGCTGAGAAGCGCAAGCCTGACCCGTCCAAGTTCGGCCACTAGCCAGGCAGGTGAAGCGTGCGTCCGTTCCTCACGCTGCATCATCCCGCTGCTGCCCGGCGCTACTACGAGCAGGGCTTGTGGCGGTCGGACACGTTCTACGGTCTGCTGGCGCGGCACGCGGCGGAGCGGCCGGCGGCGACCGCACTCCAGGACGGCCGGCGCACGCTGACATGGAAGGATCTGCGCCACTGGGTCGATGGCGTCGCCGCCGATTTCAGGGCCCGCGGTCTCGTCGGTGGCGACCGCGTATCGATCTGGATGTCGAACCGTGCGGAGGCGATCGTCACGTTCCTCGCCTGCGCGCGCGAGGGGCTGGCCTGCAATCCCTCGCTGCATCGCACGTTCACCTGTGCCGAGATCGGCACGCTGCTCGATCGACTCGGTGCCCGGGTGCTTGTCACCGAGCCCGGCTGGGGTGCCGATCGGTCGGGCGCTGATCTCGATGCGGTGCTCGCGCGCATTCCATCGATCACGGCGGTCTGCACACCGGAGAATTTTGCGCACCCTTCGCAAAGCAGGAATCCGCCGTGCACCGATCCGGATCGCGTGGCCTACCTCGCATTCACCTCGGGCACCACCGGAGTGCCGAAGTGCGTCATGCACTCGCACAACACGCTGCTCGCCAACGCGCGCGACATGGTGCGCGACTGGAGCCATGGCCCCGACACGGTGCTGCTCAGTCTCTCGCCGCTGTCGCATCACATTGCCTGGGTGGGGGTGGCGCAGTGGCTGCTGGCGGGCTGCCGGTTCGTGACCAACGACCCGCCGGCCGGCACGACCGCACTCGACTGGATCGTCGAGACGGGCGCCACCTACGTCATGGGTGTGCCGACCCATGCCATGGACGTGTTGGCCGAGCAGAGGGCGCGCGGGCTCGAGCGGCTGGGACGCGTCGGCGTGTTCTACATGGCCGGCGCGCCGATCCCGCCGTCGGTGGCGGCGGCCTTCGTCGCGCAGGGCATCAAGCCGCAGAACATCTACGGCATGACCGAGAGCTCCTCGCACCAGTACACGCATCCAGATGACGACGCCGATACCAGTGTGACCACCTGCGGCCGCGGCGGCCCTGCTTACGAGGTGCGCCTGTTCGACCCCGCCGATCGGGATCGGCCGGTAGAACCGGGCGAGGTGGGCGAGATCGGCGGGCGCGGGGCCGCTCTCATGCTCGGCTACTTCGACAACCAGGCTGCCACTGAAAAAAGCTTCAACCGCGACGGCTGGTTCATGTCCGGCGACCTGGGCGTGATGGACGAACGCGGCAACCTCGAGGTGGTGGGCCGGTCGAAGGACCTCATCATCCGCGGAGGGCACAACATCTATCCAGCCCATATCGAGGCGCTGGCGCTGCGGCACAATGAAGTCGTGCGCGTCGCCTGCCTGCCCGTTGCGGACGAGCGGCTGGGCGAGCGCGTGTGCATCGCGGTGGCAGGCAGCGTGGCGCCAGATGATCTGCTCGCACATCTGGCTCGCGAGGGCCTCTCCAAGTACGACATGCCGGAGTATTTTGTGCGCCTCGACGAGTTTCCACTGACGGCGAGCGGCAAGGTCCTCAAGCGCGAGCTGATCGAGATGGTCAAGCGCGGCGCGCTGACGCCGCAGCCGGTGCGCTTCGTAGGTTGGGTCGAGCGTCAGCGATGACCCAACATGGAGCCACTTGCATCAAGGAGTGTTGGGTCTGCGCTTCGCTGGACCCAACCTACATGCGCAAGGAGGGCGTCGTCTGATGGCGGTGGAACTTGCAACCCGAGACGAGTGCGCCGTGCTCACCCTCAATCGGCCCGAGGCGCTGAACGCGCTGTCGTTCGCGATCCTGCGCCGCATCGGCGCGGCTTTCGACGAGGTGGCGCAATCCAAGGCCCGGGCGCTCATCATCACCGGCGCCGGCACCAAGGCGTTCTGCGCCGGCGCCGACATCAAGGAGCTGCGCAACCGTGATCTGACGGCACAGAAGCGCGGCGCGGAGCTTGGCCAGGCCGTGTTCGGCAAGCTCGACACGCTGCCCATGCCTTCGATCGCGGCAATCAACGGCTTCGCCTTCGGCGGCGGGCTGGAGCTGGCATTGGCCTGCACCTTCCGCCTCGCCACTCGCAACGCCAAGATGGGCCAGCCGGAGATCAAGCTTGGCCTGATCCCCGGCTACGGCGGCACGCAGCGGCTTCCCCGGGTGGTGGGCGAGGCCCGCGCGCTCGAGCTGATCATGACGGGCCGCACCGTGGGCGCCGAGGAGGCGGAACGCATCGGCCTTGTCAACCGGCTGGTGGATGGCGATGCGGTGGAGGCCGGCATCGCCTTTGCGCGCGAGTTCATCGGCTATAGCCTGCCCGTGCTGGCGTTCGCGCGCGATGCGGTCAAGCGTGCCCTTGACGTACCGATCCACGAGGGCCTCAAGATCGAAGCGGACCTGTCCACGCTTGCTTTCCAGACCGACGACGCCAAGGAGGGCACGGCGGCATTCGAGGAGAAGCGCAAACCGAGGTTCCGAGATGCGTAAGGGATTTATCCTGGTCACCGGATCGAACCGGGGCATCGGCGCAGCAATCGCGCGGGCGCTGGCGGCGGATGGAGCTCAGGTCGCCGGCCTCAGCCGCAGCGGCCAGACGGCCGCGGGCGAGGGGTTCGTCTGTGACGTGACTGACGAGGCGGTCATCGCCACGGCTGTGGCGGCCGTAGCCGCACGCGGGCCGATCGCCGGGCTCGTCAACAATGCGGGCCTCTACGAGGAGAAGCGCAGCGACGAGCTGACGGCCGCGGATTTCGACCGGCTCATGCGCACCAATGCCACATCGGTGGCGGTAGTGTCGCGCGAGGTCTACCCGCACCTGAGGCGCGTCGGTGGCGGGCTCATCGTCAACATCGGCTCGTTCTTCGACAAGATGGGCGTGGCCCGCAATCTCGCCTATTGCGCCTCGAAGGCGGCAGTGGGCGCCATCACCCGCTGTCTGGCGGTGGAGTGGGCAGGCGATGGCATCCGGCTCGTCAACGTGGCGCCGGGCTATATCGTCACCGACCTCAATCGCGCTTCCCTGTCGAAGAGCGAAGTGCAGCGCTGGCTGGAGCGGCGCATCCCGGTCGCGCGCCCCGGCACGCCCGAGGAGGTGGCAACGCTGGTCGCCACCTTGTTCAAGTCGGAGATCGGCTTCCTGACGGGCGAGACCATCTACCTCGACGGCGGCCAGAGCCTGCACCAATGAGGGTCAACTGATATGGCTTCGACGTTCGCTGTGTGCGTCCCCTCCCCCCGCGTGGGGGAGGGACAGGGAGGGGGGGATGGCAGAACATCTGCCGTTGTGGTTCCCCCCACCCCTAACCCCTCCCCGTCATGTCGAAGACATGCCTCCGGCATGGGGGGAGGGGAATGAACGTCTTCGAGCGGCTCGAGCGCAGGCGCGCCTGGAACGAGGAGGAGCACGCGATCCTCGATGCGGTGCGGCGCGTGGCCGACGACGTGATCGCACCCAACGCTGCTGCATTCGACAGGAGCGGCGAGTTTCCTTGGAAGAACATCGAGGCTCTGAACGCCCTCGGCCTCAACGGCATCTTCGTGCCGGAGGCCTACGGCGGGCATCCGACGCGCTACGAGGTCTATCTCGCGGTCGTGAAGATCATCTCGGAGGCGTGCGCCTCGACCGGCATCATCTACGCCACCACGTTTCATGGTCTGAAGCCCTTGATGGACTTCGGCACGGATGCGCAAAAGAAGAGGCTGCTGCCTCGGATCGCCGCGGGCGGGCTCGGATCGCTCGCCATCACCGAGCCGAACGCCGGCTCCGATGCCACCGGTATGACAACCCGTTTCACGCCCCAGGGCGATGACATCATCGTCGATGGTGGCAAGACATTCATCACCAGCGGCAACGTCGCCGACCTGCTGCTGGTGTTCGGCAAGTGGAGCGAGATTGACGATGCAAGGGCCTCGATCTCGGCGCTGATCGTGGAGAAGGACACGCCGGGGTTCACCATCGGACGGCTCGAGGACAAGATGGGGCTACGTGCCTCCTCGACTGCTGCGCTCGTGTTCGACAAGGCGCGTGTGCCGCGCGCCAACCTGTTCGGGCAGCCTGGCGATGGCTTGAAGATCCTGCTCGCCTCCCTCAATAAGTCGCGCCCCAGCATCGCGGCGCACGCGCTGGGCATCGCCACCGCGGCATTCAAGGATATGACGGCCTACATGAACACCCGCCGGCAGTCGGGCCGGCGCATCTCGGAGTTCCAGGGCAACCAGTTTCTGCTCGCCAACCTCGCGAGCGAGTTGGCCCTGTGCGAAACCTGGCTCGATTATGTTGCCGGCCTTGTCGATGACGGCGGCATCGACGACTTCGGCATCGAGGCCTCCATCGCCAAGCTCAGGGCCTCCGACCTCGCCATGCAGATGACCACCGAGGCCGTGCAGATGCACGGCGGCTACGGCTACATCCGCGATTATCGCGTCGAGCGGCTCATGCGCGACGCCAAGATCACGCAGATCTGGGAGGGCACCAACCAGGTGCACCGCCAGCTGATCGGACGGAGCTTCGTCGAGAAATGACCAAGCCGATCGCGACGGTTGCGGTGTGCGGGGCGGGCGGCACCATGGGTGCCGGCATCGCTATCGTGGCTGCGCGCGCCGGTTTCCGCACGATTTGTTACGACGTCGCGAAGGAGGGCCTGGACCGCGCACTGAAGCAGACCGAAGGGTTTTTCGCCAAATCGGTCGAGCGCGGCAAGATGACGGCCGCCGACAAAGACGCGGTGCTGGGACGGCTGGCGCGCACCACATCGCTCGATGAGCTAGCTGGTGCGGATCTCGTCATCGAGGCAGTGTTCGAGGACCTGGCCGTCAAGCGCGACCTGTTCGGCAGGCTCGGCAAGATCTGCCCGCCGCATACCGTGCTCGCGTCCAACACCTCGACCTTGTCGATCACCGAGATCGCCGCCGCCTCGGGGCGCGACGATCGCGTTGTGGGCCTGCATTTCTGCCTTCCCGCCCAGCTCATGAAGCTGATCGAGGTGTCGCCAGGCATCAACACGTCGGAGGAGACCCTAAAGACAGCGTGGGCCTGGTGCGAGAAGGCCGGCCAGTTGCCCGTCAAGACCCAGGACAAACCGGGGTTCATCCTCAACGCGCTGCTGGTGCCCTTCAACAACGATTGCATCCGTGCGGTGGAGGCGGGCGTCGCGTCGGCGCAGGACATCGACACGGCCATCAAGGTGGGGCTCGGCTACAAGATGGGGCCGCTGGAGCTGATCGACCTGATCGGCCTCGATACGCAGGTGCGGCTGTGCGAGGCGTTCTATCCCGTCACGCTGGACCCGCGTGCCGCCGCGCCACCGCTGCTCAAGCGCATGGTTGCTGCAGGGCTGCTGGGGCGCAAGTCGGGGCGCGGGTTCTTCACCCACGATGCTGACAGGATGTTCGGGGCCTGAGATGCGCTATTCGATCCTTCAGCGCGGCGAGAGCCGCTCGTTCCCGCCGGGCGACGCCTTTCTTGCCGGCGCCTCCGAAAATGGCGAGGTGACCATCCATCTCGGTACGCCGCCGGCGGCGGATGACAGGAAGGCCGCGATCCTGGTCGAGCTCGGCACCGAATGCCTCGGCGTGCATACGGGCGAGAGGACCGGCGAGGAAGGCTCGAACGTGCTGGGCTTCGCCCGCTACCGCAATGGCAGCGACGCGCCTTCGCAGCTGATCGAGCTGGTGCGTCAGCCGAAGACGAACCCCGAGGCCGTCGCCGCGGCGCGAGCCGTGCTCGAGGCTGCGGGTTTTACAGTTGTCGTGTGCTCGGACCAGGTGGGCCGCATCATCGATCGGCTCGTGCGCCCCAAATACAACGCGGCGCTGCGCTTCCTGGACGAGGGCCTCGCCACCGCAAAGGACATGGACCTCACCTGCCGGCTGGGCCTGGGCTATCCCGACGGACCGATCGAGCGGGTCGAGCGTGGCGGCCTCGCCTACCATCACGACGTCACGGTGGCGCTGTTTGCGGTGACGGGCGCTGCGGCCTACGCGCCGGCACGGCGTGCATTGGTGGCCAAGCAACGCGAGCACCGCAACCGAGCCGGGGAGTGATGATGGCCGACACGATCGCCGCCTTGTCAGCGGAAGATGCCGAACGCCTTCGGGCCTATGAGCGCCGACGGCATGACGCATTGGCCGAGACCTATCGGGATTTCTTCGCGCCGGTGACAGCGCTTGCCATCGAGCCGCTGCTGGCCGCGGTGCGGCTTGGTCCGGGCGCCGGGTTGTTGGATGTGGCCACGGGGTGCGGGTTTCTTGCCGCGGAGGCGGCCAGGCGGCGCGCCAAGCCTGTGGGCATCGATTTGTCGCCGGGCATGGTCGAGCTGGCCAAAAAGTTTCACCCTGGCATCGACTTTCATGTTGGGGAGGTCGAGCACTTGCCGTTTCCCGACAGCTCTCACGATGCGGTGGTGAGCAGTTTCGGGCTGGGGCATTTCCCTTGCCCGGAGGCGTCCGTTGCCGAGTGCGTCCGCATTCTGAGGCCAGGCGGCAGGATCGCATTGTCGTGGTGGGCCGATTCGAGCGAGCAGCGCATCCAGGGCCTGTTTCGCGAGGCCATCGCCGAAGTCGGAGCCGAACCGCCGCCCGATGTGCCGAGGGGGCACTCCTCGCTGCGGTTCTGCGATAGAGGCGAGCTTCTGGGGCTGCTGGAGGGCGCTGGGTTGGTCGAGGTGGCAGTGGAGGACCATCGCACGACGCACCTGGTGCCGGACGTCGACACACTGTGGCGCGGCGGGCTGGGGAGCCTGGTGATGGCAACCGCCGCCATCGCCTGCCAGGACGAGGCGACGCAGACGGCAATCCGGGCGGCGCTGGAGCGGCGGGCCGCCGCGTATCAAACGCCTGACGGGCTGAGGCTGCCGATCGCTTTCCGGATCGGCTCGGGGCGCAAACCAGGGTGATCGCGGTTGCGGCCAGGTAGCGGGTGGGAGAAGTCTCCATGGGTTCTAATTTCGTTGCAGCCAACATCCGGTGGATCATGGTGGTGTCGGGCGCTCTGACCTGCACGATGGTCTACGCGGCGATTGCACCGCGGGCGGCGCTGCTCTCCACCTTCGGGGAGACGCTGGAGGGGCCGCTCGCCGAGGTTGTCGTGCGCAACTGGGGCGTGCTGATTGCGCTGATGGGAGCAATGCTGATCTACGGCGCGTTCAACCCGGCGGCCCGCTGCTTCGCGCTGACCATCGCCGGCGCCAGCAAGCTGGCCTTCATTGCCCTGGTGCTTGCGCAAGGTTGGCGGTATCTCGGCCACCAGGCCGGGATCGCCATCGCGATCGACGCGGTGTGGGTTGTGCTCTTCGCATGGTATCTGCTGCTGGGTGCCCGCGCGGCCCCGGCATGACTCGAGCCGACGATGACAGCAGGATCTTGGCCATCATGACCGGAATACTTGCCATCTGGAACGACATCGCGCCCGACGGCTACGGGCACTTCGAACGCTGGTACATCCGTGAGCACCTGATGGAGCGTGTCGGGGTGCCAGGCTTCCGGTTCGGGCGGCGCTATGAGGCCGTCTCAGGCGGAGATCGCCGCTTCTTCGCGTTCTACGAGGTGGACAGCCCCGCCGTACTGACCTCACCGGCCTATGTGGAGCGCCTGGAAAACCCCACGCCGTGGACGCAGGAGGCCATGAAATCGTTTCGCAACATGGTGCGCACGGTGTGCGACCTCCAGGCCGCGGCGGGCGACCTGATCGGCTCGCATGCCGTCGTGCTGCGCGCCGATGCGGCGATGGCGCCGACGCCGGGTGCCGAGGCGCTGGTGCGCGATCTTGCGGCGCAGGACGGGGTGGCGCGGGTGCAGCTTTGGACCGCTGCCGCCCAGCAGACCCGGGCCGATACCGCCGAGATGAGAAGCCGCGGCAAGGACCAGCTCATCGCGGGCGCCTTGGTAGTCGAATGCGTGCGCCGGTCCGATGCCGAGCGCGTGGCGAAGACCCTGGAGACCCCACCGGCTGCGCTCGGCATAACTGGCGCCAGCGTCGTCGGCATCTATGCGCTATTGTGTGTGCACGAGAAGCAAGCCCCGCGCTCGAGGTGAACCCATGCCACGCCACAAGACCTACGTCCCCCATGGCGTCATTCCGGCGGTGCTGCTGCCGTTCGACGCGGATCTCGCCATCGACGAGGCGAGCTTCAGGAAACATCTGCGCGACGTGGCGGTGACCGAGGGCATCTCCGCCATCACCATCAACGCGCATTCAACCGAGGTCGCCTCCTGCACCTTCGACGAGCAGCGCCGCGTGCTTGAGGTCGCGCAGGACGAGATCGGCGGCCGCATTCCGCTCGTCAACGGTATCTGGGCCGACGGCAGTATCGAAGCGGCGCGCATCGCCCGCATGGCCACGGAGGGCGGTGCCTCCGCGCTGCTGGTGTTCCCACCGGCCCCGTTCACGCTGGGGCAGTCGCCGCAGATGGCGCTGGCCCACTTCCAGCGCATTGCGGACGCCACCGACCTGCCGCTGATCGCCTTCCAGTATCCGCTCGCCACCGGCCAGGGCTATCCCAGGGACACGCTGCTGAGGCTTTGCGACGAGGTGCCGACCATCCGCGCCATCAAGGACTGGATCGGCAACGTGCCGCATCACGAGTGGCACGTGCGCACCCTGCAGGGCCTGCCGCGGCCGGTGAACGTGCTCACCACTCATAGCGCCTGGCTGCTCTCGTCGCTGGTGCTCGGCTGCAAAGGCCTGCTCTCGGGCAGCGGCAGCGTGATCCCCGACCTGCAGAGCGCGCTGTTCAAGGCCGTGCAGAGGAACGATCTGGCCGAGGCGCGCCGCCTCAATGACCGCATCGAGCCGCTGATGCGCGCCTTCTACGCCGACCCGTTCGTCGACATGCACAACCGCATGAAGGAGGCGCTGGTGCTGCTGGGCCGGTTGCCGCGCGCCGTCGTGCGGCCGCCGCTGGTCAAGATCGAAGCGGCCGAGATCGCGCGCATTCGTGATGCCCTGGTGCAGGCAGGCCTGCTCGATGCGAAGGCGGGGCGCCAGGCCGCGTAGGGCGCAATAGCGAAGCGTATTGCGCCGATCCACCCTCAGCGCCGCGGCATCACCTCGTCGAAGATCTGCGCGAACTCGATGGCGCCGGGCTTCTTCATGTGAAATTCCATGCGCTGGTCCAACATCGCCAGCAACTCCGCCGCGGTCCGCTCGCGTACGATCGGGTTGCGTGAATAGCCGCCCTCGCTGAAGAAGTTGGACGTCGGCATGCGGCTCCCCAACGGGGTCATCATCTCGAGGCCGGTGCGCGGGCCTGCAAGGTTCATGAGCTCGATCTCGGAGCCGCTGAGGTTGGGACGGCCGGCCGCAATGGCATCGTCCTTGAGCGCCTTCAGCTTGATCACCTGCAGCCACGGGCCGATGTCGGAATCGAGGTTGATGGCGTGGATGCCGAGGCCCGGCGGCGTGCCGGCGAAGCGTTGGTGCGCGCTCCACTCGTTGGGGATCGAGCGGGCGGCACGCAGCATCTTGCGCACGATCATCGCCTTGGTTCTGAGCTCGGTGGCACGCTCGGGAGGCGTGCCGGGTGCGGCGGCCATGGCGAGCAGCCGTTTGGCGAAGGTCTCGCCGTGCTTGGCCAGCTCGCTCGTGGAGTTGGCGTGCAGCAGCTGCGCGTAGCCGAGCGCGGAGGAGATCGGCTTGCCCTGCTTGGTGATCGGGTTGATGCCCGATTGCATGTCGAAGGTGCCCTGCCCGCCCGTCTCCAGCGCATAGACGCGCACCACCTGGTCCTTGGTGAGGCCCAGGCTCAGGGCCTCGATCGCGTACTTGCGCTTGAAGTCCTGCTCGGTGGTGCGCTTGGGCACGAAACCGTAGAGCGCCTTGGCGTGGGTGAGGAAGTCGGCGACCGAGGGGAGCGGGCGCTCGGGCGGGGTCGGCTTCACCTCGGTGACGATCTTGGCAATCTCGGGCGGCAGCTCCGGCCCCTGGTACTTGGGGGGATGGGTGGTGACGTAGTCCTCGGCCGCATAGGCCTGCGCCAGCATGCGTTTGGCCCTGCGGGCGTCGCGCTTGGCCTCGACCTTGGTCCAGTAGGCGCGGTGCTCATTCTCGAACTGGCTACGCGCCGCGCGATAGGCCAGGTACACGCGCTGCTGCGCCGGCGTCAGCTTGGCGGCCAGGTCCGGCGCCACCTCCTCGGCCCTTGCCACGTGCGGAAACGCCAGGACGGCGAGAGCAAGGCCCAGTGCGCTGGCTCCCAGCAGGCGCGTGGCTCGTGGTGCAAACCTCAAATGCTCAAGCTCCTTGGTCCCGAATCGCGACGCCGGTCTATCAGTTTTTTGCGGCGGTCTCAGCCGCCTTCTCCTGCTCGGCCGCATCCTTGGCGAATTGCTCCTCGAGCTCTTGGGTGTAGCTTTTGGCACGCGCCTGCAGCTTTTCCACGTCCGTGTAGTGCTTGTAGTCCTCATATAGGCGGCGGCGGTCCATGGCCTGGAAGGTGTCGGCGGTGGCGCGGACCTCACGCTCGGGATAGCCGAGCCCGCGCAGCACCTCGCGCGTCAGGTCGACGGAAGCCAGGAACGTCTCGCGGCGTATGATCTTGATGCCTTCGTCCATCAGCTGGTGCACGTGGCGGCGGCTGCGCGCGCGGGCATAGATCGGCACGTGCGGATAGTTGCGCCGCACCATGCGGGCCGTGCGCAGCGACGCCTCGATGTCGTCGATGGCGAGCACGAAGGCGCGTGCCTTGCCGGTCTGCGCGGCCTCCAGGATCTCCGCCCGGCTGGCGTCGCCATAGTAGATCTGCGCCCCGAACTTGCGCACGAAATCGACCTGCTCGGCGTTGGAATCGAGCGCCGTGACAGGGATGCCCTTGGCGCGCAGGATGCGGGCGATGATCTGGCCGACGCGGCCGAAGCCGGCCACCACCACGTGGCCGTCGTTGTCGGGCAGCTCGTCGAATGCCCGCACCGGCTGGGCCCTGGGCGCGAGCAGCTCGTCGATCAACAGCAGCAGTGGTGTCGCCGCCATGGACAGCGTGACGGCCACCGAGAGCAGGTCGGCGACGTCCCGCTCGAGGACGCCTGCCGCGGCCCCCGACGCGAATAGCACGAAGGCGAACTCGCCGCCCTGCGACAGCGCGAGCGCGAGGCGGCGCGCCGGTCCGGCTTCCAGGCCCACGCGCCGCCCCAGGCCGAAGAGGATGGCGCTCTTGATCGCCAGCAGGCCGGCGACGATCGCGGCCACCAGGTAGGGGGTTTGCGCGATCAGGCCGAGATTGAGCGACATGCCGATGGCGGTGAAGAACAGGCCCAGCAGCAGCCCCTCGAAGGGGGCGATGTCGGCCACGATCTCGTGGCGGTAGTCGGAATCAGCGAGCAGCACGCCGGCGATGAAGGCACCAAGTGAAGCCGGCAGGCCGGCCAGCTGCATCACCAGGGTCACGCCGACGACGGTCAGCAGTGCGCTCGCCGTCATGGCCTCCTTCACCCGCGTGCGCGCGACGAGGCGGAACATGCCGTCGAGCAGGTAGCGGCCAACCACCACCACGGCCAGGATCACGCCGATGGCCTTGGCGGCGGCGATCAGCTCCATGGGCTGAGCTGCCGCGCCGACCGCGACAGCGAACAGCGGCACCAGTGCTATGAGCGGGATGGCCGCGAGATCCTGGAACAGCAGCACGGCAAAGGCGAGGCGGCCGTGGCGGAGCGCCAGCTCGCCCTTCTCCTCCAGCACCTGCAGGGCGAAAGCCGTCGACGAGAGCGAGAGCGCAAGGCCGGCGAACAGCGCCGCCTGCCAGGCGAGGCCGAACGTCACCGCAACGCCTGCCAGCACCAGCCCCGTAAGGGCGACCTGGGCGCTGCCAAGCCCGAAGATGGCGTTGCGCATGGCCCACAGGCGCTTGGGCCGCAGCTCAAGGCCGATGACGAACAGGAGCATGATCACGCCGAACTCGGCAAAGTGCAGCACCGAGTTGACGTCGGACACGAGGCCGAGGACCGCGGGGCCGATCAGCATGCCGACCAGCAGGTAGCCCAGCACGTTGCCGATGCGCAGGAGCTTGGCAAGCGGCGCCGCTACCACGGCGGCAGCGAGGAAAAGGGCGACTTGTGTGAGGGTTATTTCGTGCATTCCGGCTTGAATCCCGGGCTGTTGGGGTTTGTTGGGCGCATACGAGGGTATCGGGCGGCCGGGGGCAAACCAAAAATGCCGGCGTGCACATATGTGGTGGGGCGCAAGCGCGTGGAGGTGGCGCCGAGCCGAGTGTCGCCCTGGCCGTCCTCTCGACGCCAAAAATGTTGCATACTGTGCCCTAACCACATCCCATGGGAGGGACACCATGCTGCGCGCCGTATCGCTGCTTCTTTCGCTGGTGCTTGCGATGGGGGTCGCGCCGTCCTCCGGGGCGGCGGAGCCGAAGCGCGGCGGCATCCTCAGCTTCGCCGCCGTGGCCGAGACCGCCAGCTACGACTGCCACGGCTCGCAGACGTTCGGGCTGCTGCATCCTGTGAGCCCGCAGTACTCGCTACTGGTCAAGTTCGACGGCACGGAGAAGTCGGAGATCATCGGCGACCTGGCCGAGCGCTGGACGATTGCGCCCGACGGCCTCACCTACACCTTCAAGCTCCATGACAACATCAAGTTCCACGACGGCTCGCCGCTCACCTCGGCCGACATCAAGGCCAGCTTCGAGCGCATCATCAGCCCGCCCGAAGGCGTGGTGTCGGTGCGCAAGGAACGCTTCGCCGATGTCGCGGCCATCGAGACGCCCGATGCCACGACGGTGATCTTCAAGCTCAAGGCGGTCAACGCCTCGTTCCTGACGCTGCTCGCCTCGCCGTTCAACTGCATCTACAGCGCGGCAAAGCTCAAGCAGAACCCGCGCTACCCCGACACCGAGGTCATGGGCTCGGGGGCCTACCAGCTGGTGGAGCACGTGCGCGGCTCGCACTGGACTGCCAAGCGCTTTGACGGCTATTTCCGCAAAGGCCTGCCCTACATCGACGGCTACAAGGCCTATTTCGTGAAGAACACCGCGGTGGTGCCCGGGCTGCTCGGCAGCCAGTTCGATGCCGAGTTCCGCGGCCAGAACCCGGGTGAGCGCGATCAGCTCCTTGCCAAGGCCAAGGACCGCTTCGTCGTGCACGAGAGTGCGTGGGCAACCGTGCAGCTGCTCGTCTTCAACACCACCAAGAAGCCGTTCGACGACATTCGCGTGCGCCAAGCCTTGTCTCTGGCCATCGATCGCTACACCGGCAGCAACAACCTCTCCAAGATCTCCATCATGAAGCATGTCGGCGGCATCATGCGCCCGGGCTCGGAGTGGGCGCTGCCGCCGGCCGAGCTGGAGAAAATGCCGGGCTTCTCGCGTGACATCGAGAAGTCGCGTGCGGAGGCGCGCAGGCTGCTGAAGGAGGCGGGCGCCGAGAACCTGAAGGTCAGACTGTTCAACCGTACGGTGGCCGAGCCCTACACCCCGAGCGGCATCTTTGTCATCGACGAATGGCGCAAGATCGGAGTGGCAACCGAGCACGTGCAGGTCGAGACCAAGAGCTATTTCGACAGCCTCGTCTCCGGCCACTTCGATGTGGCGCTGTGGCCGGCTACCGAGCCCGCGGACGATCCCACCTCCCAGCTCTATTACTTCCTCACCCACAAGTCCTCGACCATGAGCTATGCGCGCCACGGGGACACCAAGCTCGATGAGCTCTACGAGAAACAGAACCGCATGCTCGACCCGACCGAGCGCAAGCGGCTGGTGCATGAGGCCGACCGCCATCTCCTGACGCAGACCTACTCGGTGCCGGTGCTCTGGTGGAACCGGATCATCGTGCACCACAAGAAGATCAAGGGCTGGACCATGTCGCCCAGCCATTTCCAGGGCACCAACCTGGTCGGCGTCTGGCTCGACGAGTAGCGCCCATGGAAGTGACAGAGCCCGTGCCGAACTCGGCCGGCACCGATCGGCCGAAGCTCGAGGCACCGCCGAACGCTTGCGATTGCCACATGCACATCTACGACGCCGCGCGCTTCCCGCCCGCGCGGCCGGGCTCGCGCATGCAGGAGAACGCCGGCGTTGCGGACTACCAAAGGCTGCAGCAGCGGATCGGCACCGAGCGCACGGTGGTCGTGCAGCCCGCCGCCTACGGCACCGACAATCGCGTCACGCTCGATGCCATCGCCCGCCTCGGCAGCGCGCGCGGCGTAGCCGTGGTGTTTCCCGATGTCTCGGATGCGGAGCTGGAGACGCTGGATAAAGGCGGCGTGCGAGGCATCCGCTTCACCGTTTTCGATCCGGCAACGGCCGTCACCAGGATCGACATGATCGAGCCGCTTGCGAAGCGGGTGGCCGACATCGGCTGGCATGTGCAGATCCACATGCGAGGCGACCAGATCGTCGCCAACGCCGACCTGTTGCGGAAGCTGCCATCGACCATCGTGATCGATCACATGGGGCGCGTGCCGCTTCCCGATGGCACCAGCCACGACGCCTTCAAGGTCGTGCTCGAGCTGGTCGACAAGGGTAGCACCTGGGTCAAGCTGTCCGGCGCCTACCAGGACACGAAGATCGGTCCGCCGACCTACGCCGATGCCACCGGCCTTGCGCGCGCCTACGTCAGGGCCGCGCCAGAGCGCATGGTGTGGGGCAGCGACTGGCCGCACCCGACCGAGAGCGACAAGCCAAACGACGCACTGCTGTTCGATCTGCTGTCCGCATGGGCGCCAGATGCCGCAGTACGGCGGCGCATCCTTGTGGACAATCCTGAGGCGCTCTACGGGTTTGGCGGTGATGCGTGATGCGGGTGCGGCGGGCTGGCTCCGGCTTGCGAACCGTGGTCGAGCCCCGGCGCCACAGCCCGCATCGCTGTGGTTAATGGTCTCGACTATTCACATCGGGACAGACGCTGGTCCGCGCAACTTGCGATTTACTCTGTCCGCAAGCGACGCTCGGCGAGCGCCCGATCCAACTCGATACTCAGACGGACCTAGCTATCGAGCCCGCCCGGAGAAAGACCATGCGCACTGCAGCCCTGACCGCCCTCGCGTCGTTGGCCGCGATCACGGTATCAGCCACCCCGTCACTGTCCCTCGATCGCCCGGGCAGGCCGCCCGCTGAAAGCGACTCGGCTGTGATGCGCGTTGCCGACCTAGATCGGCCCTCATCGCGACGGCATGCGCACGCTCGGCACGTCGACACCTATTGGCATTGGCGCTACCGCGCCCGCTACACGCGCTGGCTGCACAACGAATACGTCAATGCCGGCTACCCGGTCCGTCACACGTACAGCCGGACGTATGTGGTGGTGGCGGACGGCTGCTGCTGGCGCCACCGCCATTGGTAGGCACGCCTTGCTGCGCCGGACCGGCGAGCCACCGCGCTGCGGCGGGGTGCCTGAGCCTCTCCCGTGCCGGTGCCGAATCACTTAGCATTGCGATGTCGAGTGCGCGCGTACATCATCCATGGGGCACGCCATGCGTACGCTGCTTCACCTGCCCATCGAAATCGCCACCGCATTGTTCTTCGCTGCGTCCATCGGCATTGGTTCCGGTGTGGTTGCCGTCAGCTACACGCACCGGCTGGGGGATGGCCTTAGGACCGCGCTGATCGCGTTTCTCGCCGCGGCGGCAAGCTTCGGCTACGCCATCTGGCGCAACCACCGTCCGAGACCGAAGCGTACTGCACGTCGTGTCAGGGGTGCTCCCGCGATGGCATCGCGCTGAGCACCGCGAAACGGTGCCACTGTGCTCGTCCGACCCTATCGGCGCCGGTGTGCTCCGTGCTTAACTGTTTGTCAGCCAATGTAAGCTTTGCTGACCAAATCGGCGATTGCGCCCTGCGAGGAGATGAGGTGATGCGCGCGAGCACCATTCCGGCCGTTGCTGCGATTGCCCTTGTGCTCGCCGCGATCGCAGCGTGCCCGGCCGTGGCGGGTGGGCGTCAGAACCCCGATGGTTATGGCCTCTACTCGCCGGAAGACCCAAAGCTCGGCACATACCGCTACGATCCGCGGTCCTGGTACTACCGCCAGCCACGCTACTATCCCTTTTACGCATCGAACTACTGGGTGCCGCGTGCTGACATGCGCTACCGGTATCGCTACCAGTACTATGGGCCGAAGTACCGCTACTATCCGGCGTGGGGCTACCCGCGGCCAGGACACCATGATCCCTGGGCACGTTGGGATTGGTGAGCGTTCCCCCAGCGTCCGATGAAGCCCTCAGTCACGGTCCGCGTTCACGCCATATTCATATGCTTTAGGCCTTAATCACCTCACGAGGGAGGAGGCGTGGCCTCCTCTAAGCCGCGATCACGACGGGGCCGCCCCAGCGGCGGCCGATACTGGGAGATGGCTCATGCAAAAGAGAATCATGCAGTCTGCTGCAGCGCTAGTGCTGGGGCTCGGCATCGTTGCTGCTACGATCCAGCCGGCGGAGGCCCATCGCCGTGGCGGTGGCGTCGCGGCTGGCGTTGCGGTCGGCACCATCCTCGGCCTTGGTATTGCCGGGGCCTATGCTGGCCCGCGCTATTACGAATACGGTCCGGGCTGCTACCGTGGTCCTCGGCAGTGCGACTACGTCGGTCGCAGCTGCTGGTACAACAGCTACGGCGAGCGGGTCTGCCGCGGCGGTGACTACCGCTGTTGGCGTCCGACCATCTGCGACTAAGGCTGCAGGCTGGCGCACAGTTGTGCGCTGAGCAGGCTTGAGCAAATCAGCCGAAGGCGTTGCGCGCAAGCGTGGCGCCTTTGTTGCGTTTGGCTCTCCGCAACAGCTGAGGTGCTGGCGAATGGACAGCGGCGCCGGCCGGTGCGCTCTATGTCAAAGCCCAAGGCGCCGCATCGCCGCGAGGTGCAGCGTCACTGCGGCTGCATTCGACACGTTGAGGCTGGCCAAGGTGCCGCCGGTGGTGATTCGGCAGAGCCGATCGCAGCTCTGCCGCGTCAGCTCGCGCAGCCCTTTGCCCTCGGCGCCGAGAACCAGGGCCGTCCGCTCCGGCCATGCCAGCTCCTCGATCGTATCTGCAGCGCTGCCATCTAGACCTATGACTGTGCAAGAGAGCTGCTTGAGCTCGGCGAGCGCACGGGCCAGGTTTTGCACCAGCGCCACAGGCACATGCTCGAGCGCACCTGAGGCGGACTTTGCCAGTGCGCCGACGAGCGGCGGGCTGTGCCGCCGCGTCATGACGAGGCCTCCCGCGCCGAACACCGCCGCCGAGCGCAGGATCGCGCCGACGTTGTGCGGGTCTGTAACCTGATCCAGGACGATGAGGGGCCGGCCAGCGCCACCCTCGGCGAGCGCTTCCAGCGTCGGCTCGGGCAAGGGGTCGGTCTCGATCAGGGCGCCCTGATGCACGGCATCTGGCCCGAGTCGGCGGTCGAGGTCCTTGGGCAGGACGCGCTCGTGCGCGAGCTGCCGCGCAGCCAGAGCCTCATGCAAGCGCCGCTCGGCATTATCTGTCAGATACAATCTGCGAAAGGTGCGTTGCGGGTTGGCGAGCGCCGCCTCGACGGCATGGATGCCGTAGATCAATGTTTGCTCGGCTGCCTTGCTGTGATCGGCCCATTGCGGCGCTCTTGGCCGATGTTTGGTTCGCATGGAAGGTGCTTTCTGGCGGGGGCGGAATGGGTGTCTCAAATTGCCTTGGGCGCCTCAAGGTTCGGGGGGCCGTTTTGTGGTTGACACTGTGTGCCCGGACCACCATATAGGCCAGGAATTGCCCCTGCTGGCGACAGCGGGGCGATTTCGTTTGGGACGAGGGGGTCAGACCCCTTGCCTCTACGGCATTTGCAGATCGCACCACAGGACGCAAGGGGTCTGACCCCCTTCGCAAGGGAGGGGTGCCCGAGTGGCTAAAGGGGACGGACTGTAAATCCGTTGGCTACGCCTACGCTGGTTCGAATCCAGCCCCCTCCACCAGGTTTCAGGGGACAGGGATCAGGTTTCAGGGAGATTGCCATCGAGAATCGGGAGTTCTGAAACCTGACCCCGGACATGCGGGTGTAGCTCAATGGTAGAGCAACAGCCTTCCAAGCTGATGACAAGGGTTCGATTCCCTTCACCCGCTCCATGTGCCGCCCGGAAGCCGCGCCGGCAAGGCAAGCGCATCGGCAACGCAAGTACAACGAACGAGTAGCAAGGACCCGCCATGGCCAAGGCAAAATTCCAGCGGACGAAGCCGCACTGCAATGTTGGCACGATCGGTCACGTTGATCATGGCAAGACGACGTTGACGGCTGCGATGACGAAGGTTTCGGCTGACAAGGGCTGGACGCAGACTGCGGTATCCTACGACCAGGTTGCGAAGGCCTCTGAGAGCCAGGGCCGTCGCGACCCGACCAAGATTCTGACGATTGCGACGTCTCACGTTGAGTATTCGACGGACAAGCGCCATTACGCGCACGTGGACTGTCCGGGTCATGCCGACTACGTGAAGAACATGATCACGGGTGCGGCGCAGATGGACGGTGCGATCCTGGTTGTGTCGGCGGTTGACGGTCCGATGCCGCAGACGCGCGAGCACATTCTGTTGGCGCGGCAGGTTGGTGTTCCCTACATCGTGGTGTTCCTGAACAAGTGCGACGTGGTGGACGATCCCGAGTTGTTGGACCTGGTTGAGATGGAGGTTCGGGAGCTTCTGGTGAAGTACCAGTTCCCGGGCGATGATGTTCCGGTGATCCGCGGGGCTGCGATCAAGGCTCTGAACGGGGAGAAGGGGCCCTTGGCGGATGAGGCGATCATCAAGCTGTTCGATGCGATCGACACCTACATCCCGCTTCCGGAGCGTCCGAAGGACCAGCCGTTCCTGATGCCGATCGAGGACGTTTTCTCGATCTCGGGTCGTGGCACGGTTGTGACGGGGCGGATCGAGCGGGGCAAGGTGAAGGTTGGGGAGGAAGTTGAGATCGTGGGCCTGAAGGACACGCAGAAGTCTGTTGTGACGGGGGTGGAGATGTTCCGCAAGCTTCTGGATTCGGGGGAGGCTGGCGACAACGTTGGGTGCCTGTTGCGGGGTATCGACAAGGATGCGGTTGAGCGCGGGCAGGTTCTGTGCAAGCCGGGCTCGATCAAGCCGCACAAGAAGTTCAAGGCGGAGGCCTACATCCTGACGAAGGAGGAGGGCGGCCGGCACACGCCGTTCTTTACGAATTACCGTCCGCAGTTCTACTTCCGCACCACCGACGTGACGGGTGTGGTGTCACTGCCGGAGGGGACGGAGATGGTGATGCCGGGCGACAACGTTGCGGTGACGATCGAGCTGATCACGCCGATCGCGATGGAGGAGAAGCTGCGCTTCGCCATCCGCGAGGGCGGCCGCACCGTAGGTGCCGGCGTCGTAACCAGTATCATCGAGTAGGAGATCGAACTCGAATCGTCGAGATATGTGCAGCTCCGGAGGGGGGTGGTCATCCCCTTCCGAACGCAACAGAAAAAGGAGCTTGATTGGGGGTTTCTGGGCCGTCAAACCCCAATCCAGCCCCTTGTCAAGAAAAAAATGTGACAAGCGTGTCGAACTACGTTATGTAAGCCCTCCCGCGCGGGTCGGCCAAAGACTCAAGGGGTGTAGCTCAATTGGTAGAGCGTCGGTCTCCAAAACCGAAGGCTGGGGGTTCGAGACCCTCCGCCCCTGCCAGTTATTGCTACCCTTTTGCATGTTTGACTTCTCGCGCAAGGGGTCGAGGCGGCGCAGAGAAGTAACAATCAAGCAGCGGGCGGTCGCAGGTTTCTGCGACCCCAGGATCGTGGGCAGATGAGAAATCCTCTCACCTTTATCGAAGAGGTGCGTCAAGAAGTATCAAAGGTCACGTGGCCGACCTGGAAAGAGGTCTGGATCACGACGGCCATGGTGCTCGTTATGGTGACCCTCACATCGATCTTCTTCCTCGTAGCAGATCAGATCATTGGCTGGGCCGTTCATTTCATTCTCGGGTCCGGCGTACAGATCCCTGGCTGACGCGCGACGGCAGCAGCACCGAGGGCGAGAGACTCAAGCATGGAGAAACGTTGGTACATCGTGCACGCCTACTCGAACTTCGAGAGGAAGGTGGCGGATGCCATCAAGGATCGCGCGAGGACCGCCGGCCTCTCGGATCTGTTCGAGGAAGTGTTGGTGCCGACCGAGGACGTGGTCGAGGTGCGGCGCGGGCGCAAGGTGCAGGCCGAGCGCAAGTTCTTTCCCGGCTACGTGCTGGTGAAGATGGCGATGACGGATGCCGCCTACCATCTGATCAAGAGCACGCCGAAGGTGACGGGATTCCTCGGCAGCGACAACAAGGCGATGCCGATCACCGAGGATGAGGCCAAGCGCATCCTCTATCAGGTGAAGGAGGGTGTAGAGCGACCCAAGCCCATGATCACCTTCGAGGTCGGTGAGAAGGTGCGAGTGGCGGACGGGCCGTTTGCCTCCTTCGAGGGACAAGTGGAGGAGGTCGACGAGGAGCGGTCGCGCATCAAGGTGGGCGTGCTGATCTTTGGCCGGCCGACGCCTGTCGAGCTGGAATTCGGTCAGGTCGAGAAGGTGACTTGAGCAAAGCAGACAACGAACGAACGCCGGTGAGAAGGTAAAGGTAACGGGCGATGGCGAAGAAGATAGACGGTTACATCAACTTGCAGGTCCCGGCCGGCCAGGCCAACCCGTCGCCGCCGATCGGTCCGGCACTGGGTCAGCGCGGCCTGAACATCATGGAGTTCTGCAAGCAGTTCAACGCCAAGTCCAAGGACATGGAGGCTGGCGCGCCGATCCCGGTGAAGATCACCGTCTACTCGGATCGCTCGTTCAGCTTCGAGATGCGCACGCCGCCCGCGTCGCACCTCTTGAAGAAGATTGCCAAGGTCGCCGAGGGCTCCAAGGAGCCGGGACGCACGAGCGCGGGCACAGTGACGATGGCGCAGGTGCGCGAAGTCGCCAAACAGAAGATGAAGGACTTGAATACTGACAGCCTGGACGCGGCGGCAAAGACGATCGCCGGGACAGCGCGCTCGATGGGACTGCAGGTGGTGGAGTGAGGGCATGGCTAAGATAGGAAAACGGCTGAAGGCTGCGCGCGAGGGTGTCGACCGCGAGAAGTCGTACTCGATCGAGGATGCCGTGAAGGTCGTGAAGGGGCGCGCCAAGGCGAAGTTAGACGAGACCGTCGAGATCGCCATGAATCTGGGCGTCGACCCCAAGCACGCCGATCAGATGGTGCGCGGCGTGTGCAACCTGCCGAACGGCTCGGGGCGGACGCTGCGGGTCGCGGTCTTTGCCAGAGGCGCCAAGGCTGAAGAAGCCAAGGCTGCCGGCGCGGATGTGGTGGGTGCCGAGGACCTGGTCGAGCAGGTGCAGGGCGGCAACATCAACTTCGACCGCTGCATCGCGACCCCCGACATGATGGGGCTGGTCGGTCGCCTCGGCAAGGTGCTTGGCCCGCGCGGGCTGATGCCCAATCCGCGCGTCGGCACGGTCACCATGGACGTGACGTCCGCCGTGAAGGGTGCCAAGGGCGGTGCGGTCGAGTTCCGCGTCGAGAAGGCCGGCATCGTGCAGGCCGGTGTCGGCAAGGCCAGCTTCTCCGAGAAGCAGCTGGTGGAGAACATCAAGGCGTTTGTCGACGCGGTGGTAAAGGCCAAGCCCGCGGGCGCGAAGGGCAACTACCTGAACAAGATCTCGCTCAGCTCCACGCAGGGCGTGGGCGTGAAAGTGGAGGCAGCAAGTCTGAGGAGCGCCGAGGCGGCGTGAGAGGAGGTGGCGGCGGAACGAAACTGAGGAGCCGGGCGGCCTGCCCGGAATTTTGGGTGTTGGATGGCAAGTTGTGCGTCCTTCGCCCCAACCTGTCCGAGATTGCCGGTGCCGGAGCCATACGGCTTAAGCCTCGACCGAGGGCCTGCATGAGACGGGAGACGAACGGGTACGTGGCCATACCGCGCCTGTTCGAGCCTCTTGGGTCTGCACCTTTGCGTGAACGCGCGAGGGAAGGACGGGTTCCTGGATCGCGCCGCCTGAGCCGGCGGCAAGGTGCAACCCACGGATTGAGCGCCGCAACAAGAGGCGCTGGCCGCAGGATGGAGTGAGCAAACGTGGATAGAGCCCAAAAGCGCGAGCTCGTTACGACGCTCAACGAGGAGTGGAAGGAGAGCGGCGTGATCGTCGTTGCCCACTACAAGGGCATGACCGTTGCCCAGATGACCGATTTCCGCAAGCGCATGAAAGAAGCTGGCGGATCGGTGAAGGTTGCCAAGAACAGGCTGGCCAAGCTGGCGCTGAAGGATACCGACGTGGAGGCGATTTCCGATCTGCTCAAGGGGCAGACCTGCGTTGCCTACTCGGAGGACCCGATCAGTGCGGCCAAAGTGTCCGTCAAGTACTCCAAGGAAAACGACAAGCTCGTCATCCTCGGCGGTGCGATGGGCAGGACGCGGCTCGACAGCAGTGGCGTGAAGGCGCTCGCCGATCTGCCATCGCTGGACGAGTTGCGCGGCAAGCTGATCGGCCTCCTGCAGGCCCCGGCAGCCAAGATCGCCCGCATCCTCAATGAGCCCGGCGGCATGCTGGCCCGTGTGCTGGCGGCCAAGGGGGCTCAGGAGGCGAAAAGCGCCTGAAGCGGACATCAACCAAATAGCGACGGCATTGGCCTCGCATCACCGAACACAAGTTCGAAGGAAGGAAGTGTAGTCATGGCTGATCTGGCAAAGATCGTGGACGACTTGTCGAAGCTGACGGTTCTGCAGGCTGCGGAACTCGCCAAGATGCTGGAAGAAAAATGGGGCGTGTCAGCTGCTGCGCCGGTTGCCGTCGCTGCCGGTCCTGGTGCCGGCGCTGCGGCTCCCGCGGCCGAGGAGCAGACGGAGTTCACCGTCATTCTCAAATCGGGCGGTGACAAGAAGCTCAACGTCATCAAGGAAGTGCGCACGATCATCTCGGGCCTCGGCATCAAGGAGGCCAAGGAGCTGGTCGAAGCCGGCGGCAAGACCATCAAGGAAGGCATCACCAAGGAAGAGGCAGCCAAGATCAAGAAGCAGCTCGAGGATCAGGGCGCGGTCGTTGAGGTCAAGTAGTCACCAAGTGGCCCGGCGGGTGGTCTCCGCCCTGCCGGGCCCCCAGACGCTCTTGAGCGGCGGTTTCGGTGTGCAGCTGAACCATGTCCGCTATTCGCGCAGGCCTGTGGGGCATCGTCCCCCCGCAGCGACATGCAAACCAGCTTCCCTTCGCCACGAAGGATGAGGAACGCAAATGGCTGAAACCTACAGCGGCCGCAAGCGCATCAGGAAGCAGTTCGGCTCGATCGCCGAGGTGGCCGAGATGCCCAACCTCATCGAGGTGCAGAAGAGCTCCTACGATGACTTTCTGATGGTCAAGGAGCCGGTGGGCGGCCGACTGGAGCAGGGGCTGCAGTCGGTTTTCAAGTCCGTGTTCCCGATCTCCGACTTCTCGGGCCGCGCCACGCTCGACTTCGAGCGCTACGAGTTTGAAGCGCCCAAGTACGACGTGGAAGAGTGCCAGCAGCGCGACATGACCTACGCTGCGCCGCTCAAGGTGAAGCTGCGCCTCATCGTGTTCGACGTCAACGAGGAGACCGGCGCCAGGTCGGTCAAGGACGTCAAGGAGCAGGACGTCTACATGGGCGACATGCCGTTCATGACCATGAACGGCACCTTCGTCATCAACGGCACCGAGCGCGTCATCGTCAGCCAGATGCACCGCTCTCCCGGTGTGTTCTTCGATCACGATCGGGGCCGCACGCACGCCTCGGGCAAGCTGCTGTTCGCGGCACGCATCATCCCCTATCGCGGCTCGTGGCTCGATTTCGAGTTCGACGCCAAGGACATCGTCTATGTCCGCATCGACCGGCGCCGCAAGCTCCCGGTGACGACGCTGCTTTACGCGCTGGGGCTCAACGACGAGGAAATTCTCTCCACCTTCTACAAGACCATCCGGGTGCGCGAGACGAAGCTCGGCTGGAAGGTGCCGTTCGTAGGGGAGAAGCTGCGCGGCCTGACCCCCACTGCCGACCTGGTCGACGCCAAGTCGGGCGAGGTTGTGGTCAAGGCGGGCGAGAAGATCACCGCCAAGCGCGCCCGCGAGCTGGGCGAGGCAGGCCTCAAGGAGGTGCTGTTCAGCGCCGCCGATCTGGCCGGCAAGTACCTGGCCGAGGACATCGTCAACATGCAGACCGGCCAGATCTACGGCGAGGCCGGCGACGAGCTCGACGAGAAGCTGCTCGCAGCCTTCAAGGACGCGAAGATCAAGGAATTCCCGATCCTCGACATCGATCACGTCACGATCGGCGCCTTCATCCGCAACACGCTCAACGTCGACAAGAACGCCAATCAGGAAGAAGCGCTGATGGACGTCTACCGGGTCATGCGCCCGGGCGAGCCGCCGACGCTCGACGCGGCTCTGACGCTCTTCAACGGCCTGTTCTTCGATTCGGAGCGTTACGATCTCTCCGCCGTCGGCCGCGTGAAGATGAACATGCGCCTCGACCTGAAGGCCGAGGACACCGTGCGCACCTTGCGCCCAGAGGACATCATCGCCGTCATCAAGACGCTGGTCGACTTGCGCGACGGCAAGGGCGAGATCGACGACATCGACAACCTGGGCAACCGCCGCGTTCGCTCGGTCGGCGAGCTGATGGAGAACCAGTATCGGCTGGGCTCCTGCGCATGGAGCGCGCCATCAAGGAGCGCATGAGCTCGGTCGATATCGACACGGTGATGCCGCAGGACCTGATCAACGCCAAGCCGGCGGCGGCCGCCGTGCGCGAGTTTTTCGGCTCCTCGCAGCTCTCACAGTTCATGGACCAGACCAATCCCCTGTCGGAGATCACGCACAAGCGGCGGCTCTCGGCCCTGGGTCCGGGCGGGCTCACGCGCGAGCGCGCGGGCTTCGAGGTGCGCGACGTGCATCCCACGCACTACGGCCGCATTTGCCCGATCGAGACGCCGGAAGGCCCCAACATCGGCCTCATCAACAGCCTCGCGACCTTCGCGCGCGTCAACAAGTACGGCTTCATCGAGAGCCCGTACCGCAAGGTCGAGAAGGGCAAGGTCACCGATGAGGTGGTCTACCTCTCCGCCATGGAGGAGGCGCGCTACCACGTCGCCCAGGCCAATGCCGAGATCGACGCCAAGGGCAAGCTGACCGGCGATCTGATCACCTGCCGCTACCAGGGCGATGTGCTGCTGGTTTCGCCCGATAAGGTCGACTACATCGACGTGTCGCCCAAGCAGCTCGTCTCAGTCGCGGCCGCGCTCATTCCGTTCCTCGAGAACGACGACGCCAACCGCGCGCTGATGGGCTCCAACATGCAGCGCCAGGCCGTGCCTCTCATCAAGGCTGAGGCGCCGCTGGTCGGCACCGGCATGGAAGAGGTGGTGGCGCGCGATTCGGGCGCGGCCATTGCCGCGCGCCGCACCGGCGTCGTCGATCAGGTGGATTCCACCCGCATCGTCATCCGTGCGACCGAGGAGACCGACCCCTCCAAGCCGGGCGTCGACATCTTCCGGCTTGCGGAAGTTCCAGCGCTCGAACCAGAATACCTGCATCAACCAGCGGCCGCTGGTGACCGTGGGCGATCATGTGAAGGCGGGCGACATCATCGCCGACGGTCCTTCAACGGATCTAGGCGACCTGGCGCTCGGCAAGAACGTGCTCGTCGCGTTCATGCCGTGGATGGGCTACAACTTCGAGGACTCCATCCTGCTCTCCGAGCGCGTCGTGTTCGACGACGTCTTCACCTCGATCCACATCGAGGAGTTCGAGGTGATGGCCCGCGACACGAAGTTGGGCCCCGAGGAGATCACCCGCGACATCCCCAACGTCTCTGAAGAGGCGTTGAAGAACCTTGATGAGGCGGGCATCGTCTACATTGGTGCCGAGGTGAATCCAGGCGACATCCTGGTCGGCAAGATCACGCCCAAGGGCGAGAGCCCGATGACGCCGGAGGAGAAGCTGCTGCGCGCCATCTTCGGCGAAAAGGCTTCGGACGTGCGCGACACGTCGCTGCGCCTGCCGCCGGGCGTCAACGGCACCGTCGTCGAGGTGCGCGTCTTCAACCGGCACGGCGTGGAGAAAGACGAGCGCGCCATGGCGATCGAGCGCGAGGAGATCGAGCGCCTCGCCAAGGACCGCGACGACGAGCTGCAAATCCTCGACCGCAACGTCTACGCCCGCCTCAAGATCGCGCTGATCGGCAAGGAGGCCGCGAAGGGGCCCAAGAACGCGCGCAAAGGCACCACCATCAACGAAGAGGTGTTGGCTGACGTGCCGCGCAGCCAGTGGTGGGAGATCGGTCTCGCCGACGAGGCGGCCATGGCCGAGGTGGAGGCGATCGGCAAGCAGTACGAGGAGGCCAAGAAGAGCCTCGAGCGCCGCTTCGTCGACAAGGTCGACAAGCTGCAGCGCGGAGACGAGCTGCCGCCGGGCGTCATGAAGATGGTCAAGGTGTTCGTGGCGGTGAAGCGCAAGATCCAGCCCGGCGACAAGATGGCCGGCCGGCATGGCAACAAGGGCGTCGTGTCGATGATCGTGCCGATCGAGGACATGCCCTACCTGGAGGACGGCACGCACGTCGACGTCGTGCTCAATCCGCTGGGCGTGCCGAGTCGCATGAACGTCGGGCAGATTCTCGAGACGCACCTGGGCTGGGCCTGCCGAGGCCTCGGTCGCATCATCGACGATGCGCTGCACATCTTCCACGAGAGCGGCCAGGCCAAGGCGTTGCGCGATGCCATGCTCGATATCTACGGCCAGGACAACGGCGTAACGAAGTTCAAGGACAACGAGCTGGTGATGCTCGCCGAGAAGATCAAGGACGGCGTGCCGGTGGCAACGCCGGTGTTCGATGGCGCGCGCGAGCCCGAGATCGTCGAGCTGCTGAAGAAGGCAGGCTTCGATACGACAGGGCAGGTGACGCTCCACGATGGGCGCACCGGCGAGCCGTTCGATCGCAAGGTCACGGTCGGCTACAAGTATCTCTTGAAGCTGCACCATCTGGTGGACGACAAGATCCACGCCCGCTCGATCGGCCCCTACTCGCTCGTCACCCAGCAGCCGTTGGGCGGCAAGGCGCAGTTCGGCGGTCAGCGCTTCGGCGAGATGGAGGTCTGGGCCCTCGAGGCCTATGGCGCTGCCTACACCCTGCAGGAGATGCTCACCGTCAAGTCCGACGACGTCGCCGGCCGCACCAAGGTCTATGAGGCTATCGTGCGCGGTGACGATGCGTTCGAGGCTGGCATTCCGGAAAGCTTCAACGTGCTGGTCAAGGAGATGCGCGCTCTTGGTCTCAATGTCGAACTGGTGAACTCCGAAGCGGCAGCACCGGTGGAAGATGCGTCTCCGGGGCCTGGTGAGCGACCGGCGTTGCCGCAGGCGGCGGCCGAGTGATCGCGATGCAATAAGGGCCGCCTCGGGCAGGGGCGGCGGACGTGCGGACGGTTGAGAATGAGTTTTGGCCGGGGCGAGAGGGTCGCCCGGCCACAAGAGAGAGAGCCGATGAACGAGATCACCAACCTCTTCAAGCAGCAGGTGCAGGTCCCGGCGTTCGATCAGATTCGCATCTCGATCGCCAGCCCGGACGACATTGCCTCCTGGTCGTTCGGCGAGATCAAGAAGCCCGAGACCATCAACTATCGCACCTTCAAGCCCGAGCGCGACGGGCTCTTCTGCGCGCGCATCTTCGGACCCATCAAGGACTACGAGTGCTTGTGCGGCAAATACAAGCGCATGAAGTACAAGGGTCTGATCTGCGAGAAGTGCGGTGTCGAGGTCACGCTGGCGAAGGTACGCCGTGAGCGCATGGGCCACATCCAGCTGGCGGCGCCGGTCGCCCACATCTGGTTCCTGAAGTCGCTGCCCAGCCGCATCGGCCTCCTGCTCGACATGACGCTGAAGGATCTGGAGCGCGTTCTCTACTTCGAGAACTACATCGTGACCGAACAGGGCACGACAGCGCTGGCCGACAGACAGCTTCTGACCGAGGAGCAATACAATCAGGCGGTCGAGCAGTACGGCCAGGACGCCTTCACGGCGGGCATCGGCGCGGAGGCGATCCGCGACCTGCTCTCGGGCATGGACTTGCGCAAGATTCGCGATCAGCTGCGGCAGGAGATCGCCGAGGCCACCACCGAGCTCAAGCCCAAGAAGCTGGCCAAGCGCCTCAAGGTCATCGAGGCCTTCATTGATTCTGGCAACCGGCCGGAATGGATGATCCTGACGGTCGTTCCCGTCATTCCGCCGGAGCTCAGACCGCTCGTTCCGCTCGACGGCGGCCGCTTCGCGACGTCGGACCTCAATGATCTCTACCGGCGCGTCATCAACCGCAACAATCGCCTGAAGCGGCTCATGGAGCTCCGCGCTCCTGACATCATCATCCGCAACGAGAAGCGGATGCTGCAGGAATCGGTCGACGCCCTGTTCGACAACGGCCGGCGCGGCCGCGTGATTACGGGCGCCAACAAGCGGCCACTCAAGTCGCTGGCCGACATGCTCAAGGGCAAGCAGGGCCGTTTCCGCCAGAACCTGCTCGGCAAGCGCGTCGACTATTCGGGCCGCTCGGTGATCGTGGTCGGCCCCGAGCTCAAGCTGCACCAGTGCGGGCTGCCGAAGAAGATGGCGCTCGAGCTGTTCAAGCCGTTCATCTACGCGCGGCTCCAGGCGATGGGCCAAGCGGCGACCGTCAAGCAGGCCAAGAAACTCGTCGAGAAGGAGAAGGGCGAAGTCTGGGACGTGCTCGACGAAGTCATTCGCGAGCACCCGGTGCTGCTCAACCGCGCGCCGACCCTGCACCGCCTCGGCATCCAGGCGTTTGAGCCGACCCTCATCGAGGGGAAGGCCATCCAGCTGCATCCCCTCGTCTGCGCTGCCTTCAACGCCGACTTCGACGGCGACCAGATGGCCGTGCACGTTCCGCTGTCGCTGGAGGCCCAGCTCGAGGCGCGCGTGCTGATGATGTCGACCAACAACATCCTGCATCCGGCCAACGGCTCGCCCATCATCGTGCCGAGCCAGGACATTGTTCTCGGCCTCTACTACCTGTCGATGATGCGCGAGAAGGAGCCGGGCGATGGCATGATGTTGGGCTCGATCGCCGAGGTCGAGCATGCGCTCGCAAGCGGGCGGGTGAGCCTGCATGCCAAGGTCAAGGGCCGCTATCGGGGCGTCGATGACATGGGCAACGAGGTGGTGGAGGTGCATGAAACCACCCCCGGCAGGCTGTTGCTCGGCGAGGTGTTGCCGCGGAAGGCCGGCGTGAAGTTCGCGCTCGTGAACCAGCTGCTCACCAAGAAGAACATCTCGGCGATGATCGACGCTGTCTACCGTGACTGCGGGCAGAAGGAGACGGTGATTTTCTGCGACCGCATCATGGGGCTCGGTTTCTATCACGCCTTCAAGGCCGGCATCTCCTTCGGCAAGGACGACATGCTGATCCCCGAGACCAAGCCAAAGATCCTCGAGCAGACCAACGAGCTCGTGCGCGAGTACGAGCAGCAATACAACGATGGTTTCATCACCCAGCTCGAGAAATACAACAAGGTGGTGGATGCCTGGTCGAAGTGCACGGATCAGATCGCCAAGGAGATGATGGATCGCATCTCGGCCGCCCAGCGTGATCATGCGACCGGCCGGACCAAACAGGTCAACTCCGTCTACATGATGGCCCACTCCGGTGCGCGCGGGTCGGAGAAACAGATGCGCCAGCTTGCGGGTATGCGCGGCCTCATGACCAAGCCTTCCGGCGAGATCATCGAGACGCCCATCATCTCCAACTTCAAGGAGGGGCTGACCGTGCTCGAGTACTTCAACTCGACGCACGGCGCGCGCAAAGGCCTCGCCGACACCGCGCTCAAGACGGCCAATTCCGGCTATCTGACACGCCGCCTCGTCGACGTGGCGCAGGACTGCATCATCAACGAGGTGGACTGCGGCACGGACGCCGGCATCAACGTGCAGGCCGTGGTTGATGCGGGCCAGATCATCGTCTCGCTCGCTCAGCGAATTCTTGGCCGGACGGCTGCGGAGGACGTCAAGGATCCGGCCACCAAGAAGGTGGTCGTCAAGTCGGGCGAGCTCATCGGCGAGGCAGAAGCGGAGACCATCGAGGCGGCGCAGATCCAGGAAGTGCGCATCCGCTCGGTGCTCACCTGCGAGACCACCAACGGCGTGTGCGCCAAGTGCTACGGCCGGGATCTCGCGCGCGGCACGCCCGTCAACATCGGCGAGGCCGTCGGCGTCATCGCTGCCCAGTCGATCGGCGAGCCGGGCACGCAGCTCACCATGCGCACCTTCCACATGGGCGGCGTCGCTCAGACCGTTGATCAGTCGTACATAGAGTCGAATTTCAACGGCAAGGTGAAGATCAAGAACCGCAGCATCGGCAAGGACAGCCAGGGCCGGCTCATCGCCATGAGCCGCAATATGGCGCTCGTGATCGTCGACCAGTCCGACAAGGAGCTGGCGACCCACAAGATCACCTATGGCGCCCGCATGCATGTCGACAACGGCGATGACGTCAAGCGCGGAACGCGCTTGGCGCAGTGGGACCCCTACATGCGGCCGATCCTCACCGAGGTCGACGGCGTGGCCGATTTTGCCGATCTGGTCGAGGGCGTGTCGGTGAAGGAGCAGACCGACGAGATGAAGGGCACCACCAATCGTGTCATCGTCGACTGGCGCGCCACGCCGCGCGGCGCCGACCTGAAGCCTGCGATCCTCATCAAGGAGGCCAAGGGTGGCAAGCCCGTGCGCGTGTCGCGCGGCGTGGACGCCCGCTACCAGCTGCCTGTGGAGGCGATCCTGTCGGTGGAACCGCATGCCAAGGTGAAAGCCGGAGACGTGCTGGCGCGCATTCCGCTGTCCAGTGCCAAGACGGGTGACATCACCGGCGGTCTGCCGCGTGTGGCCGAGCTGTTCGAGGCGCGCCGTCCGAAGGACAATGCGATCATCGCGGAGATTTCGGGCACGGTCGAGTTCGGCAAGGACTACAAGAACAAGCAGCGCATCACCATCAAGCCCGACGACGAGACTGCCGAGTCGAAGGAGTATCTCATCCCGCGTGGCAAGAGCCTCGCGGTCCAGCACGGTGACCGCATCGAGAAGGGCGACTTCGTCTACGACGGCCACCCGGCGCCGCACGACATCCTTGCCATCAAGGGCGTCGAGGAACTCGCCAACTACCTGATCAACGAGATCCAGGACGTTTACCGGCTGCAGGGCGTGACCATCAACGACAAGCACATCGAGGTGATTGTCCGCCAGATGCTGCAGAAAGTAGAGATCGAAGACCCGGGCGAGACCGACTATCTGAAGGGCGAGCAGCTCGACAAGATCGAGTTCGATGAGCACAACGCAGTCTTGGAGAAGGCGGGCAAGCGGCCGGCGACGGCCAAGCCGGTGCTGCTCGGCATCACCAAGGCCTCCCTGCAGACGCGGAGCTTCATCTCGGCCGCCTCCTTCCAGGAGACCACGCGCGTGCTCACCGACGCCGCCGTCAATGGCAAGGCCGACACGCTCGAGGGACTGAAGGAGAACGTGATCGTCGGCCGCCTGATCCCGGCAGGCACCGGCGGCATGTTGCGGCGTCTGCGCAAGGAGGCAGCCAGGCGCGACGAGCTCATCGCCAAGGAGAAGGCGAAGTTCGACGCCCAGAAAGCGCTGGAAGCCCCAGGCGACGGCAGTGCAATCCGCTCGCCCGAGCGGCGGCGACGCCGCCCGACCGAGGCTGCCGCCGAGTAGCAACGGCTGCCGCGATCGCGACCGAAGAGGACGGCGCCGTCAACGGCCGCCGTCCTTTTCCTTCCTGGGGATACCTTCACAGGCTCGGCAGAGGAATTCAGCCCCAACCCCACAGGCGTTTGTGCGGTCGCGAACGTCGGGGCATGTCAAAACTGGCTCTCGAGCCTATGGCTCTGTGCCGCGCAATTATTTTCTTGCCAGCTGTTCCCGGGTGTTGACCGGCTGAGTCGCCCTCGTATATAACCCGGCCACTCTCACGGTAGGTGGTAGGCTGATCCGTCGGCTTGGCCGTCAATCAAGCCCGGGCCTAGACGCTGCCGTCGTCAAGCAGAGGACAATTTCGGGCCAAGATCCACGGAAACCGGCAACGGACCGGCTGGATCCTCTGGGTGTTCGGGCCGAGGCGCTAAGCCGCCCTCGGCTATCGTTCATGGCGCATTGGGCAAGTTGCACACGCGCCGCTGGCAGGTGGATACGGCGAATGCCGACGATACAACAGCTGATCCGCAAGCCGCGGATGCAGAAAGTTTACCGCGAGAAGGCGCGCCACATGCAGGCGTGCCCGCAGAAGCGCGGTGTGTGCACGCGCGTCTACACCACGACGCCCAAGAAGCCGAACTCGGCGCTCCGCAAGGTGGCCAAGGTGCGCTTGACCAACGGCTTCGAGGTGATCGGCTACATCCCGGGCGAGGGCCACAATCTGCAGGAGCACTCGGTGGTGATGATCCGCGGCGGCCGCGTCAAAGACCTCCCCGGCGTGCGCTACCACATCATCCGCGGCGTGCTCGACACCCAAGGCGTGGCCGACAGGAAGCAGAGGCGCTCCAAGTACGGAGCAAAGAGGCCCAAGTAGGGCCTCTTTGCGCAGTATCCCGGCGAAGGCCGGGATCTCGCTCCGCATGGGAAGGCCCAGAAGAACTCGACAAGACTGACTGAGGAAGAGAACCAATGTCGCGCCGGCACAGAGCTGAGAAACGCGAGGTCAACCCGGACCCGAAGTTCAACGACCTCGTCGTGTCCAAGTTCATGAACTCCATCATGAGGCAGGGCAAGAAGTCGGTCGCCGAGCGGATCGTCTACGGCGCGCTCGACCGCATGCAGAGCAAGGCCAAGTCGAACCCCGTCCAGCTGTTCCACCAGGCGCTGGAGAACGTCATGCCGGCGGTCGAGGTTCGCTCTCGGCGGGTCGGCGGGGCCACCTACCAGGTGCCGGTCGAGGTGCGCACCGAGCGCCGGCAGGCGCTGGCCATTCGCTGGCTGATCACGGCCGCACGCGGCCGCAACGAAAACACCATGGAGGAGCGCCTCTCAGGCGAACTTCTCGATGCCTCCAACAATCGCGGCACGGCGGTGAAGAAGCGGGAGGACACCCATAAGATGGCAGAGGCCAATCGGGCCTTCTCCCACTACCGCTGGTGATCGGATCTCAGATTATGGCGCGAACGCACAAAATCGAGGACTACCGCAACTTCGGCATCATGGCCCACATCGATGCCGGAAAGACTACCACCACGGAGCGGATCCTCTACTACACGGGCAAGACCTACAAGATCGGAGAGGTGCACGACGGCGCCGCGACCATGGACTATATGGAGCAAGAGCAGGAGCGCGGCATCACGATTACCTCTGCCGCGACCACATGCTTCTGGCGGGGCAAGCGTCTCAACATCATCGACACCCCAGGCCACGTCGATTTTACCATCGAGGTGGAGCGCTCGCTGCGCGTTCTCGACGGCGCAGTGTGCGTTCTCGACGGCAACCAGGGTGTTGAGCCGCAAACCGAGACGGTTTGGCGGCAGGGCGACAAGTACGACGTGCCGCGCATCATTTTCGCCAACAAGATGGATAAGACAGGCGCGGATTTCTATCAGTGCGTCGACGACATCAAGGTCAAGCTGGGCGCCAGGCCGGTGCCGCTGCAGCTTCCGATCGGTGCCGAGTCCAGCTTCAGGGGCGTGGTCGATCTCCTCGAGATGAAAGCGATCATCTGGGAAGGCGATGACAAGGGTGCCAAGTTCCGCGAGGAGGCAATTCCTGCCGATCTCGTGGACAAGGCCGCCGAGTACCGCTCCGCCATGATCGAGGCCGCTGTCGAACTCGACGACGAGGCGATGGGCGCCTACCTCGAGGGCAGAGAGCCCGACGTTGCCACGTTGAAGCGCTTGATCCGCAAGGCGACGGTGAAGAGCACGTTCTATCCGATGATGTGCGGATCGGCCTTCAAGAACAAGGGCGTGCAGCCGCTGCTCGATGCGGTGGTGGACTTCCTGCCCTCGCCCGCCGATCGCGAAGCTTTCAATGCCATCGACGTGAAGACGGACCAGGAAACCATCCGCAGGCCGGTGGATACCGAGCCTCTCTCCATGCTCGCCTTCAAGATCATGGACGACCCGCACGTCGGCACCATCACCTTCTGCCGCGTCTACTCTGGCATGGTGAAGAGCGGCATGGCGCTCACCAACACCACCCGCGACAAGAAAGAGCGGGTCGGGCGCATGTATCTGATGCACGCCGATGACCGCGAGCAGATCGACGAGGCTTTTGCCGGCGACATCATCGCGCTCGCCGGTCTCAAGGACACGCGCACGGGCGAGACACTCGCCGATCCCAACAAGCCGGTTCTGCTCGAGAAGATGGAGTTCCCGAACCCCGTCATCGAGCAGGCTATCGAGCCAAAGTCCAAGGGCGACCAGGAGAAGATGGGCGTCGCGCTGCAGAAGCTCGTGACGGAGGATCCCTCCTTCCGCGTCGCCACTGATCCGGAAAGCGGCCAGACCATCATCAAGGGCATGGGCGAGCTGCACCTCGAGATCAAGGTCGACATCCTGAAGCGCACCCACAAGGTGGAGGTGAACGTCGGCGCGCCGCAGGTGGCCTATCGCGAGACGTTGGCCCGCTCGACCGAGGTCGACTACACGCACAAGAAGCAGACCGGCGGCACCGGCCAGTTCGCGCGCGTGAAGCTGCGGCTGGAGCCCAACGAGGCCGGCGCGGGCAACGAGTTCGAGAGCGAGATCGTCGGCGGCGTGGTGCCCAGGGAATATATCCCGGGCGTCGAGAAGGGTGTGCAGTCGGTGTGGGATTCCGGCGTGCTGATCGGCTTCCCGATGGTCGACATGAAGGTAACGCTGTTCGACGGCGCCTATCACGAAGTGGATTCTTCCACCATCGCCTTCGAGATCGCGGCACGCCAGGCGATGCGGGAGGGTTGCGGAAAGGCCGGCGTCAAGCTGCTCGAGCCGATCATGGACGTGGAGGTGGTGACGCCAGGCGAGTTCGTGGGCAGCATCATCGGCGACCTGAACAGCCGGCGCGGCCGCATTCGCTCCCAGGAGATGCGCGGCAATGCCACGGTCATTCGCGCCTATGTGCCGCTCGCCAACATGTTCGGCTACGTGAGCCAGCTGAGATCGTTGAGCCAAGGCCGCGCGCCCTACACCATGCAGTTCGCGCACTATGCCGAGGTGCCGCGCAACGTGGCCGATGAGGTCAAGGCGAAGTACGCCTGAGAGGAATGGAGTGTTCCGCCGCACGCACGCGTGTGACGGATGCAAGGTCTGAAGACAGGAGAGCCGAGCCATGGCCAAGGCAAAATTCCAGCGGACGAAGCCGCACTGCAATGTTGGCACGATCGGTCACGTTGATCATGGCAAGACGACGTTGACGGCTGCGATGACGAAGGTTTCGGCTGACAAGGGCTGGACGCAGACTGCGGTATCCTACGACCAGGTTGCGAAGGCCTCTGAGAGCCAGGGCCGTCGCGACCCGACCAAGATTCTGACGATTGCGACGTCTCACGTTGAGTATTCGACGGACAAGCGCCATTACGCGCACGTGGACTGTCCGGGTCATGCCGACTACGTGAAGAACATGATCACGGGTGCGGCGCAGATGGACGGTGCGATCCTGGTTGTGTCGGCGGTTGACGGTCCGATGCCGCAGACGCGCGAGCACATTCTGTTGGCGCGGCAGGTTGGTGTCCCCTACATCGTGGTGTTCCTGAACAAGTGCGACGTGGTGGACGATCCCGAGTTGTTGGACCTGGTTGAGATGGAGGTTCGGGAGCTTCTGGTGAAGTACCAGTTCCCGGGCGATGATGTTCCGGTGATCCGCGGGGCTGCGATCAAGGCTCTGAACGGGGAGAAGGGGCCCTTGGCGGATGAGGCGATCATCAAGCTGTTCGATGCGATCGACACCTACATCCCGCTTCCGGAGCGTCCGAAGGACCAGCCGTTCCTGATGCCGATCGAGGACGTTTTCTCGATCTCGGGTCGTGGCACGGTTGTGACGGGGCGGATCGAGCGGGGCAAGGTGAAGGTTGGGGAGGAAGTTGAGATCGTGGGCCTGAAGGACACGCAGAAGTCTGTTGTGACGGGGGTGGAGATGTTCCGCAAGCTTCTGGATTCGGGGGAGGCTGGCGACAACGTTGGGTGCCTGTTGCGGGGCATCGACAAGGATGCGGTTGAGCGCGGGCAGGTTCTGTGCAAGCCGGGCTCGATCAAGCCGCACAAGAAGTTCAAGGCGGAGGCCTACATCCTGACGAAGGAGGAGGGCGGCCGGCACACGCCGTTCTTTACGAATTACCGTCCGCAGTTCTACTTCCGCACCACCGACGTGACGGGTGTGGTGTCACTGCCGGAGGGGACGGAGATGGTGATGCCGGGCGACAACGTTGCGGTGACGATCGAGCTGATCACGCCGATCGCGATGGAGGAGAAGCTGCGCTTCGCCATCCGCGAGGGCGGCCGCACCGTAGGTGCCGGCGTCGTAACCAGTATCATCGAGTAGGAGAACCAACGGGGCGCTCGACAAAAATCGGGCGCTCCTTACGTTTGGGGTGAGCGCGACTGCCATGCAAAGCCAAAACATAAGAATCCGGCTCAAGGCCTTCGATCATCGCGTGCTGGATGCGTCCACGCGCGAGATCGTCAACACGGCCAAGCGGACCGGTGCCGAGGTGCGCGGGCCCATTCCGCTCCCCACCCGAATCGAGCGCTTCACCGTCAACCGCTCGCCGCACATCGACAAGAAGAGCCGCGAGCAGTTCGAGATGCGCACTCACAAGCGCCTGCTCGACATCGTCGATCCGACGCCGCAGACGGTAGACGCCTTGATGAAGCTCGACCTGGCGGCCGGCGTCGACGTTGAGATCAAGCTTTAGGAAGGACGGCGGAACATGCGCTCCGGAGTGATCGCGCAGAAGGTGGGAATGACCCGCGTCTTCACGGAGGCTGGCGAGCACGTGCCGGTCACCGTGCTGAAGCTCGCCAACGTGCAGGTGCTCGCCCAGCGCACGCAGGAGAAGAACGGCTATACCGCGCTCCAGCTCGGCGCCGGCAGCCGCAAGGCGAGCCGCGTCACGCGCGCCGAGCGGGAGAACTTCGCCGTGGCCAAGGTGGAGCCCAAGCGCAAGGTGGCCGAATTCCGCGTGAGCCCGGAGAACCTGATCGATGTGGGCGCGGAAATCACCGCCGACCACTTCGTCAAGGGCCAGCATGTGGATGTCACCGGCACCAACCAGGGCAAGGGCTTCCAGGGCGCCATGAAGCGGTGGAACTTTGCCGGTCTGCGTGCCAGCCACGGCGTGTCGGTCACGCACCGCAGCCACGGCTCCACCGGCCAGCGCCAGGACCCCGGCAAGGTGTTCAAGGGCAAGAAGATGGCCGGCCACATGGGCAACGTGCAGGTGACGACGCAGAATCTCGAGGTCGTGCAAACGGACAAGGACAAGGGGCTGATCCTGGTGCGCGGCGCGGTGCCCGGCAACAGGGGCAACTGGGTGCTGGTGCGCGATGCGGTGAAGCGGGCGCTGCCCGATGATGCGCCCAGACCGGGCTCGTTCCGCAAGGCGGGCGGAGATGCCTCCGCCGCGCCGCCAGCAGCTAGCGCGGAGCAGGCGTCATGAGGGCCGCGGTCAAGACACTGGACGCCGGCAGCGCCGGCGAGGTCGAGCTCAGCGACGCCATCTTCGGGTTGGAGCCGCGCTCCGACCTGATCCATCGCATGGTGCGCTATCAGCTCCTGAAGCGCATGGCGGGCACGCATCACGTGCAGGACCGGTCGGAAATCACGACCACCGGCAAGAAGATGTATCGCCAGAAAGGCACCGGCGGCGCACGGCACGGCGACAAGGGCGTGCCGCAGTTCCGCGGCGGCGGCAAGGCGTTCGGCCCCAAGCCGCGCAGCCACGCCATCGACCTGCCCAAGAAGGTGCGCGCGCTGGCCTTGCGGCACGCGCTCTCGGCCAAGGCCAAGGCCGGTGAGATCGTCGTGCTCGACAAGGCGGAGTCGGCTGACGGCAAGACCAAGGGGCTGAGAGAGCGCTTCGGCAAGCTCGAGCTCACCAACGCGCTGATCATCGATGGCGCCGAGATCGAGCCTGGGTTCGCCAGGGCGGCCCGCAACATCCCGAATATCGATGTGCTGCCCGTGCAGGGCATCAATGTCTACGACATCCTGCGGCGCAAGCGCCTGGTGCTGACCAAGGCGGCCGTGGAAGCGCTGGAGGCGCGCTTCAAATGAGCAAGAAACGAGACGCGCACGATGTGATCCGCGCGCCGGCCATCACGGAGAAGTCGACGCTCGTTTCCGAGCACAACCAGGTGGTCTTCAAAGTGGTGCGCGACGCCACCAAGCCTGAGATCAAGGCGGCGGTCGAGAAGCTCTTCAACGTGAAGGTGAAGGCGGTCAATACGCAGGTGCGCAAGGGCAAGATGAAATCGTTCAAGAACATCCGCGCCCGCCTGAGCGACAGCAAGCGCGCGATCGTGACCCTGGAAGAGGGCCACACGATCGACGTTACGACGGGGCTCTAGGAGAACGACGGCCATGGCCCTCAAGACATACCGTCCCACCACTCCCGGGCTGCGCCAGCTGGTGCTGGTCGATCGCGGCCATTTGTGGAAAGGCGCGCCGATCAAGATGCTCACCGACGGCAAGACCAAGTCGGGCGGGCGCAACAACTATGGCCGCATCACCACCCGGCACATCGGCGGCGGCCACAAGCAGGTCTATCGGCGCGTCGATTTCCGGCGCAGCAAGCACGACATTCCCGCCAGGGTCGAGCGGCTCGAATACGACCCCAACCGCACCGCGTTCATCGCGCTCCTGAAGTATCACGACGGCACCTTCTCCTACATCCTCGCGCCGCAGCGCCTGGCGGTCGGCGACAGTGTCGTGTCCGGCACCAAGGCCGACGTCAAACCCGGCAACGCCATGCAACTGGCCTCGCTGCCGATCGGCACCATCGTGCACAATATCGAGCTCAAGGCGGGCGGCGGCGGCAAGATCGCGCGCTCGGCGGGCGCCTACGCCCAGCTCGTAGGCCGTGACGCCGGGTGGGCGATCCTGCGCCTCAACTCGGGCGAGACGCGGCGCGTGCGTGCCGAATGCATGGCGACCGTCGGCGCCGTCTCCAACCCGGATCACTTGAACGAGTCGACCGGCAAGGCCGGCCGCACGCGCTGGAGAGGGACGCGGCCCACGGTGCGCTCGATCGCGATGAACCCGATCGATCACCCCAACGGCGGCCGCACCAAGGGCGGCAAGCATTGGGCGACCCCTTGGGGCAAGCCGACCAAGGGCGCCAAGACCCGCAAGAACAAGGCGACGGACCAGTTCATCATCCGTCCGCGCAGCAAGGCCAAGTAGGAGCGAAGAACACATGGCACGCTCAGTCTGGAAAGGTCCGTTCGTTGACGGCTATCTGCTCAAGAAGGCGGAGAAGGCGCGTGCTTCGGGCCGCAACGACATCATCAAGATTTGGAGCCGGCGCTCGACGATCCTGCCCCAGTTCGTCGGTCTCACCTTTGGTGTCTACAACGGGCAGAAGTTCGTGCCCGTGAACGTCACCGAGGACATGATCGGCCACAAGTTCGGCGAGTTCTCGCCGACCCGGACGTTCCACTCCCACAGCGGCGACAAGAAGGCCGTGAGATCGAAACCGGCGGCGCCCGCGGCCTGAGGCAGGCGCGGGCCAGGAAAATTGAAGGCGACGTAACATGGGCAAGGCAAAGCGGGAGCGGGCGCTCGGCGAGAACGAGGCGCGGGCAGTGGCGAGAAACCTGAGGGTCTCGCCGCAGAAGCTCAACCTCGTGGCGCAGCTGATCCGCGGCAAGAAGGTGGACACGGCGCTGGCCGACCTCGAGTTCTCGAGGAAGCGCATCGCCCAGGACGTGAGGAAGTGCGTGATGTCGGCCGTGGCCAATGCCGAGAACAACCACGGGCTCGACGTCAACGATCTGGTGGTGAAGGAAGCCCATGTCGGCAAGAACCTGGTGATGCGCCGCTTCCACGCCCGTGGCCGCGGCCGCATGAGCCCGATCGAGAAGCCTTTCGCGCAGCTGACCGTTGTCGTGAAAGAGGTCGAGGAAGAAGCGAAGGAAGAGCCCAAGGCGCGGGGCGGCGCAAAGGCGAAAGCCGGCGCGCGAGCGCAAGCCAAGGAGACCGCGTAATGGGTCACAAAGTCAATCCGGTCGGTCTTCGCATCGGCGTCAACCGCACCTGGGACAGCCGCTGGTTCGCGAGCCGCGGCGAGTATGGCCGGCTGCTGCACGAGGATATGCGCATCCGCGACCACATCCTGAAGCAGCGCCGCGCCGGCGGCATTTCCAAGGTAGTGATCGAGCGTCCGCACAAGAAATGCCGCGTCACGGTGCACACGGCGCGTCCGGGCGTGCTGATCGGCAAGAAGGGCGCCGATATCGAGAAGCTGCGAGGCGAGCTTGCGAAGCTGACGAGCTCGGAGGTGCATCTCAACATACTGGAAGTGCGCAAGCCCGAGATCGACGCGACGCTGGTCGCCGAGACCATCGCCCAGCAGCTCGAGCGGCGTGTCGCTTTTCGGCGTGCCATGAAGCGCTCGGTGCAGTCGGCGCTGCGGTTGGGCGCGCTCGGCATTCGCATCAACTGCTCGGGCCGGCTCGGCGGCGCGGAGATCGCACGCATGGAGTGGTACCGCGAGGGGCGCGTGCCGCTGCATACGCTGCGCGCCGACATCGACTTCGGCTACGGCCTTGCCCGGACCGCCTACGGCATCATCGGCGTCAAGGTGTGGATCTTCAAGGGCGAGATCATGGATCACGACCCGATGGCGGCCGAGAAGCGGGCTATCGAGGCGCAGGAAGGTGGGGGCGGCCGGCGTCGTGGTGGCGACCGCGATGGCGGTTGGTCCGGCGACCGGACGGCAGAAGCGGCCAAGGCTTGAGGAAGGGTCACTGCCATGCTGCAACCGATGCGCACCAAGTTCCGCAAGGCGCACAAAGGCCGCATTCACGGCAACGCCAAGGGCGGGACGACGCTCAATTTCGGCTCGTACGGCCTCAAGGCGGTGGAGCCTGATCGTGTGACGGCGCGCCAGATCGAGGCAGCGCGGCGTGCCATCACGCGCGGCATGAAGCGGGCGGGCCGAGTGTGGATCCGCATCTTTCCCGACGTGCCGGTAACCAAAAAGCCGGCCGAGGTGCGCATGGGCTCCGGCAAGGGCGCCCCGGAGCTGTGGGTGGCCCGCGTCAAGCCGGGCCGCATCATGTTCGAGCTCGACGGTGTTACGGAAGCGACCGCGCGCGAGGCGCTCGGCCTGGGAGCCGCCAAGCTGCCGATCAAGACGCGCATCGTGAAGCGGCAGGCGTGAGGAGTGGCGCGACCATGAAGCCGGAAGAGATCAGGACCATGTCGCCGGACCAGCTCGACGAGCAGCTGGGCAAGCTGAAGAAGGAGCAGTTCAACCTGCGCTTCCAGCGGGCCACCGGACAGCTCGAGAACACGTCGCGCGTGCGCGAGGTGCGCCGAGACATTGCCCGCATCAAGACGGTGCTGGGCCAAAGGCGCAATGGCGCCAGCAACGAGAAGGCTTGAGGGTTGGCATATGCCTAAGCGCGTTTTGCAGGGCGTGGTGGTCTCCGACAAGAACACCAAGACCGTGGTGGTGCAAGTGGAGCGCCGCTACACGCATCCTCTGCTGAAGAAGACCGTGCGCCGGTCGAAGAAATTCCACGCCCACGACGAGGACGACACCTTCAAGGTGGGCGACATCGTTTGGATCGAGGAGAGCAAGCCCATCTCCAAGAACAAGCGGTGGGTGGTGTTGAAGGACAGGAAAGCGTGACGCTTCTGGCTCTTCCCGAGATCGGGGGGAGGGTTGGAGGGCCGCGAAAGCGATGACTGCGGGACGAGGAGCCGGCCGATGATTCAGATGGAGACCAACCTCGACGTGGCCGACAACTCCGGTGCGCGGCGCCTGCAGTGCATCAAGGTGCTGGGCGGGTCGAAGCGCAGGTACGCCACCATCGGCGACATTATTGTCGTCTCCATCAAGGAGGCGATCCCGCGGGGGCGCGTGAAGAAAGGCGAGGTCATGAAGGCGGTGGTCGTGCGTACGGCCAAGGGCGTGCGGCGCCCCGACGGATCGCTGATCCGCTTCGACCGCAACGCGGCCGTGCTGATCAACCCGCAGGGCGAGCCGATCGGCACGCGCATCTTCGGGCCGGTGACGCGCGAGCTCAGGGCGCGCAACCACATGAAGATCGTCAGCCTCGCCCCGGAGGTGCTGTGATGGAGAAGATAAGGAAAGGCGATCGCGTGGTCGTGCTCAGCGGTCGCGACAAGGGCAAGAAGGGTGAGGTGTTCCAAGTCATGCCCAAGGAGCGCCGGGCGCTCGTGCGTGGGGTCAACACCGTGCGTCGCCACCAGCGCCAGACCCCGCAGCAGGAAGGCGGGATCATCTCCAAGGAAGCGCCGATCCACCTCTCCAACCTGGCGCTGGAGGATCCCCAGGACGGCAAGCCGACGCGGGTGGGCTTCAAGGTTCTCGCCGACGGGCGCAAGGTGCGCGTCGCCAAGCGCTCCGGCGAGCAGATTCCGGAGACCAGATAGCCATGGCCGCAGACGACGACAAGCCCGCAAAGCCGCCCAAAGCGGACAAGGCCGCTGGCGCCGAGAAGGCGCCCAAGGCAGCCAAGCCCCAGCAGGGCAAGCCCGACAAGGGCGGTGCCGAAAAGGCGGCCAAGGGTGCGCCGCCCGGCAAGGGCAAGGCCAGGGAAGGCAAGGGTGCGCCCAAGGGCGAGAAGGGCGCAGCGCCGGCCGCTCCTCGGCCCAAGGACTATCGCCCGCGCATGAAGACGCACTATGAGAAGGTGGTGCGCGAGGAGATGAAGAAGCAGTTCGGCTACCAGAATCTCATGCAAATCCCGCGCATCGACAAGGTCGTGCTCAACATGGGCGTGGGCGAGGCGGTGAACGATCGCAAGAAGGTCGACTCGGCCGCTAAGGACCTGAGCATGATCGCCGGCCAGCGGGCGGTCATCACACGCGCGCGCAAGTCGATCGCCACCTACAAGGTGCGCGACGACATGCCGATCGGCGCCAAGGTGACGCTGCGCGGCGACCGCATGTACGAGTTCGTCGACCGCCTGGTCACCATCGCGCTGCCGCGCGTGAAGGACTTCCGCGGCCTGAGCCCCAAGAGCTTCGACGGACGCGGCAATTTCGCGATGGGGCTGAGGGAGCACATCGTGTTTCCCGAGATCGACTACGACCAGGTCGACGAGATCTGGGGCATGGACGTGATCGTGTGCACCACGGCCAAATCAGACGACGAGGCCCGCGCGCTGCTGCGCGGCTTCAACTTTCCGTTTCGCCAAGCCTGAGCGCGGGGCGCCTGGAGGACTGCATGGCTAAGAAGAGCTCGGTCAACAAGAACAACCGCCGCAAGAAGCTGGTGGCGCAATACGCGGCCAAGCGCAAGAAGCTCAAGGGTATCGCCAGCGATCTGACGAAGCCCAGCGAGGATCGTTTTGCTGCCCGCCTCAAGCTTGCGCAGCTGCCGCGCAACTCGGCGCCCTCGCGCGTGCGCAACCGCTGCGAGCTGACGGGGCGGGCGCGCGGCTACTACCGCAAGCTGAAGCTGTGCCGCAACATGCTGCGTGAGCTGGCGAGCCAGGGCCTGATCCCCGGCATGACCAAGTCGAGCTGGTAAGGAGGCGCGCCCATGAACGACCCGCTCGGCGATTTGCTCACCCGCATCCGCAATGCCCAGATGCGCCGGCGCCCGAAGGTGACGACGCCCGCGTCCAACTTGCGGGCGCGTGTGCTCGACGTGCTGGCGTCGGAGGGCTATATCCGCGGCTACGCGCGCATCGAGCACAAGGGTGGACCGGCCGAGCTGGAGATCGAGCTCAAGTACTCCAACGGCCAGCCGGCCATCCGCGACATCAAGCGAGTGTCCAAGCCGGGCCGGCGCGTCTACTCGGCGGTGCGCGATCTCAGAACCGTGGCCAACGGGCTGGGCGTCGCCATCCTGTCGACGCCCAAGGGCGTGATGTCGAACTCGCGGGCGCGTGAGGAGAACGTCGGCGGCGAGATCCTCTGCAGCGTGTTCTGAGCGCGGGCTGGGCGAGATGAAGGACTGATACATGTCGCGGATAGGCAAGAAACCGGTAGCGATCCCGTCGGGTGTGACGGCGACGGTGTCCGGGCAGAAGGTTGCGGTAAAGGGACCGAAGGGCGAGCTGTCCTTCACCTGTCCCGAGCAGATCAAGGTGGCCAAGACCGCAGAGGGCGTCGAGGTCAACCTCGCCGAAGACACCAAGGCCGCCCGAGCCATGTGGGGCATGGCGCGCACCCAGATCGTGAACCTGATCGAGGGGGTGACCAAAGGCTATTCGCAGACGCTGGAGATCCATGGCGTCGGCTTCCGCGCGGCCATGAAGGGCAAGGACAGCCTGCAGCTGCAGTTGGGCTTCAGCCACGACGTGCTGCACAAGGTGCCGCTGGGCGTTGAGGTGAAGGTGGCCGGCGCCAAGCAGGAGCTTGTCACAGTGTCGGGCATCGACAAGCAGAAGGTCGGCCAGCTTGCTGCCGAGATTCGCGCATCGCGCCCGCCCGAGCCCTACCAGGGCAAGGGCGTTCGCTATCAGGGCGAATACATCTACCGCAAGGAAGGCAAAAAGAAGTGAGGCCTGCGCCATGCTGCGCAAGATGAACCAGTTCGATCGCCGCAAGCGGCGCGTCCGCCGCGAGCTTGCGGGCAATTCCAGCGGGCGGCCGCGGCTGTCCGTGCACCGCTCCTCGATGCACATCTACGCTCAGATCATCGACGATGCGAAGGGGCATACTTTGGCTGCCGCTTCGAGCCTCGAGAAGGACATCAAGGGCAAGCTCAAGACCGGCGCCGACAAGGCGGCAGCCACGGCGGTCGGCAAGCTGCTGGCCGAACGGGCCGTTGAGGCTGGCGTCAAGAGCGTGGTTTTCGACCGCGGCGGCTACAAGTTTCACGGCCGCGTCAAGGCGCTGGCCGATGGAGCGCGCGAAGGCGGCTTGAGCTTCTAGAAAAGAGAAAGGCAACGACGTGGCTCGTCCTCAAAGAGACAGATCCCGCGACCGCGAGGAGCGCGACAGCGAGTTCAAAGACAAGCTGGTGCACATCAACCGCGTCGCCAAGGTGGTGAAAGGCGGCAAGCGCTTCGGCTTTGCCGCCCTGGTCATCGTCGGCGATCAGAAGGGCCGGGTGGGCTTCGGCCACGGCAAGGCGCGCGAGGTGCCGGAGGCGATCCGCAAGGCGACGGAGGAGGCGCGGCGCAGCCTGGTGCGCGTGCCCTTGCGCGAGGGGCGCACGCTGCACCATGACTCCGAAGGGCGGCATGGAGCGGGCAAGGTCGTGCTGCGCTCCGCCCCTCCGGGCACCGGCGTCATTGCCGGCGGGCCCACGCGCGCCGTCTGCGAAATGCTTGGCGTGCAGGACGTGGTCGCCAAGTCGCTCGGCAGCACCAACCCCTACAACATGGTGCGCGCTACGTTCGATGCGCTCAAGGCACAGGAGAATCCACGTGCGGTCGCGGCCCGGCGCGGCAAGAAGGTGAGCGAGATCGTGGCCCGGCGGCGCGACGGTGCTGCCGGCGAGGCCGATGTGGCGGGCGAGACAACGTGAGAGTGACGTTCCATGACAGGCAAGAGCACCGGGAAGAAGCCGGCTGGACGTGCCGGTAAGACCATCACGGTCGAGCAGATCGCAAGCCCCAGCCGGCGGCCTGCGAGCCAGGAGCACACGTTGATCGGGCTCGGCCTCAACAAGCTGCACCGCAGGCGCACGCTCGAGGACACGCCGGCCGTGCGCGGGATGATCAGCAAAGTCAGCCACCTCATCCGTGTGATCGAGGACAAGGCTTAGGGGAGGAGCGCTCGCACCATGCGGCTCAACGAGCTCAAGGACAACCCAGGATCGCGCAAGTTCCGCGTGCGCATCGGCCGCGGCATCGGCTCGGGCGTGGGCAAGACAGGCGGCCGTGGCGGCAAGGGCCAGACCGCGCGCTCGGGCACCCGTCTTGGAGGTTTCGAGGGCGGCCAGATGCCTCTGCATCGGCGCCTGCCCAAGCGCGGTTTCAACAAGCGCAACCGCAAGGAATGGAACGAGATCAACCTCGGTCGCTTGCAAGAGGCGATCGACTCGGGCCGGCTGGACGCGAAGAAGCCCGTGGATGTCGCGGCCCTCGTGGCTGCCGGCCTGGCGCGGCGTGCACTGGACGGCGTTCGCTTGCTCGGAGAGGGCGAGCTCAAGGCCGGTCTCAGCCTCACTGTCAATCATGCGACCGCTACCGCCAGGGCCGCCGTGGAGAAGGCGGGGGGCTCGGTTACGCTGATCGAAAAGAAGGTGCTGGCTGCCGACGAAGCCAAGCGCAAGAAGAGCGCCGCCAAGAAGGCCGCCCCGACCAAGGCGAAGGCGGCGGCGAGCGAGGAATGAGACCGCCAGGCCCGGGTACTTGCGGGCACGGGCTCCAGACATTGCATTGTGTGCCTGAACTGACAGCTGGAGCCCGCGGCCAGCGCTTGCGCGGTGGGTCTTTGCGCCCCATGTTGGTGGGGGCAGCGGTAGCTGGAGGGGCGAGCGGGGCACCGTAGCGCCTGCCCTCGCGGCACCCCAAGGAGAATAGCGATGGTTTCGGCCGCCGAGCAACTTGCCGCCAATCTCAACTTCGGCGCCTTTGCCAAGGCGGAAGAGCTCAAGAAGCGCATCTGGTTTACCATGGCTGCGCTGCTGGTCTTCCGGGTCGGCACCTACATCCCGATCCCCGGCATCAATCCGATCGCCTTCGCCGAAGCCTTCAGGAGCCAGTCTTCCGGTATCCTCGGCATGATCAACATGTTCGCCGGCGGTGCCATCGAGCGCATGGCGATCTTTGCCCTCAACATCATGCCCTACATCTCCGCCTCCATCATCATGCAGCTGATGCAGAGCGTGGTGCCGACGCTGGAGGCGCTGAAGAAAGAGGGTGAGCAGGGCCGCAAGCAGCTCAACCAGTACACCCGCTATCTCACCGTGGTTCTGGCCGCGTTCCAGGCGTTCGGCATCGCCTACGGGCTGGAAGGCCAGCGCGGCACCTCGGGCCCGATCGTGCTGGACCCCGGCGCGTTCTTCCGCATCACCACCGTGGTGACCTTGGTCGGCGGCACCATGTTCCTGATGTGGCTGGGCGAGCAGATCACCGCGCGCGGGGTCGGCAACGGCACGTCGCTCATCATCATGGCGGGCATCGTGGCGGGCCTGCCAAGTGCGATCGTGGGCATGCTGGAGCTGTCGCGCCAGCAGGTGATTTCCTGGCCCGTGATGGTCGCCCTGATGGTGCTGATGCTGGCAGTGGTCGCCGCCATCGTCTTCATCGAGCGCGCGCAGCGCCGCCTGCTGGTGCAGTACCCCAAGCGGCAGATGGGCAACCGCATGTTCCAGGGCGATGCGTCGCACTTGCCGCTCAAGCTCAATGCGTCGGGCGTCATTCCGCCGATCTTCGCCTCCTCGCTGCTGCTGCTGCCGATAACGGTAGCGGGCTTCTCGCAAAGCGGGCCGGAGTGGCTGAATGCCATAGTCGCAGCGCTGGGGCGCGGTCAGCCGCTCTATCTGGCCGTCTATGTGGGGCTGATCGTATTCTTTGCGTTCTTCTATACCTCGATCGTGCTGAACCCGCAGGAGACCGCCGACAACCTGCGCAAGTACGGCGGGTTCCTGCCCGGCATTAGGCCCGGTGCAAAAACGGCCGAATACATCGACTATGTCCTCACCCGCATCACTGTGATCGGGGCCATCTATTTGTCGGCGGTCTGCGTGCTGCCCGAGATCTTGATCACCAACCTGGCGGTGCCCTTCTACTTCGGCGGCACGTCGCTGCTGATTGCCGTCAGCGTGACCATGGACACGGTGGCACAGATTCAAAGCCATTTGCTGGCGCATCAGTACGAGGGCCTCATCAAGAAGGCCAAGCTCAGGGGTGCGACGAGGCGCATATGAATTTGATCCTGCTGGGGCCCCCGGGAGCGGGCAAGGGAACGCAGGCCAAGGAACTCGCTACCCGACATGGCTTGCTTCAGCTTTCGACCGGCGACATGTTGCGTGGCGCTGTGCAGGCCGGGACGCCGATCGGGCTCCAGGCCAGGCCGATCATGGAAAGGGGTGATTTGGTCCCCGACGCTATCGTGATCGGCATTATTGCCGAACGGCTCCAACAGCCCGATTGCAAGAACGGCGTGATATTCGACGGCTTTCCGCGCACACTCGCGCAGGCCTCGGCGCTCGACAAAGTCCTCAAGGAGCACAAGAGGAAGCTCGATGCCGTCATCGAGCTCAAGGTCGATGACAAGAAGCTGGTCGAGCGGATCGTCGGGCGCTTCACCTGCGCCAAATGCGGCACCGGCTACCACGACCGCTTCAAGCGCCCAAAGGTGCGCGGTGCGTGCGACATCTGCGGAGGCACGGAATTCGTGCGCCGCGAGGACGATACCGCCGACACTGTGCGGGACCGGTTGATGGTCTACTATCGCGATACCTCGCCGCTGATCGGCTACTACTACTGCAAGGGCAACCTGAAGGCGGTGGACGGCATGAGCCCCATCGAGCAGGTCGCCGAGGCCATTGATGGTGTGGTCAACGCACTCAAATGACTGATGCTGAAGGCGATTTTGCCCTGTTGACGCGCTGCGCCGTGTCGGCTAAAAGGCCTGACTTTCGAGATGGGAATGCCGCGATCGGGTCTGGCGCTGGCCGCCGGAGCCGGTTGGCGTGCGCATTTGGGTTTTGCGCGGGGCCGCTGCGGCGGGCGGCCAGCGGTCGACAAGAGCGCGCCGTGGCTAGGAGATAGACTGTGGCCCGTATCGCAGGCGTCAACATTCCAACGCAAAAGCGCGTCGTCATCGCCCTTCAGTACATTCACGGCATCGGTCCGAAGCTCGCGCATGACATCTGCACCAAGGTCGGCATCCCCGACAAGCGTCGCGTGCACGAGCTCACCGACGCCGAGGTGCTGCAAATTCGGGAGAGCATCGATCGCGACTTCGTCGTGGAGGGCGACCTTCGCCGCGACGTGGCGATGAACATCAAACGCTTGATGGACCTTGGCTGCTACCGGGGGTTGCGCCATCGCCGCGGACTGCCGGTCAGGGGCCAGCGCACGCATACCAACGCCCGCACTCGCAAAGGCAAGGCAAGACCCATCGCCGGCAAGAAGAAGGCGACCTGACGCGCCGCGAGCGCACGCAACAGCGCGGCGCGCAGTGCTTGCCGCCGCCCCGCAACTTGATCCGCTACCCGATCCTGGAGCCCCGTCGAAATGGCCAAAGAGCAGCAGCAGCAAACCGGCCGCGCCAGACCCCGCAGGCGCGAGCGCAAGAACATCACATCCGGCGTCGCACATGTCAGCGCCAGCTTCAACAACACCATGATTACCATCACGGACGCGCAGGGCAACACCATTGCCTGGTCTTCGTCCGGCACCATGGGCTTCAAGGGGTCCCGCAAGTCGACGCCCTACGCGGCGCAGATGGCCGCCGAGGATGCGGGCAAGAAGGCCATGGAGCACGGCATGAAGGTGCTCGAGGTGGAAGTGATGGGGCCAGGCTCCGGGCGAGAGTCGGCGCTGCGGGCCCTGCAATCGGTCGGCTTCCAGATCACCCAGATCCGCGATGTCACCGCCATTCCGCACAACGGCTGCCGGCCGCGCAAGCGCCGCAGGGTCTAGAGCGGCGACGTCAAGGATCGCATTCGGTTTCAGCGTTGGGGGTGCCCCTGGCATCGGCCGGCACTCCAATCCCAGCAAAGCACGAGGCCTGAAGTGGCAAACGTACTCCACAAGAACTGGCAAGACCTGATCAAGCCGAACAAGCTCGGTGTCGAGCAAGGTCGGCAGAAGGACAAGATTGCGACCATCGTCGCCGAGCCGCTCGAGCGGGGGTTCGGGATGACGCTCGGCAATGCGCTGCGGCGCGTGCTGCTTTCCTCGCTGCAGGGTGCCGCCATCACCAGCGTGCACATCGACGGCGTGCTGCACGAGTTCTCGTCGATCCCCGGCGTGCGCGAGGACGTGACCAACATGATCCTCAACATCAAGGAGATCGCGCTCAGGCTGCACTCCGACGGCGTCAAGCGCATGGTGCTGAAGAAAGAGGGGGCTGGGCAGATCAAGGCCTCCGACATCGAGGCCAGCTCCGAGGTGGAAATCCTCAATCCGGACCATGTCATCTGCACGCTGGACCAGGGTGCCGCGATCCGCATGGAGTTCACCGCCGCGATGGGCAAGGGCTATGTGCCGGCCGAGCGCAACCGGCCCGACGATGCGCCGATCGGTCTCATACCGGTCGACAGCCTCTACAGCCCGGTGAAGAAGGTCTCCTACAAGGTGGAGAACACGCGCGAGGGCCAGATCCTCGACTACGACAAGCTGACCATGACGGTGCAGACCGATGGCTCGGTCACGGCCGAGGATGCGGTGGCGCTGGCGGCGCGCATCCTGCAGGACCAGCTCGCCGTGTTCATCAACTTCGAGGAGCCGACCAAGGCGGTCGAACCCGAGGCGCGCCCCGAGCTCGCTTTCAACGCTGCCCTCCTCAAGAAGGTCGACGAGCTGGAGCTCTCCGTGCGCTCGGCCAACTGCCTGAAGAACGACAACATCGTCTACATCGGCGACCTCATCCAGAAGACCGAGGCGGAGATGCTGCGCACGCCCAACTTCGGGCGCAAGTCCTTGAACGAGATCAAGGAGGTGCTGGCCAGCATGGGGCTGCATCTCGGCATGGAGGTGCCGAACTGGCCGCCCGAAAATATCGAGGACCTCGCCAAGAGGTTCGAGGATCAATATTGAGCTGAGGGAATAGGGAGTTGGGAATAGGGAGTAGCGGGAAATAGCCGGCAGCTTCGGCCAATCCCCATTCCCTACTCCCAATTCCCCACTCCCGACTAACAACGCGAGGCCACAGAACCTCGCCGGCGACAACGAAAGGGAACTGACATGCAACACCGCAGATTGGGGCGGCGCTTCAGCCGCGCCCCTGGCCACCGTCAGGCCATGTTCTCGAACATGGCCGCCTCGCTGATCCGTCACGAGCAGATCGTCACCACGCTCGCCAAGGCCAAGGACCTGAAGCGCGTGATGGACAAGTACATCACGCTCGCCAAGCGCGGCGACCTGAACTCGCGCCGCCTGGCCGCATCGCGCATGCGCGACGAGGCGATGGTGAAGAAGCTGTTCGATACGCTGGGCCCTCGCTACAAGGACCGCGCCGGCGGCTATACGCGCGTGGTCAAAGCGGGATATCGCTACGGCGATTCCGCACCCGTCGCCGTCATCGAGCTGGTCGATCGCGACGAGTCCGTGAAGGGCGTGGAGGACAAGGCGCGGTCCGAGGCGATGAAGGAAGAGCGCGCCAACGCCTGAGGCGCCACGCCGCCCGTGATGTGGCCGGTCCCGGCTAGCCAATCGACCTCCATTCCATGAACTCAGCCTCGACGGCGGCGGCCATTTTCCGCGCGTGTGCAACGAGCCAGCCTCGCTTGCGGCGCGACAGATCATCTCGTATGGCCTCTCCGCGATCGGCGGTGCCGAGATGCGCGCCGGCAAGCTCGCGTCCCATGGCCTCCAGCATCTGCGGCGAGAGCAGCGCCTCGGGCTCGTCATCGGCCTCGATCTTGCGGTTGTTGGGTGAGAGGCGGCGCACCGCGATGCTGTCCTCGATGCGATACCACGGGTCGATGGCGCGGTAGCGGCCCTTGGCGATCTCCTCGCAGCGGATTTTTCCCTTGGCCTTGCCGTGTGCGCGCAGCCAGCCGGACGGCACGAGGGCCTTCGCCTCGCGCACGACCGGCGCTCCGCGCCAGTCGGAGATGCCGATCCAGCGGGGCCGGCCCAGGCTGCCGACACCAGCGGTTCTGCGCGCGGTCTTCATCGTCAGGCGAGGCTCCGGCATGCCGGCCGACAGGGCTTTGCGATAGCGCGCGGGCGCAGTCTTGCCGTCCACCTTCTCGATTTTCTTCCAGAACTTCGACCGCTTCTTTTCCGAGACCACGACCAGCTCGCGCAGCCATCTTTGGTCGCGATCCAGCACCACCGGGTGCGGCTCCTTCAGGCCTTGGCGGTATCCTTGCAGAATTGCGGAGCAAAGCTCCTCGGCGGCGATACCGCGGCCATCGGCCGCCGCCAGCGCGCTGGTCGCCAGGCGTATGAGATCGATCACACAAGGCATCTCGGCTGCCTCGTCGAAATCGTTGATGCCCCAGACCAGCCGCCCGTCCTCGTCGCGCCAGGTGCCGAAGTTCTCCAGGTGAATGTCCCCCACTGCCAGCACCTTGGGCGCGCTCGCGGCGTCCGGGCAGATGTGCAGCACCGTCTCCGCCCAGCGCCAATACGTGGCGCGCAGGAATGCGAACGCGCTGTCGCGCATCTTCTTGTGCTTGCACTCCAGGTCCTTCTCGACCAGCTCGCCGCCGAGCTGGCCGCGCAACCAGCCCTCGTAGCTCTTGGTGGATTGACGAATCTCGATCATCTGGCCCCCCGACGAGATGTGTTGGTATACGTCTCTTCTGCAATCTACGGCTTGCCGCTGGTGCGGGCAATGCTTGGGATGGCCTCCAAGGAGCACGCGAGCTTCTAACCCCCGCCACGCTCGCCTATATATCGTTCGATACGGCCGAACGGCGGTCTGCAGCGAAAGAAGAGGCTTGGAATGCACGGCGCGAGCGCGAAGGGATGGTGCTCCTGCGTGACGGGCATCGCCTGGATTGCGGCCATGCTCACCATGGCCCCGGCCGCAGCGCAGCGCCACGAGCCGCCGCCCTCGCGTGAAGCCGCGCAGTACTCCTTCGCCCCGATCGTGAAGAAGGCCGCCCCCGCCGTGGTCAACGTCTATGTGCGCGGCCGCCCGCAGGGTGTCCCATCGCATGCCGAGGAGTTCCGCCGCTTTTTCGGCGAGCGGTTCGGCATGCCGCAGGAGCGCACGCAGAATGCGCTGGGCTCGGGTGTGATCGTCAGCCCCGAGGGGGCGGTGGTGACCAACACGCACGTGATCAAGGCGGTCGGCGCGGGAGAGATCAGGCTCGTGCTGGCGGATCGGCGCGAGTTCAACGCCAAGGTGCTCAGTCAAGACGAGAAGTCCGATATCGCGGTGCTGCGCATCGAGGGCGCGGAGGGCCGCTTCCCCTACCTGGAGTTTGCCGATTCCGATGCGATCGAGGTGGGCGACATGGTGCTCGCCATCGGCAACCCGTTCGGTGTCGGCCAGACCGTGACCAGCGGCATCGTCTCGGCGCTCGGCCGCACGCAGGTCGCCCGCTCGGACGCGCAGGTGTTCATCCAAACCGATGCCGCCATCAACCCGGGCAACTCCGGCGGCGCCCTGGTCGACATGAGCGGGCGGGTGGTCGGCATCAACACGGCGATCTTCTCGCGCTCCGGCGGCTCGCACGGCATCGGCTTTGCCATCCCCTCCAACCTGGTGAAGCTGTTCGTCGACAGCGCCGTGACGGGGCGCAAGCTGGAGCGGCCGTGGCTCGGCGCCAAGCTCGATGCGGTCAACCGCGAGCTGGCCGAGGCGCTGGGCCTGCAGCGCGTCGCCGGTGCGCTGGTCGTGCGCCTCTACGACAGAAGTCCGGCAGTCGATGCTGGCCTTCAGGCCGGTGATGTCATCGTCGCGGTGGACGGGCACGACGTGGACGATGCGCGTGCTGTGCTGTACCGGTTGACGACGCGCGGCATCGGCAATCGGGCACGCGTGGATGTCGTTCGCAAGGGCCGCCGCGCGACGGTCGACGTGGCGCTGCGAAGCGCGCCCGCCCCCGGAAGGGACGACGTCCGCAATCTGTCGGGTGCACATCCTTTCGATGGGGCCCGCGCCGCCAATATTGTTCCCGCCGTCGCCGACGAGCTTGGCCTGGAAGATGAGGAAGGCGTCGTGCTGCTCTCGGTCCGGCCGAATTCCACCGCGGCCCGGCTTGGCTTTCAGGCAGGTGACGTTGTGGTCCAAGTCGGGCAGGACAGGATCACCACGGTCGTCCAGCTCGAGGGCGCGCTGCGCGAACGGCAGCGCAGCTGGCTGATGCTGGTGCGGCGCGGCAACCAGGTGCTGCGACTGCAGGTTGCAGGCTAGCCGGGGCCGAGAGGCCTGTCTCATTGCGCTTCCAAGGGCCTGACTGGAATCAGCGTGACTGATCCGGCCGGGATGGGGGGACGCCGTTCCACCAGGCCAACCGATTGTAGAAGCCGAATGCTTCCCGCACTCGCCTGCGGGCTCTGTCATCTTCCGCCCGGATCTTCGCGCTATCTCCCTCGCGCGGGCATGTGCATCGAGGGAAGGATAAGCGCGATGTTTGCCTGGATTGCCGATAAAATTCGCTGGTTGCTTCTGGCTGCCGTCGTGGGCGGGCCGGCTATGGTCTACTTTGGCTGGTCGGATGCCGCGCGCATTCGTGACCTCGAGACCAACGGTATTGAAACGACGGCGCTCATCGAGGGGGCGACCCGCGCGAAGCGGCGCCGCGGCGGCGAGACTTACTCGCTCAATCTGGCTTGGCGGGACAAGAAAGGCCAGGTCCAGAAGGCCGAAAAGGTGACGGTCAGCAGCGCGTTCGCGAACCAGATTATCAGCGGTGACAAGATCACGCGTCAGGCGGTGCGCATCAAGTACCTGCCCGACGCGACCATCGACAGCGCGCCGATTGTGCTGGAGGACGCCTCCCGACAGGAGGAGCAGGACGAGTTCATGATGAGCTTCGGCTTTGGCCTCGGCGGGGTCGGCATCGTCGGATCGGCCCTGTATTTCCTGGTCGGGCGGCGCCGGCGCAGTGCGGAGGCCGCGACTCCCAGCGCCTGATTGCTCGTCGGCGAGGCAAATTCTCCTGCTCGATTGGCACGTTAGCCTCATCCGGCAGACGCCGCTATGATCGGGCATGACGAATCTGTTCCAGGCCGCCGGCCTCGAGAAGGAGGCGCCGCGGCCGCTCGCCGATCGCCTGCGCCCACGCAAGCTCGCCGAGGTGGTTGGCCAAGACCACTTGGTGGGCGCTGACGGCACGCTGACGCGCATGCTCAGGAGCGGGCGCGTGCAGAGCATGATCCTGTGGGGGCCGCCGGGCTCCGGCAAGACCACGGTGGCGCGGCTGCTGGCGGACGAGACCAACCTCGTCTTCGAGCAGCTCTCCGCGATCTTCTCGGGCGTGCAGGACCTGCGCAAGGCCTTCGACCGCGCCAAGAGCCGGCGCGAGACGGGCAAGGGCACGCTGCTCTTCATCGACGAGATCCACCGCTTCAACCGGGCTCAGCAGGACGGCTTCCTGCCGCACATGGAGGACGGCACCATCACGCTCGTCGGCGCCACCACCGAGAACCCGTCCTTCGAGCTCAACGGCGCCTTGCTGTCGCGCGCCCTGGTGCTGGTGTTCCACCGCCTCGGCGAGACGGCGCTGGAGGAGCTGCTGGAGCGGGCCGAGCGGGAAGAGGGGGCCCCGCTGCCGCTCGATGCGGAGGCCCGCGAGACGCTCAAGGCCATGGCCGACGGCGACGGGCGCACGGTGCTCAACATGGCGGAAGAGGCGTTCGGTGCCGTCGCGAAGGGCGCGTCTCCCATCGATCGTGATGCGTTGACGAAGCTCGTGCAGCGCCGCGCGCCCCTCTACGACAAATCGCGCGACGGGCACTACAACCTGATCAGCGCCCTGCACAAGGCCGTGCGCGGGTCCGATCCCGACGGCGCGCTCTACTGGCTGGCACGCATGCTCGATGGCGGCGAGGACCGGCTCTACATCGCGCGCCGCATGGTGCGGATGGCGATCGAGGACATCGGCCTCGCCGACCCACAGGCCCTGGTGCAGGCGCTGGCTGCCAAGGACGTGTACGACTTCCTGGGCAGCCCCGAGGGCGAGTTGGCGCTGGCACAGACCGTCGTCTACCTGGCGACGGCGCCCAAATCGAACGCGGCCTATGTGGCCTTCGGCGCGGCGATGCGTGCGGCCAAGGAAGGAGGCAGCCTTGCCCCGCCCAAGCACATCCTGAACGCGCCGACCAGGCTGATGAAGCAGGAAGGCTACGGCGCCGGCTATGACTACGACCACGGCGCTCCGGACGCATTCTCGGGTCAGAACTACTTCCCTGACGGCATGGCTCGCCAGCAGTTCTACGATCCCGACGGGCGAGGCTTCGAAGCCGAGCTGAAAAAGCGATTGGAGCATTGGGCCAAGCTGCGGGCGAAACGAAGCGGCGGGTCCGCCAATTGATCGCCTCGCGCCGTGCATCGGCTTGGCTCCGGTCTTTGCAGGCACGCGCCTTCAGCCGCGCGGGAACACCCGCGAGGGTGCGACGGGTACGCGGGTGCCTCGTCGGCAACCGCGGAGCCTTGCGGCTCCAGGAGGCCGTGAGACCTCCTCGGGACCCTTGCGGGTCCTCAGGGACCTCGCGGTCCCGGGGGGTTGCCTTACGGCACCCGCGTGCGGCGATTTGTGTCCCGCTGCAAGCTTTGGCGTCCCGCTCGCCCTGGTCGCGGTTTGGCCTTGAGCCTTTTGGGCGGTCGCCGGCTCGGCGCCCATTGCTGGTGCTCTGCCGGAAACGGTCGCAGCGGGCCTCCTGGATCTCGAGCCATCCGAGCCTTCCTTCCAGGCGCCGGTCGCTTGCACGTGAAGGACGGATGCGCATTTCACGTCCCGTCGCAACAAGCGACGCGCGCATCATCACACGGCGCGGCGAGAGCGGGGATAAGCCGCCGCCGTTGGCCATCTGCCATCAGCGTTAACGCGCCCCGAAGGTAGGGCGCAATAAGGCGACAGCCGCATTGCGCCGATCTACGCGAACCGCATGGCGCCGCCGCTCGTGGAACACGTCGCATCGGTGCAATGCGCTACCGCTTATTGCACCCTACGCCCGCTGCTGGCGCGGTAGGGCGCAATAAGGCGACAGCCGCATTGCGCCGATCTACGCAAGACCGCACGGCGCCGGCGTTCGTGGAACGGGGGATCGGTGCAATGCGCTACCGCTTATTGCACCCTACTGGCTCAAGCTCGCGCTGCATCGATCACGCGCAGCAGGCGTAGGTTGTGTCGAGCGTCAGCGATGACACAACGCAAAGTCACGTGCGGTGCGTCGGGTCATCGCTTTGACCCCAAACTACTTCTTCCCAGCCATCACGAACCCCAGAACCTGGTCGCTCAGCACCGTATCCTTGGTGTTGAACGCG
>CAWHBI010000014.1:0-82705 GCA_963827545.1 uncultured Alphaproteobacteria bacterium
CCTTGCGCATTCCAGTGGGCTGCGACGAAGCCGTCGCATTTGCCGACACCAGCATGGAGGCGATCAGCCACTGCGCAATCTCGGCCTCGGCCGATCTTGCCGCTGAGCGTGGCCGCTATGCGTCGTTCGACGGCTCGTTGTGGAGCCGAGGCACCCTGCGGATCAACTCCATCAAACTGCTGGCTGATGCGCGCGGGGAATGCCTGCGGCTGGACACATCGGCAACGCTCGACTGGCAGTCCTTGCGCGAGCGCGTCGCGACCGTCGGCATGCGCAATTCCAACGTGATGGCTATCGCCCCAACTGCAACCATCTCCAACATCGTCGGCGTGGCGCAGTCGATCGAGCCGGCCTTTCGCAATCTCTACGTCAAGGCCAACATGTCGGGCGACTTCACGGTCGTGAACCCGTTTCTTGTGCGCGACCTCAAGGCCCGTGGCCTGTGGGACGAGGTGATGATCTCGGACCTCAAGTATTTCGATGGCTCGCTCGGCCCCATCGACCGTGTCCCCGAAGACCTCAAGACCCTCTATGCCACCCCTTTGAGATCGATGCCCATTGGCTGGTCGAAGCGGCCGCCCGCCGCCAGAAGTGGATCGACCAGGCGCAGTCGCTGAACCTGTATCTGGCCGCCCCCAACGGGCGGAAGCTCGACGCTCTCTACCGGCTGGCGTGGGAGCGGGGGCTCAAGACCACTTACTCCCTCCGCACGCTGTCGGCGACGCACGTCGAGAAATCGACGCTCAAGGGTACCGACGGCAAGCTCAACGCCGTGTCGGCGACGGGGATGATTTCCGCGCCCGAGGAGTTGGAACCGCTCCCGATGCTTGCGTGCTCTATCGACGATCCAACCTGCGAAGCCTGCCAGTAAGCACAAGAACGCGGAGATTCCGACAATGCTCGACTGGTCAGAGCAAGCGACGCCTGCGATTGCCCCCACCGCCCGCAAATCCGTTGCAAAGGCACCTGCCCCGGCTTCCAGCGACGCGACGGGCCTCGGCCAAATCGCCCGCGGCGGCGCCCGTGTGTCGATCGACGACAAGGCGATGATCAACTGCCGCGCCGACGTGAACCAGCTGCTGCCGCTGAAATACAAGTGGGCGTGGGAAAAGTATCTCGCCGGCTGCAACAATCACTGGATGCCGACGGAAGTGTCGATGCAGGCGGATATCGCGCTGTGGAAGTCGCGCGACGGCCTCACCCAGGATGAGCGCCGCGCCATCAAACGCAACCTCGGATTCTTTGCGGCCTCGGAGTCGCTGGTGGCCAACAACATCGTGCTGGCGATCTACCGGCACCTGACCAATCCGGAATGCCGGCAGTATTTGCTGCGCCAGGCCTTCGAGGAGGCGGTGCACACCCACACCTTCCAGTACATCGTCGAAAGCCTGGGGCTCGACGAGGGCGAGCTGTTCAACATGTATCGCGAGGTGCCGTCCATCACCGACAAGGCGGCGTGGGCGCTGAAGCAAACGCAAAGCCTCGACGATCCCGACTTCAAGACGGGCACCCCGGAGAGGGACCAGGCGTTCGTGCGGGATCTCGTTGCCTTCTACGTGGTGTTCGAGGGCATGTGGTTCTACACCGGGTTTGCGCAGATCCTCGCGCTCGGCCGGCGCAACAAGATGGTCGGCATCGCCGAGCAGTATCAGTACATCTTGCGCGACGAGAGCATTCACCTGAACTTCGGCATCGACGTCATCAACCAGATCAAGGCTGAGAACCCGCACCTGTGGACCAAGGCTTTCCAGAACGAGGTGCGCGGCATGCTGCGCGACGGGGCTGCTCTGGAGGCGGCCTACGGACGCGACACGATGCCCAAGGGTTTCCTCGGCCTCAACGCGGCTCTTGTGCGAGAACTACATGCACTTCATCGCCAACCGGCGGTGCGCGCAGCTTGGCCTCGCCCCGGTGTTCAAGGAGACGGAGAACCCGTTCCCCTGGATGTCGGAAGCCATGGACCTGAAGAAGGAGAAGAACTTTTTCGAGACCCGCGTCATCGAATACCAGAACGGCGGCGCGCTGAGCTGGGAGTGACACGTGGGGGCGCGAGCTGCGGCTGCCGGTTGGCTTGGCTTTGCATGCACGAAACTGTGGGGCGTAGGTTTGACAGAACCGCGCGGCTGGGGATAATCGCATTCGGTCGAGCAGGCGACCAACGGTCCGCGTAAAGGGTTGAACCCGCCTCACACACCAAGTGCGTTGCATCTTCTTTCTTGCCCGAGCCGCGGACACCGGGCGCACGAGAAAGAAGGTGTCCCATGGCGAAACTCTTCCCGCTCAACCAAATCTCGACTGGCTAAAGAAGGCCGCCAAGGAGCGGCTTGCCGAGCTGCGATCGCATGATCCGTCGGCACGCCTGCATCAGGCGCAGTCGGAAGATCGCCAAGGACTACGGTTTCAAGAATTGGCGTGCCCTCAAGGCTCATGTCGACCGTTTCAGTGTTGACGGCCAGATTGTCGGCGCAGCCGTGCGAGGGGATGCGCCCCAGCTGGCCAGACTGCTGACCGAGTACCCGGCTAAAGCCACACTGATCGGTGGCAGTCAATGGAACCGTCCACTGCTGCACCTGGCGTCCGAAGGTGGCCACCTGGACTGCATCAAGCTGCTTCTCGACCGCGGCGCGGACGTGCATGAACGCGATCGCTTGGATCGTGCGAGCGCTTTGCATTGGGCGGCGCAGGGTGGGCACCTTGAGGCCGTGAAGCTCTTGGCCGGAGCGGGCGGAGACATCGACGGTGGCAGCGATGAGCATCAGGTGGGGGTGATCGGCTGGGCGACCTGTTTTCGCGCCGTGCATCGCGATGTCGCAGAGTGGCTATTGAAGCGCGGCGCCAAGCCGAACATTTTTTCAGGCATCGCACTCGGACGCGATGACCTCGTGCGCTCGCTTGTTGAGGCTGATCCGCAGCTCCTGGCAGTGCGGATGAGTCGGTTCGAGCACCGGCGGACGCCTCTGCACTTTGCCGTCTGGAGGAACCGACCAGAAATGGTCGAGCTTTTGCTGAAGCTGGGCGCCGACCACGCCATCAAGGATGATCGAGGCAACACACCGCTCAACGACGCATCGGCGAGAACCGACAAGCGGATCGTCGACCTGTTGGTCGCAGCCGGCGCCAACCCAAAAGAGCAAGGCCTCAACCGGTTTGAGTCGGCAGTGCCGATCCTGAGCGTGAAGAGCGTGCCGACATCGATTGCCTACTACGTCGAGAAGCTGGGATTTATCAAAGAGTGGGATTGGGGCTCACCGCCGAACTTCGGCTGTGTCCAGCGCGATCAGGTTCGAAATCTTTCTGTGTCGGGGCGCTCAGGGCGCTCCCGGCACCTGGCTCTCGATATTCGTGCATGACGTGGATGCTTTGTATGAGGACTACCAGCGTCGCGGCGCGATCATTCGTCAGCCACCAACCAACTTCCCCTGGGGCGTGCGTGAGATGAATGTCGAAGACCCGGACGGACATCGGCTCCGCATCGGCAACGACGCGACCGGTCCGGCCGATGACATGTTGCTCAACGAGGCGCCATGAGGGGAACTGAGGCCCATTGACGGCGGCGGCTCGCGGCATAGTATTTCGTGAACGGCTGAGCCGGAGAAAGACCGATGCATCGGGTGTCGCAAGTCGCCGACAAAGCAAGGATGCTCGCAGTGAAACGCTCACTTTGGGTTGCCTTAATCACGGCCGGCAGCGTCGGATTCAGCTTTGCCCTGGCTTGCGCCACCCCATTTGCGGCGCTGGCGACCCTTGCGGCCTTAATATGCCGAGACGGGATCTGTTTACCCTGGTCGGCTTAGCCTGGCTCGCCAACCAGATCATCGGTTACGGTTTCCTCGGCTATCCCCAGACCTGGGACAGTTTCGCTTGGGGCGGGGCGATCGGCATTGCGGCCTGTCTTGGTGCCGTGGGCGCATTTACGATTGCACCCCGAGCTATGCGGCTGGGGACGCTTGGTATCATTGCTACCGCCTTCTTTGCCGCGTTCGCGCTGTACGAGCTGGCTTTGTACGCCGCGTCGTTCGTCCTGCCGGGCAGCGCGGAGGCCTTCTCGCTCCCAGTCGTCTGGCGCATTTTCTATGTGAATGTGATTGCACTCGTCGGCCTGCTTGTCGTGCATCGCCTTGCACTTGCGGCCCGGCTCATCGTGAAAAGCAACGAAGCAACCGGGGCCGCCGCCACAGCGTAGCTGACGAGTGGAAGAGGAGGCCGCTGTGCACAAGGATACAGGCGAGTACTCAGGCAATGGAATGGTTCTGGGCTTCGGATTTGGCCTCGTCTTGGGGCCAGTCTTCGGCATCGGAGTGCCGCTTGGAATGCTCTTCGGGGCACTGATCGGCTTGGTCGCAGGTGCCGCGGTCGCGCAAGTCCAGTCCACTGACACTTGAGCTGAGGCGCTCCTATTCAGCTCTTCATTGGCGCCGTTGTCCAGACCGCGTCGATCGCCTTCACGCTCTCGCCCTAACCTGTACGCTTCAAAGCGCGGGCGATCTCGGTTTCGAGTGCCTTCAGACGTTTCCCGGCATCCGCCTGCGGACCAAGCGTCTTGCGCAGCCACTTGGCGCGCGATGACAGCCGTAGCGCTTCCCGGACTTCCACAGCATCGAGCGCGCGATCCGTCTTGGCCGCAGAAAATCCTCGAGGGCCTGGATCAGCGTAGCGGGTTCTGAGTCCATCGCCCCTCCGCTTCACTTCAGTCCAATGTCACGCCCAATTGAACTCGGCAAACGCGCTCGCACATTTGGAAACGCCCCACCCTTCGCGCCGGCTCGACAGGTGGGAAGGGATTTGCTACAGCAGCGGGGCCGACGGTTCCCGCAAGGGAATAACAGGGAATTCGGTGCGCAGGTAGAGCCTGCTAGTCCGAAGCTGCCCCCGCAACTGTAAGCGGCGAAGGGTGCTCGATATGCCACTGGGACCACGGGTCTCGGGAAGGCGAGCAACCCACAGCGCCGCGAGCCAGGAGACCTACCGCCGGATTGAACCCCATTCATGCCGGTCGGGGTGCATCGGCGGAGGTCTGAGCATGACGCAGTTTCCACGCCGGAAACCGGCGCTTTCCGCCTTCACCCATAGCACGCCGAATCTCGCTGCGGCCTGAAGATGGCACAGCCGCGACGCTTGTCGCGGCCGGATCGTCCCGAGAAGGACAGCCATCGTAGTGCGCGCTTGCACGGGTGCTCTTCATTTGCACGCGTAACACCCTACCACGATGGCACCCGGATCGATCCGGGCCGCTTGATAGAGACCGCGTTTCGGGATCGTCGCCCGGCGGACGACCCTGAAACCTTTGTGCTCGCATGGCTATCGCTCATGCGAGCCTGCCCCGATGTGCCGCGCGCCGCGACGGCGTTGGCGGAGCGCCTGTCGCGCCTCCAGCTCGGCGTGCGCTCACCGTGGCAGCGCCGCTTGATCGAGCTCCTCGCCTTCGTCGCCAAGCATCGTCGCCGGTCATCGGCCGGCGCCCTCCGTTCCATCAAACCTGTCGCAAGGAAAGGACTGTCATGACCCAAGCCGCCAATCTCGGATTTCCGCGCATCGGCACCAAGCGCGAGCTCAAGCGGGCCACGGAAGCGTATTGGAAAGGCGGCATCGATGCCCCGGCGCTTCTCGCGGCCGGCGCAGATTTGCGCGCGCGTCACTGGAAGCTGCAGCGCGATAAGGGAATTTCCGTTATCCCGTCGAACGACTTCTCTTTCTACGATCAGATGCTGGACATGACGGCGGCGCTCGGCGCCATCCCGCCGCGCTTTGTGACCGACGCGACCACCCAGCCGACCCATCCCAATGGCAGCGCACGCAGTGCCATGGAGGAAGCGGCCCGCGGCGCGGGCCATGTAGAGTTGGATCGCTACTTCGCTATGGCGCGCGGCACCAAAGATGCGCCGGCGATGGAAATGACGAAGTGGTTCGACACCAACTACCACTACATTGTGCCGGAGTTTCACAAGGGCCAGACGTTCAAGCTCTCCTCGCGCAAAGCCGTGGACGAATTCAATGAGGCCAAGGCGCTTGGCATCGTCACGCGGCCGGTGCTCATCGGACCTGTCACTTACCTGATGCTGGGCAAGGTCAAGGGCGAGGAGTTTGATCCTCTTTCGCTGCTGGACAAGGTTCTCCCTGTCTATTCGGAGCTGCTGGCGGAACTCAAATCGGCCGGCGCGGAATGGGTGCAAATCGACGAGCCCGTGCTTGCCCTCGATCTCTCGCAGGCGCAGAAGCGCACCCTGCGGCTCGCCTATCGCCAGCTTGCCCCGTCGGCGCCCAAGGTCATGCTTGCCAGCTACTTCGGCGAGTATGGCGACAACGTTGCCGTCACGGCCGATCTTCCCGTTTCCGGCCATCACGCCGATCTGGTGCGCGGACGCACCGAGCTCGACAAGTTGCTGAGCGCACTCCCCGCCGACCGCGTTCTATCTCTTGGCGTCGTCGATGGACGCAATATCTGGCGCGCCAATCTGCAGGACGCCTTCGATCTCATCGAAAAAGCACTGGCCGCGCGCAATGGAGACGCCCTCCAGGTTGCGCCTTCATGCTCGCTGATCCACACGCCCGTCGATCTTGATGGCGAGACCAAGCTCGACGCCGAGCTGAGGGGCTGGACGGCGTTTGCTTCGCAGAAGCTTGGCGAGGTGGCAATGCTGGCGACCGCCGCGACGGAAGGCAAGAAAGTCACCGAGGCTGCCTTCCTAGCGAGCTACGAGGCTGCCAAGAGTCGCGATACATCTACTCGTATTCACAATCCGAAGGTGGCCGAACGCATCGCCGCGGTCACCACACGAGATCTCCAGCGGCAAAGTCCCTTCGAAGCACGGAGGAAGAAGCAGCGGTCGTTCATTCCGCTTCCACCCTTCCCCACCACGACCATCGGCTCGTTCCCGCAGACCGCCGAGGTGCGCAAGGCGCGGGCCGCACATCGCAAGGGCGAACTCGATGATGCGGCCTACAACGCGTTTCTGAAGAAGGAGACGGAGAACGCGGTGCGCATCCAGGAGGAGCTCGACATCGACGTGCTGGTGCACGGCGAGTTCGAGCGCAACGACATGGTCGAGTATTTCGGCGAGCAGCTGGCAGGCTTCGCCTTCACGCAGAACGCCTGGGTCCAGTCCTATGGCTCGCGCTATGTGAAGCCTCCGGTGATCTTCGGCGATGTCTCCCGGCCCGAGCCGATGACGGTCGAATGGTCGGCCTATGCGCAGTCGCTCACCAAGAGGCCGATGAAGGGCATGCTCACGGGTCCGGTGACCATCCTACAATGGTCATTCGTGCGCAACGATCAGTCACGGTCGGCCACCTGCAAGCAAATCGCGCTCGCCATCCGCGACGAAGTGCTCGATCTCGAGAAGGCCGGCATCCGCTTGATCCAGATCGACGAGCCGGCCTTGCGCGAAGGCTTGCCGCTGCGCAGTGCGGACCGCGAGAAGTATCTGAAGTGGGCCGTCGACTGCTTCCGCCTGTCGGCCGGGGGCGTGGCAGACGAGACGCAGATCCACACGCATATGTGCTACTGCGAGTTCAACGACATCATGCCGTCGATCGCGGCACTCGATGCTGACGTCATCTCCATCGAAACGTCGCGCTCCGACATGGAGCTCTTGGAAAGCTTCTCCGACTTCAAGTATCCGAACGAAATCGGGCCAGGGGTCTACGACATACACTCCCCCCGCTGCCCGACTGCGGCGGATATGGCGAAGCTGCTAGACAAAGCAAAGCAGCGGCTGGCACCCGACCAGCTCTGGGTGAACCCTGATTGCGGCCTGAAAACGCGTCGTTGGGAGGAAGTAAGGCCAGCGCTCAAGAATATGGTCGCAGCCGCCAAGGCGCTGCGCTCACAGTAGCGCCAATCGCCCGCAACTTCTGTTTCGGGCTGCCATCACTACGCAGCGCTGGCCGTCCTGAAGAGAGGCGACCACGCGGCTGCGGTCTTGGATTGCACAAGGGCAAATCGCATCCCAATGGCTGTCCGTTCTGCCCAGAGCGGACGTCGATGCTCGGAACCGTCGGTTGCATTGTGTCAGCGGCCGGGATTGTGCGGAGTTGCGGGATCGACCCGAGTGCCATAAGGATCAATCCGCCCAATTCCGTAGATTGGCTGCCCTGGCGCCAATATCCCTGTGCAATGAGCGACTTAAGCCACAAGTTTTGCATTCCGAGCATGATGGAGTGGACGGATCGGCACTGTCGGTTCTTCCATCGTCTGCTCACGCGCCGCGCCATGCTCTACACCGAGATGGTGACGGCCGAGGCGGTGCTGCATGGCAAGCGGGACCGGTTGCTCGCGTTCAGCCCAGAGGAGCACCCCGTCGCCTTGCAGCTTGGCGGATCCGATCCGGCCAGGCTCGCCGAGGCGGCCGCCATCGGCGAACAGTTCGGCTACGACGAGATCAACCTCAATGTCGGCTGCCCGTCGGACCGCGTGCAGGTGGGCCGATTCGGCGCCTGCCTGATGGCGGAGCCCAACCTGGTGGCCGACTGCATCGCGGCGATGCGCAGTCGCGTGCTCGTGCCCGTCACGGTCAAGTGCCGCATCGGTATCGACGCCCAGGACAGCGAGGCCGAGCTGGAGCGGTTCGTCGCTGCCCTTGCGGGCGCAGGCTGCCGCACGTTCATCGTGCACGCGCGCAAAGCGTGGCTCGACGGGCTGTCACCGAAGGAGAACCGCGAGGTTCCCCCGCTCGACTACGGGCGCGTGTACCGGCTCAAGGCGGCCCATCCCGAGCTGGAGATCGTCATCAACGGCGGCATCACCTCGCTCGAGGAAGCCGAGAGCCATCTCCAACATGTTGACGGCGTCGCGGTGGGCCGCGCCGCCTACCAGAACTCCTACCACCTGCTTGCCGACGTGGATCGGCGGCTGTTCGGTGCCGGCGGCGAGCCGCCTTCGCGGCGCATGGTTATCGAAGCCTTAATCCCTTATGCTGAGAGGCACCTGCGCGCGGGCGGTCGCCTCAACAATATCGCCCGCCACATCCTGGGCCTCTACCACGGGCGGCCGCTGGCGCGCGCCTTCCGCCGTTGCCTTTCCGAGCAGGCGCCGGGTGAAGGCGCAGGCGCCGGCGTGCTGAGAGAGGCGATGCGCATTGTGGAAGGTGCAACCGAGGCGCCCCTTCTGGCCGCGGAATAGCCGGCACACGCACCCGTCGTCAGGCGGCACGCCATGCGCTAGACTGGAGGCATGCCGATGCCGAGAGCTCTGCTGTACCGTCTGAGCTGGCCCCTTCTGGGTGTGGGCCTCCTATTTGCGCACCTCTGCCTGCCCGCCGCCGCCGACACTCTGCCGCCCCCGATCGGACCCGAGACGCCGCGCGTCGAGCCGATCAAGGAGGAGAACGGGCTCTATCACCAGAGCTGGTTCCAGCTGTCTTTCCTCGACCTCAGGGAGGACTTCAACGAGGCAAAAGCAGAGGGAAAGCGCTTCGCCGTCATCTTCGAACAGCGCGGCTGCCCCTACTGCATCAAGCTGCATACCGAGCTTCTGGCGCTCAAATACATTAACGACTACGTGCGGCAGAACTTCCGCGTCGTGCAGCTCGATCTGTGGGGCGCGCGCGAGGTCACCGACTTCGACGGCAAGAAGATAGCCGAGAAGGAGCTGGCCGAGCGATGGGGCGTGATCTTCACGCCCACCGTCGTGTTCTTCAAGGACGACCTGGCCGGTCTCGAGGGCAAGTGGGGCCGGGAGCTGGAAGCCGTCGAGCGGCTGCCGCTCAGCTATGGCCAGCACACCTTCTACGATCTGTTCGTCTGGGTGCGGCACAAGGTGTATCAGCGCGACCGCAACTTCCAGCGCTTCCACATCGCCCGCATCGGCGAGCGCGAGGCGCTGAAGGCCGCGCAGGCGCCTAAAGGCAATTGACCCGCTCCGCCGTTCGTCGCTTACTCCTCGACGGCGGACGAAACGTTCGCCTCCCACGTTGTTCAACAATCAGCAGTGGAGGAGGAAAAGCCTATGGGAAAATCAGCCATCATCGTTTTGGGGCTTGCAGCGGCCCTCGGGGCGGGTTCCGTCGCCTACGCGCAACAGGCGCCGACCTGGTCGCCGCCGCCCGAGAAGGACCGCTGCCCGTCCAAGTGGGGCGCCGGCGACGAGCGCGGCTCCGGCAACCACCTGAAACCCGCTGCGGTGCTCAAAGCAGTGGGTCTCATCAAGACCGGCGAGATCATCGAAATCGCGCACCCGCTCAACGACAAGATGCCATTCTTCGGCACGCGCCGGTTCGACGTGCACGTGAAGCGGACCTTCATGAACCAGCCAACCAACCGCCGCGGCTCCAACGAAGAGCTGGTGGTGTCGGAGATCGGCCAGGTCGGCACACAGCTCGACGGCTTCGCCCATCAGAGCCACGAGGACAGCCTCTACAATTGCTACAAGATCAGCGAGACCTCGGGCCGCGGCGGCTTCAGCAAGCTCGGCATCCATCTGACCGGCATGTTCTTCACGCGTGGCGTGCTGATCGACGTTGCGGCCTACAAGGGGGTCGAGACGCTGCCGGATACCTACGAGATCACGGTGGAAGACCTGGAAGGCGCACTCAAGAAGCAGAACACCACGCTGCAGGCGGGCGACGCCATCCTGATCAACACGGGCTGGCACAAGCACTACGGCAAGGACAACGCGCGTTACGTCAAGTCTTGCCCGGGCGTCGGAGTCAAGGCGGCGCAATGGCTGATCGCCAAGGACCCGGTCCTGCTGGGTGCCGACAACTGGCCGGTTGAGGTGGCGCCCAATCCCGATCCGCAGATCTCGCTGCCCGTGCACCAGATCGCACTTGTGGTCAACGGCGTGCACCTGCTCGAGAACCTCAAGCTCGACGAGTTGGCGGGCAAGCAGGTGTACGAGTTCGCCTTTGCCATGCAGCCGCTGAAGCTCCAAGGCGGCAGCGGATCGACAGTGTCGCCGGTGGCGATCCGCTGACCGTTGCGATACTCGAAATTGCCCATACCCAGGGGCTGCGGCATTCGCCGCGGCCCCTTCTGTTAGTGGTGTAGCCAGCCGAAGCTGGGCCTCAACATGCGCGGCGGAATTCCCATATGGTGGGAGACACGCAGCAAACGGCGCGAAGCCCTAGATGACGCCTGCTGACAAGTTCGAGCGCTGGCTCAAGCCCGATGCGGCGGGCCTCCACTGCGAGCCCGGCGGATTCCACATCGATCCGACACGGGCCGTGCCGCGCGCGATCATCACGCACGGGCACTCCGACCATGCGCGGCCGGGGCACGGCGCGGTGCTGGCAACGCCCGAGACCATCGCCATCATGAAGACGCGGCTCGGGGAGGACTGCGCCGGCAGCTTCCAGGGGCTGCGCTACGGCGAGACTATCGGCATAGGCGGGGCGACGGTGCGGCTGGCACCCGCCGGTCACATCCTGGGCAGCGCCCAGGTGGTGATCGATCATCGCGGATGCCGCGCCGTCATCTCCGGCGACTACAAGCGTCGCCACGACCCCACGGCCGCACCGTTCGAACTCGTGCGCTGCGATCTGTTCGTCACCGAGGCCACCTTCGGGCTGCCGGTCTTCCGCCACGAGCCGGACACGCGCGAGATCGGCCGGTTGCTCGCCTCGCGGCTGGCCTTTGCCGACCGCACCCATTTGATCGGCGCCTACAGCCTCGGCAAAGCGCAGCGCCTGGTCGCGTTGCTGCGCGCTGCCGGCTACGACCGTCCCGTGTGGCTGCACGGCGCGCTGAAGCCGATGTGCGACCTCTATGTGTCTCTCGGCGTCGATCTGGGCGAGATGGCTCTCGTCAGCGATGCGTCCGGCAAGCTTCCCGGCGAGATCGTGCTTTGCCCGCCTTCGGCGCTCAAGGACCGCTGGTCGCGCCGGCTCACCGACCCGGTGACGGCCTACGCGTCGGGTTGGATGCGCGTGCGCGCCCGCGCGCGCCAGAACGGCGTCGAGCTGCCGCTGGTGATCTCCGACCACTGCGACTGGCCCGAGCTGGTTGAGACCATTGCCGAGACGGAAGCGGAGGAAATCTGGGTCACCCATGGGCGCGAGGACGCGCTGGTGCATCAGATCGGCCTGATGGGCAAGCGCGGGCGGGCGCTGGCGCTCGTCGGCTACGAAGACGAGGAAGGCGAATGAGGGCCTTCGCCGATCTTCTCGACCGGCTGAGCTACAGCCCGAGCCGCAACGCCAAGCTGCGTCTCATGCAGGACTACTTTCGCACTACGCCCGATTCCGATCGAGGCTGGGCGCTGGCGGTCCTGACCGACGGGCTGCCGTTCTCCTTTCCGCTGCGGCGCACGCTCTCGGACATGATGGCGCGCCGGATGGACCCCGAGCTGTTCCGGATGTCGCGCGACTACGTGGGCGACACGGCAGAGACGATTGCGCTGGTGTGGGAGAGCTCCCTCTCCCCGTCCTTACGGGGAGAGGGTCGGGGTGAGGGGCAGAAGCACGCTCCGACAGCACTGGTGGCCGCCCCTCACCCTAGCCCTCTCCCCGCAAGCGGGGAGAGGGAATCTCCGCGCCTCTCCGCCATCGTTTCGGAGCTGGCGCCTGATCGGCCGCAACGATCTCGGCGCCAGGCTCGAGACGTGGCTCGACGCGCTCGACGCCACCGGACGGTGGGCGCTGCTCAAGCTGCTCACGGGCGCCTTGCGGGTCGGGGTCTCGGCGCGGCTTGCCAAGACGGCGGTGGCGGAGATGGCCGGTTTCGAGGTCGGGGACGTAGAGGAGGTGTGGCACGGCCTCGCGCCGCCCTATGAGCCGCTGTTTGCCTGGCTGGAGGGCCGCGCGCCAAAGCCCGACGTATCGAGTGCGCCGGTGTTCCGCCCGCTCATGCTCTCGCACCCGCTGGAGGAGGCGGACTGGGTGGAGCTCGACCTCGCGGAGTTCTCACCCGAATGGAAATGGGACGGCATTCGGGTGCAGATCGTCGCCGGCCGGGGCGAGACGCGCCTCTATTCGCGCACCGGCGACGACATCGGGCATGCCTTTCCCGACGTGGTGAGCGGCTTCAACTTCGATGCGGTGCTGGACGGCGAGCTGCTCGTGGTTCGCAACGGTGCGGTGGCGCCGTTCAACGACCTGCAGCAGCGCCTCAATCGCAAGGGCGTGTCCAAGAAGCTGCTGGAGCAGTTCCCTGCCCACGTTCGCCTGTACGACGCCCTCATCGTCGAGGGCCGCGACTTGCGCGAGCTTCCCTTTACGGAGCGTCGCGGCGCCCTGGAAGCGTGGCACGCCAAGACCCGCCCTGCGCGCACCGATCTCTCGCCGATCATCGAACCCGGCACGAAGGACGAGTTGCAGCGGCTGTGGTCGGCCACGCGCGAGACCAGCATCGAGGGCGTCATGCTCAAGCGGCGCGACAGCCGCTATGTGGCGGGGCGGCCCAAGGGCCTGTGGTACAAATGGAAGCGCGCCCCCCTGACGCTCGACTGCGTGCTGATGTACGCCCAGCGTGGCTCGGGCAAGCGCTCATCCTACTATTCGGACTACACCTTCGGCGCGTGGCGCACGAATGCGGAAGGAGCCGCAGAGCTGGTCCCCGTCGGCAAGGCCTATTTCGGCTTCACCGACGAGGAGCTGCTGCAGATCGACCGCTGGGTGCGCAACAACACGGTGGAGAGCTTCGGGCCGGTGCGAGCAGTGGCGCCGGCGCTCGTATTCGAAGTCGCTTTCGACGCCGTGCAGAAATCGACGCGCCACAAGTCAGGCGTGGCCATGCGCTTCCCACGCATCCATCGCATCCGCTGGGACAAGCCGGCTGAGGAAGCGGATCGGCTGGAGACGCTTGTGGCGATGATTGAAGGGTGAGGTTCAGAACCCGGCAGAGGCGGTGTTCTCGTTGGCCTGCAGGCGCCTGCCGTACTTGCGTTCGCCGGGCTGGTCCTCGCCGTCAGGCTTGGTGGTCGCCTTGCGCAGCACCGCCGCGTACCCGCGCGTGATCTCCATGCGTCCGGCATGCGGGCCCGCCATCAGGATGCGATGCAGTTTGGGCAGGTTGTAGCAAGGCACATAGAAGAACAGGTGGTGCTCGAGGTGGTAGTTGACCCAGTAGGGCGCCACCAGCGCACGCTCTGGCAAGTTCGCCAGGGTGGTGCGGGTGTTGCGCAGGGGATCGTCGGCCTCGCCCACCACCGCGTGCTCGGCGATGTTGCGTACGCGCGTGATCACCATCATCCAGGTGAAGAGCGGCAGGAGCCAGAGCAGCGGGTAAGCCCACCATACGCCGACGAGCGCGAGGCCGGCAAAGAGAATAGCATTGGTCACCACCTGCGGCCCGAGCTTCGACCAGAAGTGCGCGGCGCGCCGTCTCAGAGGCCAGCTCGGATGGCCGAGCGCGTTGCGAATCTGTGCCTTGCGCTGCACGTAGCCGGTGCGCCCGGTGATGTCGCGCAGGAACTTGCGCTTGTAGCTGGCCTTGGTGATCGGGAACGGTTTTGAGAGGATGAGGTCGGGGTCGTCGTCCTGCTGCGTGCGCGCGTGGTGCTGCAGGTGGTAGTGGCGGTAGGCCCGCGTGTCGGCAAACACGGGATAGGCGCACAGCCACTGGCTGAGCCACATGTTGAGCTTCTGGTTCCTGGTGAAGCACCCATGCGCGCCGTCGTGCATGAGGATGGCGAGCCCGAGCTGGCGCGAGCCGATCAGCAGGACGGCGAGCAGGAACGTGAGCGGGTTGGGCCACCACGCCACCAGCGCGATCGAGCCCAGGATGACGATCCAGGCATGGGCGATGAGCCACAGGCCGCGCGGCAGCGAGCGCCGGCGCAGGTCGGCAAGCTGCTCGTCTGTCAGCAACTCGCGCGCCGCAACGCGCCGGTGCCTCTCGGCAGGCGCGTCGGAAGCGGTGGCAGATGCAATCGCCATGCACAATGCTTAGGCCCGTCACCGGGCGAGGGCAAGGCCGCCCGCAGCGTCAGCAGGCGTGTGCCCTCAGTAACCCTCCTTGAGGAGCGGGAAGGCGCTGTCGAGCCAGGAGCGGCCGAGCGGCTGCACCGGCGCAACGAAGCTGGGGTTGAGCTCGGCGAAAGAGGTGACGCCGAGCAGGCCCAGGCAGCGCGTCACCTCGTCCTGCAGCAGCTCGAGCGCGCGCACCAGGGCGGCCTCGCCGCCCGCACCCAGCGCCAGGCCCTGCAAGCGGCCCAGGCCCACGGCGCGCGCGCCGAGCGCAATCGCCTTGACGATGTCGCTGCCGCGCATGAAGCCGCCGTCGACGTAGACCTCCGCTCGCCCCGCCACCGCCTCCACGATCTCCGGCAGCACGGCAATGGAGCCCTTGCCGTGGTCGAGCTGCCGCCCGCCGTGATTGGAGACGTAGATGGCGTCGATGCCGTGCTCCAGCGCGATCTTGGTATCCTCGGCGGTGGCGATGCCTTTCAGGATGAACGGAATCTTGAACTTGGCCTTGAGCCGCGCCACGTCGGCCCAGGAGAAGCGCGCCTGGAAGTGGTCGGCGGGGCGTGAACGGCGCGACGTGGTCTGATAGCGCTTGGCGAGATCGCGCTCGCGCCGGCCGTAGTAGTCGAGATCGACCGTCAGGCAGAGCGCGATGTAGCCATTGGCGATGGCGCGGGAGATGTGATCCTCCACCCACGCCGTGTCTCCGCGCACGTAGAGCTGGTAGATCTTGGGATAGTCGACGCACTTGGCCACCGCTTCGAGACCGGGCGCACAGGCCGAGCTCAGCATGTGCACGGCCCCGAATTCGGCGGCGGCACGGGTCGGCCCTTCGCCGCCGCTCTTGACGAAGTCCTGCAGCGAGCCGATCGGCGCCAGAATGACCGGCAGCCGCAGCTCCTGCCCCAGCACCCTGGCGCGGGTATCGACCTTCTCGACATTGCGCAGCACGCGGGGGCGAAAGGCCAGGGAGTCCAGGGCCAGACGGTTGCGCTCGAGCGTGGTCTCGGTCTCGGCGCCGCCCATCAGGTAGTCCCAGCTTCCCTGGGAAATGTTGCGCCTGGCCGGCGCCACGAACTCGTGCAGCACCGCGTATTGCAGGTCTTCGTGCATTCCCGTTCCCCCAGAAAGCCCATGCCTCTGGCATGCATCCGAGCGCAGATCAAGGTGGCCTCAAGTGCGCGGTACTACCTCGATACCTGGGGCCGTGTTAGAATGGGTCATGAACGAGCAGCTTCGCCCTGCCTCCCTTCCCATCACGACGCAAGCCGCCGAGGGCCTCGTGCGGCGGCGTTTTACTGTGGCTGAAATCGAGAGCATGGTCTCCAGCGGCATCATTGCGGAGGACGAGCGCATTGAGCTGATTGGCGGGGAGGTGCTGCCGATGTCACCGAAGGGGGCTCGCCACGAGACAATCCGCAATGAACTGGCTTTCCAGCTCGCACGCCAATGCCCCTCGACGCTACGCGTCGCATCCGAGACGCCGCTTACCCTGAACGCCGACGAATTCGTCGAGCCCGACGTCCTGGTTCATCCGAAAAGCATTCGGCTCCCGGACGTGCGGGGTGATACGGTGCTTCTGGTCGTCGAGGTCGCCGACAGCAGCCTTGCCTATGACCTCAACACCAAGGCCGGGCTCTATGCGGCGCATGGCGTGCGCGAGTACTGGGTGATCAATGCGAAGAACCTGGAAACGCGGGTTCACCGCGACCCCACACCGTCGGGATATGCCAACGTGAGCCATGCATCAGCCAAGGCGCGGCTAACGCCCGATGCAGCCCCGGAGCTTGCGATCTCACTCGGTGACTTCGGTCTCGACTGATCTCGGCCGCTTGTTGAGCCTATCGGCTAGATCTTCTGATTGTACTCGCCCACCTCGGGGAACTTGGCGAGGCGGGCGTCGATGTCGGCGAAGATGGCGCGCATGTTGGCCTCCGAGGTCGGGCTCTCGACCACGATCACCAGCTCAGGCTTGTTGGAGGAGGCGCGCACCAGGCCCCAAGTGCCGTCGTCGAGAACAACGCGCACGCCGTTGACGGTAACGAGGTCGCGGATCTTCTGGCCGGCGATGGCGCCCCCGTTTGCCGCCGCGTTCTTGTACTGTGCGGTGACCTTGTCGACGATGCCGTACTTCACCTCGTCGGCGCAGTGCGGCGACATGGTGGGCGAGCCCCAGGTTTTGGGCAGTGCGTTCTTGAGGTCGGCCAGCGATTTGCCGGGATTGCGATCCAGCATGTCGCAGACGGCGATGGCAGCGACCAGACCGTCGTCGTAGCCGCGCCCCAGCGGCGGCTGAAAAAAGAAGTGGCCCGACTTCTCGAAACCCACCAACGCTTTCTGCTCATGGGTGTAGCGCTTCATGTAGGAGTGGCCGGTCTTCCAGTAGAGCGTGCGTGCGCCGTTGGCATTGAGCACGGGATCGGTCATGAACAGGCCGGTGGATTTCACGTCGGCGACGAATACAGCGTTCGCATGCTGCGCCGACAGGTCGCGCGCCAGCATGACGCCCACCTTGTCGGCGAAGATCTCGTGGCCCTCGTTGTCGACCACGCCGCAGCGGTCGCCGTCGCCGTCGAAACCGAGGCCGGCGTCGGCTTTGTGCGCCAGCACCACCTCGCTGATGGCGTGCAGCATCTTCATGTCCTCGGGATTGGGGTTGTAGCGCGGGAAGGTGTAGTCGAGCTCGCAGTCGAGCGGCACAACCTCGCAGCCGATCGCTTCCAGCACCTTCGGTGCGAACGGGCCGGCCGTGCCGTTGCCGCAGGCTGCGACCACCTTCAGCCTGCGCTCGAGCCTCGGGCGGCTGGTGAGGGCCTTGACGTAGCGCTCGGCCATGTCCGGCACGAACACATATCGGCCACCGGCCGCGGTCTCGCATTGGCCGCCCAGCACCACCTCCTTGAGGGCCGTCATCTCGTCGGGCCCGAACGTGAGCGGGCGCTGAAAGCCCATCTTGATGCCGGTCCAGCCGTTGTCGTTGTGGCTGGCCGTCACCATCGCCACGCCTTCGACCCCGAGGTCGAACTGGGCGAAATAGGCCATCGGCGACAGCGCCAGACCGATGTCGTGCACCTCCGCCCCGCCAGCGAGCAGGCCGCAGATCAGGGCCTGCTTCACGGCGGCGGAGTAGGAGCGGTAGTCGTGGCCTACCACGAAACGCTTTGGTACCCCCCGCCGGCCGGCAAGCGTGGCGAGCCCCAGGCCGATGGCGTTGAGCCCCATGAGATTGATCTCTTGGGGGTACAGCCAGCGCGCGTCGTACTCGCGAAATCCGGTCGGCTTGACGAGCGGGAAACGCTCGAAGTCGGCCGTGTTGCATTTGAGGTCGGTGCGCGGCTTGGGGAGCATCTTTGCCATATCCCGGGACTATGAGACCAAATATCTCTTGCATCGCACAACGCCGGGTGTGCGGCGAGGGCGGTGTGGCAAAAAGCCTTGCCGGGTCAGCGACCGCCGGCAGCGCTCATTCCTGCAGCACCAGCGTGCCGCTGCGCATGTCCACGCGCTGGAGGCGGCCCAGAAACGACATGCCGAGCAGGGAGGTGCCAAGCTTGCCCTCCTCCATCACGGCGCCCGCCACGTCGCGCACGGTAATATTGCCGATGCTGATGCGGTCGATGGTGACAGGGGCGACACGCGCCAAGCCGTTGGCCGTACTAACCCGGTGCGTGAAATCGCCGTCGCGAACGTAGATGCCTGCCACGCGCGCATCCTCGTAGCTGAGTGCCACGATGGACGCGCCCGTGTCGACCAAGACATTGAGCGGGCGGCCATTGATCTCGGCACTCGTATGGTAGTGGCCGTAGGCGCCGGCCTTAAGCTCGACGATCGGGCCGCCCGCACTCGCGCGCGCCGGGTTTGGGCCCTTGCGTGGCTCTGCGGCAACGCGGGTGGCCATGGGCTGCGCCAGGCCAAGGACGTTATGGGCGACGGCTTTGATCTCGCCGAAGTACGCAATGCTGGCAGCGGTGGACCCGGCTGCCAGCATCCATCCTGCCGCCATAACGGCGGCGCGCCGTGCACCGGATGACAACGCCATGGGACCACGCCCTGTCCGTGACGGCCGCCGAGGGGGCACGGGCCCCCGACCTCAGCTGCGCAGCGTCAGATATTCACTGGTAAACTCATAAGAGCGCAGGCGGCTTAAAAAACTCATACCGAGCAGATTCTCCTTGAGCGAGCCCGGTTTGGCTACCAGCGCGTCGACTTCGTTAAGATTGATGTTGCCGACGCTCAGTGTGCGCAGGCGCACGCTGGCTGCATAGGTGGTGCCATTGGCAGTCTGCACAGGCACCGTATAGCGTAAACGGTCGATGTCTATCCCCAGGCGCTGGGCGTCCGCCGGCTTCAACACCACCGTCGACGCCCCGGTATCGACCAGCATGGTGAGCGCGATGCCGTTCGACTCGGTCCTGACCATGAAATGGCCATCCGCGCGCTTCCTGATGCGCACCGACCGCTCACCCTCGACCTGCGTATCGGCGCGCAACGGGCTGCCAGGCGGAAGCAGTTCTCCGGCCACGCGATGACCCAGCCCCAGGAGCTCCTCGCGGAAGCTGTAGCCGCCCACGAGAATGACCGTCACCAGGGCCCAGGCAAAGATGTCGCGAACGGCCTGACCAGGCCTGCCGCGATAGCTGCCGGCAAGCGAGGACCCGATGAAAATAAGCAATGCCACGCCGGCAACGATAATGGCGAAGTCTGAAGGGTCAAATCCAGCGATCGAGCCCGCGTCGGCGCGCAGCAGCAACGCGAGGCCGGCGATTACCAGCAGCAGCAACGCAATCCACGCTCCCATGCCTCACCTCTCCGCCGAAGTGTGGGTTTGACGCCGTCTGCCCGCCAAGCTGCACATAATACGACGCCGCTCACAATCCGTCATCGCCGTCCAGCGCGCTATCTCCTCGATCGACCGGGCGCAGCCGGCGCACAAGCCCGTGGCCGCCTCGATCACACAAACTTTGATGCAAGGCAACTCCATCCATCCCGGCTGCGTCAGCTGGCAATGAACAATCAGGCGGTCCGCGCTGGCAATGTAGGTAGCTACAGGGCGCCTGACAATCCGTCAGGCGGACCGCCTAGCGGCCGGCTGTGGATTCGCGGCCCTCACCGGCTCTGGCCCTCCACTGGGGCTCACGCCCGTAGCTGACGGGTCCGGCGGGCTGGCGATGGCGCTCCTGCCCCAAGGGCTGCAGTGGCGGCATGGCGCGGAGCACCCGGCTCTTGGGAAGCACGACGATGGCCTCCGTTCCCTTGCGCAGCACCGAACGCAGCTCGAAGGTTCCGCCATGCAAGGTCACCAGGTTCTGCACAATCGGCAGACCGAGCCCGGTGCCACCTTCGGCCGTCTGATGCGCCAGTGATCCTTGGCCGAAGGCCTGCATGACCCTGGGGATTTCCTCTTTCGGGATGCCAGGTCCCGTATCCTTGACGATGAGCGTTTGCCCACCCTCGGGCGTGTCTCGCACGTTGAGGGCTATGTAGCCACCGCGAGGCGTGAATTTCAGCGCGTTGGATATCAGGTTGAGGCAGATCTGGCGGATGGCCCGCTCGTCCGCCCACAGCTGTCCGAGGCCCTTGTCGAATTCCAGCGTAACGTGCAGCCCCTTGCTCTCCGCGCGCAGGTTCAGCAACCGCAGGCAATCCTCGACAACATCGGTCAGCCGGACCGGCTCCTCGTGCAGCTCGTAGCGGCCGGCCTCGATGCGCGAAAGGTCGAGGATCTCATTGATGAGCTGCAGGAGGTGGCGGCCGCTTTCGTGGATGTTGCCGGAGTACTCCTTGTAGTTGTCGTTCGGCATCGGACCAAGCAGCTCGCTCTTCATCACCTCGGAGAAGCCGAGAATGGCATTGAGAGGCGTGCGCAGCTCATGACTCATGGTGGCGAGGAAGCGCGACTTGGCCACGTTGGCAGCTTCGGCCCGGCGGCGGGCTTCGTCGGAAATCGCCTTCTCCTCCTCGATCTCGGCGATCAGTGCATCCTTCTCGGCCCGGAACTCGAGCATGGCCAACGCCGTGGAGTTGAGGCCCTTGGCGAGGAAGATGAAGTAGACGTGCAGACCGATGGCCATGGCGGCCATCGCCAGATAGAACGGGTGCCCCTGCATCAGAAGCCGCGCGACGATGGCCAGCGTCATGGGAACGGTGCCAGCGTAGAGGATCGTCATCACCGCGGAGGCGAAGGTCATGCGGATGGCGAGCAGCACGATCAGCGAGGCCAGCATGAAGACGTGGCTCGCTGCATCGGCGGCGCCCAGGCCCACCACCGCTATGCCGCCCCACGTGATGCCATTGGCGAGCTCGAGCCACACGAACATCCGCCGCCATTGCCCCACGTTCGCCGCTTTGCGCGGCTGGCCCAGGAAGTTGCGACAGGCGGCGATCATGAAGAACTTGACGGAGATGACGATCGCCAGCCACGCCGAGGCCTGCAGCACCGGGGCCCAGAACATCGACGCCAGCGAGAAGATGACCGCAAGCAGCGGCAGCGTTACGCGCGCGGAAAGCTCGTTGCGCGCGAACATGGAAAGCAACTCGTATTCGAACTCGGGCTTGATGCTCGAACCCTGCGAGAGGCGGGCGCGAACTTCGCGCAGCTGAGCATGAGTGACAGAGCGTGGGTCCTTGGCGTGCTCGGAAGATTGGGTGCCTGCTGCAGCCTCGGCTCCCTCCATCGCGTCCTGTCGAGGCTCTGCCATCGGGTGCTGTCTTGTGAGCCTGGCGGTTGGAGGCCGGCGCATTCGCCGCAAGCCGATTAATGTCCAGGTAATTCCTAAATTCGGGTTTAACGCCAGTCAGTTGTAACGACGGACTATAACCGGATGCGAGCATTCTGCTGCAACAGCACAGCAACGTGCTCAGCTTGCACCCGCAACGCGCGTCCTATACGACTTCCCGACCGTCCGGAGCGGCATCCATGACTTGGCAAACCCAAACCGCGCCCAACCCCCGGGGCGCGTGCGTTTGGATGGCCGAGGAGGGCACCGAGTTGCTCTGTGCCGCGCTGGACCGGGTGAAAGAGGCGCTGAGGCTCGATTTCATCGAGCCGAACCAGCCGGCGCGCTGGCACAGGGAGGTGTCATCGCGGCTGGGCGCCAAGGCATAGGATGCACATGCCCTGCGAGGGGGCGGGGATTTGTCATGAAGCTGACCGTGGTCGGGTGCGGGGATGCGTTCGGGTCGGGCGGCCGGCTGCAGACCTGCTACCATGTGGAGGCTGACGGGACGCGGTTTCTGATCGATTGTGGCGCGACCGCGCTGATCGGATTGAGCCGGCTCGGCATCGATCCCAACACCATCCCAACCATTTTCATCTCGCATCTGCATGGCGACCATTTCGCCGGGCTCGTCTGGTGGCTCGTTCATGCGCAGCACGTCGCCAAGCGCATCGTCCCCCTCACAGTGGTGGGTCCGGAGGGCATCGAGGCGCGCTTCACGGTGGCGGCCGAGGCGCTGTTTTCAGGCTCCACAGGAGTCCAGCGCCGGTACGACCTCGGCTTCGTCGAGCTGGCGAAGGAGACGCCCACGGATGTGGACCAGGTGCGCGTCACCCCGTTCGAGGCGAAGCACCCGTCCGGCGCGCCGTCATATGCGCTGCGCTTCGAGGTGGACAGCAAGGTGTTGAGCTTCTCCGGCGACAGCGAGTGGGTGGACAGCCTAGTGCCCGCTGGACAGGGCGCCGATCTCTACATCATCGAGTGCTACCAGTTCGACGGCGCACCGCGCTTTCACCTGAGCTGGAAGACCATCGAGGCCCACCTCGGCCGTATCGGCGCCAAGCGGATCATGCTGACCCACATGGCCGAGCCGATGCTGGCCCGGCGCGGCGAGGTGACCGACCCGCGCGTGGTGCTGGCCGAGGATGGCCTAGTTCTAGACATATGACGGCGACACAACGAGCGCTGGCGCAGCTGACACGCGAAATCCGGTCCTGCCGCATATGCCGTGACGCGCCGCACGGGAACCCGCTGCCGCACGAGCCGCGCCCGGTATTGCGCCCCAGCGCCACGGCGCGCATCTGCATCTGCAGTCAGGCGCCGGGCGTGCGTGTGCACGCGTCGGGTGTCCCCTTCACGGACCCCTCGGGCGACAGACTGAGGGCCTGGCTCGCCCTGGCGCCGGACGAATTCTACGACCAGCGCCGCGTCGCCATAGTGCCCATGGGCTTCTGCTTTCCGGGGCACGATGCTGCCGGGGGAGACCTGCCGCCGCGCCGGGAATGCGCCAAAGCCTGGCACGCGCACCTGTTCGCGGCCATGCCACAGCTGGAGCTCATTGTGCTCGTCGGCAGCTATGCGCAGCGCTGGCACCTGGGCAAGGCCATCCGTGGCGGGATGACCGAGACCGTCAAGGACTGGCGAGCCCATTTCGGGGCCAAGGACGCGCCGCGCAGGGTGCCCCTGCCGCATCCTTCGTGGCGCAACAACGCCTGGCTCACGGCCAATCCATGGTTCGAGCAGGAGCTGCTGCCGGCCCTCAGAGGTGAAATCCGACGGCTCTTGAACCCGCATCAGCCCATTCGGCAGGCACTTTAGCGGTGCAATGCTGCATCTGCGGCATCTTCGCTGCGTTGTAGCGCCCCTGATGCCTCTGCTAGCCTGCGGCCGTGACTCGGGAGCAAAGGGCCGGCTCGCGTGGACGTAGACTACTTCATCCAGCAGCTCATCAATGGCGTCACGCTGGGCTCGATCTACGGGCTGATCGCCATCGGCTACACAATGGTGTTCGGCATCATCGGCATGGTGAATTTCGCCCACGGCGACGTCTTCATGCTCTCCGCCTTCATCGCCCTCATTCTGCTCCTGGTCCTGTTGCAGATGCTGGGCATCGGCTCGCTCGTCATCGCGCTGTTCGTGGTGCTGATCCTGGCGATGCTGCTCACCTCGCTGTGGGCCTGGGCGATCGAGCGGCTGGCCTACCGCCCCCTGCGCGGCTCGTTCCGGCTGGCGCCGCTGATCTCCGCCATCGGCATGTCGATCTTCCTGTCCAACCTCGTGCAGGTGACCCAGGGGCCGCGCAACAAGCCGGCGCCAGAAATCCTGAATGGTGTTATCACCTTCCACGAGGGCTCGGCGGGCTACGCGGTTACCCTCTCCTACAAGCAGATCCTGATCGTGGCGGTGACAGCGGCACTGCTGGCGGCGTTCTGGTACGTGGTGCAGCGGACCCCGATCGGGCGGGCGCAGCGTGCCTGCGAGCAGGACCGCAGGATGGCGGCACTGCTGGGCGTCGACGTCGACCGGACCATCTCGCTCACCTTCGTGATGGGCGCGGCTCTGGCGGCCGTGGCGGGACTGCTGTTCATGACCTACTACGGGGTGGTGAACTTCGCCGACGGCTTCGTGCCCGGCGTCAAGGCCTTTACCGCCGCCGTGCTCGGCGGCATCGGCTCGCTGCCGGGCGCCGTACTGGGAGGCTTGCTGATCGGCATGATCGAGACGTTGTGGTCGGCCTACTTCTCGAGCGACTACAAGGACGTCGCGAGCTTCTCCGTGCTGATCATAGCGCTGGTGTTCCTGCCGTCCGGGCTGCTCGGCAGACCGGAAGTGGAGAAGGTGTAGCGGCGATGATCGCGCAGGGCGCCGACCACCGCCAGACGCCCGCCAGGACCTTTGCCGCGGCGGTCAAGGACGCCTCGGGCACGGCCCTGCTGGCGCTCGGCCTGGCGGTGCCGATCCTGGCGCTGCGCACCGACCAGAACATGGACAACCAGCTCGTGCTGGGCCAGCGCTGGGGCTACACCGGTGTCGCCGTGATCCTCGCGTTTGCGGCGCGCCTCATCTATCTGCTCTCGCCGTCCTTCGTCCTTGCCGCGCCACGAGAGCCCCGGATCAGCGCTCCGTCGGAAGCGCGCAACAGGCTGGTGCGCGCATTCTCCATAGCCGCCATGGCCCTACTCTTGGCGTACCCTTTCCTTGTGCTGGCCTACGCTGGCAAGGCGGGCGCCATCAAGTGGATCGACAATTTCGCCATCCAGATCCTGATCTACATGATGCTCGGCTGGGGCCTCAACATCGTGGTCGGGCTCGCCGGCCTGCTGGATCTGGGATACGTGGCCTTCTATGCCATCGGCGCCTACGCCTTCGCGCTGTTGTCGACGCATTTCGACCTGGGCTTCTGGGCGTGCCTGCCCCTGGCCGGCATCCTCGCGGCTTTTTGGGGCATCCTGCTGGGCTTTCCGGTGCTGCGCCTGCGCGGCGACTACCTGGCCATCGTGACGCTCGCCTTCGGCGAGATCATCCGCCTGGTGGCCATCAACTGGGTCGACCTCACGCGCGGCTATGCCGGCATCTCCGGCGTGCCGCGGGCGACGTTCTTCGGGCTGGCGTTCGAGGACAGCGACCAGAGCTTTGCTGCCTTCTTCGGCCTGGAGTATGCCGCCGTCCACCGCACGATTTTCTTCTTCTATGTCATCCTCGGCATGGCCGTGCTGACCAACTGGGTGACCATCCGGCTGCGGAGCCTGCCGGTGGGAAGGGCGTGGGAGGCGCTGCGCGAGGACGAGACCGCCTGCCGCGCGCTCGGCATCAACACCACCAACACCAAGCTCACCGCATTTGCGCTGGGTGCCATGTTCGGCGGCTTGGCCGGCGCCTTCTACGTGACGTCTAGAGGCCAGGGCTTCGTGACGCCGGAGAGCTTCACCTTCATGGAGAGCGCGCTCATCCTCTCCATCGTGGTGCTGGGCGGCATGGGCAGCCAGATCGGCGTGGCCATCGCCGCAGTGGTGCTGATCGGCGGCACCGAGCTGCTGCGCGAGCTCGACTGGCTCAAGGTCGTGTTCGGACGCGATTTCGAGCCGACGCACTACCGCATGCTGCTGTTCGGGCTCGCCATGGTGCTGGTGATGATCTGGAGGCCGCGCGGGCTCATCTCGTCCCGCATCCCGTCGATCTTCCTGCGGGAGAGGCGGGCCGTTCGCGGGGACCTCGTCAAGGAGGGTCACGGCTAATGGCTGCGCCGCCGGCCCCTCTGCTCAGCGTCGAGCATCTCAGCATGCGCTTCGGCGGGCTGGTCGCCATCGACGATCTTTCCTTCGCGGCCAATGCCGGTGACATCACCGCCATCATCGGCCCCAACGGCGCCGGCAAGACCACGGTGTTCAACTGCGTCACCGGCTTCTACAAGCCGACCAGCGGACGCGTCATCCTCGCTCCCGGCAGCGGTCAATCCGATGCCGACCTGCGCGCCGTCACGGCCTCTGGCCGGCGCTGGCGCAAGACGGGCAGCGGAGCCGTGTTCCTGCTGGAGCGGATGCCGGATTTCGAGATTGCGCGGCGCGCAAAGGTCGCGCGAACGTTTCAGAACATCCGCCTGTTTCCCGGCATGACCGTGCTCGAGAACCTGATCGTGGCGCAGCACAACCCCCTGATGCGGGCGTCCGGCTGGACCGTGCTGGGGCTCATCGGCGCACGCGTCTATCGCGACGCGGAGGCACGCGCGGTCGACCGCGCCAAATACTGGCTCGACAAGGTCGGGCTGCTGGAGCGGGCCGACGACCCGGCCGGCGACCTGCCCTACGGGGCCCAGCGCCGCCTGGAGATCGTGCGCGCCATGTGCACCGAGCCGCAGCTGCTGTGCCTCGACGAGCCGGCCGCCGGCCTCAATCCGCGCGAGTCGGCGGATCTGAAAGCCCTGCTGATGGCGATCAAGACCGAGCACGCCACCACCATCCTGCTGATCGAGCACGACATGTCGGTGGTCATGGAGATCTCCGACCACATTGTGGTGCTCGACTACGGCCAGAAGATCTCGGACGGGTCGCCGGAAGCAGTGCGCAACGACCCCAAGGTCGTCGCCGCCTACCTGGGGGTGGAGGACGAGGAGGTGGAGCAGGTGGAAGCGGAGATCGCGCGATGAACGGCAATGGCTTTGGCATTCCTCGATTGAAGCTGCCGCCGCGAAGCGTTCACCCGCGTTCCCGCAGAATGCCGGGTGGCCCCAGCTGCATGCGAGGGCGGCGACGTTCCTAATGTTTCACGTGAAACAAATTAACCAACATATTGATGTTTCACGTGAAACAGTGAAGCGTTCAATTGCGGTGCAAGACCTCCTCTCCAGCCGGGGCCCGGGTCCGGAAAGCCGGGAGAGCGCGCAATGAGCGAGCCGCTGCTGGTGGTGCGCGGCGTCAAGAGCTTCTACGGCCACATCATGGCCCTCAAGGGCATCGACGTGGAGGTGCGCCAGGGCGAAATCGTGACGCTGATCGGCGCCAACGGCGCGGGAAAATCCACGCTGATGATGACGATCTTCGGCAGCCCGCGGGCGCGCGAGGGCCGCATCGTCTATCGCGGACACGATATCACCGATCTGCCAACCCATGAGATCGCGCGGCTGCGCATTGCGCAAGCCCCCGAGGGGCGACGCATCTTCCCCCGCATGACCGTGCGCGAGAACCTGCAGATGGGCGCGCTGATCGACGATGCCGCGCACTTCGAGGAGGACCTAAAGCGCATCTGCACGCTCTTTCCCATGCTCAAGCAGCGCCTCGAGCAGCGCGGCGGCACGCTGTCGGGCGGCGAGCAGCAGATGCTGGCGATTGCCCGGGCTCTGATGAGCCGGCCCGATCTGCTGCTGCTCGATGAACCTTCGCTTGGCCTGGCGCCGATGGTGGTCAAACGCATCTTCGAGGTGATCCGCAACCTCAACAGGCAGGGCATGACCATCTTCCTGGTCGAGCAGAATGCCTTTCACGCGCTCAAGCTGGCCCACCGTGCCTACGTGATGGTCAACGGTGCCATCACCATGACCGGCACCGGCAAGGAGCTGCTGGCGCGGCCCGAGGTGCGGGCCGCCTACCTCGAGGGCGGGCGGCATTAGACAAGGAGGTGGCCATGCCGGACTGGCTCTATGACACCGGCAAGCCGGGTGTGTTCCTGCTGGTGACGGTCCTGCTCGGCGGTGCGGCCGCGTTCATGACCGGACGCGCCATCGCCCAGACCTGGCGGCCCTACTGGCACATCCCCCTGTACGCGCTGCCGCTCGCGGGCACCGTGCGCTTCTTCCACTACGCGCTTTTCGCAGAGCCGTTCATTTCGCCTCGGAACTTCCTCGTCGATTTCGCCGTGGTGTTGGTCACCGCGTCCTTGGGCTACCGGCTCTACCGCGCGAAGCAGATGGTGCGCCAGTACGGATGGCTGTTCCAGCGCCGCGGGCCGTTTGCGTGGCGCGCGCTGCGCTAGAGCAAGATCGTTTCTGATCGAAGCGTTTCGCTTCGATCACGGAACGTGAATCTTGCTCTCAAATCTATGAAATAGAGCAGGATTCACGCTTCGGCCGCCACGTTGCAGTTGAGGCAAAGTGATTTAATCCGAAGCGATCCTGCTCTAGTGCCTAGAAAATCCTGCCGGGCCTCTTGAAACCCGGGTCCCTCTCACCAAGTCGTTGAAGAGGTAGCCCATTAGGGTTGCCTCAACTCTCGTGATTTCCGTGGTTGAGCCGAGCACGAGCAGAAGGACGGCGATGCCCACTACGTGGAACGCCGCTTCGGCGCTTTCCCGCGCTCCGTGCAGCTGCCGTTCGAGGTGAAGGAGGAGCACGTCGAGGCCAAGTACGACAAAGGCGTGCCGACCTTCCGCCTGCCCAAGCCGGCCGAGTTGCAGAGGCCGGCGCGCCGGATCGAGGTTCGCACCGTCTGACGAGATGAGCGAGGAGGATCGGGACAGGTCATGAGCAACAGCGAGCAGCATTCGATCGACTACAAGACGCACATCCTCGTCGGCGTGCGCGCGAACGGCTCCATGAGCGTGATCTGCCACTGGCGCAGCGTGCCGCGACAGGCGGACGTGGAGGAGAAGAAGGCGTCCACGCGGGAGTCCTTTGCAACCTTCATCCTGTGCACGCCGACCTCGATCATGCGGGGCAACGGACCGGGAACGGCGCGAGGCAAGTGAGCAAGGCACGGCGGCCGCGCGGGCACCGGGCGAAGGGCACCCCCGGGGCATGCCGCATTTGGGCGTGCAACCGAAGGAATACATTTGTATCCTGAGGTAGGGTACCCATAGGTGGCCGAGGGGCCATCGCAGGCAGCGCCATGCACATCGGGGTCAGGGCCGCGCCTCTCTCTGCGGCAATCATTATCGTGCTGCTCGCGTTCCTTGCTGCGGCGCCCTTCGGCGGCGCGCTCGGTCAGCACGCGTCGGAGAGTCCCGTGCTGCTGGTCGACATCAAGGGCGCTATCGGCTTCGTTGCCGCGGGACAACTGACGAAGGCCCTGGACCGCGCCGCCGCCCAGCGCGCGCGCGTCTTGATCGTGCGCATCGATACGCCGGGTGGCCTCCTGTCCTCCACGCGCGAAATGATCCAGGCGATTCTGGCATCACGCATTCCCGTGGTGATGTACGTGGCGCCGAGCGGCAGCCGGGCGGCCAGCGCCGGCACCTATCTCACGTACGCCTCGCACGTGGCCGCCATGGCGCCCGGCACCCATCTGGGCGCGGCGACGCCGATCTCGCTCGCGCCGGGCGGCCTTCCCGGCTCGCCGCCACCGCCCAAGCCGTCGCCGGGCTCCGACAAGCAGCCCCAGACGGACTCGCTGACGGCCATGGAGCGCAAGGTCATCAACGATGCGGTAGCCTACCTGCGGTCTCTCGCCGAGCTGAGGGGCAGGAATGCGGACTGGGCCGAGAAGGCGGTGCGCGATGCAGCCACGCTTACTGCAACCCAGGCGCTGCAGGAGCACGTGATCGACGTGATCGCCAATGACGTCGAGCAGCTCCTTGCTCAGATCGACGGCCGATCGGTGAAGACGGCGGCCGGCGAGATGCGGCTGGAGACCAAGGGGGGCAGCATCGTCGAGCTGAAGCCCGACTGGAAGGCGCAGGTGATGTCGGTGATCGCCGATCCCAATATCGCGCTCATCCTCCTGATGATCGGCATCTATGGCATCCTGTTCGAGTTCTGGACCCCGGGCGTGGTGGCGCCGGGCGTGGTGGGCGGCATCAGCCTGCTGGTAGCACTCACGGCGCTCTCCGTGCTGCCGGTCAACTATGCGGGCCTGGCGCTGTTGCTGTTCGGCATCGGCCTGATGGTGGCCGAGGCGTTCACACCCAGCTTCGGGGTCTTGGGCCTGGGCGGCATTGTCGCCTTCGCGCTCGGCGCCCTGTTCCTGTTCGATCCCGAGCAGTCGGACATTCCCATCAGGGTCTCCTGGCAGGTGGTGGCCGGCCTGACGGCGGTCAGCGCCGTCTTCTTCGCCGGCATTCTCGGGTTTGCCGCGCGGGCGCGCAGCCGCCCCGTGCGTACGGGCGCCGAGCAGATGATCGGCAGCACCGGCGAGGTGGTGAGCTGGGCGGGAGACGAGGGCCGCATCCAGGTTCACGGCGAGATATGGGTGGCGCGGGCCGGACAGGGGCTCGCCCAGGGTCAGAAGGTGCGCGTCGTGAGCCGCACCGGCCTCACGCTCGTCGTCGAACCGAGCACCTGATCGAGGAGGAAACATGCCAGGCATAGAATCGCTGGTCACGCTGTTCTCGAGCGCACTGCCGCTGCTCGTCGTCATAGTGATCGTCGCCTACTCTCTGCGCGTCCTGCGCGAGTACGAGCGCGGCGTGGTGTTCCTGCTCGGCCGCTTCTGGAAGGTCAAAGGCCCCGGCCTCGTTGTCGTCGTGCCGTTCGTCCAGCAGATGGTGCGCATGGACCTGCGCACGCGCGTGCTCGATGTGCCGCCGCAGGACGTCATCTCCAAGGACAACGTCTCCGTCAAGGTCAACGCCGTCGTGTACTTCCGCGTCATGGACCCGGAACGGGCGGTGATCCAGGTCGAGCAGTTCGAGATGGCGACCAGCCAATTCGCGCAAACCACGCTTCGTTCAGTCCTCGGGCAGCACGACCTCGATCAGATGCTGGCCGAGCGCGACAAGCTCAACACCGAGGTGCAGCGTATTCTGGACGAGAGAACCGATGCCTGGGGCATCAAGGTCAGCAACGTCGAGCTCAAGCACATCGATCTCAACGAAACCATGATCCGCGCCATCGCCAAGCAGGCCGAGGCCGAGCGCCTTCGCCGCGCCAAGGTGATCGACGCCGAGGGCGAGCTGCAGGCCGCGGAGCGCCTGCTGCAGGCCGGCGAGATCCTGGCCAAGCAGCCCGCGGCCATGCAGCTGCGCTACCTCGGCACGCTCCTCAACATCGCCGGCGAGAAAAGCTCCACCATCGTTTTTCCGCTGCCGATGGACCTGGCAAGCTCGCTCGGGCTCGGACAGAAGAAGAGCTGAGCGGGGCGGCTGTTCGCCGGGGCGGCTTTCGCGCACGGTCCGGGCAGCGGCGTCCTCCCGGCCGCCGGACCCTGGAGCAAGATCGTTTCTGATCGAAGCGTTTCGCTTCGATCACGGAACGTGAATCTTGCTCTCAAATCTATGAATAGAGCAGGATTCACGCTTCGGCCGCCACGTTGCAGTTGAGGCAAGGTGATTCAATCCGAAGCGATCCTGCTCTAGCTGCCGCGGGCTTGTGGACGCACCTGCGCCCCTTATAGTGGCTGGATCAAGGGGTGCCCCAGGGGCCGCACAGCGGGTCGGCGATCGGGTGCGAGGGACGAGGCATGACGGATCTCATTCATACCGGTCCAACGACGGCAACGCAGGCGCTGCGAGCGCTGGCGCGCTATCCCGACCGCATCGCCTTCGCTTTCGACGGCGGCAAACTGACCTACGGCGGAGCGCTCGATCTCATCGGCCGCATGCAGGCGGTCATGATCGCAAGCGGCCTGAAACGTGGGGAGCGGGCCGCTGTGCTGACCGCCAATCGCGCCAAATCCTGGTGCGCCAGCGTCGCCGCGTTTGCCACCGCGCTCAGCATCACCTGGCTGCACCCGCTCGCCTCGCTGGCGGACCAGATCGAGCAGATCGAGGACGGAGAGTGCACCGTGCTCCTCGTCGACGCGGCCAACTTCCTGCAGCGTGGCGGAGAGCTGGCATCGCAGGCAGAGGGTCTCTCAACGATCTATACGCTGGGCCCCGCCGAATACGGCGTCGATCTGCTCGCCGCGGCGGCCAGCGCCGGCACGGCGCGCCCGCGCGATCTCGCCACCTGCACCGACATCGCCATCCTCAACTACACGGGCGGCACGACCGGCAAGTCGAAAGGCGGCCTGCGCACGCACGCGCAGATGGCATCCTACACCGCCACCATCCTCGCCGATTTCGAGATCCCGATGGCCCCGCGCTATCTCGTGATCGCCCCCATGAGCCATGTGGCCGGCACCAAGGTCCTGCCGACCCTGATACTCGGCGGCACAGTGCACCTCCTCAAGGGCTTCGACCCGGAGGCCGTGCTGGCGACCATTGCTCGCGAGCGCATAAACTTCACGCTGCTGGTGCCGACCATGATCTACATGCTTCTCGACCATCCAGGGCTCGGCCGCACCGACCTCTCCTCCCTCGACCTGCTGCTCTACGGCGCATCCCCCATGTCGCCCACCCGTCTCCTCGAGGGCCTGGATCGGATCGGCCCGGTGTTCTCCCAGCTCTACGGCCAGACCGAGTGCTATCCGATCTCGGTGCTGCGCAAGGGCGACCACGACCGTGCGCGGCCGGAGCTGTTCGCCTCCTGCGGAGCGCCTGTCACGAGCTGCGACGTCAAGGTGCTCGACGACCAGGACCAGGAGGTCGCGACAGGCGAGCCCGGCGAGATCTGCGTTCGCGCCGCCCATGCCGTCACCCAGTACTGGAAACGCCCCGAGCAGACGCGGGAGCTGTTCCGCAACGGCTGGCTGCATACCGGCGACATCGCCCGCAGGGACGAGCAGGGATATCTCTACATTCTCGACCGCAAGAAGGACATGATCGTCAGCGGTGGGTTCAACATCTATCCGCGCGACATCGAGGATGCCCTCTCGAGCCACCCCGACGTGGCCATGGCCTGCGTCATCGGCATCCCTGACCCCAAATGGGGAGAAGCGGTGTGCGCCCTGATCGTGCCCAGGCCCGGCGCGCGGCCGGCCGTGAGCACTCTCATCGAGCTGGTCAAGGACCGCAAAGGCTCGGCGCATGCGCCCAAGCGCATCGAGTTCGTCGATCAGCTGCCTCTCACCGCCGTGGGCAAAATCGACAAGAAGGTGGTGAGGGCCCGCTATTGGAGCGGCCAACAGCGCATGGTCGGCTAGAGGACAGGCGTCTGTTGCAGCCCAAAATCGTGCTGCAGTGCACGGATTTTGACCTGCAAGTGCCCGTTTGCAGACCACCTGTCCAAATCAACGTGACTTCGCCAAACTTTCGTTCAATCATCGGGCCCGAGCACACGCGCCCGCGTGATGCGAGCATCGAGCTTTGTGAGTCCTACGCGAGAAGGGAGGCTTGGATGAGAAGGTCATTTTGGCTTGGGCTGGTCGTGGCGGCGGCGTTCGTCGTGCCAGGGGCGAACACGGCCTCTGCCCAGATCAAGCTCGGCGTGGCGGGCCCGATCACGGGCGGCAGCGCCGCTTTCGGGGCCCAGTTGAAGAACGGCGTCGAGCAGGCAGTGGCCGACATCAACAAGGCCGGCGGCATCCTGGGACAGCAGATCACGCTTTCCGTCGGCGATGACCGCGCCGACCCGAAGGAAGGCGTGTCGGTTGCCAACAAGTTCGTCGGCGACGGCGTCAAGCTCGTGGTCGGGCACTTCAACTCGGGCGTCACCATACCCGCTTCGCTGGTCTATGCGGAGAACGGCTTGATGGCGATCACGCCGTCGGCCACCAACCCGTGCGTCACCGACCGCAAGGCCGGTCCCTGCGGCGACGACAAGCGCACGCACGCCAATCTGCTGATGTTCCGCACCTGCGGCCGCGACGACCAGCAAGGCGCCGTGGCCGGCGCCTACATCGCCAAGAACTTCGCCGGCAAGAAGGTCGCCATCATCCACGACAAGACGACGTATGGCCTGGGCCTTGCCAACGAGACGCGCAAAGCCATGACCGCCAAGGGCATGAAGGACGTCATGTTCGAAGGCGTCAACAAGGAGGACAAGGACTTCTCCGCGCTCGTGTCCAAGACCAAGGCCACCGGCGCCGACCTCATCTACTGGGGCGGGCTGCACGACACTGGCGGCCTGATCCTGCGGCAGATGCGCGACCAGGGCGTCAAGGCGCCGCTGATGGGCGGCGACGGCATCACGTCCGACGAGTTCGCGGTGATCGCCGGGCCCGGTGCCGAGGGCACGCTGATGACCTACGGACCCGATCCGCGCAAGCGCGCCGAGGCCAAGGCCGTGGTGGAGCGGTTCCGCGCCAAGAATTTCGAGCCGGAGGCCTACACGCTCTACTCCTATGCCGCCGTCGAGGTGATCAAGCAGGCGGCGGAGGCGGAGAAGTCGCTCGATGCCAAGAAGGTCGCGAGCCGCATCTACTCCGGCATGAAGTTCAAGACCGTGATCGGCGAGCTCTCCTACGACAAGAAGGGCGACGTGACCCGCCTCGACTACGTCATGTACATCTGGAAGAAGGACCCGAGCGGCAAGATCACCTACGTGGAGCTGCCGTAACGGAGCGCCGGGGCCGGCCTTGGCGCCAGCCCGCACAGGATACGCAGGCAGGAGGCAGCCTTCGGGCTGCCTCTTTGTGTCTGGCGCTCCGATGCGCTTGTCGGGCGAAGGGAGTTGCGCTCCATGGTGAAGTCGCCGCCGTCGCGCCCGGCGGGGCGCGACCCGCTGCGAGTTATCAGGGGGCCGCCACCCACCAAGGCCCAGCACCAGTCCGCCGGCTTCGATCCCTGCGGGATGGCCGCATAAGGTCTTCGGCTTCAAGGTGCAATTCCTGGGCGAGATCATCGTCATCAACGACATGGGCAAGGAACAGGAAACGGAGTGCCCGATCGGCCGGACCATCCTCGGTCTTGCCCTTCTCGTAGTTTGCAACGGTCTGCTCACTGACCCATAGCTCCTTCGCCAGGTCAGCCTGGGTCATTTCCATGCGCTTGCGCAGGAAGCGCATCTCCACGCCAGTGAGCCGGTCGGGCTTGCTTACCAGCCTGAAGGCAATAGCCAGGAACAGGTCAGGGAGACTGTCTATGGTGGCCAGTTCACCATACTCGGCGTCCTGCTCGATCTTCACGCCGTTGAGCAGGAACACGTTCGGCAGCCCGCTGCCCCTGAAGTGGTAGGGCTTGGGATTGCGCTTGCGGCCCTTGATGGCAAACTCGTAACGTGTGGTCATGGGTCGATCCATTTAACGGTGACGAAGATCAGTCTCTCCTCTCGGACCACCACCGTCACAACACCAGCTTCGCGCGAGGTCCATGGCAAGCTGCCGATCACGCGGCATTTCCATTCTCCGGTCCGTTTGCCAGCAATGATCGGCCCATCGATATCGCCAAGGGCCATGATTTTCAGCACATCCTCGGCGTCGAAGTCACGCTCCACCATCCGTTCGTCGAAGGCGTGCTCCGAAAAGCTGTAGGCACCGCTCGCGGCGAGCCTTCGGATGATTGCGATCAGGGCTCCGGGTGTGGTGGCTTCGCCGTGATCGCGAACGGGACTCATTATCGTTAGCTATAATTCTTATAGGTGACCGAATTGTCAATTTCAAGGCGACCACGGCCTTGTTTTTCGCAAGAAGTGGTGAAATCTGCACTATTCGGACGTGCGCCTCTGACGTTCGCCTAAAGCTCGGGTTCCGCCGCCAGTCGCACGCCAGGTTTTGCGCCTGCTAGCGGGTAGACGCCTGTTGTGGGCTAGACAGTGGACAGACAGTGGACAAGCCGAAGGGCACGCGCAAAGATCGGCGGACTCACCAATTGGATGCCATGCCATGCTGTCGAACCTCAAAGCCCTCTGGACGCGGCTCGCAGGCGGCGGAGCAGCTGCTGCCGACACGCCAGCCAGCGCGGTCGTCGAATACAACGGCTATCGCATCAGGCCGGCACCACAGAAGGACAAGGATCAGTACCGGACCGCCGGGATCATCGAAAAGGACACGCCCGAGGGCGTGAAGGAGCACCGCTTCGTGCGGGCGGACGTGTTCCCCGGCCGGGACGACGCCGTAGCGTTCACGATCTCGAAGGCCAAACAGATCATCGACCAGCAAGGCGACCGCATCTTCGGGTGAAGGCCACGTCCGCCTGACCCCGCGCGCAATGGCGTCGACGCCTATCCCGCAATCATGCGCACATTGCGGGCGTTGACCTGCAGCGCGGCCCGCGCCAAATCTATCGGGACGGCAAGGCCACCAGCGGGTTCGGGCGTGAGCGAGCGGCGCAATCTGATTACCGACGTTGCGGGCGTTCTGGTCGGCAACGCTCAGGACGCCAGGCTGGCTTCCGGCGTGACGGCGATCATTTTCGAGACCCCGGCGGCGGCCTCCATCGACGTGCGCGGCGGCGGGCCAGGCACGCGCGAGACGGCTCTCCTGGACCCGGCGCAGACGGTCGAAGGGATCGACGCGATTGCGCTGTCGGGCGGCTCGGCCTTCGGCCTCGACGCCGCGTCCGGGGTGCAGGCGTGGCTCAAAGAGCAGGGTCGCGGATTTGCGGTGCGTACCGCCCGGGTGCCGATCGTGCCGGGCGCCATCCTGTTCGATCTGCTGAACGGCGGCGACAAGGCCTGGGGCCGCTTCCCGCCGTACCGCGAGCTGGGCTACGAGGCCGCCAGCCGGGCGGGGCCGGATTTTGCGCTGGGCAGCGCCGGGGCCGGCCTCGGGGCCACCACAGTCGATCTCAAGGGCGGCCTGGGATCAGCGTCGGCGGAGTGTCAGGGCTTCATGGTCGGGGCGCTGGCCGCGGTCAACGCGGCGGGCAGCGCCGTCGTGGGCGGCGGTCCCTGGTTCTGGGCGGCGCCGTTCGAACAGGGGGGCGAGTACGGCGGCAGCGGCTTTCCCTATCCCCTGCCGCCCGGCGCCCTCGCCCCGTTGACCAAGGCGAGCCCGCGCGCCAGCACCACGCTCGCCGTGGTGGCCACCGATGCGATCCTCAGCAAGGCTCAGGCCAAGCGCCTCGCGGTTATGGCGCAAACCGGCCTGGCGCGCGCCATCCATCCCGTGCACACGCCGCTCGATGGCGACGTGGTGTTCGCGGCAGCGACCGCGCGCAAGCCCCTGCAGGACGCGCTGCAGCTCACGGGGCTCGGCTCCGCTGCGGCCCACTGTCTGTCGCGTGCGATTGCCCGTGGCGTGTACCACGCGAGAGCGCTGCCGTTCCCCGGTGCGCTGCCGGCGTGGCGCGACCGATTCCTGCGTGAGGATGGCGCCGCATGAGACGCACGCGCCTCGTGATTGCCGCGCTGACGACCGTGCTCCTCGCCATGCTGCTCGGCTGGCAGCTCCGTCGCGAGCAGCAGGTGAAGGCGTGCATCGATAACGGTGGGGTATGGCACGGCCCACGCTCGGCCTGCCGGCCGCCCACGCGGCCCCTCCTGCAGCGCGACCTGCAGCGCTCGTGAGCGTGCACGAGAGAGGCTCACCAGAGGCTCACGAGAAGCGCTCGCAGCGATAGGGCGCAGGATCGGTGAACGGCGCCTCGCCGGTCAGCAGCTCGGCCAGCAGGCGGCCCGTCACCGGCCCCATGGTAAATCCCAGATGGTGATGGCCGAAATTGAACCACAGGCCCGCATGGTCCGGCGCCCTGCCGACAACGGGCAGCATGTCCGGCAGGCACGGGCGTCGCCCGAGCCACGGCTCGGCATCCATGCGCTCGCCGAGGGGAAACAGCTCGCGCGCGCGTACCTCTGATTTCTCGACCTGGACCGGGGTCGGCGGTGCGTCGCGGACGGCAAATTCGGCCCCGGTGGTCAGGCGGATGCCGCGCGTCATCGGCGTCAGCGCGAAGCCGTTCTCGGCATCGAGCACCGGGCGGATGAGCGTGGCATTGCCCTGCGCCCTGAAATGCATGTGATAGCCGCGCTTGACGCCGAGCGGAAAGCGGTAGCCGAGCGGGCGGAAGACGTCGTCGGACCAGGGGCCGAGCGCAATGACCGCGTCCGAGGCAGTCAGCGGGCCCGCGGCCGTCTCGATCTCCCAGCCTTTCTGCCCTTCCTGCAACGAGCGTGCATCGCCCAGGATGAAGCGCCCGCCCCGCTCCTCCAGCAGCCTGGCATACGCCTTCACCACCGCCCCCGGATCGGCGACGCTCACCGGATCGGGCATCAGCACCCCGCCGGCAATGCCGTTCTTGAGATGCGGCTCCAATGCAGCGACCTTGTCGGCATCCACCGCCTGGAAGTTCACGCCATAGGACTCGCGGTCCTTGGCATCCTTGGCAAGCGCGAGCTGCCGCGCCGCCTCGGTGCGGTAGACCCGCAGATAGCCCGTGCGGCGCAGGATGCCCAGAATGCCGGCATCCGCCATCAGGGCTTCGTGCTCGATGATGCAGCGCTCGATCAGCGGCCGCGCGCCCCGCGACGTCTGCGCCAATCCCTCGGGCGTGGAGGCGCGCCAGTAGCGATACAGCCAGGGCGCGATGCTGGGCAGAGCGCGCCAATGCAGATGCGCCTCCGGCCGCAGGTTGAGGGCGTAGGCTGCGAGCAGTCCGAGATCACGCGGGAAGGGATAGGGCACCACGCCCTCGCGCTGAATGATGCCGGTGTTGCCGTGGCTCGTCTCCTCGCCCGGATCCCGCCGGTCGACGAGCACGACCGAGCGGCCCCGCTTCTGCAGGTGCAGCGCGGTCGACACGCCGACGATGCCGCCGCCCAGCACGATCACGTCCGTTCGCCCCATGGAACCTGCCTTCACGCCTCGAGCCGGGAAACCGAAGGCGTGCCTATAGCGCGTGCGGGGTGCGAATGCAGCTGCCGATGCCGCGGGCTTGCCATGCGGATGTGCACGGCTGCGCTCCGCGGTCGCGCGATCTCGCCCAGTGCCGCGAGCTCCTATCGCCCTCCATCATGCGCCAAGAGCAAGGTCGCGGCTGCGAAACAGGCGCAGATTGTGGCAAGCTCACCCCACGTATCCACCCGTCATCCGGAAGCAGCGAGCGAGGTTGTCCAGGATCTGCTGTAAACGACGACGCTTGCAGCATATCTCGGATGCCAGATATGGTGCGTCCCGTTGCGAAATCGGGTGCCGCTCGACCGCACGCCTTCCCACACCTGATGCGCGTTGCTCCCGGTCCCTGCCGCCCGCCGCGCCCGGCGCTTGCATGGCGGCCCCGGATTGACGTGGCAGCACGGCAACTGGGTGCGCGCGCCACCGTCCTGCAGCACGCGAGACTGCGCCTACAGGTTGTCAGCGCGAACCTGGAAGGCTAAATAAATTGTCCGATGACCGGACAAGTTCGCATGGTGCGGCCAAACAAACGGTCGACAGCAAAGAGCCGGCAGCAACAAGCCGTTGGCTTTGGAGAGGAGACGACACTCATGGACAGGCGATTTTTCGTGCGGTTGGGGCTGATGCTCGTTGCGATCGGCGCGCTTGCTGCGCCGCCCGCCGTTGCCCAGACCAAGCTGGTGCTGAAAGCCACCGACGTCCACCCGCTCGGCTACCCCACTGTGGAAGCCGTGGTGCGCATGAGCAAGAAGCTGGAGACCGCCACCAATGGCCGCGTAACCATCCAGATGTACCCGTCGATGCAGCTCGGCGGCGAGAAGGAGATGATCGAGCAGGCGCAGGTGGGGGCGCTGCAGATGGCCCGCATCAGCGTCGGCCCCATGGGCCCGATCGTTCCCGAGCTCAACGTTTTCAACCTGCCGTTCATGTTCCGCGACACCGCGCACATGGAGAAGGTGATCGATGGGCCTATCGGCGAGGAGCTTCTGAAGAAGCTCAGTGATCACGCAACTGCCGGGCTCATCGGACTGTGCTGGATGAATGCCGGCACGCGCAACGTCTACAACAGCAAACACCCCGTCAACACGGTTCAGGATCTCAAGGGCCTCAAGATCCGCATGATGGGCAACCCGGTGTTCGTCGACACCATGAACTCTCTGGGCGGCAACGGCATCATGATGGGCTTCGATCAGCTCATCAGCGCGCTGCAGACCGGGGTGGTGGACGGCGCGGAGAACAACGAGCCGAGCTACGCGACCGGTCAGCACTACCGCCACGCCAAGTTCTATTCCATGACCGGGCATCTCATGATCCCGGAGATTCTGGTGTTCTCGAAACGGAGCTGGGAGACGCTGTCGAAGGAAGACCAGGGGCTGATCATGAAGCTGGCCAAGGAGGCGCAGCAGGAGCAAAGGGGCCTCTGGTACGACATGGAGAAGAAATCCATGGCCCAGATGAAGGAGGCCGGCGCACAGGTCAACGAGGTTCCCGACCGCAAGCCCTTCCAGGCGGCGGTAAAACCCGTGTGGGACAAGTATGGAGCCCAGCACACCGCGCTCATCCAGCGCATCCAGGACGTGAAGTGAGCTGAGGCCGCTGAGCGGCAAAGCCGGCTGCTTCCTGACCGGACGCGGCCGGCTTTTCGTGTGAAGGGGGGCGCAAGTGATAGCGCGATACGTCCGGTTGATGGATGCCGTCAACACCGCCTGCCTGTTCGTGGCAGGCGCCTGCCTCGTGGTCATCACCATCATCATTCCCTACGGCGTCTTCTGCCGCTACGTCTTGAACAGCGCCGCTTCCTGGCCCGAGCCGATGGCGATCCTGCTGATGATCGTGCTGTCGTTTCTGTCGGCCGTCGTCTGCTATCGGGAATATCTGCACATCGGCGTCGGCGTGCTGCCGGCTTTCCTGGGCGAGCCCGCCAAGACCTATCTGGGTTGGTTTCTCGAAGCCTGCATGCTCGCCACCAACCTCTTCATGCTGTGGTGGGGCCTCAAGCTGGTGCAAACCACCTGGTATCAGAGCATTCCGGAGTTTCCGATCATCTCGGCGGGCGTGGCGTACTTGCCGATCCCGATCGGCGGCACCCTGACCAGCCTGTTCGTGATCGAGCGCTTCCTGACGCAGAAGTTCTTCTCCGTGCCGGAGCTCGAGACCGTCGCCCAGACATCGACCGAGTGATTGGAGCCGCAAGGCGCACCATGGACATTCTCATTCTCGCCGGCACCTTCACCGTCGTCTGCCTATTGGGAATGCCGGTCGCCTATGCGCTGGGGATCGCCGCCATCCTGGCCGCCCTGTGGGCCGGCATCCCGCTCGAAGCGGTCATGCTCAAGGTGTCGGGCGGCATGAGCAGCTTCTCGCTGCTGGCGATACCGTTCTTCATCCTGGCCGGCTCCATCATGGCCGTGGGCGGCATGGCCGAGCGGCTCGTCAATCTCGCCAAGGTGTTCGTGGGCTTCATCCGCGGCGGCATGGCCCTCGTCAACATCATCGCATCGACGATGTTCGGCTGCCTCTCGGGCTCCTCGGTTGCCGACACCGCTGCTGTCGGCTCGGTGATGATCCCGGAGATGATCAAGAACGGCTACCCGCGCCTGTTTGCCGTCAATGTGACCATTTCGGGCTCGCTGCAGCCGCTGCTGCTGCCGCCCTCGCACAACATGATCATCTATTCGCTGGCTGCGGGCGGCACCATCTCGGTCGCGCACCTGTTCGTGGGCGGCGTCATCCCTGCCCTGCTGCTCGGCCTGTCCTTGATCATTCTGGTCCTCCTGATCGCCCATCGGGACAACCTCCCCAAGGGCGAGGTCGTACCGCTGCGCCAGGCGATAAGGATCGCCATCGATGCCACGTGGGGGATGATCACGATTGCGATCATCCTCGGCGGCATCCTGTCGGGCTTGTTCACGCCAACCGAATCCGGGGCGGTCGCCTGCGTCTATGCATTCCTCGTCACCATGTTCGTCTATCGCGACTACAAATGGCGCGACCTGCCGAAGCTCATTGCCCGGGTGGTGCGCACGGTCGGCATGGTCATGATCATGATCGGCTTCTCGATCGCCTTCGGCTACATGATGGCGATCATGCGCATTCCCGCAAAGGTCACGGAGTTTTTCGTGACCATCTCCAGCGACAAGTACACGTTCCTCCTGTACGTCAATATCCTGCTGCTGGTGCTGGGCACCTTCATGGACCTGGCGCCGATGCTCCTCATCTGTACGCCGATCTTTTTGCCGGTGATCCAAACGTTCGGCATCGACCCCGTGCACTTCGGCATCATCATGATCCTCAACCTCGGCATCGGCCTGCTCACCCCGCCCGTCGGGCCAACCATGGTCGTGGGGTGTGCGATCGGGAAGGTTTCGATGGAGGCCGTGTCGCGCAGCATCCTCATTTTCTACATCCCGATGCTGATCGTGCTCGGGCTCGTCACCTACATCCCCGCGCTCACGCTCTGGCTGCCGTCGCTGCTGCTGAAATAGCTCGCGCTTCCCTGGCGAGGCACGTCCTCGAGCATGGGACGCGAGAGTGCAGAAGACCGCAGATCATACCGGCGAAACAATCAACACACCCGTCATGCCGGAGGCATGCTTCCAGCATGACCCGGAAGTCGAGGCGTCGCCGAGACTGTCCGGGATCTGCGGCACGGACACCGCTCGCCGCAGATCCGGCGAGCCAATGAACTACTCGTCATGCCGGAGGCATGCTTCCAGGATGACCCGGAAGCCGAGCCCCGGCCTCCGAGCCGGGGCGAGACTATCCGGATCCGCCGCACGGACACCGCTCGCCGCAGATCCCGGCTCTGCGCGATCCGCGCTTCTAGCGCGATCGCTGGGCCGGGATGACGGGTGGAAAGATAGACTGCTTGGTATTACAGCGCTCTCGCCACGCGGAAGCTTTGCACGCCGCTGCGGTTGTGCGGCAGGTTCCAATAGCGGAACGCGGCGCGCAGGAAGTCGGGGCTATAGTTCCAGGCGCCGCCGCGGGCGACCCGCCAGGTGCAGTCGCCGGTCACCCTTGCGCTGCCGTCTCCGGGATTGCCGGCGTTGCTCTCGTTCCAGCAGTCGTCCGTCCAGTCCCACACGTTGCCGTGCACGTTGTAGAGGCCCCAGGGATTGGGACGGAAGCTGTCGACCCGTACCGTGTGCTGCCGCCACTCGCCCTTCAGGCCCTGGGCGTAGGTGAAGTTGCCGTTGTAGCTGGCCTCATCCGTCGAGATCGAAGAGCCCCACCAGAAGGGCGTGGCCGTGCCGGCGCGCGTCACGTACTCGCGTTCCGTTTCGGAGGGCAGGCGGTAGGTCTTGCCGGTCTTCGCCGACAGCCAGGCCACGTAGCCCTTGGCAGCCTTCAGGTCGACGCACGTCACCGGGTGGCGGTCGTCCTGGGCAAACCCGGGCGACCGCCACGAGCGATCGGCGCGCTCCTCCCACGTGGTCCCGGTCCAGAAATAGCAGCCCTCATCCAGCTTGTGGCTCGTCGCCGCGACGAATGCGCCGAACTCGGCGCGCGTCACCGCAAATGCCCCCACCGCGAACGGTCGGGCGATCGTCACCCGCACCTGGTCTTCGCGCTCGGCGGCCCGTGCCGGCTCGTCCGCCGGCGAGCCCATCGTGAAGGTTCCGGCCGGGACGACCACCATCTCGGGGCAGTCCGCGCAGTCCCTGAACCGCTCACCGCCGCCAGGCTTGAGGCAGCGGCGCTCGCCCGTGCCGATGGCAACCTCGACGCCGTCGCAGCTCTGCGCTTTGGCCGGGCCGATGAGCCACCGTGTAGGTTGGGTTAGCGCGGCCACCGTCGCTGATAAGGTGCCGGGACGCCGATCCGCGCGTAACCCAACATCGGCCGGCTCGAAGCGTTGGGTTGCGCGCTCCGCCCCAACCCAACCCACCAGGTCACCGCCAATCGAGAGCACCCCGATCACGCAGACTACCGCGAGCCGCAACGCCGCCATCGACGCTCATCGCCCTCCCAGATGCTTCGCCCAGAATGCCAGGGTCCGCTCCCAGGCGAGCTCGGCGGCCGCACGGTCGTGAGCATCGCGCTGCTCGTTCACGAAGCCATGCTCGGCGTCGTAGCGGAACACCTCGGCGTCTTTACCCGCAGCCTTCAGGCCCGCCTCGAACTTGTCGACGGCCTGCGGTGTGCACCAGTCGTCCTTGTTGGCGAAGTGCGCCTGCAGGGGAACCTTCACGTCCGCCGGCTTGGCGACCGTCTCGGGCGGCAGCCCGTAGAAGCAAACCCCCGCGCCGATCTCGGGAATGCGGCAGGCACCGAGGATGGTCAATGCACCGCCCATGCAGAAGCCGGTGAGCCCCACCTTCGCACCTGTCTTCTTGAGGAGAAGCGCGGCCCCGCGCACGGTCTGATCCGTAGCGTCGAGGAAGTTGAGCGAGTTCATCTCGCGTCCGGCCGCCTCCGTGTCGTGGTAGGGCACGACCGTGCCGGCGTAGAGATCGGGCGCCAGCGCCTCGTAGCCGGCGAGCGCGAGGCGGTCGCAGATGCCCTTGATCTGGTCCTGCAGGCCCCACCACTCCTGGATGACGACGATCCCCGGCGCGTTGGCGCGGCCGGCCTTTGCCAGGTAGCCCGCCGCCTCTTTGCCGTCCGGTCGGCGAAACGTGATCTTGGTGCCCATCCTCGCTCCTCCTCGCCATTGCTTGGGCGCCGGCGCACGCGGCGCTCGCCTACTACAGCAGCCGTTTGCGGCCGGGCCAAGGTCCCTCGATCCACAGGGGATTTGCCCAACGCGCGACGCGGTGGTACCCGACTGTCTCAACGCGAGGCGACGCCCATGATTCCCCGCTACACCCGCCCGGAGATGGCCCAGATCTGGGCCCCCGAAACCCGCTTTCGCATCTGGTTCGAGATCGAGGCGCACGCGGCCTCGGCCATGGCTGAGCTGGGACTGATCCCCAGGGAAGCGGCCCAGGTCATCTGGGACAAGGGTTCCAAGGCCACGTTCGATGTGGCGCGCATCGACGCCATCGAGCGCGAGGTGAAGCACGACGTCATCGCCTTCCTCACCCACTTGGCCGAGCACGTGGGGCCGGAAGCGCGCTTCGTGCACATGGGGCTCACCTCCTCCGACATCGTCGATACCTGCTTCAACGTGCAGCTGGCGCGCGCTGCCGACCTGCTGCTCGCCGATCTCGACAGGCTGCTGGCCGCGCTCGAGAAGCGGGCCATGGAGCACAAGCTCACCCCCACCATCGGCCGCAGCCACGCCATCCACGCCGAGCCCACCACCTTCGGGCTCAAGCTCGCCTACGCCTACGCCGAGTTCGCGCGGGCGAAGGAGCGCATGGCTCGCGCGCGCGCCGAGGTAGCCACCTGCGCCATCTCCGGTGCGGTCGGCACCTTCGCCAACATCGACCCGCGCGTGGAAGCCTACGTGGCCAAGAAGATGGGCCTCGTGCCGGAGCCGGTGTCGACCCAGATCATCCCGCGCGACCGGCATGCCATGTATTTTGCCACGCTCGCCGTCATCGCCTCCTCGCTCGAAAGGCTCGCCGTCGAGATCCGGCACCTTCAGCGCACCGAGGTGCTGGAAGCGGAGGAATTCTTCTCGGAGGGCCAGAAGGGCTCCTCGGCCATGCCCCACAAGCGCAACCCCGTGCTCAGCGAGAACATCACCGGGCTTGCGCGCATGGTGCGCGCCTACAGCCTGCCGGCCATGGAGAACGTGGCGCTCTGGCACGAGCGCGACATCTCGCATTCCTCGGCGGAGCGCATGATCGGACCGGACGCCACGGTCACCCTCGACTTCGCGCTGGCGCGCATGGCCGGCGTGATCGAGAACCTCGTCGTCTATCCCGAGAACATGCGCAAGAACCTGGACCGGCTGGGCGGGCTCATCCACTCGCAGCGCGTTCTCATCGCGCTCGCCCAAAAAGGCATCGCCCGCGAGGACGCCTACCGCCTCGTGCAGCGCAACGCCATGCGCGTGTGGCAGCAGGGCGGCGACTTCCTCGCCCTGCTAAAGGCCGACCCGGACGTCTCGAAAGCGCTCAGTGACGCCGAGCTCGAAGCGTTGTTCGATCTCGGCTATCACACCAAGCACGTCGATACGATCTTTGCTCGCGTGTTCGGCTAGGCACGTTGGGTTGGCGTGGCCACGATCGCCGAGGCCATGCCGCGACGCCGATCCACGCGCAACCCAACACTTGCTCTCAAAACAAAATCAGCCTCGCCAGGATCACCACGACGATGGCGCCGATCGCCGACGTCACGATCCACTCGAGCATATCGTTGCCCAGGTTGAGCTTCCAGCCAGCCGCGCTGAAGATCCAGCCGCCGACGAAGGCGCCGATGAGCCCGGTGACCAAGTAGGCCAACAGGCCGCTGGGACCGCCGACGATGAAACTCGCGAGCCATCCGGCAATGATGCCGACCACCGCCATGATGATCAGCTGCTGCGTGTTCATGTTCATGAAACGTCCTCCACTTGGCCTGTGCCGCCTTGTGTGCGCGGAAAGCCGCTGGCGCTGCGGCACTTTCCGGCTGCGAGTGTGGCCGATTCCTCCGACAACGTCGAGAAGCAATGCGGTTTTGTGGCAAAGCCGGCGGCCGCAGCGTGGCTAAACTGAGCCAAGCCGTCGCACGCATAGCAGCAGGCCGTGGCCGGCTCACCTCCGCGGCGGGTCCCGCCCTGCCGGCGCCGCGCGGAAGGGGCCCCGACGGGCCCGATCACATATGCATCACCCGCCCGAACGCGTCGAGCACGCTCTCGTGCATCATCTCGCTGAGCGTGGGGTGCGGGAACACCGTGTGCATCAGCTCTTCCTCGGTGGTCTCGAGTTGCATGGCGATGACGAAGCCCTGGATCAACTCGGTCACCTCGGCGCCCACCATGTGCGCGCCCAGCAGCTGGCCCGTCCTCGCATCGAACACCGTCTTCACCAGGCCCTGGTCTTCGCCCAGCGCGATGGCCTTGCCGTTGCCGAGGAAGGGGAAGCGGCCGACCTTGACGGTCCGCCCCTGCTCCTTGGCCGCCTGCTCCGTCAGGCCGACGCTGGCGATCTGCGGATGGCAGTAGGTGCAGCCGGGGATCCTCAGCTTGTCCAGCGGGTGCACGTCGAGACCCTTGATGGCCTCGACGCAGATGACGCCCTCGTGCTCGGCCTTGTGGGCGAGCATGGGCGGCCCGGCCACGTCGCCGATGGCGTAGATGCCCGGCACGTTCGTCCGACTGAAACCGTTGACGACGATGGTGCCGCGCTCGGTCTTCACGCCGAGCTTCTCGAGCCCCAGGTTTTCCACGTTGCCCACCACGCCCACCGCCGAGATCACCCGCTCGGCCTTGAGCGACTGCGCGCCTCCCTTGCCGTCCTCGATGGTGGCCGTGACGCCGTCGGCCTTCTTCTCGAGCTTGGTCACCTTGGCGCCGGTGAGGATCTTCATGCCCTGCTTTTCGAATGCCTTGCGCGCGAAGGCGGCAATCTCGGCGTCCTCGACGGGCAGGATCTGCGGCAGCACCTCCACCACCGTCACCTCGGACCCCAGCGTGCGGAAGAACGAGGCGAACTCGATGCCGATGGCGCCCGAGCCGACCACCAGCAGCGATGTCGGAATCCGGTCCGGCACCATGGCCTCGAAGTAGGTCCACACGATCTTATTGTCGGGCTCGATGCCGGGCAGCACGCGCGGTCGCGCGCCCGTGGCGATAATGACGTGCTTTGCCTGGTAGGCGCCCGCCCCCAGCGCGCCCTTCGGCGCCTCGGCCTTCGAGGCCTTCACCGAGATCTTGCCGGGTGCGTCGATGCTGGCTTCGCCCCAGATCACGGCCACCTTGTTCTTCTTCATCAGGAAGCCGACGCCATTGTTCATCCGCTGCGCCACCTTGCGCGAGCGATCGACGATGGCCTTGGGGTCGAAGCTCACCTTTTCGGCGGACACCCCATAGTCCTTGGCATGCTGCAGATAGTGATAGATCTCCGCCGAGCGCAGCAGCGCCTTGGTCGGGATGCAGCCCCAGTTCGAGCAGATGCCACCCAGAAAGTCGCGCTCCACGATCGCCGTCTTGAACCCGAGTTGGGCCGCGCGGATTGCCGTGACATAGCCTCCCGGACCGGCGCCGATGATGATGATGTCGTAGCTCTGGTCAGCCATGCTGGTGGAACCTTCGGGTGGCTGCGGGCAGGAAAACGCGACGGCCCAACCGGTCGGACCGGGCCTCGGGTCTCATTGAAGCGAATTCGGAGCGGCGGCGCCAGCCTCGCGCCGCAGACCACCGGGCTAGACGTGGCAGCGGGCGCCCAGATACTGGTTGAGCAGCGAGTTATAGCGGTCGACATCGACCTGCACCGCAGGCGCGAGCTTCTTGCCTGCGGTCGCCGCCTCGACCTTCGATTGCGTGCCTTTGCGGTCGAGCTTGTCGAGCTCCTGCCGGATCGAGCCGCAGGACTGCCCGCTCGCCAGGGGTATCGCGCCGGGGTCACCATTGCCGCCGCCACCGTCCGCGCATCCCGCGAGCAACGCCACACCCAAAGCAAGACTAGGAAATCCCAGTATTGTGCAAATCGTGCGCGCCACGAATGCCTCCCTCAGTCCCCGTTCGTCCGCCGTGCCGGCTACGAAACACAAAGGCGCAACGCTTTCAACTGTCTGGGGCAGCAGTGTGACAATGGTGCAGCGGCGCAAGCCGATCGCAGCGCGCAAGATGGGGATTGGGCGCATTTGCAATCGGGCGGCCAGGCGCGTTCTGCTGCGCATGGCTGCAACGGCTGCTCGCACAACTGGCAGCCCTCGACGGTTACAGCACCGCCTCCCCCCACGGAGGCGGCTGCCTTGATCCGCAGGATCAGGGCGTCTTGGTCGCGGTCTTCTTTCCAGCGGCCTTCGGCGCGGCCGCAGGCGTCTCGGCCGGCAGCTGGGCCGTGGTCGACTTGGGCGTGATGGTCGAGCAGCGCAGCTGGAACTCGGCGCTGGCCTTGGTCAGCTGATCGGCTTTGCTGAGATCCGCTTGAGTCATTTTGTACCGCTTGGCGGCCGCCTTCTCGATCTTGTCGGCGATGCCTTCGCGGCGCAACGTTTCGATGCGCGACACCAACGTTACGCACTGTGGATCGACTTTGGGATCGGCTGCAGCGGTTTGCTGGCTGGCCAGCGAGCCCGTGGTGAAGATGCTGTCGCCGCCATCGCCCGCGCAGCCGGCAAGCGCGAGGCTGCCGAGTGCGAGCGCCATCAGCGCAGCACGAGTTGGAATTGCCATGAACTGGACCCCCGAGGTGTTTGCTCGCTACTCGTGCGTACGCGGCACCCTTACATTTTGTGATTCCTAGCAATTCCTAGGCCCGATTTTAGGCATCGGCAAGCAATAGCGGGTATTTGACGGGCACTGGGCCCCGTGGTGAAGCTGCAATTCTGTGGAAATGCGCGTCCGGTGACTGCCCGGCCACGGTCCCACGGGCAAGCGGCATCCTGCGAATGTGGCCCTGCACGGGCCTCCGCGCCTGGCGCCTTACACCAGCATCCGCACCGGGTCCTCGATCAGCATCTTGAAAGCGTTGAGAAGCTCGGCGCCCACCGCACCGTCCACAACGCGATGGTCGCAGGAGAGTGTGCACGACATGAGGGTGGCGACTTCCACCTTGTCGCCTGCCACCACGGGGCGTTTCTCGGCCATGCCGATGGCGAGGATGGTCGCGTGCGGAGGATTGATCACGGCGTCGAAGGTCTTGATGCCGAACATCCCGAGGTTGGAGATCGAGGTGGTGCCGCCCTGATACTCGTGCGGCGCCAGCCGGCGCCTGCGCGCCCGCTCGGCCAGGTCGCGCATCTCGTTGGAAATCTCCGACAGCGACTTGAGTTCCGCATGCCGGATGATGGGCGTGAACAGCCCGCCTTCGATGGCCACCGCCACGCCGACGTCCGAATACTTGTGGCGCAGCGTGCCCGCGTCCGTCCAGGTGACATTGGCGCCGGGTACCTGCGCAAGCGCCATTCCCAGCGCTTTGATGGCAAAGTCGTTGACCGAAAGCTTGTAGGCACGCGGGCCGTCCTTGGGCGCGACCGCGTTCATGCGCTCACGCCCGCGCAGCAGCTCGTCGATGCGGCAGTCGACGCTCAGACGGAAATGCGGAATGGTCTGCTTGGACTGGGTGAGGCGCTGGGCGATCACACGGCGCATGTTGTCGTGGGGCACGACCTCGTAGGAGCCCTTCTCGTAGAGCGCCAGGATCTTGTCGTCCGCCATCGCCGGTGGCGCCGTCACTGCCGCGCCCGCTCTCGCCGCCACGGCCGTTCCCGCCCTTGGCTCGGCGCGCGCGCCGCCGTTGCGGACAGCGGTTTCCACGTCGCTCTTGACGATGCGCCCGTGCGGACCGGAGCCGGCGAGCGCTGCCAGATCCAGGCTCGCTTCCTTGGCGAGCCGCCGCGCGAGCGGTGAGGCGAAGATGCGTGCGCGTCCATTGCCGTCCGGCGCTGTTCTTTGCACCGACCTTGCCGCGAGCGATTCCCCTCCCCGTCGTGTCGAAGACACGCCTTCGGCATGATGTGGGGAGGGGATAGGGGTGGGGGGAAGCCCAACGGCAGATGTTCTGCGATCCCCCCCTCCCTTACCCTCCCCCACAAGGGGGGAGGGAGATCTCGGCGCCTTTGCCACTGTCGCGGCGCCTGCGCTCTCGCCCTCGGCCAGCAGCACTGCAATCGGCGTGTTGACCTTCACGCCCTCGGTGCCCTCGGCGACCAGCAGCCTGCCGACCTTGCCCTCGTCGACTGCCTCCACCTCCATGGTGGCCTTGTCGGTCTCGATCTCCGCAATGATATCGCCCGCCTTCACCTGCTGGCCTTCCTTGACCAGCCACTTGGCGAGCTTGCCCTCCTCCATGGTGGGCGACAGCGCTGGCATCAGGATTTCGGTCGGCATACGGTTTCTCTTCAGCGTAGGTTGGGTCAAGCGAAGCGCAGACCCAACACCCGTTGCAATTCTTCCCTTTGTTGGGTCATCGCTAACGCTCGACCCAACCTACGATTCTGTGCGAGGGGTCTGACCCCCGCCACACTGACCCCGCCACACGATTTCCGTCGGCGTCCACTTGGCCTTGCGCCGGGCGATACGCTGCTCTGCCGTCTCGCCCTCGTAGACCACCGGCTCGGCGATGCGGCCAGCAAACTCGGGAACCGCAAGGCCGCGCACGTTGATCGCTGACCAGACCTTGCCGCCATCCTCCAGGATCACGCCAGCGTACATCCCGCACTTGCCGCAGATGAGGCTGGTGCCCGTGCGCGTCTCGAACTGGTATTTGGTGAGCGCCGCTCCATCGATCTCGAGCACCGCGCGCCCCGCCGGGTCGCTCACCGTCATCGCCCCATGCCGCGTGCAGAACGAGCACTGGCAGCTGCGCACCTGCAGCTCCGCCGCCGGCTTGGAAGCGTTGAGCGTCGCGCGGATCGCGCCGCAGTGGCAGGTGCCCGTCAGTGTCGAAGGCTCACGCAATGCCGCTAACTCTTTCTTTGGCTACTGGCGCTCGAAATGTCACGCTTGCGCTGTCGGCGGAAGGTCGAACGGCCACAGGAGGTTCAGGGGAAAGGGCGGCTCCGAGAACGGCGGTGCCGCCACCTCGGCATGGTCGCGGAAGACATCCAGGAGCAGCCACTTGCCATCCCTGAGCGCGAACACCTCCAGCATCTTGAGGGTCGGATCAACGTGCCAGACGTGGCTGACGCCGGCCTCGGCATAGATGAGCCGCTTGTCGCCCCGGTCGTATCGCTCCGTCGACGGCGAAAGCACTTCGCAGATCCAATCGGGCGCGACCTCGATCCAGGCGGCCTCAGGCAGCTGCGGAAGCCGTTCGCGCTGCCAACCAGCAATGTCAGGCACGACGACGTGCTTGCCGAGGTGTAACTCGGGCTCCACCATGAAAACCCAACCGCCTGGACCACGGACGCCCAAGTCGAACGGTTGAGAAAGAATCCCGCTGAGCCGGGTAACAACAACCGCATGCCGTGGCGCGGGCCTCGGATGGGTCACAAGCTCACCAAACAGGATCTCGGCCACGAGGTGCTTCGGCACGGTGACCAAGTCCTCGTAGGTTGCGGTGCGTTGCGCGGGTCGGGCCATCGATTGGCTCATCTTCTAGCTCAGGTACCTTAGCTCAGGGCATTCTATACCGCATTGGAGTTCGACCAAGCCTGCCGCTCACGCATAGCAAACGGCCTTCACCGCCTCGATCACCTGCGCGCTGCTCGGCAATGCCAGGCGCTCGAGGTTGGCGGCGTAGGGCATCGGCACGTCGGCGCCCGACACCTTGGCCGGCGGGGCATCCAGATAGTCGAACGCCTGCATCGCCACCTGGGCGCAGATTTCCGAGCCTACCGAGCACACCGGCCACGCCTCTTCCACCGTCACCAGCCGGTTGGTCTTCCTGACAGAGAGGAGAACTGTCTCCAGGTCCAAGGGTCGAAGCGTGCGCAGGTCGATCACCTCGGCCTCGATGCCCTCACTGGCGAGCTGCTCGGCCGCATCCAGCGCATACACCATGCCGCGCGCGAACGAGACAACGGTGACATGGCTGCCAGCTCGCGCGATGCGCGCCTTGCCGATCGGAACGACCCATTCCCCCTTCGGCACAGGCCCCGAAGCCCCATAGAGAATTTCGTTCTCCAGCACGAGCACCGGATTGGGGTCGCGGATGGCGGCCTTCAGCAGGCCCTTGGCGTCGGCCGGGTTCGACGGCGCTACCACCTTCATGCCCGGCACGTGCGCATACCAGGCCGAGTAGCACTGGCTGTGCTGGGCGGCGACGCGCGCGGCCGCCCCGTTGGGCCCGCGGAACACGATGGGGCAGCCGAGCTGCCCGCCCGACATGTAGAGCGTCTTGGCGGCCGAGTTGATGATCTGGTCGATCGCCTGCATCGCGAAGTTCCAGGTCATGAACTCGACGATAGGCTTCAGCCCCGCCATGGCCGCGCCGACGCCGATGCCGGCGAAGCCCTGCTCCGTGATCGGCGTGTCGATCACCCGCTTGGGCCCGAACTCGTCGAGCAGCCCCTGGCTGATCTTGTAGGCACCCTGGTACTGCGCCACCTCCTCGCCCATCAGGAACACGTCCTTGTCGCGGCGCATCTCCTCGGCCATGGCGTCGCGCAGGGCCTCGCGCATGGTCTGGGTGGTGGTCTCAGTGCCCGGCATCCCCTCTCCCCGCACTTCCGCGGGGAGAGGGCTAGGGTGAGGGGCAGACACAGGTGATGTCGGCGCATTGGGCCGCCCCTCACCCCGACCCTCTCCCCGCGCTGTTGGTGCAAGTGGAGAATTCGCAGATGCGCGGGGAGAGGGAGACACTGCCCCCTCGCCATCCAGCAGCGCAATCGGCGTATTGACCTTCACGCCCTCCGTGCCAGCCGCCACCAGCAGCTTCGACACCTTGCCCTCGTCGACTGCTTCCACCTCCATGGTGGCCTTGTCGGTCTCGATCTCGGCGATGATGTCACCGGGCTTGACCTGTTGGCCCTCCTCCACCAGCCATTTGGCGAGCTTGCCCTCCTCCATGGTGGGCGACAGCGCTGGCATCAGGATCTCGGTCGGCATTTCCTCGGGTCTCTTTTGTAGGTTGGGTCAAGCGGAGCGCAGACCCAACACCGATCAACCGAATTCTCCGCGTTGGGTCATCGCTGACGCTCGACCCAACCTACCTCACGCCGGCAGCAGCACATCCGTCCACAGCTCGCTCTCCTCCGGCTCCGGATCGCTCTGCGCAAACTCCGCCGCGCCATTGATGATGCCGCGGATCTCGGCGTCGGCAGATTTCATCTCGTCCTCGCTCACGAGCCGGCCCTCCAGCAGACGCCGGCGCACCTGCTCGATGGGGTCGTGCTCCTCGCGCATCTTCTGCACTTCCTCGCGCGTGCGGTACTTGGCCGGGTCCGACATGGAGTGGCCCCGATAACGGTAGGTGAGCATCTCCAGGATGTAGGGCCCGTTGCCGCCCCGCACCCACTTGGCCACGCGGTCGCCCGCCGCCTTCACCGCGCGCACGTCCATGCCGTCGACCTGCTCGCCGGGGATGTCGAACGAGCGGCCGCGCTGGGAGAAATCCGTGGTCGCCGCCGAGCGCTCGATCGAGGTGCCCATGGCGTACTTGTTGTTCTCGATGATGAACACCACGGGGAGCTTCCACAGCTTCGCCATGTTGAAGCTCTCGTACACCTGGCCCTGATTGGCGGCACCGTCGCCGAAATAGGTGAGGCACATGCGGCCGTTACCGCGATAGCTGTTGGCGAAGGCAATGCCGGCCCCCAGTGGCACGTTGGCGCCGACGATGCCATGCCCGCCGTAGAAGTTCTTCTCCTTGGAGAACATGTGCATGGAGCCGCCCTTGCCCTTGGAGTAGCCGCCACGCCGTCCCGTCAGCTCCGCCATCACGCCCTTGGGGTCCATGCCGCTGGCCAGCATGTGTCCGTGGTCGCGATAGGTGGTGATGACCTGGTCGCCCTCCTCGATCGCCATCTGCATGCCCACCACCACCGCCTCCTGGCCGATGTAGAGATGGCAGAAGCCGCCGATGAGCCCCATGCCGTAGAGCTGGCCCGCCTTCTCCTCGAAGCGGCGGATGAGCAGCATCTCGCGATAGGCGTGGAGTTCCTGGTCGCGGCTGAACTGCGGGACCGTCTGTTGGCCGTTGGGACGGGACATGGTTGCTGATCAACCTCGGCTTGGGGGAGAGGGGCTGGGGCCCGGCGAAATACCTACAAGAAACGCCGCCGCAAGGCCAGCCAGCCTGCGAGGAGCGGGGATGCAGAAACCACTGGGCGGGGGTGCGAAAACCGCCTGCTCAACGCCCCACGATGACGACCCTGTCGCCGGGACGCGCGAGACCCAGCATCTCGATGGCCAGCTCCTCGATGATGTCGGGGTCGCCGGCATTGAGCAGCCGCACGTCCCGCTCGATGCGGGCTCGCGCAGCCTCGAAGCGCTCGACCTGCGGCTCCAGCATGCTGGAGCGTTCGATCAATCGCGATCGCGCCTCGAGGCCGCGCTTACCGCTGATTGCGTGATAGACGAAATAGCCAATCGCCAACAGGCAGCAAAGCGACACCAGGGTTTGCCGTGGCCGGCTCTTGCGCCGATCAAACATAGGTCTACGCGGAACCTGGTGAGTGGATGTCCCAGAGGGACAAGCCGAGACTACGCCCGCAGCGGTTAAGCCTGGGTAAAGTGCTGTGTGAAATTGAGGGAGGTAGGGAATAGGGAGTGGGGAATTGGGAAGTCGTCGCCTCTTAACTCCCTATTCCCCTACTCCCTATTCCCCTATTCCCTACCCTACCGCCGCAACACGCCCCTGCCCGCGTAGCGCGCCACATCGCCAAGCTCCTGCTCGATGCGGATCAGCTGGTTGTACTTGGCGGTGCGGTCGGAGCGCGAAAGCGAGCCCGTCTTGATCTGGCCGGCGTTGGTGGCCACCGCAATGTCGGCGATGGTGGCATCCTCCGTCTCGCCGGAGCGGTGCGAGATGACGGCCGTGTAGGCGGCCGCCTGGGCCATGGCGACGCAGTCGAGCGTCTCGGTGAGCGATCCGATCTGGTTGACCTTGATCAGGATCGAGTTGGCGATGCCCTTCTCGATGCCCTCTTTCAATCTCACCGTGTTGGTGACGAACAGATCGTCGCCCACCAGCTGGCACTTCGCGCCGATCGCCTCCGTGAGCGCCTTCCAGCCCTGCCAGTCGTCCTCGGCCATGCCGTCCTCGATGGAGACGATCGGGTAGCCCGCGACCAGGTTGGCCAGGTATTTGGCCATGCCGGCGCTGTCGAGCGTCTTGCCTTCGCCCTCGATTCTGTACTTGCCGTCCTTGTAGAACTCGGTGGCTGCGCAATCGAGCGCCAGCACCACGTCCTGGCCCGGCTTGTAGCCCGCCCCCTCGATCGCCTTCATGATGAAGGACAGCGCCTCCTCGGCCGACTTGAGGTTGGGCGCAAAGCCGCCTTCGTCTCCCACGTTCGTGCTGTGCCCGGCATCCTTGAGCGCCTTGCGCAGCGTATGGAACACTTCCGAGCCCATGCGGATGGCGTCGGCGCACGAGGTCGCCGCCACAGGCATGATCATGAACTCCTGGATGTCGATGGGGTTGTCGGCGTGCGCGCCGCCGTTGATGATGTTCATCATCGGTACGGGCAGCACGTGGGCTCTCGCGCCGCCGAGATAGCGGTAGAGGGGCAGCTCCCTGGCAGCCGCCGCAGCTTTGGCGACGGCCAGGGAAACACCCAGGATGGCGTTGGCGCCGACGCGGCCCTTGTTGGGCGTGCCGTCGAGCTTGATCAGGGCGTCATCGATGCGGCGCTGGTCCTCGGCATCCATGCCGGAGAGCGCATCGAAGATCTCGCCGTTGACGGCGTCGACCGCCTTGAGCACGCCCTTGCCGAGATAGCGCTGCTTGTCGCCGTCCCTGAGCTCGATGGCCTCGTGCGCCCCCGTCGAGGCTCCGGACGGCACCGCTGCGCGCCCCAGCGAGCCATCCTCGAGCACCACGTCGACCTCGACCGTGGGGTTCCCGCGGCTGTCCAGGATTTCGCGGCCGATGATGTCGACTATGGCGGTCATACGGTTGTCCTCTTCCTCCGGGAATTTACCAGTGGGCCTTTTAGCCCGTGCCGCCCCTGAAAGCATCCGTCTTGGCAAAATGGCAAGATCGCTAGACAAGGCCCCAGCAGCGCCTGGCTCGGCCCAAGACGATATCGGTTACCTGCGCGGCGAGCGGCGGACCCTGATCATCGCGTCGTCCCTCGGGTTCCTCTTGTTCATCATCGTGGCTCTCTGCTTCCCGAATGCCGGCCCCGTCTTCCGCATTCTCAGTATTGGCCATCATGGCATGGCGCCGGCTGTGCCCGTCTGGAGCAACGTCGTGGTGTCGCGCGCTTCCTACGGCTACAGCCGCTACTCCTTCGACGATTTCGAGCTGCCGATCAGCAGCCGGTGGCCGGCGCTGGTGCCCCGACGCGGCGATATCGTCGCGTATCGTATGCCTTCGTTGAGGGTCTTTTTCCCGAAAGAGAACCTGCCGCCCCCCATAGATCTATTCGCCAGCAACCCCACCATCTTCATGTCGCGGATCATCGGCTTGCCAGGCGACAAAATCGAGATGACCAACGACAGGCTTTCGATCAACGGCAAGCTCGTCCTGCGCGAGCCCGCGCCGAAGATGCCAGATCCAGATGGTGGAATAGGAGAGGTCGACGTCTACATCGAACGGCTCCCCGAGGGTGCCAGCTACCGCGTCATCGAGAGAGCCGGCCGTAGCGGACCCGCCAACGGCACCCTGGTGTACGATGTGCAGCCTGGGGAAGTCTTTCTGCTCGGTGACGACCGGGTCAGCCGCTACACGGGCCGCCACACGGGCAACTTGGTGCCCATCGAGCTTGTCATCGGGCGCGCTATCGCCGCATTCTGAAGACCGGCGATTATAGATCTACATCCTAAGGAACCATGGGCGAGACAACAGCCCTAGTTTTGTTTTCCGGCGGTCAGGACTCCACTGTCTGCCTGGCGTGGGCGCTCGATCGCTACGAGCGCGTGGAGACCATAGGCTTCGCTTACGGCCAGCGGCACGAGATCGAGCTGGTGCAGCGGCCCGTGGTCCGCGAGGCTATCGCTACAATGTTTCCACCATGGGGCCCGCGGCTCGGCGAAGACCATGTGCTCGAGCTCGCGACCCTGGGACAGATCAGCGACACTGCCCTCACCCGCGAGGCCCAGTTCGAGATGACTGCCGCCGGCTTGCCCAACACGTTCGTGCCGGGGCGCAACCTGCTGTTCTTCACTTACGCGGCCGCCCTGGCCTACCGGCGCGGCGTCCGCACCCTCATCGGCGGCATGTGCGAGACCGATTTTTCCGGCTACCCCGACTGCCGCAACGAGACGCTGCAGAGCCTGGCCAAATCGATCTCGCTCGGCATGGATGTGCCTTTCACCATCGAGACACCCCTGATGTGGGTCGACAAGGCCGGCACGTGGGCGATGGCGCAAGAGCTGGGCGGCGCGGCACTCGTCGAACTCATCGTCGAGCACACGCACACCTGCTACACACCCGACCGCACGACCCGGCATGCCTGGGGCTTTGGCTGCGGCACGTGTCCCGCATGCGGGCTGCGGGCGAAAGGATGGGGGAAATGGACCAACACGCGCTGATTATCTACCTCCACGGCATCGGCGAGCGCGCCGACGAGATGGGCGTCGACGACCTCGATGCTCTCATTGCGCTGCAGGAACAGCTTGCCGAGGCCATCGAGCCGGCCGGCATCGGCGAAGTCGACGGCAACGAGATCGCGATGGATGGGTCCGAGGGGTCGCTTTACGCATACGGCCCGGACGCAAAAGCAATGCTCAAGGCTGCCCTTCCCATCATTTGCGCTTCGCCCCTCGCCCACGGCGGCGGTGTCAAGTTGCGATACGGGGCGGTCGACGATGAGGGCGCCATCGAGGAGAACTTTCTGCTCGCAGATCTCTGCGCCAAGCGGAACGGGTGAGGGAGACGAGAACACATGCCCGCTCGCGAAGACCTTGTCCGCGCCGTCGACCTCGCCCTTGCCGGCGACTGGAACGGCGCACACGAGATCGCACAGCAGGACGAATCCGATCCGACCTCCTGCTGGATCCATGCCGTGCTGCACAAGATCGAGGGCGATGCCGGCAACGCCCGCTACTGGTACCGCCTGGCCGGGCAGGCCTACGAAGCCTATGCCGATCCCAAGGTCGAGCTTGCCGCAATCAAGGCCGTGCTGTCGTATTAGCGAATGTCACGTTCGACACGAGCGGTAGGGCGCAAGTAGCGAGAGCTTATCCCCGTGCCTGTCACGAACTGCGCAATGCTACCACATCTGTCATGATCCAACACGGCTACCGCCGCGCACCCAAGGCGAGAAGACGGGGCATGATGGTCAACCTCGCCAAATCCCCCTCCTTCCGCCTCGACGGCAAGCGCGCGCTGGTGACGGGCGCCGGCCGCGGCATCGGGCTCGCCGCCGCCGGCGCACTGGCCGACGCAGGCGCGCATGTTACGTTGGCCGCACGCACCAGGGCCGAAATCGAATCCGCGGCAGAGGCTATCCGCGCCCGCGGTCAGCAGGCCGAGGCGCTGGTCCTCGACGTCACCGACCTCGCGGCCATGCAGCAGGCCATCGCGCGGGCCGAGCCCTTCAACATCCTCCTCAACAACGCCGGCACCAACCGCCCCAAGCCGCTGCTCGACGTCACCATCGACGACTTCGATGCCATCATGGGCCTCAACGTGCGCGCCGCCTACTTCGTGGCGCAGGCGGTGGCGCGCAGGCTGGTAGAGGCGAGGCAACCGGGCTCCATCATCAACATCTCCTCGCAGATGGGCCACGTCGGCGCGGCGCGGCGCACGGTCTACTGTGCGTCCAAGCACGCCATGGAGGGGTTCACCAAGGCCATGGCGATCGAGCTGGCGCCGCACAATATCCGCGTCAACAGCATCGGTCCCACCTTCCTCGAAACCCCGCTGACGCGGCCTTTCTTCGAGAACCCGGCATTCAAGGCCGAGGTGCTCTCCCGCATCAAGCTCGGCCGCCTCGGGCAACTCGACGAGGTCACCGGCGCCATTGTCTTCCTCGCCTCGGATGCCTCCTCGCTGATGACCGGCTCGGCGCTCGTCGTCGACGGCGGCTGGACGGCCGAGTAGCCATCACTGACTGGCGTGGCGCGGCTACATCGGCAACGCGCTGACTCTGAAGTGTATTTCCAACCTCATCAGCTCGAATCAGCGTAGTTAGTGCATGCACACCGCACCGGAGTAGGGGACGCTGCGGCACGTCTCGATAATACCGGGCTAACAAACTACGGGGGTGCCACATGCCGCCAATGATGCGGAAAGCTATCGACGTCCTGACGGCCATCGGCCTGACCGCCGCCGTCTTCTTCGTGATCGTGGTCGCCAACAGTTTCCTGATGGCACGCGGCAACTACAGCCACGGCTTCAATCTCTGGTACAGCTTCATCCTGCGACCCGACATCCTGGGCACCATGGTGCTCACTGCGCTCGTCACCATGGCCTACGTGATCTGGAAGCAGACCGGCGGACGGCCAAGGCTCTGACGGTGGGTGTCTGACCCTCCGGGTCAGACACCACGACGCCCATCCATTTGCCGCTGAGCCGTGGTGTCAATCCGGACGGTGGGTGTCTGACCCTCCGGGTCAGACACCGTGACGCCCACCCATCCATTTGCCGGTGAGCCGGGGTGTCAGACCCGCAGGGTCTGACACCCCATCACGTCGCGATCTTGAACGGATTGAAGTTGGTATCGCGGTCGTAATAGTCCTCGTTCTCGGCGCGCTTGAGGAAGGCGACAACGCGGTATGTGATCGGTAGAAAGACGATCTCCACTCCGGTTTTCAATAGGAACTGCATGTACGTCAGTTGAATCACCAGCTCATTCGGCATGATCCCCGAGTTGTAGAAGGCGAGCGGGTAGAATAGCGCCGAGTCCACCGCCTCCCCCGCTACCGTCGAGCCGACGAACCGCGCGCCCTGGAAGCGGCCGCTGGTCCAGACCTTCATCTTTGCCAGCACGAAGGAATTCACGAACTCGCCGCAGAAGTAGGCGAACATCGAGGCGAGCGCGATGCGCCAGGTGTTGCCGAAAGCGACCTCGTACACCTTCTGGTTTGGCCACCCGGGCGCTGGCGGCAGTGCCACTACTACGGCCGCCATCACGGCTGCGAACAGCAGCGCTCCAAACCCTGCCCAGATCACCCGCCGCGCCCGGCTGTAGCCGTACACCTCGGTGAGGATGTCGCCGAACACGTAGGAGATGGGGAAGAACAGCACTCCGGCGCCGAATGTCACCGCGCCGATCAGCGGCAGGTCGATCTGCGCCGCCTTGGCCGGACCGATCAGGTTGGAGCACACCAGCACCACCACGAACGCCACCATGACGAACTCGAAGTAGCGGTATTGCCGCGCCGATTGCTGCATTCCAGGCCCCCCTTGGTTCCACAGCGTCTTCGCCCAGACGGTAACGTCCACGGCCGCGATAAAGCAAAACCTTGTCACTTGTCTAGGTTTGATTGTCCGTATAGACGTGTCTAGTAATATAAGACCCTCAACATCAGCGTCGCCCAAGCAAGCCCTGACATCGCTGCCATGATCGCCTCTCTGCGCCCCGCGCTCAAGCCCCTGGGCCGTCGCATCCAGCAGGCCCGCAGAACCGCCCAGCTGACCCAGGTCAGCGTCGGGCGGGACCTGGGCGTCTCGAAGCAACAGGTGAGCCACTGGGAGACGGGACGGTCCGACATCACTCGGGAGCATCTGCTTCGGCTGGCGCGCTTGTTTCATGTCGATGTGGATTGGCTGGCGCGCGGTACGATGGTCGAGCCCAGCGGGGTCCTGGACAACGGGCCCGAGCGTTCGACAGAGGGGCTGGCAGCGCTGGGCCAGAAAGTGGCCCTCCCGTCCGCGCCAGGGCAGGCCATCCTCGAGCGTGTCGCCAACCCCCACACCGACACGAACTATGCCGCCCGCTTCACCGCGCCCGAGTTCACGACACTGTGTCCCGTCACGGGCCAGCCGGACTTCGCGCATCTCGTCATCGACTACGTGCCGGACCGATGGCTGGTGGAGTCGAAGTCGCTGAAACTCTATCTCGCCTCCTACCGCAACCACGGCGCGTTCCACGAGGACTGCACGGTGGCGATCGGCAAGCGGCTCGTAGCGCTGCTGGAGCCGCACTACCTGCGCATCGGCGGCTACTGGTATCCGCGCGGCGGCATGCCCATCGACGTCTTCTGGCAGACCGGCACGTGCCCCGAGGACGTGTGGCTCCCCGATCAGGGCGTCGCGCCTTATCGCGGACGGGGCTAGACCACGCCAGCCGCCACATTGGCGTCGCGCCACCATGCTTGGCTTGGCAGTAATCCGGCTCGCTTGGTCTTTGACCACCGCTCAGCGAATTTCTGCGAAGGGGGCTGCCTGCCATGGCGACGAATTCCGGCGGCGTGCTGGCTGCATTGCGCGCCGCGCTCAACAGTCTCTGGCTCTGCCGCGTCAGCGTGCTGAGCGTGGCTGCGGGACTGCTCCTGCTTTTCTACGCACCGCAGGCACAGGCCGTCTTTTTCGACCTTCACACCTGGGAGGTGGGGCTGCGGCATTGGGCGGCGTTCTACGCCTTCGTGTTCCTGTTCTGGATGCTGCCCACCCAGCTCAGCGCGCGGGTGATGCTGCAGGTGGGGGAGGATCGCCTCCCCGAGGGCCACGACGCCTCTTATGCCTGGCTCATGGTCCACCTGCCGTGGCTGCTCGCACTCGTGTGCCTTGCGAGCGTCGCCGCGGGCCAGTACGCGGCACTCGAGCAGGTTCCGGATGAAAAGGGCCGCGACGACCTCGAGCAGGCCGCCTACATCCAGGTGATCGCCTTGGGCTGGATAACCGTGGCCTTCATCGGCGTATGGGTGCTGGCCTGGATGGTGCTGCGCCCGCTGCTCAATCGCTTCGCCGCCAGGAGCGGCCTGCTCGACAACTTCGTGTTCCGCTTCATTGCAACGGCAATGTTTGGACAGCAAGCCGCCAGAGGCGCTGATCGAGAGGGTGGTGGCGCGGTCGAGGGCAGCAACTCGGCGGCATTCCCGCCTCAACAGCTGCAAACAGCCTGGTCGGCCATCCTGTTGCTGCTGATCTGGCTAGCGAGCCTGTATTTCGTCTACCTGTCGCCGCTCGAAATCGCCCCGACACTGAGCCGCGCACCCATGCTGCCCGTCCTGATCGGCATCTGGGTTCCCGTGCTGACCCTCCTGGTCTACTTCGCCCACCGGCTTCGTTTGCCGATCCTGGCAGCTTTCATCCTGCTCACGACGTTCCTGTCCAACGTCATACCGGGCCTGCATGACATGCGCATCCTCGCGCAGGTGAGCCAGAACGCACCCATTCAGAGCCGGCAACCGACGCTCGAGGAGTCGCTCAGGTGGTGGCGCAAGGCCAACGGATGCCCTCAGGAACTGCGAACGGACTGCAAGGTGCGGCCCATCATCGTCGCCGCCGAGGGCGGCGCAAGCCGCGCGGCCTTTTTCACGGCCAGCCTGCTCGCACAACTTGAAGACCTTTCGGACCCGGCCGTGCGCGGCGCCTCTGCCGGACCGCCCCTGTTCTCACGGCAACTCTTTGCCATTTCCTCCATCTCTGGAAGCTCTCTGGGCGCGGCAGTCTTCGCGGCACTGCGCGAGGATGCGCGCGCGGAAGCCTGGCCGCGACCCCGGCCCGAAGCAGCCGACAACGCCCTTTGGTTCAGGACCGGCAGGGCCGTGGGCGTCGGCGGCGTGAAACCTCAGCCGCTGCCTTCCGCCACCACGCGCAAAGACATCGTGCAGCAGGTCCTTGCAGGGGACTTCCTCACGCCGGCCGCCGCCGCTCTCAACCTCGATCTGTTGGTGCCGTTCCACGCCAAGACCTACAACCCAGGCGATCGCACCTATTTCCTGGAAGCGTCATGGGAGCAGCGCTTCGCGGACCCTTCAGGGCGCGCTCGCGGCGCGGTGAAGTCCACCTTCGAGCGCGCCTTCTCGTCGCTGGCGCCCGAGGAGAGTACCTGGCGCCCGCATCTCATCTTCAACGGCACGTCCGTTACCACCGGCCGGCGCATCATCACGTCGACCCTCTACCCGCTCTTCCGCTCGCCCGACGATCCCCAGGAATTGCCGGACGATCAGCGAACGATCGAATCGGTGTTTCGCAACTCCTATGACACCTACGACCTGTTGTGTCTCCCCGATGAGCTTGCAGCCGGTGGCGCATGTACCTGCCTCCAGCGCGGCAAGAAGCACGAGCTGCAGACGCTGCGCATCAAGGGATGCGACGTCCGGCTGAGCACAGCGGTTTCCAACAGCGCCCGCTTCCCCGTCATCTCCTCGCACGGCGACATCGGCCGCAAGCCCGCGGACCGCATCGTCGACGGCGCCTACTTCGACTATTCGGGCATCGTCTCCGCCCTGGAGCTGCACGTGCAGATCACCAGGCTCGACGACAATCTCCGCCCGTTCGTGCTGTTCCTGACCAACGACCCAGGCTTCAACCCGCGCGCCTGCCAGCCGGATACGGGCGCGTCGGGGCCAATCGACGAGCTCGATGTCCTGCGGCTGCCGGCCGTGCCACCGTCTTCCAGCGATCGGGAGTTGTTCTCAATGCTGCGCTATCCGCTCGACGCGCTGGTCAACGTCCGCGTAGCTCGCTCCGAGCAGACCATGGCCCAAACGGTCCTGCTCAACCGCTATGAGAATCTCAAAGCAGGCTTCATGACTGCCCCTCAGAAACTCGCTGACCTGAGAGAGGGCCTCCAAGCCTACATGAGCTTCGACATCATATCGGTGGGCGCGCGCTGCAACAGGGAGAGGCAGGTCCGCCCCATCCCCATGAACTGGTGGCTGGCGATGCCGACGCAGGCCTACCTCGATCAGGAAATCTGCGCGCCCCACAATCGCGGGTCCATAGCAGGCGTCTTGTCCCAGCTGGGCGAGCAGCCGCCGCCGGAGGACCGCCCGCAGCACACCGCACGCTACGAGGCCGAAAAGCGCCGGGTCGACGAGCAATGCGCCCAGCGCGATGGCATGCCCGCGCGCGGCAGGCAGACGCGTTGACGGCTACAGTGCGGGATGAGGGAGGAGCCTTCCAGGTTGCCGAGCCGACCAACGCCTGCGCTGACGCTGCCGCGCTTTCGGTCTCCGTGCCGGCACCTGAGCGGCAGGCATCAAGCATCCCCGTTGGGTGATGACAGCACCAAACGGAGCTCGCTTCGTTAGCAGTGGAATACCGCAGCTTGCTGCGTCAGCGACGAACTACTACACTTTCCACATGAGGCGAACCGACCCGATTTCGTTCCGCATCAAGGCGGAGATCAAAGAGGCCCTGCGGCGCTTGGCAAAAGCTGACAACCGCAGCTTGTCATCCTACGTCGAGCTGGCGCTCGAGGAGCACATTGAGGCCAAGAAGCGAGGGGGCAAGCGGCGATGAGTGACGATCGCGGTCCCATTGATCGGCCCTTCCTTGTGGTTGTGGTGGTCTTTGCGGTTTTCCTCATCAGCCTCGGGCTCGCCATTTACCCTCACTGATAACCGGCGAACCAATCAACATACCCGTCATCCCGGAAGCCGAGCCCCGGCCTCCGAGCCGGGGCGAGACTGTCCGGGATCTGCCGCACGGACACCTTCTCGCCGCAGATCCCGGCTCTGCGCAATTCGCGCTTCTAGCGCGATTGCTGGGCCGGGATGACGGGTGGAAACATAGGCCGCTCAGTATCACGAGGAGCTGCTGTGCACTGCGGCCGTGATCATCCCGAATGAGCCCCGGCCAGCCTCCATGGGAATACAATCGCTTAGCCGCGCCAGCTGGAGAGATTTTCTCTCACGAAGTCGTCGTCGACGAGGTTGGGGTAGGTTGCATACAGGCGATCGATTCCGGCAGCCTGGCCGGGGCTCAGGACTTCCTTGGGATCCAGGCAATGCGTGGTTCGCATCAGCCCCTGACGCCGAAGGATCTCGTGACAGCCCGGAATGCAGCCGGCAAAGTCGTGCTCAACGTCGAAAATGACGCTGTTGCAATCGGTGACCTGACTGTCGAGCGCCAGGATGGCCTCCGGCACGGCGCCTGTGCCGATGCACCCCCGCACGCTCTCCAGAAGTGTCACCGCCGATCTCGTCCATACGCTCCAGTGACCGAGCAGGCCGCCCTTGAAACGGAGTGTCACCTGCCGCTTGCCGACACGGACGTGAAACGGCGTGACAAGGTCGGCCACGATATGATCATCGTTACCGGTATAGAGCGTGACGCGTTCCTCGGCCCCTGCGGCGGCAACGCCGAAGGCCACATCCAGGGTCCTGTAGCGATTGAACGGCGCGACCTTGATAGCGATGACATTGTCGATCGCGGCAAAGCGCGTCCAGAACGACCGCGATAAAGGTATTCCGCCAACCGCGGTTTGCAAATAGAAGCCGATCAGAGGCACCTCGCCCGCCACCGCGCTGCAATGGGCGATAAGTTCGTCCTCGCTCGCACCCTGCATGGCACTGACCCCCAGCAGCGCAGCGTGATATCCAAGAGCGCGAGCCGTTCTCGCTTCTTCGAGCGCCTGACTGGTCTTGCCGATGACCCCCGCGATCATCATGAGCGGCCCCTTGGTCCAGCTCGCCGCCGTCTCGGCTGCCAGTTCCAGCACCGGCCGATAGAGCCCCACATCGCGAATCTTGAATTGTGTGGCATGCACGCCGACTGCCAACCCGCCCGAGCCCGCATCTATGTAGTAGCGCGACAGAGCGCGCTGCGAGGTGCGATCGAACTGGCGCTCCTCGTCGAGTGCCAGCGGGTGCGCGGGAATGACTGCCCCACGGCGCAGCACGGCCAGCACATCGGTCGGCAGCTCGCTCCAGTGTGCGCTGCGCATCGGTCAGGCCCTCCTCCACTGCATCACGCCAGCTCGGGCCCGGCGAGAGCGAAGGTGCGGCTGCCGTCCTCGAGCGCCGGGGCAGATCCGCGGAGCATACGCATGAAGCCCCGCACCGCCGACGCCCCGTGCGATGCAAGCCACTGCCGGAGCATGCCATGCTGGTCCGGCACATCCAGGATCGCAGGGCCGCGGGCGGTAGCTAAGGCGCGAGTCGCCAGTGCCAGCCCGATGGCTTGGTCCTCGGCTACGACGGGGCCGATGTGGATCGCCCGATAGCCGTCCCGGCCGAGACCATACCCGGCGAGGCTGCCATCGCCACGCTCGGCGACGTGCACCACATGCGGCGCACGCGCCAGGAGGTTGCAGAGCACCGAGGCGCGCTCGAGACCGCTGCGCTCGCAGTCGTAGTGGGCGATGCGCTCCAGATCGGCCACCCCAGCTGCCCGGATAACGATGCCGGCGGGTGGATCGACGGGCTTTCGTATGCTCGCGGCGCTCCAGCGCGACAGCGGATAGACGTCGCGGAAGCCGAGCGGCAGGTAGATCGGCCGGCCCAAGTCCGTGGCGTCGAGCCCCATCGCGGCACCGCTTGTCTCGATCTCGGCAATGCAGCGCAACAGCAGGCGCGTGCCGTGACCCTTGCCGCGCTCGGGTTTGGTCACGAGCACCATGCTGATCCAGGAGATCGCCGGCCCTAGCGGCAACGCCAGGGCGCTGGCGATCCATGTCCCCGCCGCATCCTGGATGCCGAAAGCGCTCCCTCGACCGATCATCAGCCGCCAGTCGGCCTCGACCTGGTTCCACCCGGCCTCGATCGACAGCGGCCACACGGCTTCGGCGTCGCGCGGCTGCAGCTGCAGGATTGGACGCGCCGCCGGCTCAGAAGCGGCCATCGCGCACCTCGTAGTGCGTCGGCTTGCCATGGCTCGCACCGCCGCGCATCAGCCAGTCGGCCGTCCAATCGATCATGCGTTGCAGCGGCACGCGCGGCGGCCCGAACTCGGCCACCATGCGGGCGGCATTGTTGATCCAGCCTGTCTCCGCCTCCACGCCGGTCAGCTGAGGCGCGCGGCCGAGGCGTCGGCCGAATTCCTCCGCCAGCCAACGCACGGAGATGGTCTGGGGCCCGGTGACGTTGATCGGCGTGGTCGGCGTGGTGGTGCGGGCAAGGCAGCGCAGGGCCACCGCGTTGGCGTCGCCCTGCCAGATGACGTTGACATGGCCCATGGTGACGTCGATGGGCACGCCGTCGCGCACCTTGGTGGCGACATCGTGCAGCACGCCATAGCGCATATCGATTGCGTAGTTGAGCCGCACGATGCGCCCGGGCGTGCCGAGTCGCGCCGAGAAAGTGCTCGAACATGCGCTCGCGGCCAACACAAGAGTAGGCGTAGTCGCCGGGCGGCGGCACCGCCGGCGTTTCCTCCGTCGCCCCGCCTCCGGCCACCGGCACAAACGGATAGACGCAGCCGGTAGAGAAGGCGACGATGCGCGCCGCTGGGAACGTCTCGGCGACGATCGCGGGCACATGCACGTTCATGGCCCAGGTCAGAGCCGGATTGCCGGTGGCGCCGAACTTCATGGCCGCCATGTAGACGATGTTGTCGAGCTTCGGCAGCCGCGCCACGGCCGACCGATCGAGCAGGTCGCAGGTGAGCGTCTCCACGCCCGCCGCCGCCAGCGCCGCCCTGGCCCCCGCATCGGAGAAACGGGCCACGCCGACCACGCGCTTGCTCGGCGCCGCACGCTTGGCCTTGCGCGCGAGTGTCGGCCCCATCTTGCCGGCTGCGCCGAGCACCAGAATATCGCCTGGCACGGCCGCAAGATCGGCCACCAGCGTCGGCGTCGGCTCCGTCATGAAATCCTCGAGCGCAGCCACGCTCTCGAACCGGTCCGGCAGGGCAGCGCTCATTGAGCCTTCTCTGTGAATAGCCGGGGCGATGCGCCCCAGCGGCGGCTGTGCCATGGGCCGCATGGCCGCGAAGTCCATGTCGGCCGCGACGGCAAAGCCGGGACACGCGAGCGAGCCCAGCGCCAGCTTGCCGTTGTCGATCACGAGGCGCGCGGGCCCGCCGGCACGGTTGTAGAGATCGGGATGGGCCCGCGCAAAAGCCGATTGCTCGGCATCCGGCGCGAACGACATGCCGTCGATGAAATGATGGCCATTGCGCTCGACGTGAGTGAGGCCCAGCAACGACACCAGCGCCAGGTCCTGTTGCACGCTCACGCCCGCCAAGGTGGTGAGGTCCTCGGCTGACATGAAATATCTCTGCCCTCCGGTGTGCGCATTGAGCTTGGCGACCCTGGCCGCATTGAGAAGCGACTTGTACAGGCCTTTGCAGGTCTTGCTGGAGACGCCGCTGTAGCCGAGCTGCAGCGCCGCCGGGAACGAGGCCAGCTCGCCATCCGATTCATCAATGATCAGCGGCTTCAGTCGCGCCAGCTTCTCGACCGACGTGGCGAGCGCCTTCGCCCGCTTGATCGGCTGCTCGATGAAGAGGGTGGCGGCGACCAGCTTCGCCAGGGCTGGCGTCTCGCACATGCGCCGCCACAGCTCGGTGATGCCCTCGACGCTGTCGTATTGCTCGTTGCCGTCGAGCGTCGCCAGGTAGTGGCCGGCGTCGCGGTCCAGCACGGCGGCGATGCGGGTTAGGCGATCGAGATCGGCGGCCACATCGCCGCCGACCTTCAGCTTGTAGTAGCGCGCACCGTAGTAGCGAACGACCTCCTCCAGCGTTTCCGGCAACCCGTCATTGACGCGGTCTGCGGGCGCCTGATCGCCTGCAGTGATGGGATCGACCAGCCCCACCGTATGCCGCACGGCGATGTCGCGGCCCGGCTGCAGCCCGCCCAGGAAACGCCCCAAATCATAGCCGGCAAGATCGGGCGTCAGCTCGCCCTGCGCCTCGAGCCCTGCGATATTGCGGGTGATCATCTGGGCGAAGGATTGCCCGATTCGCCCGCCCCAGCGCATCGAGGATCGCCCGATCCAGCAGTGCCGGGCCATAGGAGGCAACCAGAGGTACCAGCCCGAGGTCCGCGCCGCGCGCCAATTGGTTCTTGTAGGTCCCGGCATAGAGGCCGAACGGCGTGCTCGCGCCCGCCGCACGATAGAGATCGATCGCCGTGTGCAGAGCCTGGCGCAGCTGGTCGAGATTTTGCGCATCGCTGAAGGCCGGGTTCTTGTCGAACCACTTGGCGCCGAGGCTCTCGGCGGCGACGCCGACGCTCGTGCGGCCGTCCTCCAGCGCGATGGTGGCGCGGACCACAGCCTGCGTCCCCTCCGTGAGGGTGACCACGCCAAACCGGAACGGCAGACGCAGCTTGAAATCACGCTCGAAGCAATCGACTGATTCCAGTCTGACCTTGGGCGCACCGATCATAATCAACGCTTGCGATTGGCTTTGTTGCACCGCGCCAAGCCGAAGGCCCGCGCGTAGGCCCTTGACGAGGCGATGCCCGCTCCGACAGTGTCTTAGTAACCAAATCCCGCCTTCGCAAGGCTGTCCGAGGGGAGGAGTTCCATGAGACGCATTCTGTCGTCGCTAATCGGCTGCGTCGCCGGCCTGCTCGCCACCGCTGCAACCGCCCAGGACTACCCTTGGAAGCCCGATCGCCCGATTACGATTATCGTGCCATGGGCGGCCGGCGGATCGACGGATCAGATGGCGCGCATCGTCGCCAGCGAGCTCGAGGACGAGCTCAAGCAGAAATTCATCGTCGTCAATCAGCCGGGCGCCTCGGGCTCGATCGGCACCAAGAATGCCGCCGAAGCGCCGAAGGACGGCTACACGTGGGGTGCGGGCGCCGCGACCGACGTCGGCACCTATCGCGTGCTGGGCATGCTCGACACCGGTCTCAAGGATTGGCACATGTTCTTCGCCGTCGCCAACCTGACCGCCATCGCGGCCAATCCCAACGCGCCCTTCAAGGACTTCGGACAGCTACTGGAGGTCCTCAAGACGAGCGGCGCGAACGTGCCGGTTGCGACGGCCGGCCTCTCCTCGGCCGGGCACAACTTCATGGAATCGGTGAAGGCCACGGCCAAGATCAACTACAGGCATGTCACCTACGACGGGGGCAATCCCGCGGTGCTGTCCACCGTCGCCGGCGAGACGCAGGCCGTCTCCCAGCTCCTCGTCGAGATGAGCGAGTTCATCAAGGGCAAGCGCCTGATCCCGCTCGCCGTCCTCTCCGACAAGCCCGTGGTGCTCGAGGGCTACGGCGAGCTGCCGCCGGTGACGAAGTGGCTGCCCACCATGCCGGCGCCCATGAACTACTTCGGCATCTGGTGTGCGAAGGGAACGCCCGAGAGCGTTGTCAAGACCATGACTATGGCCTGGGACAAGAAGATCAAGAACTCCGAGGCCTTGAAGAAATATGCCACGGCCCGCAGCGCGCTGTTTACGCCGATCCATGGCGCGCGAAGCCGAGGCCGAGTCGTTCAAGATGGTTCGCTACACGGCGTGGCTCTATTTCGACGCTGGCAAGGGCAAGGTCTCTCCTGACACGGTCGGCATCCCGAGGCCCTAGGCGGTCGATGCCTCAAATTCTGGGTGACCGGGGCGATCCACAGGATCCGCTTTCCATCAATCCGCGGATGTAGCCGATGGCTCGGGCTGCGCAGCTCGGCCCGTCGGGCTCGTAGATGAAAGGCTCGATCGCCGCCATGCCCTGGTATCCGCCTGCTTCAAGCGCCTGCAGGATGGGGGCGAACTCCAGATCGCCTTCGCCCGGGGCCCGGCGGTTCGGGTCGTTGAGGTGAATGTGGGCGATGAGGCCCGTCGGAAGCCACTGCCGGATCAGGTCGGGGATGGACTGCACCTCGCCGCGACCGGCAGCAGAGCAGTCGATCATCGTTCTCACCGCCGGATGCGCAATGGCGCGCACGATGGATGCCGCCTCCTCCACCGTGTTGATGAAATGGGTGTCCGGCGGCGCCAACGGCTCGATGCAGTAGGTGACCCCGGCATCGGCAGCCTCCTGGGCGACTGCTGCAAAGCACTCGGCACCATATTTGCGGCCGTCCACTTCCCTGCTTGGTTCGAGCTGGCGCTGGGTCGGCGATCCGTGCACGAGAACGCCGGCGCCAAGATCGGCGGCGAGGCCACACAGGCGGCGCATGACATCGATAGTGCGCGCTCGCTGGGCGGGGTCGCTCGAGGTGATCGACAGTCCCTTTGGCGACAGCAACAGGTAGTGCAGGCTGGTGATGGCGATGCCGGCATCGCCAGCGGCCACACGCAACTCGGCGCGGCGCGCACCTGGCAACAGGTGCGGATCATCGCCCAGCGTGAAGGGCGCGATCTCCAGGCCATCGTAGCCGAGCTTGCGGGCGAACTGGAATTGGTGCTGTAGCGGAAACTCGCGGATCACTTCGTTGCAGAGCGAGATCAGCATGAGAGGTTACATGGTATTATGTATCGTTGCCCGATAGTAGAGTTTGTACTCATTGCTAGAGTCCGACGCTAGCCAACAAGCCATGACGCTGCCCCTTCCTGCGGCATGCGCGGCGTGGCCTGAATTGCTACTTCGCTGGCACGCCAAGCTGCTCCGCCATCCAGTCGGCCGATTGCAGGCGCCAGCGGTAGCCGCGATTGTTGGCGACGTGATTGCCGTCCTCGATGATCAGCAGCTCCACCGGCCCACTCACCTCGCGCGCAAGCCGCTCGGCGTCCTGCCACGGAACAACGCGGTCGAGCTTGCCGGTCATGACGAAGATCGGGCAGGTAATGCGGTTGGCGATGCCCTGAAGCGACAGCGTGGAGGCGTGGCGTTTCGCCTGCTCCAGGGTTGTACAGTGACTGCGCACGCGGAACGCCTCTCGCGTCAGCTCCGGCAGCCCATCCCACGCCTGCCCCCAGTCGTAGGGGCCAGCAAGAGCGATGCAGGCCTTGATCCGCGTTTCGAATGCAGCGGCGCGCGGCGCGTAGTAGCCGCCAAGACTCACGCCCCAGAGCCCGATGCGCCCTGTGTCGAGGTCGCGACGCGTCATCAGGTAGTCGACGACGGCCTTCACCGGCACCTCGTAGTCGGCGCGGATCGCAAAGTCGTACTCTCCCTCCCCCTGGCCCGGGCCGTCGAACACCAGGATCGCGATCCCGCGCTCCAGAAACGGCCGTTCGTAGGCCTCCGTCTCCTCCTTGGCCGAGTCGAGTCCGCAGATCATCACCATGATCGGAGGCCGATCGGCACCCACGGGCTTGCGTAAAATGCCGTAGAGAGACTTTCCCTGATACGGGATTTCCACCCGCTCACCCGGCGGATTGAGGTGCGGCAGAGCAAGCCTGCGGCACTCGACCGCCTTCATGTGCGCCGCCTTCATCTGCGGCAGGTCGTGCACGAACAAAAACTTGGCGAAATGATAGTAGAGCCCCGCTCGCTGCAGATGTTCGCCTGCGCTCAGCCGCTTCTTCTGCGCCAGCGCCTCGCGCCCCATGAGCTCGTGCAGCGCCGCGCGGTCGGACCAGGCCCGGCACCAGTCCGTCCAGGACGCGATCGAGACTGTGACTTCCTCGAAGTCGGCAAGCGCGACGCCATTGGCAACAAAGCGCGGCGCCCAGTGCGCTATCGCCGATTTGACGCGGGCGTCGGTGGTCATGGTTTGCTCGTTCAACTTGGTTTCGACGGCTCGAGGTCACCCTTGAACTCGTCCCGGCGGTACCAGGGCAGAAAGCGCGTGGTCGCCTTGGCGAGCCCCAGCTCGAACAGCACGCAAGCCCCCGCAAGAACGGCGACGGCCACGAACGCCTCGTCGTGGCGGAAAGTGCGCGTGTGGAACAGGATGAAATACCCAAGGCCGGGGAGTGCGACGTAGAACTCGGCCACCACCGCTCCGATCACGGCGCGGCCGGCTGCGAGCCGCAGGCCAGCCAGCAGATAGGGCATCGAGGAGGGGAGGATCACCTCCATGAGGCGTGACCAGCCAGAGCCGCGGAACGCACGCGAGACCTCGAGGTATTCGGGCGGCGTGGAACGGGCACCGTCGGCGACATTGAGCGCAATCGAGAAGAACGCGGCGAACACGATGGTGGCAAGGCGCGCATCACCCGTGTAGCCGAACCAGATCGTGACCAGCGGAAGGATGGCGATCATCGGCATGGCGAAAAAGCCGTTCACGTAGGGCTGCAACAGGGTTTCGGCCATTCGCATCCGGCCCATTACGGCCCCAACGACTGTCCCGGCGACAAAGGCGATCAGCAATCCTTGCGCCACGGCACTCAGGGTGAGGCCGGCAGCGTTCCAGAAGGTGGGGTTCGTGAACACCTTGGGAACCGCCAGCACCACGCCGGTAGGCTTGGCGACATAGGCGGGGGCCCACAGCCGCACCGCGATTTCCCACAGGAGAAGGATCGCGATGCCGGCAAAGATGCGCAGCCCCGCATCACCAACAAGAAGCGGACGTGCGCGGGAAGCCTCCGCCTGCCCCTCGATGACAAGCTCCGAAGCGCTCATCGCTCGAGCCCTCGCCAGGCGGCAACCCGATTTTCCACCGCACGGCCGAGGCCCATAAGGGCAACGCCGAGGATGGTGATCACGATGATGATGGCGTAGACCCCGGCGATGTCAAAGTCTTGGCCACTTCGGAACAAGAGCAGCCCGAGGCCGCTGCCAGAGAGGAAGAACTCCGCCGCCACCATGCCGACGAGGCCGCGGCCGATCCCCAAGCGAATGCCGGTCATCGCGTAAGGCAAGGTGTAAGGGACAAGCACCTCGCGCCATATCGCCCACTCACCGGAGCGGAAGGATCGCGCAACCTCCAGCATTTCCGGCTTCATGCTGCGCGCGCCTTCGATCGTGTTGTAGAGGACCGGGAACACGGCGAAGAGGAACACCGTGAGCGCCTTGGCAGTGAAGCCGTAGCCCAGCATGGATAGGATGAACGGGATCAGCGCCACCATGGGCGTGGCGTAGAGCACCATGATATAGGGCTCGAGCGCGACACGCAGCGGACGCACCCGCGCGAGTAGAAGCCCCACCGACACGCCGACGACGATCGCGAAGAAGAGCCCGGTGAAGAACAGGACCAACGAGGTCCTCAGGGCGCCGGCGAGCACGCCCGTTACACTGAACTCGTAAAGCCGCGCGAGCGTTGCCGAAAAGCGCGAAAGGAAGGCCGGGCTGATCCGGCTCCCCGCCACCTCCCAGATGGCGGCGCCGAGCGCGAGCGAGAGGACCGAGATCGCTGGCCGCGTCAATGCTCGATCACGCAACCTCATCGCACCCCCCTCGGGCAACGTCTGGTCAAGCCACAGCGCGCTCGGTCATTTTTTCGAGGCGATGAGCTTCAACGCATCCTCGTAGAGTGCCATGTTGACCATACGCTGGTAGGTTACTGGAGTAAATTCAGGCTTGATACTGCCGACCCGCTTCTGGACTTCGATTACGCCGTCGATATTCTTCTGGGTCAGTCCGGCGCTGTTACGCGGCCAGAACTCCATCCCCACGTAACCTGCGAGCGCGACCTTGGCGTCCTCGGGCTTGCGACCGGTAGGTTCCGCGGCCTTCGCTACTCGGTCGGCATTGGCCGGGTCGGCCATGAACTCAGCTGCCTCGATCAGGGCGGCAATGACGCGCGCGAGCGCCTCGCGCTTCTGCTCGGCCCTCTGTCGCGTGGTGATCAGGGCCGTGTAGTGGTTGACGGGGCTGACATCGGCGAGCGTCAGGACGAGATTGATTTTCTTGCCCGACTCCCGCTCCACGATTGGGACCTCGTCGAGGTGCAGGACGGCGTGCTTGATCTGTCCGGCAATCAGCGCCGCGGCACCATTCGAGCTCATGCCGACCTGCTCGGTGTCGGTCGCCGACAGCTTACAGGCGCGCAGCATCTGGTTGAGAGCGATCGAGCGGGCGCCGCCCGGCGTGTCGATGGCAACCGGCTGCCCTTTCAGGTCTTCGCACTTGGTGTTCGGGTCCATCGAGGCGAGGCGCCAAGTAGGCTTCTCGTAGCCGTAGATGGCGACGAGATCGACGTTGGCGTTGGAGATCATGGTGGCAACCAGCGCCGTCGGGGTGATCGACAGGTCGAGGTCGCCGGCGACTACCGCCCGCGCGGCCGCAGCGCCCGTATCGAACGGCCGCAGGGTAACGCTGACGCCGTATTTCTCGAACAGCTTCTCCTGCTGAGCCACGAAGGGCTGCACGTTGACGAACACCGGAGGGATTCCGGGAAGCCCGAACGTGACGTTGCTCTGGGCCAGCGCGGCGCCCGAAGGGCTCAGGAGCGCCGCTGCCACGCCGAACGCAGCCATGCATTTCAGATTGCGCGGTTTCATATTCTTCCTCCCACTGGTCCTCTAGACGTCCTTTGCAGACCTATTCTTGGCGCGTCAGCGCTGCAACTGGAGCTCAGCCTTCCTCGCCTCGTCCTTCAGGGTCGCCCAAACGTGCTCGCGCAATGCCGCAAAGCGCGGATGCGACAGCGTGGCCCGGCTGCGCGGCTGCGACAGGTCGACCTCGATGGTCTCGAAGATGCCCGCCGGCTTGCCCTTGAGCACGATCACCCGGTGGCCCATCAGCACTGCCTCGTCGATGGAATGGGTGACGAACAGCATGGCGGTCGGCCGCTCGTCCCAGATGCGCAGCAGCTCAAACTGCAGGATCTCGCGCGTCTGTGCGTCCACCGCCGCAAACGGCTCGTCCATCAGCAGCACACTTGGTTCCACCGCCAATGCGCGAGCGAGCCCACAGCGCTGCTGCATGCCGCCCGACATCTGGAAGGGATATGCCCGTTCGAAGCCGGAGAGCCCGACGAGGTTGATGAAGTAAGGCACCCTGCGCGCAATATCGGGCTTGCTCGCGCCGGCCATGCGCAAGCCATAAGCGATGTTGTCGTAGACTGTCTTCCAGGGAAACAGGCCGAAATGCTGAAACACCATTGCCACGCCGGGGATCGGCGCAAGTACGCGTTGGCCATCGACCAGAACCTCGCCCTCGTCGACCCCTATCAATCCGTCAACGCAGCGCAGCAGAGTGGTCTTGCCGCAACCCGACGCACCAACGATGGAAACAATCTCCCGCTCGCCGACCTCGAAGGTGACGCCGCGGAAGACTTCATGGGGCCCGTAGCGCTTCGCAAGGGCATTGACGCGGATGCGGACGGGACCATTCGCTCCCGCGGCAGCGGCATCGTTTCCCGTTGCTGATCCCAGCGGTTTCGTTGTGCTCACTCCGTGCCTCTCGGGGCGATTTGACCCGGCTCCCGCCCCAGCAGCTCAGGCCCGTGTTGGAGCAGCGCAAGGCCGCCTCGGTCTCCAAACCCGGTGCCACGGACGCGTCCGTGCCGGGCAGAACCTGGTAATGCTCGGTGCTTGCCCTCGCGACCGCAGCGGTCGCGCTGAACCAGCATGTCCGCATCGTTGATCTCCGCGGGATCGACGCAGCTGATGCGTGGACGTCTCATCGCGCGTTGCGTCCCCTCGTCATGCTTTCATTGGGGCCCGTGCATACTGCCGCATTGAGACCCTACGATCAACGTCGTCCGAAGCTCATGGCGCAAAGGAAGGCGGCCGCGCGCCAATGGAGGTGCGCCTACTGCTCCGGCCCGGCATAGGCGCCGGCCGTCGCGGGAAACATGGCCTTGATGATCTTGAAGCGTGAGATGTCGGCGGTGGCGTCCATATGCAGAAAAATGGCGGCGTCGCGGAAGAGCTTCTCGATGCCGAAGTCGAGCATCACGCCGTTGCCGCCGTGCAGTTCCATTGCGTGCTGCGCCACCTTGAAGATTTCCTCGGCGGCGAAGACCTTCACCATGTTGCAGAGCTGATCGGTGTCGGGCGCGGCTTCGTCCGCCGCACGCGCGGCCGTGCGGAGGAGCGCGCGCACCGCGGCGAGCCTCGTCGCCATGTCGGCGAGGCGCAGCGCCACCGCCTGATGCTTGATCAGGATGCGCCCGCCCTGAACGTAACTCTGCACGTATTCGGCGGTGCGCTCGAACGCGGCCATGCCGACGCCGAGGTTCTTCGCAGCTTGGATGATCTTGCCGGGTCGGAAGTAGATGCCCGCGCTCCCCAGCGCCTCGCTTTCCACGAGCAGATGATCGGCCGGCACGCGGCAATCCTCAAACACGAGCTCGCCGTTGTTCATGAAGCGGCCGCCCATCGTCTCGTTGCAGCGCGCTATCGTGAGGCCCGGCGTGCCGCGCGGCACCAGGAAGCTCGACGTGCCTTGCAGCATGCCGACTTTCGGGTTTGTGTTGGCGTACACGACGAAGAGGCTCGCGTCGTAGCCGTTGCTGATGAACTGCTTGCGGCCGTTGATCACCCATTCGCCGCCCTGCCGCGCGGCGCGCGTATGCATCGCCGCCTCCGGAACGTTGTAGGGGAGCCAGCGGTCCGAGGCGCCGCGCGGCTCGGTGAGGCAGTGGGCGAGCAGGAAGGCCGGATCGCCTACGAGCTTGGGAAACCAGCGCTCCTGAAGGTGGCGCGGGGCAAACTTGCGCAGCAGCACGGAGACCTTCCAGTTCTGCACCAGCTTGTCGGCCAGCCCCGAGTCGCCGCGCGCGATCTCCTCGGCGATGACGGCGAAGGTCTGCACTTCGGTGGCGGCATCGAGTTGCGTTCCGCCGAATTCTTCCGGGACGCCGAGCGTCCGAACACCGATCTTGTCGGCCGCCTCGAGTATGCCGCGCGGCAGCCGCGCGTCGGGATCCATCAGCCATTCTCGCTGCCAGTTCTGCCGGATGAACGGCGTCACGAAGTCGTTCACGAAGGCGCGGCAGCTATCCCGCGCGAGCCGCTGTTCCTCCGAAAGTCCGCGATCGATAGTATCCATGGAAATCCGTGCTCGAGTAGTGCGGTGCAGGTTATGGAGACTATCCGCGGAGCGAATTGACGGCCCGCGGACAGGGCCACGACCGCTCCTACGCGACCCTTGAGGTTTTTTTGAGTAACGTGGGTGTCTCCGCGAATCCAGCAGGCGGCCTTGAGCCCCGCCGCTCACACTGCAATTCTTCCGCGGTTCTCGACGGTCATTGTTTTTGCGGAAATTGGCGTTTTCGTACTACTGTGCGCCGAGACTGGAAGAGTATCGGGCGCGCAGGCGCAGTACGGTATGGCCCAGGATCAGCGGGTCCGACTCACCCCGTTGGACGCCTGCCGCCAATCGGATGGGGAACGACGTGCTACAGTCAAAGCCCAGTCGCCTGCTGTTCACAGGTGTTGTTGCCGGGCTTTCTCTATCTGCAGCTTACGGGTCTGCCGCGGCTCAGAGCTTTCCGTCCTCAACCGTCAAGATCATCGTCCCCAACCCCGCCGGCGGAACGGCCGATGCCCTGCCGCGCATCATTGGCGATGCGTTGAGCAACGTCTGGAAGCAGGCGGTTATTGTCGAGAACAGGCCCGGAGCGGCTGGCAATGTTGGTGCGGAGTCCTTCTCGCGCGCTCCGGCGGACGGCTACACACTGCTGGCCTCGCCGCCGACGACACTCGCGATCAACCAGTCGCTTTACAAAAAGCTCAATTACGATCCCACCAAGTTCAAGCCGATCACGATTCTCGCCAGCTCGCCGAACGTGCTGATCATAAACCCCAAGCTCGGCGTGTCGACGGTGAAGGAGCTGGTCGAGAAAGCGAGAGCCGATCCCGGCGGCATTGCCTACGGCTCGCAGGGCATCGGCGCGACATCGCATCTGACCACGGCCCTGTTCGAGACGATGGCCGGTGTAAAGTTCAATCATGTGCCCTATCGCGGCACAGCGCCCGCCATGAACGACCTGGTCGGCGGTCACATCCTCTTCATGTTCGACAATCTGTCGTCGTCACTGCCGCAGCATCAGGCTGGCGCGCTCAAGATCATCGCCGTGTGCACGCCCGAGCGCTCGCCCTATCTGCCGGACGTGCCGACCATGTCGGAGGCGGCGTTGCCGGGCTTCGCCTCGATCGCCTGGTTCGGACTGGTGGCACCGCCGGATACGCCGGACGCGATCGTCACCAAGATCAGCAAGGATGTCGTCGACGTGCTCAAGACCGAAGAGGTGCGCAAGAAATTCCTGGCGCACGGCGCCGAACCCATCGGCAACACGCCGCAGGAGATGGCGGCGTTCGTGGAGCGCGAGCGCGTGCTCTGGGGCGGCGTCATAGACAAGGCCAAGCTCAAGGCTCCCGAGTAGGGCGTCCCATGCCTCGATGTGAGTTGCCATGAGCACGAGCCCGCTCCGCGTGGCGATCGTCGGCGGTGGCATCGGTGGCGTCGCCGCTGCCACCGCCCTCATTCAGCGCGGTATCGACGTCCGTCTTTACGAGCAGGCCCCGGCCCTGACCGAGGTCGGCGCCGGCGTCGCAATCCAGCCGAATGGCGTGCGGATGCTGAAGCGGCTCGGCCTCGGAGATGAGCTGGCGCGCTTTGGAGCGAAGTTTGTCGAGCCTCAGTTTCGGAACGCGGACGGAACCTTTGCCGCGGCGATGTGGCCCCCCGAGTTGGCGAGCAAGATCGAATTCTACGGCATGCACCGTGCCGATTTGCTGGCCATGTTTGTCGAGAAGCTGCCTGCCGACATCGTGAGCACCGGCCACAGATGCATCGGCTTCGAGCAGGACGACCGGCAGGCCACCCTCACGTTTGCCAACGGCAACCGCGCCACGGCCGATATCGTGATCGGAGCAGACGGCATCCATTCGACGCTGCAGCAGTTCGTGATCGCCCCGTCGCGGCCGCAGTTTTCCGGACAGGTCGCGCATCGGGGCATTGTTTCGGCGGCCAGCGTGGGGTGGCGACCCGGAGCGATGCGCAACTGGCTGGGTGTGGGCAAGCATTTTCTCGTCTTTCCCGTGCGTGCGAACGAGCTCGTCAACTATGTCGGCTTCGTCACGACGGATGAACAGACAAGAGAGTCCTGGTCCGCTCCCGGCGATCCTGCCGCCCTCGCACGGGAATTCGCGGGCTGGGACCCGATGGTGGAGACTATTCTCGCGCAAGCGAAGAGCACGTTCCGCTGGGGCCTATACGATCGCGAGCCGCTCGCGCGATGGACCAACGTTCGCCTGACCCTGCTCGGAGATGCCGCACACCCCATGTTACCCCACGCCGGCCAGGGCGCCAATCAAGCCATCGAGGACGGCGTGGCCTTGGCGACCCTGCTGAGCCACGCTGATCGGGAGTCGGCCCCGCGGGCGTTGCAGCTCTACGAGCAGCTGCGGCGCGAGAGGACGGCCGGCGTGCAACAGCGCTCGCGGTTGAACGGCGCGCGCTATTATGCGTCGGGCAGCGATATGAGCGCGCGCGATCGAGCGCTTGCCGGCCAGGTCCAGGAACGCGCCTGGATCTGGAATTACGACGCGGAAGCAGAAGCTTCGGCAGCCGCTGCCGCGCTCTGATCGGTGGTCATCGGCGCCTTCCGCTCGCAGTTCCGCTTATGCGATGAGGTGCTGACGTATGGCTTCTGCAACGGCATGCGTCCGATTGCGAGCGCCCAATTTCGCCTGGGCCTTCTTCATGTGGGTCCGCACCGTTTCCTCACCCAGTTCGAGCTCTTTGGCGACTTCCTTGTCGGGCTTGCCCATTGCAGTGAGCCGCAATACCGCCAGCTCTCGCGGGGTCAGTCGCGGAAGGAGGCCACCGCTGCAGTCGGTAACTGCCCCCACCATTTGTTCAAGCCGCATTGCCGCAAAACTGGCCGCCCCGAAGATCATGATCTTCGCCGCTTGCGTGAGCCGTTTCGAGAGCACCTTGCGCGACCAGAATATTACAACCCACCGCCCACCCACCGGGCACGCAAGTCCGTCCCGCATTTCGTACTTCAACCCCAATTCGTAGCCTGCACGGTCGATGCCAATTGGCTGCAACAGCTGCAGGCCCTCCGTCCACGTGAACGGAGCAATGCTCGCCTTCATCATCATATAGCCGATGGGATTGTTGTGTTGGGCAAACGTGAACCACTCTTCCCACCAGCCTTTGGGAGCTCCCTGATGCAGGAACACCGTTTTGCCGACGCGCATCGAATTCCAGTCAGCGACCTTTCGGGGCATGCGAAAGGCACCGAGGACGCGAAGGTCAAGGGCCGTGCTCGTTACAGCATGCAGTCCATTGAGCACGTCCTCTGGCTTGTCCAAGTCGGCTACCCCAAGCGTATAGGCCAAGAGCTTCGGCCCGAGGCCTGAAGGAGTATGACGCGAATCTACCGGCGCACCCGCGGCGTTGGTAATGGTGGAGCTGCGGTTCATCGTCGAATTCTCCCTTCCTCCCTGCGTGCCAATCGGCCGCCGAGTTGTTCAGCATGACCCAACGCAACCTCGATCGTCTGGCTTCTCCTGCCATGAAGTGAATCAGGGAAAACCCTGATCAGGGTGGCGGGGCTTGCCCATGGCTTGCATCAACGCGATTGGCGCGGGGGCAGGAAATCTAGTGGTCCAGGCGGCGCCATCGACCCGTCGGCAATTGGCAGTCGCCCGAAGGCACGAAACACGTGTGGAGGAGGATTCCACCCGATAATTGTCGGCCAACGCTCGGCAGATGAACCCCCAGCTGCGGTCAAACTTGCTGCAGCGCCGCGAACTGGCGGTGGCCACTGGCCGCCCCCAGGTCGGCGGCGGGGTCCGCTCGTCTTGGCAGCGGGAGAGCATCGAGGTCATTGCCAGCCTCGAGCTCGGCCGGGCGACGAGTCCGGCCATCACGGGAGGTTGGGCTTGAGGGGGCGGTCGTGCTCATAGGCATTGACGAGCACGGCACTGCCCATGGCGGCGACCACGCACCAGGTCCGCGAGCAACCACGGGAAGGGGGCGTCAAGCCCCCAGCTTCCTGAGGATGGCGGCCTTGGTGGTCTGATCGGCCGGCGACATGACGCCGAACAACACGAGGAGGGGCCGCCGTCTCCTGGCGCCGCGGTTCGCGATCATGCGGTGGATCATTGCGAGAAAGCCGCTACTTAAGGGCAATCCAAACAACGTCGAGATAATTGATCTCAGCTTCGCCGGTTGGGGTGGCGAGATTGATGGTGCCGTAGTGGCAGGTCTCCTTGCCCCGCCTACGACGTCGACTGCCGCAGTTGTGCGACAGGAGCTTTCCCGCCCGCGCCTTTCCGTCGGCAGTCGTGACGACTATTGTCTGCCCGGAAAACGGGGCGACATTATTGAGCAACGCACTGACGCGTTGGATTTGTTCGATCTCGAGGAGGCTTGTCGCTACCCTCGGCATCCGCGATCCTGCAACTGTGCTTCACCTCAGCGACATTGTGCACAGCACCGCCCAACTCCGCGTCCTTCTAATGGAGGATGCTGGCTGCGGTGAGGGATCAAAGTCTCTGCGCTTGGAAACCGGTCATCACCGGAGTTCCCGGTAACCCGGCTGGCGCTTTTGCATCATGGATGACGTTCGGTCCGTACCGCGGTGCGTCCCCCGATCGGGGGAGACTGCGTTACCCTGCGGGAAGCGTCGTACATGTGGCCAAGTCGCGCATCGCTTTCCACGCAGTTTGCTTCAAGAACGTTGTGGAACATGTACTTAATGGCGCGCGGCGATCTTGCCGGAGCAACCGATGCCTAGGCGATAGGTAGCGATCCCGCATCCTTCGAGTAAATTCTTCTGGTCGATACGCAATTCTCCGTAGCGATCTCCCACAACGTCCGGTCCGGGCTACATCACGGACATTGAAGCAGCCCCGTTGTTTATGACTACGCGACCTACGTGCCGGTGTTGCGCCACATGCCGCGCATGCGGGCGGCCAGGTCGACGCTCACCCCGGAACCGGTTCGCACCGCTGCGGCGCTATGCGCTGCCGGCGGCCACACGCACATCTCGAAATGGCCGGCGATGCCCGCCGGGATGAAACGGCTGCGCGAAGCGTAAAGGTGCTTGTCGCCGCCGCGGGCTTGGCGGTGGACG
>CAWHBI010000015.1:0-26919 GCA_963827545.1 uncultured Alphaproteobacteria bacterium
GCCGGGGAATTGCGCAGCTACGCACAAACGATCAGCCTGCCGGTGAATATGGATTTCGCTGCTCGGAAACTTGCTTCGCCTTTCAATTCCACCACTGGTGATGGCCATCTGCGCCGCCTGCTGTGGTGGGCGCAACGCCTATTTGGCGCGGGCCGGCGAAGGACACCCGCGGCGCTGATTGCTGAGGGGGGGGGGGTGGGGGGGGGTCGTGCTCCCTCGAGCGCCACTGAGCCCTTCTCCATCAAGCGGAACAGCCTTCGAGACACGACGCCGGCGCTACAAAGGATTGTGAGCGCCTCTGCGATGCCGAAATCGGTAGCCTTCATTCAAGATTTCCTTGGACGGCCTCTTTCATCGGTTACTCGGCGACCGGAAATCGGCGGTTCGGAGGCAGGGATGCGAGGCTTCTCTATACGAGAATGGATCATGGCGATCATCATTGCCTCGCTCCTGGGTGGGGTCTCGATGGCATGGGCGCAGCGTTACGACTGCTACTACAGGGTCGACCCGAAGAAGGGCGTGCCTATTCCGGTAACTCCGGTCGATAAGGACAAGAAGAAGAAATGACATCGGGCACCGCGGCCCATGGTGTCCACAGACTTGTGCGCAACCCGAATGTTGCAGGGCGTTGAGGCTTGACCCGGCAACCTGCGCGGCGCAGCGTTGAAGCGTGACGTGACTCCCAGAACAAGATTCCAGGTGTCGGGAGCCGACATGCCTAAGCCGACCGTAACCCTACAACAGCAACAATTGCAGCATCAAAGGCAGATGCAGCACAGGCATGGCGATCCGTCCCAGGATCGCCACCCGAATTTGCCCGAGCGGCAAGACCAGCCGCCACGCAACACGGGTCCCGCCACTCACCAGGGCGGTTCTGCTGATCAGTGATGGGGCCTCTCGATCTTCTGGAGCGCCGATCAGGCTGTCGGGTGCCCGCTTGCTTGTGTGATCTGGAGGAGGGCGCGGGGGCCGAAAGGGTTTGCCGTGCTGCGCGGCGAGCCTCCTCTGTTGCCCACAACGCTCTAATGCGACGGTCTGCCCGCGTGCGCTCTGCGAGGAGGCACTCCGGCCTCTTCTTCCATCGCGGCGCTCGGAGCGGTTACGCTCATAGTCTCGTGCCACAAGGATCCCTTCGGTCGCCGCGATGACCAGCTACGCAGGCAAATGCTGAGCCATCACGTGTTGGCGCTTTGGCATGGTCACGTAGAAGTTTATTGCCCGATGCTCCGCCTTCTGTGTGAATATCGCAGTCGGTCTCCGGCATCAGACGGCCCATGCACCGGAAAGCCACCAGCCCAGAGGAATTCGCCCAGGTCGCGCGGGTGCACGCCCTCTTGTGTGGTGTCAATGTAGTTCAATCTCCGCAGCTTGCCGTGACTATTGCCAGCGGGCAGACGCATACAGGCCAATTCGTGCAGCTTCAAATTCGCAATACCGCTACGAGGAAAGGGGGCTGCGCCTATCACGGGGTGATCACGTTAGCGACGCCGGAGGGTGAATTGAACATCAATTACCTCGACGTTGTCTCCCTTCAGTCAGCTCGGCCGTGATTAGACCGGGGTTGCCAAGCGGAAGCACCAACACTGAAGCTTGCGCTTGGACTCGGCGATGCTGGGGAGAGCAAACGAGAGGTCCCGGAACCCGAGTTCCGGGCCATTTTCACGAGGACTTCACGCGTCGCTGGACGAGTGACCCGCAGGCTTGCGGCGCGTGCTCTCCCGAATTACATCGTCGGATCGGGCCTAGTGATCAAGTCCCTGAGCCCGCACGACTTCTGGCATGAGCGATTCCGCGGAGCTCAAGCGCTTCACCACGGCATGGTAGAGCTCGAGCCGCTGCAGCTCCCGCTTCGTGCGCTCAACGTCGTGTTGAAGGAACTGCATCCGCTGCTCAACGCTGCTTATAAGCGGCTTCATTTCCACCAGAACGCTCCCGGTTCTCGCAATCATCGCACGACCCCGCGTGCGCATCCGTCTTGCCTTTTCGGCAACCTCGCATCCCTGCGCCCGTTACGGGAGTCAAACCTTGTGTCGAATTCTTACAGTACACATAGCAATGCTCAAGCTTGTTCGGCGAACCTCCTGCGGCTTGGAGGGGAACGCGCGCGTTCGAATGACGTTGCCCATGCGACGGGCGGCCGGGAGATGGCCCCTATGACCCTCACGAAGAACAGTACCCGCGCCGCGCCGATCCTGAAGTCGGCGAAAACCAAGAAATGGTCTCGTTCTTCGGCGTTGTCGCTATCGTCCTCGTTGGCGTCCAAGTCCTCACCAGTAGCAGGTGACAATGCTCACGTCCTTGTGAGCTTTGGCGCACGCGCGAGCTCTGGCCCCGACTTATGGCGCGGGCGGAGCGGCCTGCCACGGGACCCGCAAAGCGCCCTATGGTCCGTGTGAAACCGCACGATCGTTCGTGGCAATCGCGTGAAGCGCGGCGTCCTTGAGTTGCTCTGAACTGTTGTTGCCATCCGGCCTGGCGATGGCCAGGATCACGTGTGCGAGCCTCAGGCGTGCCGCCTCTCTCGCCGGTCCATCCCGGTCGAACCGATCAGCAATCTCGAACCAGGCATCGTCAAAGGCCTTAGCGATCACCCTCAGTGCAGGGCCGGACACTGCATCATTGATGAGTTGGCGAGCCTTCATGATCACGCTTATTTAAGTCGTGGCAACCGGCGCGGTTGTGCTTTGGAGCACAACTGCCCCCACTGTGTGCTTGACCAAGGTTGACCAGGATCGGTGTCTCGACGGTCATTATGAGTTGAGCGTGACGAAAGACCCTCACGGCAGAGCGGAGCCTGCAAGGCCTATGATCTGGAGCTAGTGGCTCGCGCCGCCGACCTCAGCTACGGCGCGTGGGTGGGCGCGGTCTCGCCGATAGTCGGTTTCAGTGCTATTTGTTTCGGGTGGCTCTTGCGTAGGAGGTGGGAGATCATGCGCAAGTCTCCAGTTGCGCTGGTGTGCGTAGTGGTTGCGGTACTGTCGGCCTCCGCCTCGGCGGACGACAGAACCAGCTGCCTTGAACAGATGGATGACAATCTGGCCATCCAGGGGTGCTCGGAGATCATCGGTCAGAATCCCAAGAATGCTACGGCCTATTACAAGCGCGGAGCCGCGTTCGCCCGCAGGGGCGACACCGATCGTGCCATTGCGGATTACAGCAAAGCCATTGAAATCAAACCGACCTATGGCGCAGCCTACAACAGTCGGGGCCTCGCCTACGTGAGCAAGGGCGACTACACACGCGCAGTGGCAGACGTGACCAAGGCCGGTGAACTCACGCCCAACAGCAAGCAGCAAGCAAAAGGAAGTCCAGCGGCGCCGGGAAAGCCCAAGGTGTCGAGTTGGAAGTCTTCGAAAGACATGGACGCCAATGTTGCCAAAGGTGGGGATGGCGGAGGAAAGTTCCGGCCATTTGGAGACACCTGGACACAGCCCTGAGATTTGAAGGGTCCACTACCCTGTCGCGGCGCTGCCACACTCTCGGCAACGATATCGGCTAGGCTCAAGGTTTGAATTCGAGCCGTCGCTTTGCAGCATTGCGGAGCGAGCAGAAGCCGCGGGTCGGCTCACTGCTCTGTTGTCGCGCTTTGACGAGCATGGCCCGTATTTGGGGAGCAGGGGAGGTGCGGCTAATGCTGTTTGTGCATTCCTGTCGAGTTGGCTCGTTGGCCATTGGGCTCGCAGTGCTGACAGTTGCACTGGCAGCACAGGGAGCGCGCGCACAGGAGCCACCCAAGATCCAAATTGTACTCAATGTCCCACACTCTCAGGGGGCGACCTCGGTAGCGTTCTCTGGCGATGGGACACGTGCCGTGTCGGGCAGCCGCGACAAGACCATCAAGTTGTGGGATGTGGGTACCGGGGACCTGCTCCGCAACTTCGAGGGGCATGCGGACGGGGTCACCTCCGTGTCGTTTTCTCCCGATGGCACGCGTCTCTTGTCGGGTAGCCGGGACAAGACGCTCAAGCTGTGGGACGCCGCCAAGGGAGACCTGCTGCGCAGTTTCGAGGGTCACACCGGCCAAGTCACCTCTGTGGCGTTCTCGCCGGACGGGGCGCAGGTGCTCTCGGGGAGCGTCGATAAGACGCTCAAGTTGTGGGACGCTGCGACCGGCCAAGTGCTGCGCACCTTCGACGGGCACGCCGACCGGGTCACCGCGGTCGCGTTCTCGTCCGACGCGAAGCTGGTGGTGTCGGGCAGCGCCGACCAGACGCTCAAGCTGTGGGACGCGGCCACGGGGCAGGAGCAGAAAGCCTTCAAGGGGCACGCTGGCGGCGTTACCTCGGTGGCATTCTCGCCCGATGGCAAGCGCGTGCTTTCGGGCAGCAGCGACAAGACACTCAAGTCTTGGGACGCCGCAACGGGGCGAGTGACCTCGTTCCAGGGGCACGCAGCGGATGTCACCTCGGTCGCCTGGTCGCCCGACGGCAAGCGCGCGCTTTCCGGCAGCAACGACAAAACACTTAGGGTATGGGACGCGGCCACAGCGCGGCTGCTTGGCACGTTCCAAGGCCAGCTGCGTGAAGTCAGCTCGGTAGCATATTCGCCCGACGGTGCGCGGGTCCTCTCGGGCGGACGCGACAACACGCCGAAGCTGTGGGATGCGACGTCGCGGGAGCTGCTCGCCACGTTTGGAGGAGGGTCCGATGTGGTCAGCTCGGTGGCCTTCTCGCCGGACAGCGCGCGCGTGATCTCGGGTGGCCGTGACGGGACCCTGCAGGTGTGGGACGCAGCAAAAGGTGAGCTGCTGTTCGGCTTCGAGGGCCACGCCGACGAGGTCGCTTCGGTCGCCTTCTCGCCCGAGGGTAAACAGGTGCTGTCGGGCAGCAAGGACAAGACCTTGAAGCTTTGGGACCCAGCCAAAGGCGAGCTGGTGCGCAGCTTCGAGGGGCACGCGGATGCGGTGGCCTCGGTGGCCTTCTCGCCCGACGGCAGGCTCGTGTTGTCCGGGAGCGCTGACAAGTCGCTGCGGCTGTGGGACGTCAACACCGGCCAAGCGGTTCGCACCTTCGCGGGACACGCGGCGCGGGTGAACGAGGTGGCCTTCTCGCCCGACGGCAAGAGCCTCCTCTCGGGCAGCGGCGACAAGACTTTGAAACTGTGGGATGCGTCGACAGGCGCAGTGCTGCGCAACTTCGAGGGCCACAAAGACGATGTGACCTCGGTGGCATTCTCGCCCGACGCGAAGCGTATCGCGTCGAGCAGCCGTGACAAGACGATCAGGCTGTGGGATCCGGCAACAGGTGAGGTGCTGCGCACCTTCCAGAACCTTGGCGCCGGCGCGACCTCGGTGGCGTTCTCCCCTGACAGCGCGCGCCTTCTCGCGGGCACCTGGGACAACAAGCTCATCCTGTGGGATGTGAACACGGAGGAGCCGCTGAGCATCTACGACAAGGGGCACTCCGGCCCGGTCATGTCAGTGGCGTTCTCTCCCAACGGCAAGCGCATGGTGTCGGGCAGCGCCGATACCGCTGTGCGGATTTGGGATGCCGCCAAGCCGCAGTCGTTGTCCTTGGCCGGTCTTTTCCGCACCCGCGACGGAGAATGGCTGACGATGATCAAGGGCGGCTTCTTTGCCGGCTCGCGCAAGGGCAGCGAGATGCTGAGCGTGGTGCGCGAGTTCGAGTCCTTTTCGGTCCTGCAGTTCTACGACCACCTCTATCGGCCCGATCTGGTCGAGGAGTCGTTGCGCGGTGAGGCTGCAACCCGAGCCGACGAGGCGATCGGGAAGCTCAACCTCCGGGAGTTGCTGAGCTCTGGTCCTGCGCCGCAGGTCGAATACCTGAGGTATGAGCCTGTGGGCAACACCGTCAAGCTGACGATGCGCATCGTCGACACGGGCGGCGGCATTGGTCCGCGGGTCGTCTGGCGCGTGAACGGCAAGACGCAGGGCAACCTCGAACCCGCGGCCCTCAAGGGCGCCGAGCAGCCGTCACCCGGCAGGGCGGTGGCCCTCACCGAGGCACTGAAGGTCGATCCTGGAAAGGCCAACATCGTCGACTTTACGGCCTACAATGGCGCCGCGCGGGTGGCCACCCTGCCGTTCCCAGTCGCGGTCGACAAGTTCGGCGTGACCACGAGCGAGCGCACGCGCATGTTCGTGCTCGCCATCGGCGTCGACAAGTATCGCTCGCCCGACTATCAGTTGAGCTATGCCGTCAAGGACACCCTGGGTTTCAGCAAGGCGCTCCAGCAGGTCGCGCAGGGCCTCTACAGCAGGGTCCTGGTCAAGACCCTGATCGACGAGCAGGTCACCGAGGCGAACATCACGACAGAGTTCGAGCGCATCGGCGCCGCCGCCAAGGCGACAGACGTGTTCGTGCTGTTTCTCGCCGGTCACGGCAAGTCGATCAATGGGCGGTATCACTACTATCCGCAGTCGCTCGACTTCAAGGCCGGCCAGACTGGGCCGGAATTCGCCATAAGCCAGGACAAGTGGCAGTCGTCGCTGCTGGCCAAGGTCGGGCACGTCCAGAAGACCTTGCTCATTCTCGATACGTGCGAGAGTGGCGAGGCCACGTTCATCGTCGGCGCGGATGGCGGGCGCATGATCGCCATGGACCAGGCCACAGGAGCCATGTTCGTGCGCCGTACGGAGAGTGCGCGCCACACGGCCGTGGAGCAGCTGCAATACGCCACGGGACACAACGTGATCGCCGCGTCGCGCCAGGCGGCCTACGAGGGCTACATGGGTCATGGTGTGCTGACCTACGCGCTGCTCGAGGCGTTGGAAAAAAGGAGAGGCCAGGGGCCCGGCGGGACGATTGGGGTAAGCCGCCTTGCCGACCACGTCGAGCTGCGCGTTCCCCAGATTACGGGTCAGGTGTTCGGGATCGAGCAGCGGCCTACCCGCAGGCTCAGCGGCAATGACTTTCCGATCGGTGCCCCTATTCTGCAGCGGGTGGAACAAGCCATACCCAAGACCCCGACCCACACATTGATCCGTGTCGAGCTGCTCAGGGAGCGAGCGACGGACGACGCGCCCGGCCAGCGCGAGCTGCCTGCCGGCACGACGGTGCGGGTGCTCGAGCAGCACGGGGTGTGGGTGGTGGTTGCACGGGGGGGACAGAGGATCGGCTATGTCCGCGCCGATGCGGTGGTGCCGCTGCAATAGGAGCGGCCTATCCACAGATTAAGGAAAGGTCGTCCCATCGCGTCGGGCCAGTCGGGCTTAACAGTTCCTTGACCATATGCGGGTACATCTCGGCTGCGAGAGGCTGGGCTGTACCCGCAAAGCCTCACAAGTGCGCTTATCGGACAACACGTTCTTGTGCGTCGATTGCTTCGGCACCGCGAATCACGTTCTAGAGGTCAACAGCTGCGATCTTCGTATCGAGTGCTCATCGCGGCATCTGTGTGGGGAGCACTATCATGCGCAGGCACATCCTGTTTGCCGCGGCTATACTTCTTTGGGCGCCAGTCACCGCATCTGCGGACGGGATGACCCGAACGGCCCCGGTCATGGACACCTATTACGGACCCGTCTACTCGCACACCATTTTCACCGGCGGTGAGGTGGCGCGGGAACTCGTGGGAGACCTATCTCGGAGCGACTTGGGCCCTGAACCGCGACCTCTCGCGTGAGGGCGTTCTCTTCCGGACCATGGGCACCTACGGCCGTTACGACTACGAGGAAAACTGCCCGGCTGGTACCTGTCCCTCGGGCAGTCTCACGCACGGTCCTTTGACGGCCGCATGTGGCAAGGCGACGTCATGGTCGGCTACCAGTGGGTGCGCGGGACTTTCGACATGGCCCTCTATGCCGGTGTCGACTTCCAGAACCATCGCATCTCGCCCAACGATCCATTCAATCCGGTGAGCGGCCACGAGACCGGCTTCAAGGTCGCCATCGACCTGGAAAGCCATCGCCATCTCGATCTGCCGTACTACTACGCGCTGGAAGGTGCCTACTCGACCGCGTTCGACACCTACTTCCTGCTGGGCCGCCTCGGCTTCAACCGCAGTCGCCATATCTTCGGTGTGGAAGGGTGGCTGCTCGGCGACGAGACCGGCGACGCGCAGCGCCTGGGTGCATTCGTGAGCTTCGAACGGCAGCTGCGGACCGATCTGTTGGCGGAGATCAGCCTCTCGGCTGGCTATCAGTTCATCGACGAAGACGGCAAGCTATGCGGCTCGTTCTTCGGCTCCGAAGGCGCCTACGGAACCTTGAACATCAGCTTCCACTTCGGCGGCGTGCCGCCCGTCAGGCCGATGAAGTAATTGTGGGATCACGAAGCCTGAGGTCACCCGCAGCGGTGGGCGGCAGACTGCAGAGAGATTGCAGGCGCGCCCAAGGGCGCGCCTGCTGTCGTTTGAGCTCCGTCTCTCAGCCCTGCACGGTTGGGATGCCGTGCCAGCGGCTGCGCTTGGGCATGATCTCGCCCTTCATCAGCAACGACAGCGGGCCGAGCACGGCGTCCTCCTCCATGCGCGTGTCGTAAAGCACCACGGCCATGTTTCCGACCGTACAACCATCGCCCACGCGCAGGTGCGAGGACTTCATGATGCGGTCCTCGAACAGGTGGTTCTGGATGATCGCGCCGCCGTTGAGCGCGGCGTAGTCCCCGATCTCCACCAGGTCGAACTCGGAGAACAGGCTGGTGCCGATGTAGCAGTGCCGTCCGACCCGGCACCCCATCAGCCGCAGCAGCGGGGCGGCGAACGGCGTGCCGAAGAATATGCCCACGATCGGCGCCATGATCGCCTCGTAGATGCCGTTGATCATCTCGTTGAGCCACACGTAGGCGCTCCACAGCGGCACAACCACGGGCTTGAACGTGCCCATGATGGTCCACTTGAGGGTGACGACAGTGGCGACCGCGATGGCCAGCAGGGTCCAGCCCATCAAGGGAGCGCCCCAGTACACCGCCCACACGCCGTAGGCGTTGTAGATTGCCAGCACGGTGAGGAACGTGGCCGTGCCCAGGATGGCTCCGAGGTAGGCCGGGATCAGGATGCGGAGGGCATCCACGGCGGCGCGCTGCAGATAGAGCTTGCGCGTCGGTTGGTAGGTGGTGCTCTCCGCAAAGCCGCCGACCTTGACGCGGTTGGGCAGCCGGAAGCCTGGCGAGCCCAGCCAGTCGGTGCCGTCCGGCGTCTTCTGGGTCGGCTCCGGCGGTGCGGAGAGGACGCCCAGCAGGCAGTTGTCGCCGAGGCTGGAGCCCGCTGGCATGATAGCGCTGTTGCCGATGAAGCTGCGGTTGCCGATCGTCGTCACCTTCATGGCGAAGCGGCCGAGATGCGTGCGACTGCCGCCCAGGAAGCACCCGTCGGCGAAGAACACGCCGTCGCCGGCCTCCAGCATGTCGGGATAGATGCTCCAGACCGTGGACATCTCGGTGTGCTTGCCCAGCTTCGCGCCGAGCAGGCGCATCCAGGGCGGCAAGTAGACGGTCGTGAAGATCAGCATGCCGGCGCCGCGCACGGCGCGCATCATGCCCGAGGTGAGCCAGAACTGCAGGTACTTGAACGAGTAGAGGTCGTAGATGCCCGGCCGCGGACGCGGTTGGATCAGCTTCTTGCAGAACGCCACGTAGAAGCACGAGAACACGATGAGGACCGGTACCGCAGCGATCAGAACCGGCATCCACACCAGCGGCGAGACGTGCACGATCATGAAGGCCGTGCCGAGCGCCAGCGCGATGCCCGGAAGCCCCAGGGTGAGACCCAGCACCAGGGCGGTCAGGATCTGCGCCGCGCAGAACAGGCTCAGATAGGTGCGCGACAGTCGACGCGGCGGTCCGTCGGGGACGGCAACGCTCGCCTTGCGCGCGGGCGAGCCGCGGCGGAATTCGCTGGCGGGAATGGCCTCGCCGTCGGGCAGCAGCGACTGGTCGTCGAGCCGGGCATCGTCGCCCATCCTGACGTCGAGGCCCAGCGCCGAGTGGCTGCCGATGAAGCAGCGGCTGCCGATCTCCACCTTGCCGATGACGAGATAGCCGTTCTCGACGCGGATGCCGGGCAGCTGCGTATCGGCGCCAATGCTGGTGTCGTCGCCGATCGAGATGCAGTCCCAGGCGCTGACGAGGCCGGTCTGCAGCATGCAGTTGCGACCGACCTTGGCACCCATGATGCGCCACATCAGCGGCGCCAACGGCGTGCCGCCGAACGCGCCGAACCCGCTCAGCGCCTGCAGGCGCGAGACAGTCCACCAGCGCAGATAGTAGCTGCCCCACAAGGGATAGGCGCCGGGCTTGTAGCGGCCGATGATCAGCCATTTTGAGCCTATGGCGATCGCCAGCATGAGCGGCCATAAGGCCAGGCCCACGACGATGAGGAACAGGATGGTGTCGAGGATCGACTTGCGGAAGTAGAGCATGTCCACCACCGGCGGCAGCACGATCACCAGCGGGAGCGCGAACAGGGGTCCGAGCGCCAGCAGATAGAGCGCCTGGAAGGCCACCATGCCCCGGCCAGGCTTGCGCCGCTCGCATTTGAGCGTGGCCGCAAAGCCCTTGGCCGGTGCTGCGTCGCTGGCTGTCGACGGCGCCTTGGCGCGCCGGGTGCTGGCGACATGTGCGCTCAGCTTGCGCACGGTCGGGTGGGCATAGATATCGCGCACGGCAATGCTGACATCAGCGCGTGTGCGGAGCAGCGCCACCAGTTGCGCCGCCAGCAGTGAGTGGCCGCCGAGGTCGAGGAAGAAATCCTGCTCCACGCCGACCCTGGGCAGCTTGAAGAGCTCGGCCCAAGCAGCGGCGATCGCCCTTTCCAGGGGAGTCTCGGGTACGCCTGCAGCGTCCGCCTCGGCCACCAGCGGCGCAACGGGCTCGGGCAGACCCTTGCGATCGACCTTGCCGCTCGCCAGCATCGGCAGGGCGTCGAGGACGTCGAGCGAGGCGGGCACCATGTAGGCCGGCAGGCGCGCGCGGAACACCTCCAGAACCCGCCCACGATCGAGCGAGCCGACCCCTTCGGCCAGCACCACGTAAGCGGCAAGCAAGGGCATGCCCTCGCGCTCGTAGAGGCGCACCGCTGCGCTGGCGATCCCGGGCTGCTCGAGCAGCACCGCCTCGATCTCAGCCAGCTCGACGCGAAAGCCCCGGATCTTCACCTGGCTGTCGATGCGGCCGAAGAACTCCAGCTCTCCCTCGTCGTTGAAGCGCACGAGGTCGCCAGTGCGGTAGAGGCGACGGCCCGCCTGCTCGATGAACGAGCGGGCCGTCAGCTCGGGTCGATTGAGATAACCGCGTGCGACGCCAGGGCCCCCGACATAGAGCTCGCCCGCTGCACCGAGCGGCACCGGCTGCATGTGGGCATCGAGAACCAGGGTCTCGTAGCCATCAAGGCCGTAGCCGATGGTGACCGGCCGGCCCGGCTCGAGCACCGCCATGGTCGTGTTCACGGTGGCCTCGGTTGGCCCGTAGACGTTGAGCATCTTGCGGCCGGGCCTGGCCCAGCGCGCCACCAACTCCGGCGGGCAGGCCTCACCGCTGACGACCAGCTGGCGCAGGCAAGGCACGTCCTCGGTCATGGTCGACAGCAGCGTCGGCACGGTGGAGAGGTAGGTGACGCCAGCCTCCCGCAGATGGCGCGCGAGATCGTTGCCGAACTTCGGTGTGTCCTTGCGGCCCACCACCAGCGCGGCGCCGTTCGAGAATGCCATCCAGATTTCTTCAGTAGAGCCGTCGAAGCCGAGTGAGAAGCCCTGGAAGATGCGGTCGGCGGGCGTGGTCGAGCAGGCGTCATTGAAGGCGGCGACGAAGTGGGTGACGTTGCGATGCTCAGTCACGACGCCCTTGGGGCGCCCAGTGGTGCCGGAAGTGTAAAGTACGTAACAGGCATCGGAGGGGGTGAGCCCCGTCTCGATGCGCGTGAGTCGCCGGGCAGGCTGGGCATCGATGCCGTTGGCGGCATCGTCGAGCACGACGATCCTGCCGTCGACCAGCGCTGAGACGCGCGTCGCAAGTTGCGTCTCGGTCAACACCACGTTGATCGCAGCCTCGTCGGCGATGAAGCGGATGCGCTCGTCTGGATAGCTCGACTCAAGCGGGACGTACGCGCCGCCGGCCTTCAGGCAGGCCAGAATGGCAATGATCGGGAGCTCGGACCGCTCGAGGCACAGGCCCACAAACGAGCCCGGGCCGACGCCCAGCCCGCGCAGGAAATGCGCCAGGCGATTGGCCCGGGCATCGAGCTCTCCGTACGACAGAATAAGATCGCCGCACACGAGCGCGTTTGCGCTCGGTCTAGCATCGGCCTGAGCCTCGAACAGCTCGTGCAGGCACGGCTGCGCGAGCCCTTCGCCTGGCTGAGCCGCGCCTTGCGCCCAGCTCGACGACTTCAACTCCAATTGCATGAGAAATTCCCGTTGCGGCACATGGCCGAAGGCACATGCAATAATCGTGTTCATTAGCGGTGATACGCCGATTAATTCTTAAGCAGGGATTAGATTGTCCCTTTCTATTTCTGGATTTAAGAGAACGCTTACCGAGCACGGCGGTCGCTTCAGAGTCGAAAGAGAGAGCGTCTGTGCGGCAACCGCCATTTTAGGCTCGGGTCTGTGTGTGGGCAGTGCGCGTGGATGATCTCCCGCTCGACTGCAACCGAGCTTCGTGCTCGGGTCTGGTGTGGGGAACAGGCTGTGAGTAACCTTGCCTATTTGGCAACGAATTGCGCCAAACTTTATCCGAACGCTACCGAAGCCGAATTTACCAATCACTTCTGGCAAGATAAGCACGCCGTAACGCGGTTTCAGCAGCTGGAAGCCCTTCTGAAAGACGTGGTTTCTGCGGCCGCCTTGCAAGAAATGGGCGCGGGGCTCGGCAAAGTCGGCATGTCGATTCGGCTCAACCCCTACGTCCTGTCGCTGATCGACTGGGCGAGCGTTGAGGCCGACCCGATCCGCCGGCAGTTCCTGCCGATGCGCTTCGAGCTCGAAGATGACCATCCCTGCCTCGCCTTCGACTCGCTGGAGGAACGCGAGACGTCACCAGTTCCGGGCCTCGTGCACCGCTACCCGGACAAGGTGCTGTTCCTCGTCACGTCGGTGTGCCCGGTCTACTGCCAATACTGCACGCGCAGCTACGCCGTCGGCCAGGACACGGCGCTTGCCAAGAAGGACAACGTCACCAGCGCCCAGAACTGGACGGCGGCGTTCGACTACATCCGCGCCCACCCGCAGATCGAGGACGTGGTGGTGTCGGGCGGTGACGTGTCGCGCCTGAAGCCGGCCAACATCCGCCTGCTGGTCAACACCCTGCTCGAAATCCCGCACATCCGACGCATCCGTCTCGCAACCAAGGCCATCTCGGTGCTGCCGCAGAAGGTGCTGACCGACGATGAGTGGCTCAAAGCCATCGTGGAAGTCGTGCAGCGCGGCCGCACCATGTTCAAGGACGTGTGCGTGCACACGCACTTCAATCATCCGCGTGAGGTGACGCCGATGGTCGAGCGGGCCATGCGCCGCCTGCACGGTGAAGGCATCTATGTGCGCAACCAAGCGGTGCTGCTGCGCGGCGTCAATGACGACGCGAAAACCCTGATCGACCTGGTGAAGGGGCTTGGCCGGGTGAACATCCATCCCTACTACGTCTACCTCTGCGACATGGTGACGAGCACGGAGCATTTCCGGCTGCCGCTTGCCACCGCGCAGCGCCTGGAGAAGGAGGTGCGGGGCGCCACGGCCGGCTTCAATACTCCCCTGTTCGTCTGCGACGCACCTGGCGGCGGCGGAAAGCGCGACGTGCACAGCGCCGAGTTCTACAACGACACCTTCGGCATCTCCGGCTTTCGCTCTCCTTCGGTGGACCCCAACCGGCTCTACTATTACTTCGATCCGCTGCGCGCCCTCGACCAGGAGGCGCAGCAAGCGTGGCGCGTGCCAGGGGCGAGGGACCGGATCCTCGGCAACCTCGGCCTGCTAGCGCCAACTGCGGAGGCCGCCGAGTAGGACGAAGGGTCCGAACCCGGCCGCCAGAGGCCTCCAAATGCAAGAAGAACCGTCCCGGCCGCGCCGCTCCGGCGCGGCGAGCGTCATCCTATGTGTGGCGCGCCACCAGGATACTCCCATAGCCGCTGCGCATGGGCTCCTCAGCGCGGCGGAGCTCGAACGAGCCCGGCGCGTCACCCATCACGGGGCCTGGCTGCAGTTCGTGCTCACGCGCGGTCTGCTGCGCCTGCTGCTGGGCCATTGCACTGGCCGGCCGCCCCGCAGCTTCGCCATCGATGCGGATGACGGACGGGCTCCGTGCCTCGTCGACAATCCGTGGCGGCTGCATTTCAACGTGTCGCACGGCGACGAGTACGCCGCCATCGCTATTGGCCACTCTCCGCTCGGCATCGACATCGAGCGCATAGATGCGGATTGCGACTGGGAGACGATTGCTGAGACCTGCTTCCATGCGGACGAGCAAATGCGTTTGCGGCACACGCCAAAGGCGGACCGCCTTGCGACCTTCTTCGAGATCTGGACGCGCAAGGAAGCTTACCTCAAAGGCGTCGGCACAGGATTAAGTAACGACCCGGCTCTCTTCTCTACTGCGCGCGACGATGGTGTTGTCGCGCCGCTCCAATGCGCCGCTCCGTCCGCGCTCACCTGGTACACTCAGCCCATCGCGGCACCCGCCGGCTACCAGTGCGCGCTCGCGAGCCCATTCAAGCAGCTGTCGATCACGTGCGTCGACGCTGCGATGCTGCTGGGAAATCTTCCTCCCGCAGCTCGCTTCGCTCCTGGGCAGAAGAAGAATCGCGCTGCGCCACGAATGCCGGGCACGAATCGTGAAAGGCGTGTCACATATCGCGGCCGGCATCGATTCGCGCGAGCCGATGACACGTGTCGTTTTGGTGCTGTGGAGGAACGTCATGAAATCAATTCGGGCCTATGACTGCACGCGCAAGGCTGCGGGCTCCAAGAAGGCAACGAGGACCGCCGTCTGCCTTGTTCTGGATGCCGCGCACGCCAGCCACACGATGCGTGTCTTTCTGCGCGACCAGCCCCCCGGCGCCGTCGTTCGCGCGCTTCCGCGGGCCAAGGCTGCCGAGCTGCTGGCCGACCTGACGATGAGGGACGCCAAACGCTCTGGCTGACCTCCAGGTCACCGAATGCAAGTGAACGCTTGGCCCCGATCTTGCTGCCGTCCCTGTCGCGCATCTTCGCGCCAAGCTCTGGAAGGAACGGTAGTCATGAGCACTCCAGAAAGTGGCGACGCAGGGCGTTTAAAGGCCGCGGAGAGGACGGGCGTCAGCCGCCGCCGGTTCGTTGCCGGTACGATGGTGGCCGCGGCAACTTCGGCGACAGGGGCGAGCGCGGCACTGACCTCGACCTCGGCCGGGCCCGCGGCGAACGAGGCCGGGAACGTCTGGTGGAATGAGCTGCTGACGCGCGACCCCGAACGGGCGCGTGCCTTCTATGCAGGTGTCATGGGCTGGACCACGAAGGTCGTCGCCCTGGAGGATCCGGCGCGGCCGGCGAAGCTTGGTGAAAAAGAGTACGTTCTGTTCACAACCGAAGGGCGCGAAGCCGCCGGCGCGATGAAGCTCGACGATGCCGGCCTCGCGGGCGCGGCTGCGTGGCTCCCCTACATCCAGGTCGCCAACGTCGATGCGGCAGCGGCCAAGGCTGTCGAGCTGGGAGGCAAGCTCCTGAGCGGGCCTTTCGATGTGCCGGGTTCCGGCCGCATGGCGACGATCGAAGACCCCGACGGGGCACGCGTCGGCCTCATCACGCCGCAAGCGCGCTGACGCTCCAAACTGGGCCATCTCCGAAAGTGACCGTGTCGGATTGCACCGCGGGCAGCCGCGAAAGGGGCACGCGCTTGTACTCGACGTCGAGTCCACGCTTCTTGAAGAGCTCCTGTTCCATGGCGATCTCATCGACAAAATGAATTTTGCAGACGAACATAGCTGGAAACGAATGCTGGCAAAGTGGAGGAAGCGATGGCCACGCGCATTGTCGACATCTCGGTTGCGCTGCAGAACGACATCGCCTCGGACCCGCCAGGCACCGAGCCCAAGATCACCTACATCGCTCACAAGCAGAGCGCGCCGGAAGTGTGCCGCTTCTTTCCCGGCCTCACACCGGGGGAGCTGCCGGATGGCGAGGGCTGGGCGGTAGAGCGCATCGATATCTCCACCCACAACGGCACACATCTCGATGCGCCGTGGCACTTCGCCTCTACCATGGACGGGGGAAAACGCGCGATCACCATCGACGAGGTGCCGCTGGAGTGGTGCTTCCAGCCGGGCGTAAAGCTCGACTTTCGCCGCTTCCCCGACGGCTACGTGGCGACTGCCGCCGATGTTGAGGCCGAGCTCGCGCGCCTCGGTCACACCTTGAAGCCGTTCGAGATCGTGCTGGTCAACACGTCGGCGGGCGCGCGCTACGGCCAGCCCGACTACGTACCGACGGGATGCGGCATGGGCCGCGAGGCGACGCTCTATCTCACCTCGCGCGGCGTCAAGATCACGGGCACCGACGCATGGTCGTGGGACGCGCCGTTCGTCTACACGGCAAAGAAATATGCTGAGACCAAGAACGCCAAGCTGATCTGGGAAGGGCACAAATCGGGCCGCGAGATCGGCTATTGCCACATCGAGAAGCTGCACAACCTCGACACGCTGCCGGCCAATGGCTTCAGGGTCGCCTGCTTCCCGGTGAAGATCAAAGGCGCCTCGGCGGGCTGGACGCGCGCGGTCGCGATTCTCGAGGCGTAGGGCCATGAAGCTCGCAACCGTCAGCCGTGGCGGCATTCCGCTGCGGCTCACGCCACAGAAAAGTGATCAAGCCGTCCGGACAACAGACAAGATTCTACTTGAACGTGCAATCTCCGGTCGACTAACTTAAACGCGAGAGGGAATACCGACAATTGGCAAGACTGCCGCTTGCGCGGCGGCCCATGTGCGTTTTGTGGGAGTACCGTCATGCGTGCGGGGGTTCGCGGTTTCGCGGCGCTGATTGCTGCGATGTGCATGGCGAGCACGGCGGGCCAAGCCCAGACCTCTCCGTTCGAGACCGCGCAATACAGGCCCGTGCCTCGAGCTCCGACCGCCGCTTCTGTCGGCGAAGGCCAGACGGTTGCCAAGATCAACAACTGGACCGTTGGCCTTGCAAGCGGATTGCCCGAGGGCACGTTCATTCGCTTTGGCGCGGAGATCGCGCGCAACCTCAATAACGGCGAGGAGCTGCGCGTCATCCCCATGATCACCTATGGCGCCACCGAGAACGTGAAGGACCTGCTTTATCTGAAGGGAGTCGACATCGCCTTCACGAATGCGGATGTGCTCGAGCATTTCCGGACGGTCGAGAGGATTCCCAACATCGAGAAGCGCATCCACTTCGTCTCCGGAATGTACATCGGCCACATCCACTTGCTGGTGCGGTCGGACATCAGCTCGCTGAAGGACCTTGAAGGCAAGAAGGTGAGCTTTCACACACCGGGCGCCGGTGCCTCGGTGAGCGGGCCGATCCTGTTTCAGCGCCTCGGCATCAAGGTCGAACCGGTTCCGGTCAACAATGCCATAGCTTTGGAGAAGATGAAGACAGGCGAGCTGGCGGGCCTGGTGAACACCGGCGGTAAACCGCAGGACCTCTTCACAAAATTCAAGAACGACTACGGCTACAAGTTCCTCTCCGTGCCCTACGACAAATTCGAGGACCTCTACGTGCCGTCGGTCTTCACCTCCGAGGACTATCCCGGATACATCAAGCCCGGCGAGAAGGTCGATGCGCTCGGCGTGCCTGTCGTGCTGGCGGTCTACAATTGGCCGAAGGAAAGCGATCGCTTCCGGCGCATCCAGCGGTTCGTCGAATACTTTTTTGACCGCTTCGAGGGCTTCCAGAAGCCGCCCTATCATCCTGCGTGGAAGAGCATCAATCTGGCCTCCAAGGTGCCGGGCTGGACCCGCTACTGGGTGGCCGAGGAAAAACTGAGGCAGGTGGCTGCGGCTGCCGCCAGATCCCAGCCGACGCGCACACCGCCTGTAGACACGCAACTGGCCCGCCAGCAGGCCGCGCGTGCGGCACCCGATGATGCGGCAGAGCAGGAACGGTTGTTCCAGCGCTTCCTCGAGTGGAGCAAAACCCAGCGCAAGCAATGATGCCGCCCGCAGTAACAGAGCACGGATCAGGGGGGCCATTTGCGCTGGGCGAAGGGCCGGCGCCGAGGCGGACGGCTCGCGTGGATGCGGCGGCGCCGCGAGCACTAAGCCCGCGCGCGGGGTGGTCGACCTTGATGGTTGCGCTGGCTGGCGCCGTTTCAATCCTGTGGTCCCTCGAGAGAGCGAACGGCCAGGATGCGGAAAGGCCGAAGATCAGTGTTGCGGCGACGATCGTGGCCGAGCCCGCATCGCAGGCATCGCTGGCGATCAAGATCGGCCCGCCGGACATCGTACCGAAGAAAAGCTTCGTCAGCCTGCGCGGTCTGCCGCCCAGCGTGTCTCTGACCGAGGGCCACGCTATCGGACCTGGCTCCTGGGCCATTCCGCTTGCCGGTCTGCCGACGCTCAAGGCCAATATTCCCACCGGCATTTCTGGACGCGCCGAGATCGTCATCAGTCTGATTGGCATGGACGGCAGGCTGCTGGCCGAGACCAAGACGGCCTTGATCGTGGGACCGGCAGCGATGATCCCATCGCAGGAGAAGGCGATCCCGTCGAAGGACAAGGCGCCAGTCGAGCTCCCACCGACCCGTTTGGCTGCTCCTGCACCGCCCACATCTCCGCCAGCCGCACTTGTTCAGCCCACGCCCGCGCCGGCTGCTCGCGAGAGCACGGTAACACCTTCGCGCGCACCGGAGTTGACATCGCAAGACAGGGCGCGCGCCGAGCGCCTAGTGGCGCGCGGTGAGGAATACCTGGCCACCGGCAACATCGTCGCCGCTCGTGAATTCTTCGAGCGGGCGGCGGACGCCGGTCTGGCAGTCGGAGCCTTGCGACTGGCGGCAACCTATGACCCGGCCGAACTGCGGCGCCTGCAAGTGCAGGGGATCGCACCAGATCGCACAACGGCACGCAAATGGTATGAGCGTGCTCGGGAACTCGGCGCTTCCGAGGCCGTCGAGCGGCTGGTGCGGCTGGGCAGCAACTGAGGTGCGAGCTGCATCTCCCCACTGCCCCACCGCTTGTCCCCGGATGCGATCAGCTATAAGACAATTGACAACCTGTGGTTGTTATCATGAGAGAGTCCGCGTCATCATGAGGATCATGAGGTGCTTGGCAGCCCTCGCTAACGGGCTGCTGGTCTACTCCCCGCCTGCCCTCGCGCAGTTCCCCAAGCAGCCCATCGAGATAACGGTGCCCTTCGGCGCCGGCAATGCGGCAGACGTCACGGCCCGCCACCTCGCCGACGGCATGGCGAAACGTCTCGGTGTCGCCGTCCCTGTTGTGAACCGGCCCGGCGGCGGCGGCGCGGTGGCCTTTACGCACGTGCATCAGCAGAAGCCCGACGGCTACACGCTCGGCTACATCACGAGCACCATCTCCACCAACTATTACTCCGGCATCATTCCGTTCGACCACACCGCTTTCGCGCCAGTTGCGCGCGTGACCATCGAGACGCCCGTGCTGGTCGTGCGGTCCGACGCGACCTGGAAGACGGTCAACGAGATGGTCGAGGAGGCGAAGCAGAATCCGGGCAAATTCCGCATCGGCAACTCGGGGCTCGGGACGCACACGCACTTGTCCGCGTCGGCGCTGTTCCTGGGGGCCGGAGCCAAGGTGATCGACGTGCCGTTCGGCGAGGGCCAAGCCACCGTCAACCTCCTGGGAGGCCGTGTGGAAGGCGTGGTGCAGCTTCCGCCCGCCCTGATCGCGCAGGTGAAAGGCGGCAACCTTCGCGTCCTCGCGGCGCTCGGACCGAAGCGCGATCGCATCTTCCCGGATACGCCAACGGCAACCGAAGGCGGATATCCGGTGGCTCTCGACTTGTGGCGCGGGATCGTCGTGCCGAAGGGGACCCCTGCGAACGTCGTCAAGAAACTGGAGGACGCGATCCGGCAGACAGTGGCGTCGCCAGAGTTCCAGGAAGCGGGTGCGAAGATCGGGTTCTTGCCGGCCTTCCTGCCGGCAAGCGAGTTCGCAAAGGTGATTTCCGCCGACGACCGCAAGCTTGCGGCGGTCATGGACCAGCTGGGGCTCAAGAAGCGCTGACTGCTGCGCGCGGCTGATATGTCTCCTCACGCGTGACCCGGCACGCGACCGCTGTATGATGTCGGCGCGCGCCATGGCAACCATGCGGCCACGGCAAAAATCGAACGCCGCACCAGCCCGCATGATCGCGACGGCGCCCAAGGAGATCCGGCATGGAAGCGATAGCAATCCAGGACGCCGAGGCCCACGTCGTCACCTCTCTGTTCATCAGCGGCAAATGGGTTGCCGGCCAAGGTGGCGACCCGGTCGCCATCCTCAATCCCTTCAACAACCGCGAAATCTGCCGCATTGCGCCAGCGAGCGAGGCCCAGGTCAACGAGGCTGCCGAGGCCGCGCACAAGGCTTTCAAGGGCCCGGCGTGGGCGAACCTCACGGGGCGCGATCGCGGCGCGCTTCTCAATCGGCTGGCCGCGCTGCTGCGCCGCGATCTCGAGGCGTTCGCCGCGCTCGAAACCTTGGACACGGGCATTCCGATCCGCGAGACGCGCATGGAGGTCACCACCTCCGCCATTCACTTGGAGTACTTCGCCGGCCTCGCCGGCAGCATCGAGGGCAGCTACCAGGACCTCGGGCCCCGGTTCAACTACACGCGGCGCGAGCCGTTCGGCGTCATCGGCCAGATCGTGCCGTGGAACACGCCGCTGAAGCTGATGGCGCGTGGGTTTTCCGCGGCGATCGCCTGCGGCAATACCATGGTCGTCAAGCCGTCGATCGTGGCGCCGCTGAGCATTCTGAGGTTTGCGGAGATCGTCGAGGAGGCGGGATTCCCGCCGGGCACCGTCAACATCATCACCGGCTCGGGGCGCACGGTGGGCCGGCAAATCGTCGAGCACCCCAGGGTGCGCAAGATCATCTTCACGGGTGGCACCGAGGGCGGACGGGAGATCCTTCAGCAGGCGGCGCCCGCCATCAAGCCGGCAGTGCTCGAGCTGGGCGGCAAGGGTCCGATCATCGTCTGCGACGCGATTGATTGGGAGGAGGCGGTCGACGGGGTGCTGACGCAGGCATTTGCGCGGAAGGCGGAAGTCTGCTTCGCGGGGACGCGGCTGTTCCTTCCGGCGCAGATGCATGACCGCTTCGTCGCCGATCTCGCCACCAAGGCGGGTAAGATTCCCATGGGCAATCCGCTCGATGGCAGGACCCAGCTCGGGCCCCTGATGAGCGCACGCCGGCTGAAGGAGATCGTGGAGCAGGTGCGGGCAGCGAAGGCGGCCGGTGCCACCGTCGTCTGCGGCGGCGAGAAGGTCACCAAGCCGGGGCTGGAGCAGGGCAACTTCATGGCCCCGACTATCCTCACGGGGGTGACCCAAGACATGGCGGTGGCGAGGGAAGAGCTGTTCGGCCCGGTGCTGTGCGTTCAGCCTTATGGCGAGCTCGTGGAAGCCATCGAGATGGCCAACGCGTCGGAGTATGGCCTTGCGAGCTACGTGTGGTGCAACGACATCCGCAAGAGCCACCGCATCGCGCAGGAGCTGGACTGCGGCAACGTGTTCCTCAACGCCTATGGCTATCAGAGCGAGATCCCGTTCGGCGGCACCAAGCTCTCCGGCATCGGCCGCGAGCACGGGCTCGAGGCCATGCGCGAGTACACGCAGATCAAGAGCGTGACAGTGGGGATGGAGCGGTTCAAGTCGCGTTTCGACGTGTAGGGCTGCACGCTCGGCCGGGTTCGCGGGGTGGAAGCCATGAAGATCTGCGTATTCGGGGCCGGGGCCATCGGCGGCTATCTTGCGGTGGAACTCGCTTTGGCAGGCCACGAGGTCAGCGCGGTGGCGCGTGGCGAGCATCTGGCCGCCATGCGCGCACGCGGGCTGACGCTGCGCATCGGCGGGCGGGAGAAGACTGCGCGTGTGCGGGCCACCGACGATCCGGGTGAGCTGGGGCCGCAGGACTATGTTTTCTGTGCGCTCAAGGCGCACCAGGCGCACGAGGTCGCCAACCGCTTCGCGCCGCTGCTCGGCCCCGAAACCGCCGTCGTCACCGCCATGAACGGGATCCCCTGGTGGTATTTCTACAAGGAGGGCGGTGCCCTGGAGGGGCAGCTGCCTCGGTTCGGTCGACCCGGGTGGGCGCCAGTGGCAGCTGATCGGGCCGGAGCGCGCCATCGGCTGCGTGGTCGATCCTGCGTGCGAGGTGGTGGCACCGGGCGTCATCGAGCACCACGAGTTCAACCGGTTCACGCTGGGCGAGCCCGACCGGACCGTCTCGCCGCGGGTGACGAAATTGAGCCAAGCCATGTCGGAGGCGGGCTTCGATGCGCCGGTGCGCGACAACATCCGCTGGAACGTGTGGCTGAAGCTGTGGGGCAACGTCTGCTTCAATCCGATCAGCGCGCTCACCCATGCCACGCTGGACCGGATCACGATCGAGCCTGCGTTGCGCCAGCTGTGCAAAGGCCGCGATGCTCGAGGCCAAGGCGGTCGGCGAGACGCTGGGCATCCATATCGACGAGCGCATGATCGACAGGCGGCTTGATGCGGCCGGGTCCGTGGCCGGCCACAAGATGTCGATGCTGCAGGATCTCGAGCGCGGCCGGTCGATGGAGATCGACGCGCTGGTGACGGCCGTGCAGGAGCTGGGCCGGTTGACCGGCGTCGCCACCCCGACCGTCGATATCCTCCTTGCGCTCGTGCAGGAGCGCGCCGAGCGTGCCGGCCTCTACACCCGCCCTGCAGCTTCTACTTGAGCGGCCGGGTCTTCGCCCACTCGGTGTACTTCTTGGCCTTGGCGTGGGTGTCGGCGAAATACTTGGCGTACTCCTCGCCCACCATGATCTTGATGGCGATGCCCTGATCCTCGAGCTTCTTGACGTGATCGGGGTTCTCCATGGCCTTCTTCAGCACGTCACGCAGCCTGGCCACGATCGGGGCCGGCATATCCTTTGGTCCGGCGATGCCGCGGGTCGAATTGGAGATGATGGTCGGATAGCCAAGCTCCTTCGTGGTCGGCACGTCGGGCAGGAACTTCGAGCGCACGTCGTCCATGACGGCGAGTGCGCGCACCTCGCCCGACTTGACGCGCGGCACGATGCTGCCGACGTTGTCGAAGGCAACGTCGATGTTGCCTGCCATGATCTCCTTGAACTGCGCCGCGCCGCCTTCCAGATGCACCAGTCGGAAAGACGGCGCCGGGCGCTGCCTCCTCGGTCATCAGGATCGCCAGATGGTCGTCGGACAGGATGCCGGTGGTGGCGGCGCGAATGGTGCTCGGTGATTTCCTGGCGGCCTCGATCAGATCCTGCACCGTCTTGTAAGGGCTGTCCGCCCTGACCCAGATGACGCCCGGATCGAGCACCTGGTTGATGATGGGCGTGAAGTCCTTCTCCGAGAAGATGGCCTTGCGCTCGGGATCGAGGATGATCGTGTTGGTGGCGGGCAGGTTGATGAAGCCGATGTAGTAGCCGTCGGGCTTCTGGCGAACCATATCGGTCCAGCCCACCTGGCCGCCGGCGCCGCCTTTGTTCACCACGACAATCGGCTGGCCGAGCTCCTTCTCGGCGATCGAGGCGACGATGCGGGCGGCGATGTCGGTCGACCCGCCGGCCGGGAAGGCGACCATGAGCTGGATGGGCCGGGTGGGGTAATCCTGCTGTGCGCGCGGCACCGGCAATGGCTGCGGCGACCGCGAGGGCGGCGCCGAAGATGGCTGTGGCGAACCGTGACATGCTGGCGTTCCTCCTTAGATGAGCGTGCTGTCAGTTGGCTCGATGCTTCGCGGACCTCGGGCGGGGCCAATCGCAGCGCCGAGCCGAGCAGGATCAAGGCGCCGACGACGAGCAGCCCGAGGCACAAGGGCCGGGTGTAGAAGATGGAGAAGTCGCCGCCCGACATCTCGAGCGAGGTGCGCAGCGATTTTTCGATGAACGGTCCGAGGATCAGGCCGAGCACCAGCGGTGCGATCGGCAGGTCGATCCTGCGCATGCCGTAGCCGATGATGCCGCAGACGATCATGACGCCGACGTCGAACACGTTCTGCTGCAGACTGTAGGCGCCAAGCATGCAGAACAGCAGCGTGCCGACGCACACGTACTGATAGGGCAGGTGCAGAAGGCGCGCCCAGAGACCGACCAGCGGCAGGTTGAGAACCAGCAGCAGGATATTGCCCAGGAAAAAGCTGGCGATCACGGCCCACACGAGATCGGGGCGCTCCTGGAACAGGAACGGGCCCGGCGTCAGGCCGTTGACGATGAAGGCCCCCATTAGCACGGCGATGGTCGGCGAGCTTGGAATGCCGAGCGTCAGCAGCGGGATCATCGCCGCGTTGGCATAGGCGTTGTTGGCCGATTCGGGCGCGGCCACGCCCTCGATGGCGCCCTGGCCGAAATTCTCGGGCGTTTTGGAGATGCGCTTCTCGAGCACATAGGCGACGAAGGTTGGAATGATGGCGCCGACACCTGGAATCAATCCCAGGAAGAAGCCGATGCCGGTGCCGCGCACGATGGCGCCCCATGCGCGGCGCCATTCCTCGCGCGAAGGCAGCAGCGAGGTCAGCTTGGTAGCGATGACCTGGCGCGGGGGGCCGCCGATGGTGAGGAGGATCTCCGCGACCCCGAACAGACCCATCACGACGGGGATGAAGCCCACGCCGTCGTAGAGGCTCGGGATGCCAAACGTGAATCGCGGCGCGCCGCGCACCGGGTCGATGCCGACCATGGCGATCAGCAGGCCGAGCACGGCCATGGCCAGGCCGGCCAGCCAGCGAGCGTCCGGCAAGGCTGGTCACGAGGCCGAGGCCCACCAGCATGAGGGCGAAGAACTCCGGCGGCCCGAAGCTCAGCGCAACTCGCGCGAGCGGAGGCGCGACCACGACGAGGGCGATGGTGGCCGTGATGCCGCCGACGAACGATCCGATGGCGGCAATGCCGAGCGCGGTGCCGCCGCGGCCCTGCTTGGCCATCTGATGGCCGTCGAAGCAGGTCACGACCGAGGCGGCCTCCCCCGGCACGTTGATCAGCACCGACGTGATGGTGCCGCCGTACATGGCGCCGTAGTAGATCGCCGACAGCATGATGAGGCGCGCCGGTCGGGTCGAGCCTGAAGGTGAGCGGAATCAGGATGGCGGTGCCCGCGGCCGGCCCGAGCCCCGGCAACACGCCGATCAGGGTGCCGAGGATGCAGCCGATCAGCGCAAAGGCGAGGTTCTGCCAGCTCATCGCCGCCGCCAGGCCCGTCATCAGGTGCTGCAGGGTGTCCACGGCCAACCCCTCAAATCCCGAGCGCGCCGATCGGCAGCGGCACCTTGAGCCAATAGTAGAAAACGTGGAACACGCCGAAGCTGCCCGCAACCGCCGTGAGCGCAATGGCGATCAGTGAGCGTGCGCCGAGCACGAGCAGCAGGCCGGCGATGAAGGGCAGCATGGTGAGCCGGAACCCCAGCGGCTCCAGGAGGGCTGCCGCCACGGTCAGTGCGACAAGCACGGCGCCGGCTTGCAAGGCTGCCTGCCGATCGGGGAGGATCTCGGCTGGGGCATCCGCGAAGATCCTGCCGCGTGCGAGCTGCACCACCATGCCGCCGGTGAGCAGCGATGCCGATCAGGCTCAGCCAGAAGGGAAAGAAGCCCGGACCCGGGCCCAAGGCGTCAGTCAGCGAGTAGCCAAGCGAAGTAATCAGGGCGGGGATAAAAATGCCCAATAGGCAGATACACGCAACTTGCCAGCCGCGTCGCACAACTCCTCCCGTTGCCGTCTTGTCGTTGAGCGAAAGCTACCATGCCCGTCGCGGAAGAGACAATCAGGGGTAACGTCACTTCGGCAAATCGCGACGTATGGAGCGCGTCCGTCGAAGCCTCCGTCAACTTCGTCGGCGGCACAGTTGAACGGCTCGCGTGCGCCATGAAAAGACCGGTCTTGCAGGCGAGCATAGCCCGTCGGCGGGCGATCCGGGGTGGGTTGCCGGGAACAGAACAGGAGCATGCGCAGTGAGTGCAGTCGGCTTGAAACACCTAGTGGCGGTGGTGTTGGCTACAGCCTGTGTTTTCACTGCGCATCTGGGTGAAGCGGCCAGTCCTCGCGTGGAGGCCGCCACCAAGGCGCTTGCCAAGATCGAAAGCGATCCAGCGAAGTTCCAGGCCTTTTGTGCTCTCATAAAGGAGTTGAGGGCGGCCCACGACGATGCCGTGAAGAGTGAGGCCCTGGACAAGCAGATGGACCAGTTGCTGCGATCGATCGGCCCCGATGTCTTTCTTGCTTGGGACCTTGCCGGCGAAATCGATCCCCAGACCGAGGACGGCGCCGCCCTCGAGGCCGCAGTCGACGCCATCGAGGGGAAGTGCGGCGAATAGACTGGCCGGGATAGGCGGGCATCTGTTGCTCTAGCGCGAGAAGTTTCTGACCATCGCCGGGTTTCTGGCTGGTCTCCGCGGCCGCTCCCACTTGGCACGCGCCATGCCGACGAACGGGGCAAAAAACGCTCCGAACAAGCCTGCACCGATGATTGTGGCGGGGTCGACGGCGCGCCTGAGGAACACCGCGAACAACGCCGTCGAGGCGAGGCCAATGGCCAAGCCCAGCAAGTAGGCCACGGCACTGCGGGCTCGTCCGCGACCCGATTTGCGCAACAAGGTGTAGGGCGGGAGAGCCGCAAGGAACGCAACCATTGCGAGCGTGAGCCCAGGCGACGTGTCGACCGCCAAACTCAACCAGTAACTGTCCATGACACCTACTCGACAATTGACTGTGGCCGATTTGCTAAGTGATTCGCGGAGCGAAAGTATGGACCACAAGCGGGCGAGGTCGTTGCAAGAGCAACTCAGCGTGGCAGGAGCGCGGGCCTGGATGTCGCCCCGCGCCGGGTGAGCCGGAATGGCGCAACGCCCATTATTGCCGTCAGAATTTG
>CAWHBI010000016.1:0-54409 GCA_963827545.1 uncultured Alphaproteobacteria bacterium
CAACACCGGCAGCCACATCGAAATCACACAGGAGGAGCTGGCGTTGCTGGCGGGAGTGTCGCGCCAGGTCGCCAACAAATGTCTACTAGAGCTGGAAGCGGACGGCCTGCTGGTGACGGAGCGTGGCGGGATTACGGTTATCGACCTGGAAAAGCTGGCCCGCTACGACGGCTGAGCGGAAAAAGCTGCACTTGGGCCCCAATGCCCGATCCGGTACCCGGTGAAAAGCTTTGTAAGCTTAGCAGATAAGTCTTGCTCTGTCTGTCCAAATTCGCATTGAGCGGTGGTTCGATTTGTGGCTAGTTCGGCACAATATGACCGGCCACGATGAATTGCATGACCGGTGATGATCGTATGACCGGCGAGGTCGCACCAAGACTGCCGCTCAGGCAGCGCGTAGCGAAGGGAGGAGACAAATTCGTGAGCGCCATGAGTGCGCCAACCCACACTGAGGCATTTGCTGCGGGCAGTGTCCTGGACACCGTACCCAAGCTGCTGCTGCGCAATGCCACGGCCGACCCCAAGCGGCCGGCCATGCGGCACAAGGATTTCGGCATCTGGCAGACGTGGACGTGGGCGCAGCTGCGCGAGGAGGTGCGCGCTCTTGCCGTTGGCCTGAGAAAGCTCGGCCTGGAGCGCAACGATGCCGTGGCCATCATCGGCGACAACCGCCCACGCCTCTATGCCAGCTTCGCCGCCGTGCAAAGCATCGGCGGCATCGCCGTGCCGGTCTATCAGGACTCGGTCGCCGACGAGATGGCCTATGTGCTCGACCACGCCGAGGTGAAGTTCGCGGTCGTGCAGAACCAGGAGCAGGTCGACAAGGTCATTTCCTTGGCCGACAGGCTGCCCAAGCTGCGCACCGTCATCTACGAGGAGGAGCGCGGCCTCGCGGCGTACAACCCCGCCAGCCTCCACGCGTTCGAGCATGTGCAGAAGCTCGGGCGGGAGGAAATGCGCGCGAACGCCGGCGCCGAGGGTTGGTGGCTCGACGAGATCGGCAAGGGCAAAGGCGCCGACGTCAGCGTGATGCTCTACACCTCGGGCACGACGGGCCGGCCCAAGGGCGTCATGCTCACGCACGACAACATCATCCTGTCGGCGCAGAACGCCAACAGGTTCGACAACTTCACCGCCAATGACACGATGCTCGCCTACCTGCCCATGGCCTGGGTGGGAGACCATATCTTTTCCTACGGCCAGGCCATCGCCGGCGGCATTTGCGTAGCCTGTCCGGAAAGCCCAGAGACCATCGTCGAGGACCGCCGCGAGATCGGCCCGACGTCGTTCTTCGCCCCGCCACGGGTGTTCGAGAACCTGCTCACGCAGATCATGGTGCGTATGGAGGATGCGGGCTGGCTCAAGAAGCGCATGTTCCACTATTTCCTCGAGGTGGCGCGGCGCTGCGGCGAGCAGATCCTCGACGGCAAGTCCGTCGGCGCCAAGGATCGCGGGCTCTACAACCTGGGCAATCTGCTGGTCTATGCCCCGCTCAGGAACCGCATGGGCTTCTCCAACATCCGCGTCGCCTACACCGCAGGCGAGGCCATCGGACCGGAGCTCTTCCGCTTCTACCGCTCGCTCGGCATCAACCTGAAGCAGCTCTACGGACAGACGGAGGCGAGCGTATTCATCACGCTGCAGCCGGACGGCGAGGTATACCCCGACACGGTCGGCAAGCCCGGACCCGACGTGGAGATCAGGATCGCCGACACGGGCGAGGTGCTCTATCGAAGCCCCGGCGTGTTCCTCAAGTACTACAAGAACGAGGAAGCCACCCAAGCCACCAAGACCGCTGACGGCTGGGTGCACACGGGCGACGCCGGCTTCCTCGACCAGCGCGGCCACCTCAAGATCATCGATCGCGCCAAGGATGTCGGGCGCCTGAACAACGGGGCCCTGTTCGCGCCCAAGTACCTGGAGAACCGCATCAAGTTCTATCCCGAGGTGCGCGAGGCGGTGGCCTTCGGCCAGGGCCACGACTACGTGACGATGTTCATCAACATCGACCTGACATCGGTCGGCAACTGGGCTGAGCGCAACAACGTCTCCTATGCCAGCTACCAGGAGCTGGCCGCGCATCCCCAGGTCTATGACATCGTGGCGAAGCGGGTGGAGGAGATGAATCGCGCGCTGGCAGAGGAGCCGCAGATGGCCGCCTCGCAGGTGCGGCGCTTCCTCATCCTGCACAAGGAGCTCGATGCCGACGACGGCGAGATGACGCGCACGCAGAAGGTGCGCCGCTCCACCGTGCACGAGCGTTACGCGCCCCTCATCACCGCGCTCTACAACGGCTCCAAGGAATGCCACATCGCCACCGAGATGACGTTCGAGGACGGCCGCAGGGGCGTGGTCGAGGGCGACGTGCGTATCGTCGACGTGCAAACGTTCGAGGCGCGCAGGACCGCCGAGCCTCTCAGGGAGGCCGCCGAATGAAGGCCGATGTGCAGCCCAAGCCGGTGATGGCAGACCGCCGCGCCCCTTCGGAGGAGGTGCTGCTCTCGGTGGAGAACGTATCGCTCTCCTTCGGCGGCGTGAAGGCGATCCGCGACGTCTCCTTCGACATCCGCAAGGGCGAGATCAGGGCCATCATCGGCCCCAACGGCGCCGGCAAGACGTCGATGCTGAACGTCATCAACGGCTTCTACCACCCGCAGCAAGGCACCATCACCTTCAAGGGCCGGCGGCGGCACGACATGCGCCCCTACATCGCCGCCAGCCAGGGCATCGCCCGCACCTTCCAGAACGTGGCGCTCTTCAAGGGCATGTCCACCCTCGACAACATCATGACCGGCCGGACCCTCAAGATGCGCCGCGGGCTGCTGGCGCACATGGTCCATTTCGGACCGGCCAAGCGCGAGGAGATCCACCACCGCGAGGCGGTCGAGCGCATCATCGATTTCCTCGAGATCGCGCACATCCGCAAGGCACCGGTCGGCAAGCTGCCCTACGGGTTGCAGAAGCGCGTCGAGCTCGGCCGCGCGCTCGCCATGGAGCCGGAGCTGCTGCTGCTGGACGAGCCCATGGCCGGCATGAACCTGGAGGAGAAGCAGGACATGTCCCGCTTCATCCTGACCGTCAAGGACACCTTCGACACCACCATCGCACTCATCGAGCACGACATGGGCGTGGTCATGGACCTGTCCGACCGCGTCGTGGTGCTCGACTACGGCAAGAAGATCGCGGACGGGACCCCCGCTGAAGTGCAGGGCAACCAGGCCGTCATCGATGCCTACCTGGGCGTGGCGCACTAGTGTGATGATCGAGAAATCCGCATCATCGCGTCGGATCGGGTTCGGGAGCGGATTTCTCGATCTGAATCACACTAGCATCATGATTTTGCTAGTGTCCTTCAGATCGCGAAATTCGTTCAGAGTTTGCCGCACACTGCGACGAATTTCGCGATCAGGACACTAGAGGGCGCGACGAGGAAAGAACGATGGACTTCCTGTTCAAATTCCTGGTCGAGCCCTGGGTGTCGATTCTCACTGCGCCGCTGTTCTTCGGCGAGGTGGTCATCGGCGGCATCATGGCCGGCGTCATGTACTCGCTGGTCGCCCTCGGCTTCGTGCTGATCTACAAGGCGTCGGGCGTCTTCAACTTTGCGCAGGGCGTGATGGTCCTGTTCGCGGCGCTCTCGCTGGTTGGCCTGATGGAGCGCGGCGTGCCGCTCCTGCTGGCCATTGTGCTGACCGGCGCCATCATGCTGGCGCTCGCCTTCGTCATCGAGCGCGTGATCCTCAGATACATGGTGAACCAGGAGCAGATCATTCTGTTCATGGCCACCATCGGCCTGACCTACTTCCTGGAGGGGTTCGGCGAGACCATCTGGGGCTCCAACGTCAAGAAGCTGGACGTCGGACTTCCGGACGGCCCGCTCAGTGTCTCGAACGTGGCCATCAGCAGCCCTGTCCTGGCCGGGATTTTTGCCGCCGCTCTGGCCGCCAGCGTGGCGGTGCTGTTCGTATGGCGCATGCGCACCGTACGCCGGTCCCTCGATGCCGACCGCGGCCTCGGCCCGTCGCTGCTGCCCAGTCCGGCAGGGCTCGTCTTCGCGGTTCTGGGGCTGGCCTTCTTCCTCACCCGCTTCTTCTTCGGTCCGGACGCTGACTTCATTCAGGGCAGGGCCAGCAGGACGGCCACCTTTCTGGTGACCCTGTCGTGGACGGGCCTCGCGATGGTGCTGAGTGTGGCGCTCGTCTCGCTGGCCGCATGGATGGGAGCCCGTCAGGGGCTGCGCGACGGGGGCAAGGAGCCTCCGCCGCTGCACTACGCCTGGTTCATCCTGCTCGGCATCGTCAGCGTGATCGCGGCAGCCGCCGGCGTCGTCTGGGCGGTCAGGTCGGGCATCCTGATCAATGCCTTCGAGCTCTCGGCAGCTGTGATCGCCGCCGTCCTGGTCATCGCGCTCGCGCTCTTCTTCCAGAAGACGCGCATCGGCCGCGCGCTCAGGGCGGTTGCCGACGACCATGCCGCCGCGCTTTCAGTGGGCATCTCGCTGCGCGGCATCTGGGTGATCGTCTGGGCAGTCGCCGGCATGGTCGCGCTCGCTGCCGGCATCATCTGGGGCGGAAAAAGCGGCGTGCAGTTCTCGCTGTCGCTGATCGCGCTGAAGGCCCTGCCGGTGCTGATCCTTGGCGGCTTCACCTCGGTGCCGGGCGCCATCGTGGGCGGCCTCATCATCGGCGTTGGCGAGAAGGTAGCGGAGGTCTACTGGGGCCCAGCGATCGGCGGCGCCATCGAGAACTGGTTCGCCTACATGCTGGCGCTGGTGTTCCTGCTGTTCCGGCCGCAGGGGCTGTTCGGCGAGAAAATCATCGAGCGAGTTTAGCGAAACGGGCCACCCATGTTTTATCGCGAAGCCGGTCAGTTCAAGACCACTTACTCTGCCGACCAGGCGATCTTTCCGATCGCCCAGGATCGCTGGTTCGTGCTCGCGCTGCTGGCGGCCGCCTACATCGTTCCGCCAGCATTCCTCGGGCCCTACTGGTTCAACGCCGTCCTGATCCCCTTCCTGATCTTCACCATGGCCGCACTGGGCCTGAATATCCTGGTCGGCTACTGCGGCCAGATCTCGCTCGGCACCGGCGGCTTCATGGCGGTCGGGGCCTACGCCAGCTACAAGCTCACCACCGCGTTCTTCCCGGACCTCGGAATGATCTTCATCTTCCTGTTGTCCGGGTTGGCGGCGGCGCTGGTCGGGGTGTTGTTCGGTCTGCCCAGTCTGCGCATCAAGGGCTTTTATCTGGCCGTTGCCACGCTCGCCGCCCAGTTCTTCCTCATTTGGCTCTTCAACAGGGTGGCGTGGTTCTACAATTACAACTCCAACGGCACGATCGAGTCCCCGCCGCGCACGCTGTTCGGCTCGATCATGGAGCCCGGAGGTGCGCTCGAAGCGCTGAGCATTCTGAACCCGATGGTGACGAGCCCGCGGGCGAGCCCGGAAGCGAAATACTTCTTCGCGCTCACGCTCGTCATCGTCTTCGCGATGGTCGCCAAGAACCTGGTGCGAGGGCGCATCGGGCGCTCCTGGATGGCGATCCGCGACATGGACATCGCCGCCGAGTTGATCGGCATCCGCCCGATGCAGACCAAGCTGCTGGCCTTCGCGGTGAGCTCCTTCTATTGCGGCGTTGCCGGCGCCATGCTGCTCAACCTCTATTTGAACAGCGCGGAGACCCTGGCTTTCGGGATCAACGTCTCCTTCGACGTGCTGTTCATGGTCATCATCGGCGGCTTGGCCAGCATCATGGGCTCCTTCCTGGGGGCCGGCTTCATCGTGCTGACGCCGATCTTCCTCGTCAACTTTCTCCCCGCCATCGGCCTGCAGGTCGATACCGCGATGCAAAAGCACATCGAGCTGATGCTGTTCGGCGGGTTGATGATCTTCTTCCTGATCGTCGAACCGCACGGACTCGCGCGACTTTGGCAGATCGGCAAGGAAAAGCTCCGTTTGTGGCCGTACCCCCACTGAGGAGCTTCACCGTAGGAGGTACACGTAGCGTGTGCGGGCTTACGTTGGTCGGAGCACGATGCTACGGTCAGTCCAGGAGCCGTGCGGATGCACGGGTCATGGCAATCCGACCAACGATAATGCATCAACCTGCTAGGGAGGTCCGAATGACCTTAAGACACCTGAAGATAGGCGCTCTGGCTGCGGTGGCGCTCGCCGCGCCCTGGGCCGACACGAGCGCCGTGGCCCAAGACGGCCTGCTGATCCCCACCTTCGTCTATCGGACCGGCGCTTACGCGCCGAACGGCATCCCCATCGCCAACGGCTTCAAGGACTACCTCGCGCTTCTCAACGAGCGCGACGGCGGCATCGAGGGTGCGAGGATCATCCACGAAGAATGCGAGACCCAGTACGACACCAAGCAGGGCGTGGAGTGCTACGAGCGCTACAAGGCCCGCAACCCGCTCATGATCAACCCGTACTCGACGGGTATCACCTACGCGCTGATCCCCAAAGCGCCGGTGGACAAGATCCCGATTCTGTCCATGGGCTACGGACGTACTGACGCCGCCGTCGGCAGCGTCCATCCATGGGTGTTCGTCACACCAACCGGCTACTGGAGCCAGGCCTCCGCCAAGGTCAAGTACGTCGCTTCCAAGGAAGGTGGTCTCGACAAGCTCAAGGGCAAGAAGATCGCCAACATCTATCACAACAGCCCTTATGGCAAAGAGACGATCCCAATCCTTGATCTGCTGTCCAAGAAGCACGGCTTCGAGGTGGATCACCTCGCGGTCGACCATCCCGGACAGGAGCAGAAGGCCACGTGGCTCAAGGTTCGCCAGTCGAGCCCGGATTGGATCTTCTTCCGCGGCTGGGGCGTGATGAACCAGGTCGGAGTAAAGGAAGCGGCTGCCATCGGCTTCAAGATGGACCGAATCGTTGCCGTCTGGTGGTCAGGCACCGAGACCGACGTCCTGCCCGCCGGCGACGGGGCCAAGGGCTACGTCTCGGCGACGTTCCACGCTCCTGGCAGCAACTTCCAAGTCCATCAAGACATCAAGAAGCACGTCTACGACAAGGGTAAGGGCGTCACGACCTGGGATAAGACAGGCGAGGTGCTCTACAACCGCGCGCTGGTCAACGCCATGATGACCACCGAGGCAATCCGCAACGCGGTCAAGAAGCACGGCAAGAACGTCACCGGTGAGCAAGTGCGCGAAGGCATGGAGAACCTCGACCTCACCCAGGCACGGCTCGACCAGCTGGGCTTCGGCAAGATGATGCGGCCGATCAAGAACACGTGCAATGATCACGAAGGCAATGGCCCGGTCATTTTCCAGCAGTGGGACGGCAAGGAGTGGAAGCTCGTCTCCGACTGGATCGAGCCCATGCGCGACGTGGTGCGGCCGATGATGGAGGAATCGGCGAAGAAGTTCGCCGACGAGAACAAGATCGCGCCGCGGCAGTGCCCGTCGACATGATCGCAATGTGATATCGGAAGGTGGCGGCCCCCGCCGCCACCTTCTTACCGAGTCCGCCCATGTCACCGCCACAAGACACAACGCTTGCACCTGAGGCCGGCTCGCGTCCCGCAGCCGATGCCGCAGCGCCCATTCTTTCCGTCAACAGCATCGAGGTTATCTACGACCACGTCATCCTGGTGCTGAAGGGCGCCTCGCTCACCGTATCGAAGGGCGCCGTCGTTGCCCTGCTCGGCGCCAACGGGGCGGGCAAGAGCACGACGCTCAAGGCCATCTCCAACCTGCTGCTGGCGGAGCGCGGCAAGGTGACGAAGGGCTCTATCGAGTTCATGGGCAAGCGGGTCGACGGACTTTCACCCAGCGATCTGGTGCGCCGCGGCTGCATCCAGGTGATGGAGGGGCGGCACTGCTTCGGGCACCTGACGGTGGAGGAAAACCTGCTCACCGGGGCCTACACGCGCTCCGGCGGTGCCATCGCAAGCGACCTCGAGATGGTTTACGGCTATTTTCCGCGCCTCAAGGAGCGCCGCGGTTCGCTCGCGGGCTACATCTCGGGCGGCGAGCAGCAGATGACGGCGATCGGCCGCGCGCTCATGTCGAAACCTAAAATGATGCTGCTGGACGAGCCGTCCATGGGCCTGGCGCCGCAGCTGGTGGAGGAAATCTTCGAGATCGTGAAGCGGTTGAACGCCGAGCAGGGCGTGTCGGTGCTGCTGGCCGAGCAGAACACCAACATGGCCCTGAAATACGCCACCTACGGCTACATCCTGGAGACCGGGCGCGTGGTGATGGACGGCGAGGCCAAGTCGCTGCGCGAGAACGAGGACGTACGCGAGTTCTACCTGGGCATCGGCGGCGGCGACCGCAGGAGCTTCCGCGACGTGAAGTCGTACAAGCGTCGCAAACGCTGGCTGGCGTGAAGTGCCATGCGCCAGGCTCGATCATAACCCACGCAAAGAAACAGGTTTGAACTCGGTGAGCAACGGCCACTTCGACCAGCTCGAAACCCGCGACCCCGCCCAGCGCGAGCTGGCGCAGTTCAATCTGCTGCCGGATCTGATCCGTCAGGCAATCGCAGCGGCGCCGGGATGGGCGGACCATCTGAAAGGGGTGGACCCGGGTGTCGCAGCATCGCGCGACGGACTAGCGAAGTTCCCGATCCTGCGCAAGTCGGTGCTGCACGAGCTGCAGGCGAAGCGGCCGCCGTTCGGCGGCTTCGCCACGGCACCGGCCGCAGAGGTGGCCCGCGTATTCATGTCGCCGGGTCCGATCTTCGAGCCCGAAGGCCGTGGCGAGGACTGGTGGCGCGCGGCGCGCGCGCTATATGCAGCCGGCGTGCGCAAGGACGACATCGTGCACAACACCTTCGCCTATCACCTCACGCCTGGCGGCTGGATCCTCGACTCCGGCGCCCGCGCGCTCGGTTGCGCCGTGATCGCGGCCGGCCCCGGCAACACGGAGCAGCAGCTCGAGGTGATCCAGACCTTGAAGCCGACCGTCTACGTCGGTGTGCCCGACTACCTCAAGATCCTGCTCGACAAGGCCAAGGAAGCGGGCAAGAACGCCACCTCCATCAAGAAGGCCATGGTGGGGGGCGGGGCGCTGTTCCCCTCGCTCAGGGCCGAATACAAGCAGCGCGGCGTCGCTACCTTCCAGACCTACGCGACGGCCGACCTCGGCATCATCGCCTACGAGAGCCAGGCGCTCGAGGGCATGATCGTCGACGAGGGCGTGATCGTGGAGATCGTGCGCCCTGGCACCGGCGACCCGGTGCCAGCGGGCGAAGTGGGCGAGGTGGTCGTCACCTCCTTCAATCGCGATTATCCCATGATCCGCTTTGCCACCGGCGACCTCTCGGCCGTGCTGGCAGGCGCAAGCCCGTGCGGACGCACCAACATGCGCATCAAGGGCTGGCTCGGCCGCGCCGACCAGACCACCAAGGTGAAGGGCATGTTCGTGCATCCCGAGCAGGTGGCGGAGGTGGCCAAGCGCCATGCGGGCGTGGGACGCGTGCGCCTGGTGGTGGGCCGGGCAGGCGAGCAGGACACCATGACCTTGCGCGCCGAGGCCGCGAGCGATGCCGGCCTGAAGGCGAAGCTCATCGAGACGCTGCAGTCCGTCACCAAGCTCAAGGGCGAGGTGGAGATCGTGGCACCGGGCTCCCTTCCCAATGACGGCAAGGTCATCGCCGACGAGAGGACTTACGGCAGCTAGACTAGCCCGTGTCCAGTGCCCTTCCCGCGATCAAGGAGGGGTGGATGCAGTCAGGGCTGTAATCACAACACGGCGGAACGGCGATGCGCATCGGTTTCATCGGCCTCGGCGTGATGGGCAGCGCCATGGTCGGGCATCTGGCCAAGGGTGGGCACACGCTCGCCTTTTATGACCTGGCGCCCGACGTGATCCGCAGGGTCGCGCGCCGCCACCAGGGCGCGCTCGCGACCAAGTCGCCACGCGCGGTGGCCGAAGCTGCCGAGGTCGTCTTCACCATGCTGCCGGACGGCCCTGCGGTCCGCGATTGCATCTTTGGCGAGGACGGCCTCGCCAAGGGCTTCAAGCCGGGCGCCATCCTCGTCGACACGTCCTCCGCCGAACCCTGGATCACACGCGAGAGCGCGGCGCACCTGGCGGCCCAGGGCGTCTCCATGATCGACGCGCCCGTGTCCGGCGCCCAGGAAGGCGCGCAAAACGCTAGCTTGGTCTTCATGTGCGGCGGCGAGGAGGCCGCGCTCGCCCGCGTGCGCCCGCTGCTCGAACTGATGGGCCGGCAGGTCTTCCATCTGGGCCCGGTCGGCAGCGGGCACGCCATGAAGACGGTCAACAACCTGGCCACCGCGCTCACCTGCCTCGGCACGGCGGAGGCCTTGCTGATCGGCAAGGCCTACGGTCTCAAGCCTTCGACCATGCTGGAGGTGCTCAACGTCTCGACCGGCATGAGCTTCTTGACGCAGAAACGGTTCGGCCCGCAGGTGATCGAGCGGCGCTTCGACGATGCCTTCAAGCTCGAGCTGATGCTGAAGGACGTCGGCATCGCCAACAAGCTGGCCGACGAGCACGGGCTCGGCGTCCCGGTGAGCGCATTGGGCGAACAGCTCTGGCGCGCGGCCCACACCGCGCTCGGGCCCGGCCGGTCCATCGTGGACATCGTGCGCTGGTACGAGCAGGCAATGGGCGTGGAGCTCAAGGACTGACGGCGGGATAGGGCGAAGGAGCAGGCGCCGAGATCACCTTGTCACGAACCAGAGCGTCGAACTCGCTCGCACTGTAGCCGAGCAGACCCGTCAACACCTCACGCGTATGCTCACCGAGCACCGGTGGCGCCACATAAGCATCGAGCGGCGTCTGGCTCAGGTGCATCGCGTTCTTGACCGCCTTCACCGTGCCCGCGCTCGCGTGATCCATCCCCGCGATCATATTGCGCGCTTTCAGCAAGTCGCTCTCGCACACCTCGCCCACGGTACGGATGGCGCCGCTCGGCACGCCGGCCTTGTCCAGGCGCTTCAGCCATTCGTCGCGGCTGCGCTCCTTGATCAGTGCCTTGATGAGCGGCACCAGTTCCTCGCGGTTGCGCACGCGATCCGACGCCTTGGCAAAGCGGGGATCGCTCCTGAGGTCCTGGCGTTCCGCTGCCTCGCAGAAGCGCTCCCAGAGATCGTCGTTGGCAACACCGAGGTTGATCCAGCCGTCCGAGGCCTCGAAGGTTTCGTAAGGCACGATCGTGGGGTGCTCGTTGCCGCGACGCCGGGGCGAATTGCCGGTGGCGTAGTAAATGCTGGCGTTGAAGGTCAAGAGCGACGCCACCGCCTCGTACATGGATATGCGCACGTGCTGGCCCTGGCCGCTGGCATTGCGCGTGTGGAGCGCCGCCAGGATGCCCTGCGCCGCATAGAGGCCCGAGACCAAATCTCCGATGGCCGCGCCGACTTTGTGCGGGGGGCCATCGCGCGGGCCGGTGATGTCCATGATGCCGGCTTCGCCCTGCACGATGACGTCATAGCCGGGACGGTCCTTCTGCGGGCCGGTGTCGCCGAACCCGGAGATCGAGGCGTATATCATCGACGGCCGGCGCTTCTTCATCGCTTGGTAGCCGAAACCCAGACGATCCATCGCACCGGGCCGGAAGTTCTCGACCAGAATGTCGGAGGTGTCGATCAGGCGCCAGAGCACCTCCTTGCCCTGGGTGCTCTTCATGTCGAGCGTGATGCTCTTCTTGTTGCGATTGACGGACAGGAAATAGGCCGCCTGATCTCCCTGATAGGGTGGCGCGAACGCCCGCGTGTCGTCGCCCTTGCCGGGCTGCTCGACCTTGATCACCTCGGCCCCGAGATCGCCGAGCTGCATGGTGCAGTAGGGGCCGGAAAGGACCCTGGTCAGGTCGACGACGCGAAGTCCTTCGAGCGGGCGCATTCCTCAATCCTCGTTGCAGACCAGCGCCGGCAGAAGATACCGGCCGCCACTTCCGCGGCCTGCGCGGCATGCAGATTTACATGCCGGCCGTGCGGGCGCGCAAGGCTCCAATGGCCGCGCCTTGTTTCGGTCGGCCGGCTCCAATAGGGTCGTGCACTTTGCTATGATGGGGCACCCCGCAATGGACCACGAACCCGGCAGCAGCAGCCTGCGCCGTCCCCTGTTTCCGCGCCCGTTTCTCCTTTGTGCGGTATTTGCCGTGCTCGCCACGCTTTTGTTCGCGCAAATCGTGCCGCAGTACGCGCCCGGCCTTCTGCGGTTCGAGCATATGCTGGGCGACGTGCGCACGGCCTATCTCTCCGATCAGCTGCCGAGCCAGCACCCTCTCGTCGCCATCGCCAGCATCACGGACGAGACCTTGAAGGAAAGCAAAATCCGCCAGCCTATCGACCGCGCGCTGCTGGCCCGGTTGGTGGACGCTGTCGATGCGGCCGGCGCCAAGGTCATCGGCATCGACGTCCTTTTCACGCGCGTGCCACCGCCCGACAACGAGGACAAGCTGATCGAGGCGGTCGGGCGCGCCCGGGCCAAGGTCGTCCTGGCCGCGGGCGACGAGCGCATGGGCCTGCCCAAGGCGCAGATGGACCGGCAGGCGAGGTTCATTGCCGAGGCAGGCAGGCCGGCCGGCTACATCAATCTCGCGGTGGAGCGCGACTGGATCGTGCGGTTCAAGGCGAAGCCGGCCCCCGGCTCGGCCTTTCCCAAAAGCTTCGCACAGTTGCTTGCGGAGGGCGCGGGATACCGGTCCGACGAAGCGCGGCCGCGCATCGCCTGGTTGCGCGAGCCGCGCGATGGCTCCGACACCTTTCTGACGGTCCCGGCCGAAATCCTGCTCAGGCCCACCGACGACGACGCCGCGCAGAAGGCCCGGGCGGGGCTCAAGGACAAGATCGTGATCATAGGGGGCATGTTCCCCGACATCGATCGGCACTTGACGCCGCTTTCCGCGCGCACCGACGAGATGCAGACTGGTGCAGTCATTCACGCGCACATTGTGGCAGAGCTGGTCGACGGGCGCGGCATCGGCCAGCTGGAGACCAACTCACTGGCGCTAAAGCTCGAGCTTGCTGTCGTGGCCGCCCTGGCCTTCCTGATCGGCTGGCGGACACGCTTGAAGAGGCAGGGGGTGCTGCTCGGCAGTTTCGCCACGGTTGCCATAATCGCGGTGGACACATTTGTGTTCTGGCAGTGGCGTATAATCCTTCCCATAGTCCTCGCCCTCTTGGCTTGGTTCCTGGGCGAGTTCACAGGTCATTACATCGGCAAATGGCTCGGCCAGCGCCGCTCCGATCGATCAAGGTGGTTCGTCAGATGATGCAAACATTTCCTATCCTCCGGGCAATCGGGTTGACGGCAATTCTCGTCGCAGCGGGCGCCGGGCTCGCGCGCGCGCAAGCCCAGATCTACGTGCTGGAATCGTCAGCCCCCTCAGTCAAGGTGGGCGGCGGCTACGCCCTCACAGACAGCATCACGATTCCTGCTGGCAGCTCCATTCGCGCCGTAATGCCATCAGGCAAGACGCAGACGATCCGGGGGCCGTATTCGGGTCCCGTGGGCGATCTCGCCAAGGGAGAGAAGCCCAACGAGGGCGTCATCGCCTGGATCAAGAACCTGTTGCAGACCGGCGGCGTCAGCGAGAGGACGCCCGGCGCAACTCGCAGCATGCGGACACCCGAGCCCCGCGCAAGCTTCTCCTGGACCGATGTGCCCGTGAACGTGGACAGCACGTTCTGCATCGAGAAGGGGGCCAAGCCCCAGTTGCTGCGTGCGCCTTCGCCGAAGTCGGAACGCATCTCGGTGGTCGACAAGGCGGGCGCGGGACGTGCAGATGTCGAATGGGCAGCAGGCAGCGAGACTGTGTCATGGCCGGCCGAGATCGCGCCCCGACCCGATGCCACCTATGTGCTGCTGGCCCCGGACAATCGTCCGTCGCGACAGGTGAAGTTGCGCGTGCTCGAACGCCTGCCGGGCGACGACGATGTCCTGGCGGAATTGGCGACCCGCGACTGCAAGCATCAGTTCGACGCCTGGCTCAAGCAGAAGACGGCAGAAGGCAAGCGCAAAGCATCCTGATGCTGTCGCGCCGGCTAGGGCGAGCGGCACTCGTAGGTTGGGTCGAGCATTAGCGATGACCCAACATCGGGGCACACGACCCTGGGCTGTGTTGGGTCTGCGCTCGACCCAACCTACTCCGCAGCTTTGAGCGCCTTGGGGGGCGAGGGGTTGCGCAACTCGGCCAGGAGCGCGGCCTCGCGCGCCTTCACCATCTTGTAGTTGCGCTCCTTGATGTGGCCGAAGCCCTTGATGTCGAGCGGCAGGCCCGCCAGCGCGACCGCCGTGGCGTGGCTGGCGGGCGACAGCCGCTCGGCGATCTCGTCCAGGAGCTTCTCGTAGTCGGCGATCATCTGGCGCTCGAGCTTGCGCTCGTGCGTGTAGCCGAACACGTCCCAGGCCGTGCCGCGCAGGGCCTTGCCCTTGGCGAGCAGGCGGAAGACGGGGAGCATCCAGCGCCCGAACCTCATCTTCCGCGGCTCGCCCGTCAGCTTGTCGCGACGTGCCAGCAGGGGCGGCGCCAGGTGGAACTCGAGTTTGCCGCGCGCCTCGAACTGATCGGATAGCGCCCTCTCGAAGGCGGGGCTCGTAAAGAGGCGCGCCACCTCGTACTCGTCCTTGTAGGAGAGCAGCTTGTAGTAGCCCCGCGCGACGGCCTCGGCGAAACCTGAGCAGCCGGCCGCCTTGGCGCGCTCCGCGTCCGCCATGCTGGCAACGCGGACGCGGTAGCGCTCTGCGAGGCTGCCGTCCTGGTAGTCGGTGAGCTGGGCGGCGCGATACGCGACGATGTGGTCCAGCGTCTGTGCCTGCGGGGCGCCGGCCAGTGCCGGTCCCATCATGCGCTCGATGGCGCCCATATCGTGCGCCGCGAGACGGCCAAAGCGGAAGGCATTGCGACTCATCTCGACGGCGGCGCCGTTGAGCTCGATGGCCTGCTCGATGGCCGCCGCGCCGATCGGCACGCAGCCCAGCTGATAGGCGTACCCCAGCAGGAACAGGTTGGCGGCAATGGAGTCGCCGAACAGCTTCACGGCGGCGGTGTGGGCATCGAAGTGGTGCACCGGCGCCTTGCCGGCGCGCTCCTCGATGGCATGCCGCAGCGCCGCGCCCGGGAATGCGCAAGTTGGCGTTGCGCGTGAAGTCCGCCGTCGACATCTCGTAGTCGGAGAACACCACCGCCGTGTGATCGGGCTTGATGGTCTCCAGCACCTTGTTGGAGGCGGTGACGACGAGATCGCAGCCGAGCACCAGATCGGCGCCCGCCACGCCGGCGCGGATCGCATGGATGTCTTCCACGTTCCTGGCAACCCGCATGTGGCAGGCCACCGCGCCGCCCTTCTGGGCGAGCCCTGTCATATCGATGGCGCCGAAGCCCTTGCCCTCGAGGTGAGCGGCTTGGCCAAGCACGGCAGACACCGTCACCACGCCCGTGCCGCCTACGCCCGTCACCAGCATGGTGTAGGGGTGATCCAGCTGAGGCAGCTTCGGCTCGGGAAGGCTTGCAAGCATGCTGGCGATGCCGGTCTCGCCCACCGGCTTCCTGGCCTTGCGCACCTTGGCCCCGTGCACGGTCACAAAGCTCGGGCAGAAGCCATTGAGGCAGGAGAAATCCTTGTTGCAGGCCGACTGATCGATGGCGCGCTTGGTGCCGAGCTCCGTCTCCAGAGGCGCGACGGCAACGCAGTTCGACTTGACGCCGCAGTCGCCGCAGCCCTCGCATACGGCCGGATTGATGAACACGCGCTTGTCGGGATCGGGGAACAGGCCGCGCTTGCGGCGCCGGCGCTTCTCCGCGGCGCAGGTCTGGTCGTAAACCAGCACCGAAACACCGGGGACCTCACGCAGTTCCCGCTGGACCTTCTGCAGGTCGCGGCGATCATAAACCGGCACGCCGTGCGGAATGAAACCAGCGGGATACTTGAAAGGCTCGTCGGTGACGACGACGACGTTCTCGATGCCCTCGGCCAGCACCTGCTTGAGGATCATCGATACGGTCGTGCCGCCGTCGAGCGCCTGCCCGCCCGTCATGGCCACCGCGTCGTTGTAGAGGATCTTGAACGTCATATTGACGCCGGCAGCGCGCGCCGCGCGGATGGCCAGGCTGCCGGAGTGGATGTAGGTGCCGTCGCCCAGGTTCTGGAACACGTGCTTGGTCGTGGAGAAGGGCGCTTCGCCGATCCAGTTGGTGCCCTCGCCGCCCATCTGGGTGAACCCTTCCGTCGAGCGGTCCATCCAGTGCGCCATGTAGTGGCAGCCGATGCCGGCGTAGGCGCGCGAGCCCTGCGGCACGACCGTGGAGGAGTTGTGCGGGCAGCCGGGGCAGAAATAGGGGATGCGGACGGCCGCCTCCGCGCTCTCCGGCCGGTTGCCCTTGAGGCGCTTCAATTCGGCGACCTTGCCCTTGATGTCGTCGCCGGCACCGTTGCGGATCAGCCGTTCGCCGAGTTTGATGGCGATGTCGGTGGGGTCGAGCGCGTATTTGGCCGGAAACAGCCACTGGTCGTTCTCGTCCTTCTTGCCGAGCACGCGCGGGCGATTGGGGAGGTCGTAGAGCTGCTCCTTGACCTGCGTCTCGATCAGGGCGCGCTTCTCCTCGATCACGAGGATGAGATCGAGCCCTTCTGCGAACTTCAGCACACCCTCCGGTTCCAGCGGCCAAGGCATGCCGACCTTGTAGAGCCTTATGCCCAGCTGGTTGGCCTTGACCTCGTCGATGCCGAGCTCATCGAAGGCCTGGCGCACGTCGAGGTAGCTCTTGCCGGTGGTGATGATGCCGAGCTTCGGCTTGGAGCCACCGCTGGTGATGATGCGGTCGAACTTGTTCGCACGCGCAAAGGCGAGGATGGCAGCGCGCTTGTGGTCGTGCAGGCGGGCTTCCTTGGCCAGCGCCTGATCGCCGAGGCGAATGTGGAGGCCGCCGGGCGGCGGCGTGAAGTCGTCGGGGATCTTGATCTGGATGCGGTCGATGCGGCCGTCCACCGTCGATGTCGCCTCGATGTTGTCCTTCACGCACTTGATGCCGACCCACACGCTGGCAAAGCGCGAAAGACCGAAACCGAGAATGCCGTAGTCGAGGATCTCCTGCACGCCCGCCGGATTGAGGATGGGCATCATGTAGTCGAGAAACGCAAACTCGGACTGGTGCGCACTCGTGGAGCTTTCGCAGGTGTGATCGTCGCCCATGAGGGCAAGCACGCCGCCATGCCTGGAGGTGCCGGCATGATTGGCGTGTCGGAAGACATCGCCTGTGCGGTCGACGCCGGGGCCCTTGCCGTACCAGACACCGAACACGCCGTCGTACTTGCCTTCGCCCCGAAGCTCCGCCTGCTGCGAGCCCCACAGTGCGGTGGCGGCGAGGTCCTCGTTGAGGCCCGCCATGAACTTGATGTGGTTGGGCTCCAGAATGCCCTTGGCGCGCAGGAAGGCGGCCTCCAGCGACGCGATCGGCGAGCCGCGGTAGCCCGTGACATAGCCGGCGGTGTTGAGCCCGGCCCGCACGTCTCGTGCCCGCTGGGTCAGCATCAGGCGGACGATGGCCTGGGTGCCGGTCAGGAGCTGGTGGGTCTCTTCGAGCGCGTATTTGTCGTCGAGGCTGACCGTATTCTTGGGCATGACGGATGGGCCTTCGCGTTTCCTCGCGCGGCCGCGCCACCGCCTCCGGCGGGCGGCCGTGAACTAGAGATGCCAGAGTCCGGTTGTCAGAGCAAACATCGTCCCGAGCCCTTGCACCCCTTGGAAAATGGGGTGAGGAGCGGGTAGCGGCAACCATGCGCTGCACAGTGTCCCCCGGCTCGCCTTTCGCATTGCGCAACAACACTTTGAGGGCCCGCCGCAGCAACAATATTGCGCGTTATGCGGGAAGCGCTGGGCGGTCATGCGGCCGCCGGAATGGGCAAAGGCCCCGGAAGCGGCTCCCTGGGCCTTCAGCAGACGCCGGGCGGAACTACTTCACGCGCGTAAACGTGGTCGTCTTGCAGAATACTGCGGCGACGCAGCCCGCCAGGTCGACCTCGTTCTTGCTCTTGACGGTCAGGGTGCCCGAGTAGGTCTTGCCGTCCGCCCGGTTGTAGAGCTGCCCGGCCCACTTGTTGGGGCCGGTCTTCTTGGCGCCCTGCATGATGACGAGGCCGACGATCGGGCGATCGCGCTTGGCCGGATCGGCGTTCTTGTCGTCGGTCTTCTGCCCGTCGACCACCTTGGCGATCTTGCCGCAGACGCCGTCGCCGCACTTGTAGAACTCGGTGTGCGATTTGTTCTCGGGGTTCAGCCATACACCGAAGGCATCCTCTGCCGTCTGCGCGTACGCCACGGTGCCAAGCACCATGGCCGCGGCGCCCGCACCAGCCAGTATCCACTTCATGGGTCGTCTCCCTGTTTTCTTCTCGACTATGGTTGCAGGGGACTGCGGCGTCCGCACGGCGGCACCTGCCGCACTCATGGCGAGCGGGTGACGCGCATGCGCCAGCCCAGCGCCACGAGGCCAACCACCAGCGCTGAAAACACGAATTCCATCCAGCCGATGGGCTCTCCGAGCAGGAAAAAGGCCGCCACCAGGGTCACGAACGGCTGCAACAGCTGCATCTGGCCGATCCTGGCGATTCCGCCGAGCGACATGCCCTTGTTCCAGGCGAAGAAACCGAGGAACTGGCTGAACACGGCAACATAGAGGAAGCCGGCCCAGGCCGAGGCCGAGGCGTCCCAATTGATCGGCGGCCCAAGGACGAAGAACAACACGAGCAGTGCCGGAGCCGAGACGACGAGGGCCCAGGAGATGACCTCCCAGCCGCCGATGCGGTGCGACATCTCTCCGCCAAGGGCATAGGCGGTTGCGGCGGACAGCGCCGCGCCCGCCAGCAGCAGATCGGCCCAATTGAGCTCGCTGGAACCGCTGCCGGAGATGAGGGAGTAGATCAGGACCACCCCGGTTCCCGCCACGCCGCATGCCCAGAAGCCGGCGGAAGGACGTTCGCGCGCGACGAGGACGCCCGCCATCGCCGTCAGCAGCGGCATCACGGCGAGCACGACCGCCGCATGCGAAGCGGGGGCGTATTGCATGGCGACCGTCATCAGCAGCGGAAAGCCGATGATGGAGCACAGCGCGAACCAGAATAGGCGGGGCCAGTCGCGGCGCTCGGGCGGTTGGGGGCGGGCGAGCACCAGGGTGAGCGCGGCAAGCAGCGCCGCCAGCAGCGCGCGTCCCAGCGTGATGAACAGCGGGTCGAGCTCCAGCACCGCCGCCCGCGTCGCCGGCATCGTCAAGCCGAAGATGACGACGCCGAGCAGGCCGAGGAACAGGGCCTGGCGCTGGCGGCGCGCCTTGCGATCGGCGGACATTGGAAGGAGCCGTGGTGTGTGGTTGGATGAGCGTATGGCGAATCAGGCAAAAGACGATCTTGGGCGGTTTGCCGCTGGGCGCCTATTCGCCAGCGTGCTGGCCGATCCGCCGTGGCAGTTCGTCAACCGCACCGGCAAGATGGCGCCTGAGCACCGGCGGCTCAACCGCTACGAAACGCTCACCACCAATGCAATCTGCGCTTTGCCTGTCGCGGGCATCCTGGCCGAAAAGGCGCACCTCTACCTGTGGGTGCCGAACGCGCTGCTGCCGGACGGCCTGCGCGTGATGGCAGCCTGGGGCTTCGAGTACAAGACCAATATCGTGTGGGAAAAGGTCCGCAAGGACGGCGGCCCAGACGGGCGGGGCGTGGGCTTCTATTTCCGCAATGTGACCGAGCTGCTGCTGTTCGGTGTGCGCGGCAAGAACAACCGCACGCTGGCGCCGGGGCGCCGGCAGGTCAATTTCATCGCCACGCGCAAGCGCGAGCACTCCAAGAAGCCCGACGAGCAGTATGCCCTCATCGAGGCTTGCAGCCCCGGACCCTATCTGGAGCTGTTCGCGCGCGGCCAGCGCAAGGGCTGGGCGTGCTGGGGTAACCAGGCGCGCGAGAGCTATCGCCCAACCTGGGATACCTATGCCAACCATTCCGCTGCGGAAGCGGAACTTCTCTAGCGATGGCGGGTTGCCGAGCCGACGATCTCGGATGCTTCCACGATGTTTGGAGAAGACATGATGGGCGGGGCGCGGAAGATGCGATGGCTGTGCGGCAATTTCACCCTCGCGGTGGTTCTGCTCGCCTGCGCGGCGCTGCGGCCCGGTACGGGTCGTGCCGACGGAGCACTCGCCGTAGGGCTTCCCTCCGACGTGGCCAAGCAGGGGCTCGCCATGGGCTACGCCCTCAACTACGCGACCAGCGAGGCGGCGCAGGAGGCTGCACTGAAGCGCTGCCGCGAGTTCCGGGACGCGCCGCAGGGAACGCGCGACCTGTGCAAGATCGTCGAGAAGTTCAGCAAGAGGTGCGTGGCCGTGGCACTTGATCAGGACTCCGGCACGACCGGCCTCGGCTGGTCGGTGGCAAAGGGCCAGGAGGCGGCCGAAGGCGGGGCCATGGAAAAGTGCGCGGAGACGGCGGGGCGCAAGCGCCAGGAGTTCTGCCGGGTCACCCTCACCACCTGCGATGGCAGGCGTTAGAGGTTGTCTCACCTACCCTCGATTGCCGCCGAGCACCTTGCGCGAGATGACGACGCGCATGATCTCGTTGGTGCCCTCCAGGATCTGGTGCACCCTGAGGTCGCGCACCAGCTTCTCCAGGCCGTAGTCCTTGAGATAGCCGTAGCCGCCGTGGATCTGCAGGGCCTCGTTGCACACCTTGAAGCCGAGGTCCGTAGCGAGCCGCTTGCCCATCGCCGAGTACATGGTGGCTTGGGGATCCGCGCGGTCGATGGCGTCGGCGGCGCGGTAGATCATCAGGCGCGCAGCTTCCAGGTCGGTCGCCATGTCGGCGATCTTGAACTGCAGGGCCTGGAAGTCGGCGATGTTGCGCCCGAAGGCTTTGCGCTCGAACATGTACTGGCGCGCCTTGTCGAGCGCTGACCACGCCGCGCCCAGCGAGCAAGCGCCGATGTTGACTCGGCCCCCGTCGAGCCCGCTCATGGCAAACTTGAAGCCACGCCCTTCCTCGCCGATGCGCTGGGAGGCCGGCACCTTGCAGTTCTCGAAGATCACCTGGGCGGTCGGCTGGGCATTCCAGCCCATCTTCTTCTCGTTGGCGCCGAAGGACAGGCCCGGCGCGTCCTTCTTCACGGCGAAGGCCGAGACGCCGCCCGCACCCTCATCGCCCGTGCGCGCGAACACGAAATAGAAGTCGGTGGCGCCCGCGCCGGAGATGAACTGCTTGGTGCCGTTCAGGACATAGTGGTCGCCCGAGCGCCGCGCCGTGGTCTTGAGGGCGGCGGCATCGGAGCCGGCGCCGGGCTCGGTGAGGCAGTAGCTCGTCAGCCACTCCATGGAGGCGAGCTTGGGCATCCACGCCGCGATCTGCTCGGACGAGGCATACTTCGCCACCATCCACGCCACCATGTTGTGGATCGAAATGTAACCCGAGATGGCCGGGCAGCCGTAGGCCAGCGCCTCCATGATCAGCGCGCCGTCCATGCGAGAGAGGCCGGAACCGCCCTTGTCCTCCGGCACGTAGATGGTGGCCATGCCAAGCGGCGCCACCTCCCGGATCACGTCGACGGGGAAGTGGCACTTCTCGTCCCACTCGGCCGCGTGCGGGGCGATGCGCTCCTTGGCGAAGGTGAGCGCGGTCTCCTGGATCGCGGCCTGTTCCTCGGTGAGGGCGAAGTGCATGGGTGCTCAGGTCCAGTCGGCGAGGTGGACGATGTTGCTGCCATCAGGCGTGCCGGCGAGCTTGGCAATCAGCTTGCTGTCGGCAGTGATCAACCTTGCGCCGATGCGGCGGCTCGCAACAACATAGACGCAATCGTAGATCGGCACATCGAACTCTGCGCCAAGCATGAATGCCTCCGCCACGAGATCGCGGCGTCGGCAGCAGCCTGTTGAAGAAACGGGGAATGATCGCCGAGGCGCGACTGGGCCTGGTCGAGGCGTGATCAACCGCCGCCTCACGTTCTTCCAGAGCGCGTTCGCCACTTCGATCAGCACCATATCCGGCGCGACGAGTTCCAAGTCTGACGCAAGTAGCTCAATGGCCTTTTCGGTGTCTTGCTCGCGGACGACCCATTTGACGCTGACGCACGAGTCGACCACCACCTGCTCCCTCACAACAGGCCCTCGCGGATCTCCTCCTTGGTCAACGCTGGAATCGGCGTCGGGAATTCTGCAACATACTGCCTGGCGAGCGCTGCCCGCTCTTCCGGATGAAGGGTGCATTGCGTTCGAGAAGGTCGCGCAAAACCTGTTCGAGCGAGGTGCCTTGGAGCCGCGCTTTAGCCTTGTAGGCATCGATAAGCCCTTCCGAAACATTCCTGATTAGGACCTGTGCCATGCGATTGCCTCCGCTGCTATCAAAAACGATAGCATGGATGCTGCGCGCTGTCACTATTGACGGATCAGCTTGGCGGACCGCTGGCAAGCAGGGCCTCCGCCTCAGCAACCATCCGCTCCAGGATAACCGCTGCCGGCTCGATGGCGTGGATCAGTCCTACGCCTTCTCCCACGATCGTCGCCGCCACGCTGGCATCCCCGGTCTTGGCCGCCTCACGGTAGCGCTCGCCCTGCTCGGTTCTGACCGCCTTCAGCTCGGTCTCACGGCCGAGCCACTCGCGCACGAAGTCGTTGCGCAGCACGCGACCGGTGTAGCGGGCGGGCCAGGCGCGCTCGCGCACGATGTCGAGCACGCTTTGGCGCACGGTATCGTCACCGCAGGCCGTCAGCGCCGCTTGGTGCAGGTTGGGCGGCACGAGCGCCTCTTGCGACGCCCAGAACCGCGTGCCGACCACGACCCCGTCCGCACCCAGCATAAGCGCGGCGGCCAAGCCTCTCCCATCGGTGATGCCGCCCGCCGCGCACAGCAGCGTCTGCGGCGCACGCTTGGCGATGAGATCGGCAACCTCGGGAACGAGGGTCAGCACTGCCCGGGTCGCCGCCGTGGCCACCGCCTTCAGTGCCCTGCGCCACAATGATGTCGGCGCCGCAGTCAATCGCGCGCTCGGCGTCGCTACGCGTCTGCAGCTGGCAGAACAGCGGAATGCCTGCCGCCTTGATGCGGCCCGCAAACGGCTCGGGATCATCGAAGGAGAGGAAGATTGCCTTCGGCTTGCGGGCCATGACTGCGTCCAGAACCTTCGGATTCTTCCGCAGCGCCCAGGTGATGAAACCGCACCCCACGGCCTGGTTCCCGGCCGCGGCAAACTCCCGGTCGAACCAGGCGTTGTCATCGCTGTAGCCGCCACCGAGGAAGCCTAGGCCTCCGGCGCCCGTCACGGCTGCGGCAAGCTTGCCCCCAGCGATCGCATCCATGGGCGCACAGATGACCGGATGGGTGATGTCTAGGCGCTCGGTCAATCGCGTGGAGATTGGCATCGGCGCCGCGCCTCACCTCAGCGGCTTGATGCGCTCGCCCGGCATCAGCTCGTAGGGGTCTTTCCAGCCCGGCAGAGCGCGCATGCGCTCGATCCAGGCGCTCAGGTTCGGATTGGTCTTGGGCCAGTCGTAGCCGCTTTCCTCGGGCGGAAGAACATGTAGCCGGCGAGCGAGAAGTCGGCGATGGTCGGCACTGTCGCCGACCATGAACTTCGACTTGGCGAGGTGCTTCTCGACGATGCCGAGCGCGGCATCGAAGCGGCCCTTGAGGAAGGCCATGACATCGGCCGAAGGGGCCTGCGGCAGGAACGATTTCAGGAACCGATGGATGGCGAAAAAGTTCGGTGAACTTGTGGTTGTCGAACAGGATCCAGCGCAGCGCCTCCAGCCGATCATCCTCGCTCGCCGGCCTGAACTTGCCGGTCTTGTCGGCGAGGTAGGCTCAGGATCACTCCCGACTGCGACAGCTTCCGGCCGTCGAACTCCAGCACCGGCGCCTCGCCCATCTCGTTGACGGCCTCGCGCCACTCGGGGTTGCGCGTGGCGCCATGCATGAAGTCGGTGAACACGGGCTCCCAGTCGAGGCCGGCGCAATTGAGATAGAGCGCGACCTTGAAGGAGTTTCCCGACTGACAGAAACAGTGCAGCTTGTACTGGGCCATGGCGGCGCGCCCCCGTGATTGTTTCCGGGCCGCACGCTAACATGGCGGGCGTGAGCCGCGCACCAGCTGAGATTGCCCATGAACCCAAACCTCTTCGTCTACGGCACGTTGCTCTCGACGGCCGGGCACCCCATGGGGGCGCGGCTGCGGCATCAGGCGCGATTGATCGGCGAGGCGAGCATTCAGGGCCGGCTCTATGACCTCGGCCGCTATCCGGCGCTGTGTGGCGAGCGCGGACGCGCCCGGGAAGGTCCATGGCGAGGTGTATGCGCTGGATAACCCCGCAACGGCCCTGAAGTGGCTCGACGCCTACGAGGGCATCGTGCCGGGCCGCCACGATCGGAACGATTACGAGCGCGTCCAGTGCCCGGTGTGCCTTGCCTCGGGCGAGACCATCAACGCCTGGGTCTACCTCTACCGCAAGGACGTGCGGCGGCTGCAGGCGATTGCGGACGGCCGCTGGGCGCCGACACACGCCTGACCAAAGCAGCCTTGCTTTCGGGCTGGCACTCGGCACAATTCGGCCAAGAAAGCCGTTGGGGCCCCTCGGAACCTTGGGGACTGGAGGAAGCTCATGTCGAGCCGCTATCACGAGGTCTACGCCCAATGGAAGCGCGATCCGGAGGCGTTCTGGGCCGAGGCCGCGCGCGAGATCGACTGGTACAAGCCCTGGGACAAGGTGTTCGACCCCTATGCGGGCCAATACGGGCACTGGTTCGCGGGCGCCGAATGCAACACGGCCTGGAACTGCCTGGACCGGCACGTCGAGCGTGGCCGCGCCCAGCAGAAGGCGCTGATCTACGACAGCCCGGTGACCCAGACCACACGCGCGTTCACCTATGCCGAATTGCGCGACGAGGTAGCAACGCTCGGCGGCGTGCTGCAGGACATGGGTGTCAAGCAGGGCGACCGGGTGATCCTCTACATGCCGATGATCCCCGAGGCGGTGATCGCCATGCTGGCGTGCGCGCGCATCGGCGCCATTCACTCGGTGGTGTTCGGCGGTTTCGCCGCGCCGGAGTTGGCGACGCGCATCGAGGATGCCAAGCCGGTGGCGATGCTGTCGGCATCGTGCGGCATCGAGCCCGGACGCATCGTGCAGTACAAGCCGCTGCTGGATAGCGCCATCGACCTTTCCAAGCACAAGCCCACGGCCGTGCTCATGCTGCAGCGGCCGATGGCCGAGGCGACGATGATATCCGGGCGTGACCACGACTGGGCCAGCACGATTGCCGACGCCAAGCGGCGCGGGCGCAAGGCTGGCTGCGTGTCGGTCAAGGCGACCGACCCGCTCTACATCCTCTACACCTCGGGCACCACCGGCCAGCCCAAGGGCGTGGTGCGCGACAACGGCGGGCACATGGTCGCCCTCAAGTGGACCATGAAGAACCACTACGGCGTCGACCCCGGCGAAGCCTACTGGGCCGCGTCCGATGTCGGCTGGGTCGTGGGCCATTCCTACATCTGCTATGCGCCGCTGCTGCACGGCTGCACCTCGATACTGTACGAGGGCAAGCCGGTCGGCACGCCGGATCCCGGCGCCTTCTGGCGCGTGATTTCCGAGCACGGCGTGGCGGCGATGTTCACCGCGCCGACGGCCTTCCGTGCCATCAAGAAAGACGACCCCAAGGGCGAGCACATCAGGCGCTACGACTTGAGCCGCTTTCGCACGCTGTTCCTGGCGGGCGAGCGGGCGGACCCGGAAACCATCAAGTGGGCCGAGGCCAACCTGAAGGTGCCGGTCTACGACCACTGGTGGCAGACCGAGACCGGCTGGCCGATCTGCGGCAATCCCGTCGGCCTCGGCGTGCTGCCCGTGAAGTACGGCTCGCCGACCGTGCCAATGCCGGGCTACGACCTGCAGGTGCTGGACGGCTCGGCCAAGCCGGTTGCGCAGGGTGAGACGGGCACGCTTGCCATCAAGCTGCCTCTGCCGCCGTCCTGCCTGCCGACTCTCTGGGACAACGACGAAGGCTTTCGCAACAGCTATCTGTCGGAGTTTCCCGGCTACTACACCACGAAGGATGCGGGGCACCTGGACGCCGACGGCTACGCCTTCGTGATGGCGCGCACCGACGACGTCATCAACGTCGCAGGGCACCGCCTGTCGACCGGCCAGATGGAGGAGGTCGTCGCCAGGCACAAGGACGTGGCCGAGTGCGCCGTGGTGGGCGTGGCCGACGCCATGAAAGGACAGATCCCGGCGGGCTTCATCGTGCTCAACGCCGGCGTCAACCGGCCGCCCAACGAGATCGAGGGCGAGGTGGTGAAGCTGGTGCGCGACGAGATCGGTCCCGTGGCCGCCTTCAAGACGGTGATGGTTGTCAAGCGGCTGCCCAAGACGCGCTCGGGCAAGATCCTGCGCGGCACCATGCGCCAGATCGCCGACGGCGAGGAATGGAGGATGCCGGCCACCATCGACGATCCCGCGATCCTCGATGAGATCACCGGCGTGATGCAGGGCCGCGGGATGGTGAAGGGCGCGTAGCGCTGTCGCGTTGCGGCCTACAGCCGGTGCACCGAGACGGCGGCGTTGACGATGTCGTACTCGCAGCGGGCCTGGCCGGTACGCGCGCCAACCGTCAGCACCAGAAACGGATTGCGGTAGCGCGCGTTCCACTGATCGTTGTCGACCTGCCAGAAGTAGACGTCGAGGCCGCCCCTGCCGATCGCGAGCTTGACAGAGACGGCGTTGGCCCACGCCTGCGGCAGCACGCCGAGGAAAGCGCTCCTGGCGTCCTTCTGGCAGGCCTGGATGGCGCGCTCCTTGTAGGCAGCGACGATCACATCGCTGGTGGCGGTGCGGAACACGTATTCCTGGTGACCGAGCTTCAGGCCGGCCAGCAGCGCCAGAATGAAGACGACCGTTTTCATGTTCGCAAAGGCCCACCGCCGCGGTTGGCCGAGTGTTACCGAAGTTGGTGAAGAAAGGGTTTCCGACCATCCCGCTTTCGCGCCAGACCATGGCGTCAGGAGAGCTGCGTCAGCTGCTTGCGCTTGACGAGATCGAAGTCGATCTCGGCGCCGATGCCCGGCACCTGCGGACAGTGCGCCAGGCCGTCCCGGCCGATCTGGATGTCGTTGCGCAGGCCGTACTTGTGGGCGCCGTGCGGCAGCAGCACCTCGAAATAGGTGGTGTTGGCAATGGCGCAGGCGAAGTGCAGCTGCGCCATGTTGTTGAGCGAGTTGCCGCCGTGATGCACCTCGTAGTTCATGTGGAAGGCCTCGGCGAGGTGCGCGGTCTTGAGCATGGTGGTGAGGCCGCCTTTGATGGGGATGTCGCCGCGCAGGTAGTCGGTGGCGCGCTCGGTGAGCCACACCGCGTAGGTGCCGATATCGCCGGCCGGGTACTCGGTGGCCATTATGGGGATGTCGAGCTTCTGTTTGAGCTTGACGTAGGCGTAGATGTCCTCCTCGTTGAGCGGGTCCTCGTACCAGAGAAAATTGAGGCGCTCGATGGCGCGGCCGACGCGCACGGCATCGTGGTAGCGGTAGCTCCAGGTGGAATCGAGCATCAGCGTAAAGTCGTCGCCCACGGCCCGGCGCACGGTCTCGCACACCTTGATGTCGTCGGACGGGTTCTGCGGCGGGTGAATCTTGTAGGCTTTCCAGCCTTCGGACTTGAACAGCGCCGCCTCTGCCGCGTAGGCCTCGCGCGTCTCCAGGATCTGGCTCGAGGCATAAGCCCCGATCGCCGAGCGTCCGGCGCCCAGCAGCTTGAAGAGCGGCACCCCGGCGGCCTTGGCCGCGATGTCCCACAGCGCGGTGTCGCAGGCGCCGATGGCGCGCAAGCCCGTCACGCGCTGGCGGGCGCGCATGGCCGCGTGCAGGTCTTCGCGTGCGCGGGGGTCCTTCCCGACGAGGATCGGCTTCAGGAACCTGATCAGCCCGACGGCGTCGGTCTCCGCCGGGTTGGTGGCGGAGCCAAGGAAGGCATGACCTTCGATGCCGGCATCCGTGCTGATGCGCAGCAGGCCCAGGTTGCTGCGGCCGGCCGTGTTCTGCGCGGCTTGCGAATACCTGGTTGCCGGGATGTCGTCCCAGGCGAACAGGGTGAGCTCGACGGCATCGATCTTCATGGGCGGCCTCGCAGGTCAATCTCCGGCCCACAGTCGACGCCGCTTCCCCGCGGTCAATCCCGCAACAGCGCGGCTATGCGCTTGATGGCCTCGCGAATGTTATCGACAGAATTGGCGTAGGAGAAGCGGATGTAGCCCTCGCCGTGGATACCGAAGCTGGTGCCGGCGACAGTGGCGACGCCGGCCGTCTCCAGCATCTTGTTTTGCAACGTGCGCGCGTCCAGGCCGGTTCCGGTGATGTTGGGGAACACATAGAAAGCGCCGCCGGGATCGCAGGCAGGTGACGCCGGGGAGCTGGTTGAGCAGCGGCACAATGATGCGGCGGCGCTCGTCGAACGCTGCCACCATCTTGTGCACATCGTCCTGCGGCCCTTCGAGCGCGGCGATGCCGGCGTATTGGGTCGGCGCGTTGACGCAGGAGTGGCAGTTGACGGCAAGGCGCACGACCTTCTCCACCAGCGCCTTCGGCCACACGGAGAAGCCGAGCCGCCAGCCGGTCATGGCATAGGTCTTGGACCAGCCGTCGAGCAGGATCAGGCGATCCTTGATCTCGGGATAGCGCAGCAGGCTCTCGTGCCTGCGCCCGCCGTACAGCATCTGGCCGTAGATCTCGTCCGACATGACTGCGACATGCGGGTGCCTCTCCAGGCCGGCGACGAGGCGCTTCACCTCCTCGGCCGGCACCGCCCCGCCGCAGGGATTGTTCGGGCTGTTGAGGATGATCAGGCTGGTCCTGGGCGTGATCTGGGACAGCACCTGGTCGGCGGTGAAGGCGAACTCGTTCTCCTCCTTGAGCGCGATCGGCACCGGCGTGGCGCCGGTGTACTCGATCATCGAGCGGTAGATGGGGAAACCGGGGTCCGGATACATGATCTCGGCGCCGGGCTGGCCGAACATCAGGACCGAGAAGAACATGGTGGGCTTGCCGCCCGGCCAGATGACGATGGTGTCGGGGTGCACGTCGACGCCGTGGCGACGCTTCAGGTCCTTCGCCACCGCCTCGCGCAGCGGCAGGATGCCTTGCGCCGGCGTATAGCCGTGGTGGCCGTCGCGCAGCGCCTTGATGGCCGCCTCGACGATGTGGGCCGGCGTCTTGAAGTCGGGCTGGCCGATGCCGAGGTTGATGATGGACTTGCCCTGGCGCTGAAGCGCATCGGCGCGCGCCAGCACCTCGAAGGCGGTCTCGGTTCCCAGGCGCTCCAGGTTGGGCACGAGCTTCAGCATGGCGTTTCCCCCAGGTTGGTTTCTCTTTCTCCCTCTCCCCACTCTTCCGTGGGGAGAGGGTCGGGGTGAGGGGCGGCCCCAAGGAATGTCGGCGCCTTGTGCCGCCCCTCACCCTAGCCCTCTCCCCGCAAGCGGGGAGAGGGGACTTTACGCGCCGGTTTTCGTCCTGGCCTTGCCTTTCGCCGGCACAGCCTTGGCATCATCCTTCATGGCATACGTGTGCTCGGGGCCCGGGAAGGTGCGGTTGCGCACTTCGGTGGCGTAGGCCGAGATGGCTTCGCGGATGGCCTCGCCGACCTTGCCGAACTCCTTGACGAACTTGGGCACGCGCGGGCGAGAGCCCCAGCATGTCCTCCATCACCAGGATCTGCCCGTCGCAGCCGACGCTGGCGCCGATGCCGATGGTCGGGATGGGAATGGCGGCCGTGATCTTGCGGGCCAGCTCCTCCGCCATGGCCTCCAGAACGATGGCGAAGGCGCCGGCTTCGGCGACTGCCTTCGCATCCTCCTCGATGGCGGCCCATTCATCGCGCACGCGGCCCTGGGTCTTGAAGCCGCCCAGCACGTTGATCGACTGCGGCGTGAGGCCGATGTGCGCCATCACGGGGATGCCGCGCTCGACAAGGAAGCGCACGGTGTCTGCCATGCGCCGGCCCCCCTCGAGCTTGATGGCGCCGCAGCCGGTGTCCTTCATGACGCGCGCAGCGTTGCGGAAAGCGACTGGCCGGGCTCTCCTCGTAGGAGCCGAACGGCATGTCGACCACCACGAGCGCGCGCCTGGCCCCGCGCACGACCGCGCGGCCGTGCATGATCATCAGCTCGAGCGGCACCGGTACGGTGGACTCGTAGCCGTGCATGACCATGCCGAGGCTGTCGCCGACCAGCAGGAAGTCCACGAACGGGTCTGCGATAGCCGCCGTGTGCGCATGGTAGGACGTGAGCGAAACGATGGGCTCGCGGCCCTTGCGCGCGGTGATCTCGGGCGCGGTGATGCGCTTCTGCGGGACTGGAGTTTGCGCGGACATGCGGTGATCCTGGGCGCTCGGCATTTCCCGGCCGCCACCAATAGCGCATCGGACCGTCGCCGCAAGCCCCGCTGCCCTGGGCGTTGTGGTGGGGCCTCGCACAGCGCCGGCACCATGCTCTCGCTCGGGTCACACCGGCGAGCCAATGAGCATACTCGTCATCCCGGCCAAGCGGTCGCGCGGATGCGCGATCGCGGCGAGCCGGGATCTGCCTCAGGCGGCATCGTTTGCGGCAGGTCCCGGATAGCCTCGGCCGAGGCCTCGGCTTCCGGGATGACGGGTAGAAGCGTTGGCTGCAGGATTTCACAGCGGCTTGGGTCACTTGCCGCTGTTCATGTACACCCAGATGGCATAGCGGGCGGCCTCGGCGCCCGGCGTGCGTCTGGGATGCAGGCTCTGCCGAGACTGCTGCTTGGCACGCACATGGGCGAAGTGGCGGCAGGTAGCATTGCGGCGGCAGCGCTGGTCGGTACAGGCCCTGGGGTCCGGGCAGGCGAGGCCGAGCATGAACTCGGCCAGTTGGAAGCGTCTGGCCTCGGCCTCCTCGGATGTCTCCGACACCGGTGAGGCGTTCGACGGCGCATCGCCGAGTTTCTCCCTCAGGACGGCATAGAATTTGGCCATCGCTTCGTCGACGGTGAGTTGGCATGTGGGTGTGGTCATGACTGGGGTACTCTGGTTGGTTGTGGGGCGCACGCGCATTCCGTCTCGCGGAGGGGAACCCCCGCAAGGTGCGACGGGTACGCGGGCGCCCATCGGCAACCGCGGGGCCTTGTCGGCCCCAGGAGGCCCGGTGGGCCTCCTCGGAGGACCCTTGCGGAGCCCTCTGGGACCTCGCAGGGTCCCCGGGGCCGCCTTACGGCGCCCGCGTGCGGCGATTTGTGTCCCGCTGCGAGCTTTGGCGTCCCGCTCTGCCGGTTGCTGGCCTTGCAGCCTTGTTGGGCGGTCGCCGGCTCGGCGCCCATTGCTGGTGCTCTGCCGGAAACGGTCGCAGCGGGCCTCCTGGATCTCCAGCCATCCGAGCCTTCCTTCCAGGCGCCGGTCGCTTGCACGTGAAGGACGGATGCGCATTTCACGTCCCGTCGCAACAAGCGACGCGCGAATCATCCACGGCGCGGACCAGAGCGGGGATAAGCCCCGCCGTTGGCCCGTTCTCGCCATCTGCAATCAGCGTTAATGCGCCCCGAACGTAGGGCGCAATAAGGCGACAGCCGCATTGCGCCGATCTACGCGAACCGCATCGCGCCGCCGCTCGTGGAACACGTCGCATCGGTGCAATGCGCTAGCGCTTATTGCACCCTACGAATTGCGCCCGCGCCATCACGCAACCGGCGTGCGCTCCAGGAGCTCTATCGATACGCCCTCGGGTCCAGCAAGGAATGCGATCCGCGTGCCGGGCCTGATCGTTTCCGGTCCCCGGGTGAAGACCGCGCCCTTGGCCTTGAGGTCGGCGCAGACTGCGTCGATGTCTTTGACCTCGAGCCCAAAGTGATCGAGGCCCTGATGCGGATGCGCCGGACCGGCCACGGCCCTGGGGTCTTGGCTGACGTCCAGGATGAAGATGTTGGCGCCGCCAAGCCTCAGGTCGATACGTGGCTTGCCCTGTTGCATGCTGCGGATCACATCGGCGCCGAACATGTGCTCGTAGAAGGCGGCGGTCCCTTCCGGGTTGCGGGTGAACAAGTGGATATGGTCGAAGGTGAATTTGGTCATCTGGCTGTCCTCCCCTCGTAAATGTCTCTCGGTATTGCGCAAGAAGCTTTGGCGCTCAGGTGCCATCTCCGAGATGCTTCACCAGCCACCGCGCGCTGCGCAATAGGCGGCCGTCGTCGCCTCGGGGGCCGATGAGCTGGACACCCATGGGCATGCCGTTGCCTTCCAGCAGCGGCAAGCTCACCGCCGGCACGCCGAGATAGGTCCAGAGGCCGCAGAAGACGGGGCTGCCCGTGGTTCCGTGGTCCTTGGGGGCAGGCCCGAGCGCGGCAGGCGTGAGGATGGAGTTGTACTCGGTGAAGAGCTGCTGGACGGCAGTGTAGAACCGCTCGCGTGCGTTGAGCGCGGTGAAGTAGTCGGTGCCGCGCACCTGCCGGCCCTGCTCGATGCGGGCGGCAAGCCCCTTGCTGATGCAGCTCGGGCGAGCGGTCGAGATGCGGCCCGTAGTGGGTGGCGAGCTCCACGCTCTGCACGGTCCTGGCAGCGGCGAGGCCACGCTCCGTCGTGATGTCGAGGTTGACCTCCGTGACCTGGCCGCCCAGCTCCTCCACCAGCTCGCCGAAGGCTGAATGCGTGGTCGCCTCGGCCTCCCCCCAGGCGTGCGTCTTGACGAAGGCGAGCAGCGGCGGCAGCGGCCACTCCTCGGTGGCGGCGGCAAAGAGCCGCGAGCGGCTGGTCGAGAGGCTGGCGGCATCGCGCGCGTCATAGGCCTGCAACGCGTCGGTGAGGAGCGCCAGGTCCTCCACCGAGCGGCCCATCACGCCGATGGTGTCGAGCGACGACGCCTGAGTGAGGACGCCGGAGCGGGGGATGAGCCCGAAGGTGGGCTTGAAGCCGAACACACCGCAAAAGGCTGCCGGGCGAATGACGGAGCCGCCGGTTTGCGTGCCGACCGCCGCGGGCACCATGCCGGCCGCAACGGCGGCGGCCGAGCCCGAGGAGGAGCCGCCCGGCGTGTGCTCCAGGTTCACCGGATTGCGGGTGCGGGATGGGGTGAGGGTGGCCAGCTCGGTCGTTACGGTCTTGCCGAGGATGACGGCGCCTGCCCGGCGCAGCGCGGTGACGCAGGAGGCATCCTCGGAGGGCCGGCGACCCTTGAAGATGGCGCTGCCGTGCTCGGTCGGCATGTCGGCCGTGTCGATGACGTCCTTGAGGCCGACGGGAACGCCGTGCAACGGACCGACGCCTTTGCCGGCTCGACGCTCGGCATCGGCGGTTCGGGCCTGCTCCAGCGCCCACTCGCGATCGAGGAAAGCCCAGGCCTGGACCTGGGGCTCCAGCGCATCGATGCGGGCAAGGCAGGCCTGGACCAGAGCCTCGGAGGAGATGTCGCCGCTGGCGAGGCGGGCGGCAGCCTCGGCGACGGTCAGGGCGGTGAGGTCGGCGTCGGCCAAGACCGTCGGCTCCCTCGGCCTACGACCGAACGCCAGGCGTCAGCGCCGGCCCCCGTTCTCGCCGTAGCGCAGGGTCTGCACGAAGTCATAGATCAACAGCGATACCACGCTGACCACGATGATGATGAGCGGCGTTGCCGGGATCCACCACAGCATGATGCCGAGAAAGATCATCAGCAGGAGGATGCCGATGATGCCGGTGATGAGGGTCATGTCGAAACCTTCCCTTTCCTTGTGCGCCGCGCCGCCGGTGCCTGCTTGCCGCTCGAACCTCGTCGCCGCGCACCACGCGTGCACGTTCTCACAAGCCAGCGGGCCGTGCGCAAGAGGCGGGCATCGTTGCCGCGGCGCGCGACCAGCTGAACGCCTATGGGCATGCCGTCCTCGGACTGCAGCAGGGGCAGCGTAACGGCCGGTGTTCCAAGGTAGGTCCAGATCGTGCAGAACACCGGTTTGCCGGTGCTGTCGAGGCCGCGCGGGGCCGGGCCCGGGGCTGCCGGCGTGAGGATGGCGTCGTATTCGTCGAAGACGGAATCGAGGGTGGCGTTGAGCGGCGCGATGGCAGCGACGGCACGCGTATAGTCGATCGCGGGATAGGTGCGGCCGCGCTCGATCAGCTTGCGCAGCACCGGGCTCAGCGTGTCGGCGCCCTTCTCATAGTCGCGGTGGAGGTTGTGGGCCATCTCCACCTCCATGACGATGCGGTGCATGTCGATGGCGCGCTCGAAGCTCGGGCCGACCTCGACCTCGCTCGCTGCCTCACCGAGCGCCTCGATCAGCTCCGCGAAGGCCGGACCCGTTACCGGCTCCGCGTGTTCCCAGGCCGGCGTGCGGACGAAGGCGAAGCGGGGCGGGAGCGGCGGCTCGCTGGCCGCCACCGCGGCGAGAGGTGGGCGAGCGACAGCGCGCGTATCGGGGTCCCCCTCGTCGAAACCGACCAGCGCCTCGGCCAGCAGAGCTGCGTCCTCCACCGAGCGTGCGAACACGCCGACGTGGTCGAGCGTGCGCGACAGCAGCAGCGCGCCGCTGCGCGGGATCAGGCCATGCGTGGGCTTGAAGCCGACGACGCCGCAGAAGGCCGCGGGGCGGATGACCGAGCCGTTGGTCTGCGAGCCGATGGCGCCCGGCACCATGGCGGCGGCCACCGCGGCGGCGGAACCGCTGGAGGAGCCGCCGGGCGTGCGCTCGGGATCGTGCGGGTTCCTGGTCTTGCCCGGATGGTAGTAGGCATATTCGGTGGTCACCGTCTTGCCCATGATCACCGCGCCGGCGGTGCGCAGGCGAGCCACGGCGGCTGCATCGCGCCGCGGCGTCCGGCCGGCCCACAAGGCCGAGCCGAGCTCGGTCGGCATGTCGCCGGTGTCGAAGATATCCTTGATGCCGACCGGCACGCCATGCATGGGCCCGAGGGCCCTGCCGTGCCGGCGATGGTCGTCGGCGGCTTCGGCCTGCCGCATGGCGTGATCGCGGTCGAGAAACGCCCACGCCTGCACGCTCCCATCGACCTCGTCGATGCGCTTGATGCAGTCGGCCACGAGCTCGGCCGAAGCGATGCGCCCTTCGCGAATGTCGGCCGCCGCGTCGACGAGACTGAGCGAGCTGAGGCTCATTGCGACGTTGTCCTCGGCCTGCGGTGCCCGTCAGCGCGGCCTGTACAGATAGTCCGGCAGCCAGAGAGCGATCCCCGGGAAGATGTAGACCAGCGTCATGGTCATGAACACCATGAACACGAACGGCAGCGCGCCGCTGAAGATGTCGGTCAACTTCACATGCGGCGGCGCCACGCCCTTGAGATAGAAAGCCGCCATGGCCACCGGCGGGGTGTTGAAGGCGGTTTGCGTGTTCAGCGCGACCAGGATGCCGAAGAATATCGGATCGATGCCGAAATCATCGAGCAGCGGCAGGAAGATCGGGACGAAGATGATGATGATCTCTGTCCATTCCAGCGGCCAGCCGAGCAGGAAGATGAGCGCCTGGGTGAGAATCAGGAACTGCGTCGGCGACATGTTCAGCGACAGGAAGAACTGTTCGACTACCGCCTGTCCGCCGAGGAGAGCGAATACCGAAGAAAATGTCCAAGAGCCGATGAACAGGTAGCAGACCATCGCAGTCGCCCGCGCGGTCAGATACACCAACTCCTTCAGCATCTGGTAGTTGAGGGCACGATAGGCAGCGGAGAGGATGATGCTGCCGAGCGCGCCGACACCGGCCGCCTCCGACGGCGTCGCCAAGCCGAGGAGGATGGCGCCGAGCACCGAGACGATCAGAACCGCGAGCGGAAAGAATGATGTCGCGAGCGCCCAAAACACCTGGGAGAATGGGATATCGGTCTGTTCCTTGGGCAGCTTGGGGGCGAGCGCCGGATTGATGATCGCTCGTATGATGACGTACACGACGTAGAGGCCGGCCAACAGGAAGCCTGGGAGGAAGGCCGCCGCATAGAGCTTGACGGCGGAGACGCCCGCGGTTGCAGCATAAACGATCAGCAGGATGCTGGGGGGAATCAGGATGCCGAGACAGCCGCCCGCACACACCACACCGGCCGACAGCTTGACGTCGTAACCGGCGCGCAGCATGGCCGGAAAGGCCAGAAGGCCCATCAGCGTTACCACCGCGCCGACGATGCCGGTTGCGGTCGCGAACATCGCGCAGGTGATCAGCGTAGCCACGGCGAGCGCGCCGGGTACATTCTTCATCGAGATCTGCAGCGAATGAAATAATCGATCGAGAATATTGGCGCGTTCGACCAGGTAGCCCATGAACAGGAACAGCGGAACCGCCGTCAGCACATCGCTGGATGTAACCTCGAAGGTCTTCTGCACCAGCAGCGTGAATATACGGTTGTTGAAGAATTCCTGCCCCGGCACGTAGTAGGCGTAATAGCCGAAACCTACCCCCATCGCGATGAGTGTGAAGGCGATCGGAAACCCGAGCATGATGATGAAGATAAAAAGAAACAGCATCGACAAACCGATTTGTGGGTCGGTCATGCTCCGGTCTCCTTGTGTCCGGGCAGCGGCTGAACCACCTCCCCTCGCTCGCGCTGAAGCTGCTGCTCGCGGATTATCATGCTTTCGGTCTCCTCCACGTCGTGCAGGCGCTGCGGCCACGAGCCGGAGCGTATGCACAGAACGCAGCGGATGATCTCGGCGATGCCCTGGAGCAGCAGCAGAACGCCGGTCAGCGGAATGAGAGCCTTGAGGGGGAAGACCGGCACGCCCGCGGGGCTGAAGATGCTCACCTCGCGGAACTGCACAGAGAATTTCGCATAGGCCCAGCCCGCGTAGATCCAGGCTGCCACGGCCGGCAGGAAAAAGAGGATGTAGAGCAGCAGGTCCATCATGGCCTGCGTGCGCGGCCGCCAGAAGCGATAGAGCACATCGGCGCGCACGTGCTGGTTTCGCACCAGCGTGTAGGCGCCGGCCATCAGGAACATGGCGCCGTAGGTGATGTAGCTGACGTCGAAGGCCCAGGCCGTCGGTGCACGCAGCGCATAGCGCACGAACACCTCGTAGCTGACGCCCAGTGTGAGCACGAGGATCAGCCAACCGAAGGCCTTGCCCACCCAGGTGCTGAGGGAGTCGATGAAGAACAGAAAGCGGGTCATGCTGAGCTATTCCGCAGCCGGCGGCGCATTATTCATCCCCCCGTTCATGGGGCGGGCGGCGTGGTTGCACGCCGCCCGCCTCCGTTTTTTCGTCGGCACCAGATGCCGCAGAGCTAAGGTCAGATCTTGAGGACGCCCGGGAAGTGATGCTCGAAGGCGCCGCGGTAGTCGGTGGAATTGTACATGCCGTAGTAGACCACGCGCTGTACCCATGCCTTCTGCGAGTCCATCACCTTCTTCATGAACGGGTCTTGTCCGAGCTGGGCGATCAGGCCGTCCCAGGCCTTGATCTGGGCGTCGAACACGTCCTTCGGTGTACGAACGACGTTGACCTTGTCCTTCGTGATCAGCTCCTGCAGGTCCTTCGAGTAGTAGTCCATCCCCTTCCACTCGTTGGCCGAGGAGACGGCCTCGGCGGCGTACTGCAAGATCGCCTTGTGCTCAGCCGCGAGCGCGTCGAACTTACCCTTGTTGAACATGATCTCGAAGTATTCCGTCGCCTGATGGTGACTCCCCATCATGTAGTACTTGGCCACGTCCTGGGCGCCGAACCGGCGGTCCGACGTCGGGTTGTTGAACTCGAAGGCATCGATCACACCGCGCTCCATGGCCGGCACGATTTCGCCGCCCGGAAGCTGGGCCACAGAGGCGCCCATGGCCTGGAACAGGTCGGCCGCGAGACCCACCGTGCGGTACTTCAAGCCCTTGATGTCGGCCGCGCTGGTGATCGGCTTCTTGAACCAGCCGAGCGGCTGGGTCGGCATCGGCATGGCGAAGAAGCTGACGATGTTGACCTTCATGATCTGGCTTTGCAGCTCATGGAAGAGCTCGCGGCCGCCGCCGTTGTGGATCCAGCCTAGACCCTCGTTGGCGTTGAAGCCGAACACCGGGCCGGTGCCGAACAGCGAAGCCGCCTTGTGCTTGCCGTACCAGTAGACCGTGACGGTGTGGGCGCCGTCGATCTGGCCGCCGTGCACGCCGTCGAACACCTGGAAGGGGTGCACCACCGAGCCGCCGACGAGAAAGTCGATCTTCAGCCGGCCGCCAGCCATCTTGTTGACGCGCTCGACGTAGTCCAGCGCCATCTCGTTGAAGACGTCCTTGGCGCCCCAGGAGCCCTGCATCTTCAGCGTCGCGGTTTGGGCGCGGCTGATTTGCGGCATTGCAACGGTGCCAGCAACCGCACCAGCGGCGACCGCGCCCGTCTTCAAGAACTTGCGGCGTGTGACCGCACTGGCCTTCTTGGACATTGCGTACCTCCTCCTTAGAGACGCTTCCTCGACAAACTCAGGCTCGAAGCCTTTTGTTGGGCTTGGTATACCACGGCCCGCCCTGCAAGAAAATGGGCACCCAGGGCAGCACAAGGGTTGCTCCTCACCAGCGGCCGCGCTCTTTCGCAGGGTCGAATTTCAGTCGGAGGCCGGCCCGCTCCACCCTCTGTAGACGTAGCGCGCTCACCCAATATTCCTGGTCCACCAGCGTACCCGCGCATCGTGGGGCTGCGGTCCGAGCGCGCGAGCTAGGGTTTATTTGCCGGCAACCGACCGCGCTGGCGGGTAGTGCCTCAGTCAGTGGCATGCCAAGCGGGCGCTTAGCTGAATAGCGTTACCAAGCCGAGAGCGGTGTACAGAAGGCCTATCACCAAGGCCCCGAGGATCGCGACTGCGTAGTAAGCTTGAATCTGGTCGTTTCGCAGAAAGCTGCGGACTTCGCCATCTTTCGGTAGCGCGAACCAGACAGCCACGCCGAACGCGACAAGCAGGGCAGCCCCAATCAAAAGTTCCATTGCCAATCTCCTTTCGTGTCCGCTTCAGGCACGCTCGTGGAAGGACGTGCTGATGTGTTGAGGCACTACCCGCTGGCGCTACCAGGCAAGCGTCAGTCGGCTTCCTTGAAGACCACCTCGCGGCTCTGGCGGATGGACGGCAGAATTGCGACAACCACCAGGGCCAGCGCGAGAGCGAGCAGAACGCCGCTCAGCGGCCGGTCGATGAAGGTCATGAAGGTGCCGCGCGAGATGACGAGCGCCTGGCGCAGCTTCTCCTCCATCAGCCTGCCCAGCACGAAACCGAGCAGCATGGGCGCCGGCTCGAAGCCGAACTTGACCAGCGCATAGCCGAACAACCCGAAGCCGGCCGTCATGACGACCTCGATCGGGGAGTTGTTGACCGAGTAGATGCCGATGCAGCAGAGCAGCACGATGGATGGGAACATCAGTCGGTAGGGCACCTTGAGCAGGCGCACCCACAGGCCGATGAGCGGCAGGTTGATGATGAGCAGCATCAGGTTGCCGATCCACATCGAGGCGATCATGCCCCAGAACAGCTGCGGCTGCTTGGTCATGATCTGCGGGCCCGGCACGATGCCGTGAATGGTCATGGCGCCCACCATCAGCGCCATCACCGCGTTGGGCGGGATGCCGAGGGTGAGAAGGGGAATGAAGGCGGTCTGGGCGCCGGCGTTGTTGGCGGACTCGGGGCCGGCCACCCCCTCGATGGCGCCGCGCCCGAAGCGCGAAGGATCGTCGGCGACCTTTTTCTCCACCGTATAGGAGGCAAACGGGCCCAGCACCGCGCCGTTGCCGGGCAGGAGGCCCAGCACCGACCCGATCAGCGTGCCGCGCACAATCGGCGCCGCGGACTGTCTCATGTCGCGCCGATTGGGCAGCAGGTTGCCGATGGCAGCATGGATGACGTCGCGGGTCTGCGTGGATTCGAGGTTGCGCAGGATCTCGGCAAACCCGAACATGCCCATGGCGATGACGGCGACGTCGAGGCCGTCGGAAATCTCGGTCCAGCCGAAGGTGAGCCGCTCCTCCCCGCTCTCCAGATCGGTGCCGACGGTGGAGAGCAGGATGCCGACCAGGATCACAGCGATCGCCTTCGGCACCGAGCCGCGCGCCAGCACGACCGCGAACATCAGGCCCAACACCATCAGCGAGAAGTAGTCGGCCGGCCCGAACAGCAGGGCCATCGCCGTTAGCGGCGCCGCCAGCGCGGCAATGATAAGGGTGGCGACGCAGCCGGCGAAAAAGGAACCGATGGCGGCAATGCCGAGGGCCACGCCGGCACGGCCCTGCTTGGCCATCTGATGGCCGTCGAGGGTGGTGACGACCGAGGTCGCCTCGCCCGGAATGTTGACCAGGATGGCCGTGGTGGAGCCGCCGTACTGGGCGCCGTAGTAGATGCCGGCCAGCATGATCAGCGCGCCGATCGGATCGAGACCGAAGGTGATGGGCAGCAGCATGGTGATGGTGGCGATGGGACCCACGCCCGGCAGCACGCCGACCAAGGTGCCGATCAGGCAGCCGAGGAAGCACAAGCCGACGTTCTTGAGGGAGAGGGCGACGCTCATCCCCAGCGACAGATTGCCGACGAGATCGGTTGCGAACCTGGCAAGGAGATCCATCTGGGCGGCCTCAGCGGACGATCAGGTTCTTGATGCTGGCGAAGAGCTGCCCGATGCCCGATTTCACGCCGACATAAGCGTGATAGACGGGCCCGGGGATCAGGCCGGCCGGATCGAAAGGTATCGGCAGGTTGAGCAGCTCCTTGAACAGGAGCCCGCAGATCAGGGTCATCACCACGCCGAACACGACGACCTCGAGAGGCCGGGTGTCCTTGTCGGCGAAGGAGGAGAATATCACCGCGAGCGGTCCGGCCACGATCAGGCCCAGCGGCGGCACCTTGACCGATGCGAGCAGGGGAAGGCCGCCAAATCCGCCGAGCGTCAGCGTCGAGCCCCGGATAAAGACGGCGAAAATCAGAACCGCGCCAAGCACGAACACCGGGCCCCGCAGGTGCCACTTTTCGAGCTGATCTCCCTCGAACACGAGAGCCTGCAGGATCAGCAGGAAGCCGAAGGCGGCGACCAGGGTCGCCACCACCCTCGGCAGCAGGCCGGAGCCGATCCCCGACAGCGTGCCGAACGGGAGATTGAAGCCCCCGGCAAAGCCCAGCGCCGCGATGGCGAGGAGGAACAGGCCACCAGCCAGATCGAAGGGCGATCTGACGAGGCCATTGCGGGCCGATTGCGATGTCATTTCCCTCCCGATCTCCTTCCCGATGAAGTGGCACGAGGCACGGCTGGGTGCCGACGGAGCATTGTTGTTGAGCTGATGAACCTAGCCTTCGGGCGCGGCAGCGTCCACCGCCGAGGGCAACCAACCTTGGTCTGGCTCTGGCCCCGTGGTCAACATGCCACCGCCGGCCCGAGACGGGCTGGGAGCGACATGGGCCGACAGGCCCCGGCGCCGCGCCAATTGTTCAGCCGTTCGCGCCATCGTCCGTTTTCTTCATCGCCGCGCATAGAATGCGCGCAACATGACTGGCCGTGCGGCCGGTGCCGTCCTGGATCTGGTGCCGGCACGAGAAGCCGTCAGCGGCAATGACGGTGTCGGCAGCGGCCTTGCGCACGGCCGGCAACAGGGTGAGCTCACCCATCGCCATCGACACCTCGTATGTGTCGGCGCCGTAGCCGAAGGCGCCAGCCATGCCGCAGCAGCTCAACTCCACCGTCTCGACACTCAGTCCCTCCACGAGCCTCAGGGCGCCTTCCACGGCGCTCATCGTGCCGAAGGCCTTCTGGTGGCAGTGGCCGTGCAGCAGCACCTTGCCCGTACTTCGCGCGATCGGCTGGGCGATGCGCCGCGCGGCGGCCTCGCGCACCATGAACTCCTCCAGCAGCAGGGCCTGCGACGAAAGACGCTCGGTCTGGGCGCCCGGCAGCATGGAGAGGAACTCGTCGCGCAGCGTGAGCAGGCACGAGGGCTCCAGTCCGACCACCGGCACGCCCCGCGCGAGAAACGGCGTTGCGGCAGCGAGCAACCGCCGTGCCTCCGCGCGGGCTTCCTCCACCATCCCGGCCGACAGGAACGTACGCCCGCAACACAACGGCCTGCCCTCATCGGGCGGGCTCAACACCGTGGCGCGGTATCCGAGCCGCTCCAACACCTCGACGGCGGCGTACAGGTTTTCGGGCTCGAAGTACGTATTGAAGGTATCCGCGAACAGCGCGACCTCGCCTGTCCCCTCTCCCCACTCTTCCGTGGGGAGAGGGTTAGGGTGAGGGGCGGCAACAAGCTGCGTCGGTGCCTGGGGCCGCCCCTCACCTCGTGCCGGAGGCACGGCTCCGCCGTGACCCTCTCCCCGTCGTGTCGAAGACACGCCTCCGGCATGACGGGGAGAGGGGGCCGCGTGCGGCAAGCGGAACGGTCTCCCACTCCACCTCGGAAGCTGCCGCTTGGCCGACAGCCCCACCAGCCGTTCCGTCAACCACGCCGCCCCGGGGATAGCATCGCGCGCGTTCATCAGGGGGGCCAGCCGGGCCGCATAGGGCGCATAGCGGGGCAGGTAGGCCACGACCCGGTCGCGCAAGGACAGCCCACGGCGCGCATTGGCCGCCGCCAGCACCTCGATCTTCATCTTGGCCATGTCGACGCCGGTGGGACATTCGCGCCGGCAGCCCTTGCAGGAGACGCACAATTTCATCGTTTCCAGCATGTCGTCGGAGGCAAGCGCGTCAGGCCCGAGCTGGCCGGAGATGGCGAGCCGCAATGAATTGGCCCGCCCGCGGGTGACGTCGCGCTCATTGCCCGTCACGCGAAACGACGGGCACATCACGTTGGCGACGTGCTTGCGGCATTCGCCGTTGTTGTTGCACATCTCCACGGCGCCCTGGAATCCACCGCCCGCACCGGGGTAGGCCGACCAGTCGAGCGCCATCCGCATCTCGGGCACCCGATAGTCCGGCTTGAAGCGGAACAGCGAGCGGTCATCCATCCGCGCTGGCGCGCACGATCTTGCCCGGGTTCATCAGGCCGGTTGGATCGAAGCTGTCCTTCACCTCTTCGAACAGGCGCACGGTTTTGGCGCCGTACATCTTCTCGTGGAACTCGGAGCGCACCAGCCCATCGCCGTGCTCGCCTGAGTGGCTGCCCTTGTATTCCTTGACCATGGCGAACGCCTCCTCGGCGATGGCGCGCATGGTTTTGGCATCTTTCTCGAGCTTGAGATTGAGCACCGGCCGCACGTGCAGGCAGCCGACCGAGGCGTGCGCGTACCAGGTGCCGCGCGTGCCGTGCCGCTCGAAGATGGCGGTGAGGCGCTCGGTGTAGTCGGCCAGGTGCTCCAGCGGCACCGCGCAGTCCTCGATGAAGGACACCGGCTTCCCCTCGCTCTTCATCGACATCATGATGTTGAGGCCCGAGGCGCGCACTTCCCATACGGCCTTCTGGCCGGCGGCGTCCGGCACCTTCACCACGCTGGCGGGAGCGCCGAGATCGCCCATCAGCTCGTCGAGCCGCTCGAGCCGGCGCAGGTTCTCGGCCTGATCGTCTTGCGCAAACTCGACCAGCAGCAGCGCATCGGGCTTGCCGCGCACGTAGGTTTCCATCACCGGCCGGAACATGGCGATGTCGCGCGCCAGCTCGATCAGCGTGCGGTCCACCACCTCCACCGCCACCGGGCCCAGCCCGACGATGTGCTGCGCCGCCTCCATGGCCTTGCGGAACGTCGCAAAGTGGCAGATGCCCAGTGCCTTGTTTTTGGGCAGCGGCGCGAGCTTCAGCTCGATACGCCGAGAGACGGCCAGCGTCCCCTCCGACCCGCACAGGAGCGTCGCAAGGTTCACCGGCTTGCCGCCCGGCACCAGCGCATCGATCAGATACCCCCCGACCCGCCGCGAGACCTCCGGGAAGGCGTGCGCGATGTGCTCTGCCTCACGCCGGCCCAGGCCGAGCAGGTCGCGGAACAGCGCGATCGTACGGTGCCGCCATCGTCTCCTCCCCCCTCGTGGGGGAGGGACAGGGAGGGGGGGATTGCAGAACTTTGGCCGTTGGGGTTCCCCCCACCCCTAACCCCTCCCCGTCGTGTCGAAACACGCCTCCCGCATGGGGGGAGGGGGATCCGGTCGGCGCAAGTGGGGCCAGGTTATGCCCCACCTCCCCGAACCGCGCCTCCGACCCATCCGCCAGGATCGCCTCGATCGCGGCCACGTTGTCGCGCATGATGCCGTAGCGGATGGAGCGCGTGCCGCACGAGTTGTTGCCGGTCATGCCGCCGATCGTTGCCCGGCTGGCCGTCGAAACGTCGACCGGGAACCAAAGCCCGTGCGACCTGAGCTGCCGGTTCAGCTCGTCGAGCACGATGCCCGGCTCGACGATGCACGTGGCGTTGATCTCGTTGATCTCAATGAGCCGCTTCAGGTGCTTGCTGAAGTCGACGACCAGCGCCCGCCCCACCGTCTGTCCCGACTGCGATGTGGCCCCGCCCCGCGGCAGCAGCGGCACGCCCTCCTCGCGCGCGATCGCCATCGCCGCCCGCACGTCGTCATCGGTCCGGGGCACCACCACGCCAACGGGCTCGATCTGGTAATGCGACGCATCCGTGGAATAGCGCCCGCGCGAGAACGCATCGAACAGCACCTCGCCCTCCACCGCCTTGCGCAGGCGCTCGGCGAGGCGGTGGGAGACAGGATGCGACTTGGTTGCTGCCATCGCGGGGTCTTACTTGCGTCGTCCGGGCGCCGCAAGCTCCGTAGGGCGCAATAGGCGAAGCCGTATTGCGCCGATCTTCCTCTCCCGCTAATCGGTGCAATACGGCTGACGCCTATTGCACCCTACGCCCACGGAGACCCCTGATGTCCAACGAGCCACGCCGTGCGGGCCGCCATTTCCTGCAGATCCCCGGGCCGACTCCGGTGCCGGACCGGATTCTGCAGGGCCATGGACATGCCGGTGATCGATCACCGCGGGCCCGAGTTCAAGAAGCTGGGCCTCCGGGTGCTCGCCGGCATCCGCACCATCTTCAAGACCACGAGCCCCGTGGTGATCTACCCCTCCTCCGGCACCGGTGCGTGGGAGGCGGCGCTGCTCAACACGCTCTCGCCCGGCGACAAGGTGCTCATGTACGAGACCGGGCATTTCGCCACGCTGTGGAAGGTGATCGCGGTCAAGCTGGGCCTCGAGCCCGAGTTCATCGCCTCCGACTGGCGCAGCGGGGCCGACGCCAAGACGATCGAGGCGCGCCTGCGGGAGGATAAGAGCCACACCATCAAGGCCGTGTGCGTGGTCCACAACGAAACCTCGACCGGGGCCACCTCGCGCATCGACGAGGTGCGCCAGGCCATCGACGCGGCGAGGCACCCCGCGCTGCTGATGGTCGACACCATCTCCTCGCTCGCCTCCATCGACTACCGCCACGACGAGTGGGGCGTGGATGTCACGGTGGGCGGCTCGCAGAAGGGCCTCATGCTGCCGCCGGGCCTCGGCTTCAACGCGGTGAGCCAGAAGGCGCTGGCCGCGAGCAAGCAGTCGAGGCTGCCCAAGTCCTATTTCGGCTGGGAGGAGATGCTGGCCTCCAACAAGGACGGCTTCTTTCCCTACACGCCCGCCACCAACCTGCTCTACGGCCTGGCCGAGGCCATCGACATGCTGCACGAGGAAGGCCTCGACCGCGTCTTCGCCCGCCACGACCGTCACGCGGAAGGCGTGCGCCGCGCAGTGAAGGCGTGGAACCTGGAGATCCTCTGCAAGGACCCGAAGTACTACTCGCCGGTGCTGACTGGCGTGCTGATGCCCGAGGGGCACAACGCCGACACGCTGCGCAAGACAGCGCTCGATCACTTCGACGTGTCGCTGGGCACGGGCCTCGCCAAGGTCGCCGGCAAGGTGTTCCGCATCGGCCATCTCGGCGACACCAACGACCTCACCATCATCGCCACGCTCGCCGGCGTCGAGATGGCCCTGGCGCTCGCCAACGTTCCGCACAAACGGCGACGGCGTCGCCGCTGCCATGGCCTACTTCACCGAGACGGCCCGTAGGGCGCAATAAGGCGAAGCCGCATTGCGCCGATCAGCGTAGGAACGGCGCAATGCGCTACCGCTTATTGCGCCCTACGCCGCAGGCTCCAGCGCCTTCCGCACAGCCTTGGGATTGCGGGCAATGACCCTGAGGTAGGCCCGAGCCGCCTGATCGGGCTCCACCCGGCCCTGCTCCCAATCCCGCAGCGTGCCGATGGGGATCCTGAAGCCTGCGCAAACTCCTCCTGCGACATGCGAAACGCGCGGCGAATAACCTTCACCTGGGGCGTCTGCTTCATGCGCTTGATGCGTTCCGGTGTGAGGGGCTGAGCGTCCGGATCGCTGAGTGCAGCCTGCGTAGATTTCTTCCTCGGTGAGGGAGTCGAACGCGACGCCAGTCGAATCGCCACGGTCTCGGGCATTCGCTTGGCCGCCTTACTTTTGGCCTTCGTGGTAGAGGCGCTTTTCATATCTTACCGCCAATCGTGCCGAGATGATCCGCTTCCTGCCGTTTCTGATCGTGTACACCACAAAGAGCAGCCGACCATGTACCATGCCGAGGAACGTTGAACCTTTCCTCCCCATTGTTGTGACCTTCGAACCTGTCCGAGCGCGGCTGGGTCGTCGAACGCCTGCTTGCGCTACTTTGGAAACTGATTTGCATGCTTGGCTAGGTTCGCTTCGGCCTTCTGTTCATCCCATTCGAATTCATCTTCGGCCATAGTACGGCTAATCCGTAGGTTGTCAAACCGTCAAGTGTCGTGCCGGCGCCGAAGCGACAGACCCTGATCAAATGTGCGACGATGCTGGGCGTCATCCCTCGAACTTGGCCGATTATGAGCAAAAAGGAGCATGCGGGAAGCATGAAAGACGCCCCCAGCGACGAGCTGCTCTACGAGGTGAACGGCCACACCGGCGTCGTCACCTTCAATCGGCCGGCGGCGCACAACGCGCTCACCTTCGGCATGTACGATCGGCTGGGCGAGATTCGCGCCAGTTACACCGGAAATCGGCGCAATGCGGCTGACGCGCTTATTGCGCCCTACGCCGCAGGCTCCAGCGCCTTCCGCACAGCCTTGGGATTGCGGGCAATGACCCTGAGGTAGGCCCGAGCCGCCTGATCAGGCTCCACCCGGCCCTGCTCCCAATCCCGCAGTGTGCCGATGGGGATCCTGAAGCACTGAGCAAATTCCTCCTGCGACATGCGGAGCGCACGCCGAATAACCTTCACCTGCGGCGTGCGCTTCATGCGCTTCATGTCGGCATCGGTAAGGGGTTGCGCATCGGGATCGCTGCGCGCTGCCGCCTCGACCTGCTCGTCCGTCATCGCGTCGAACGCGCGCCAATCAGGTCTTTAGATCGGCGGCGCTCGTTCAGCTTTGACGTCGACGTCTGGCTTGCGTGAGCATCTGCAAGCTCTGCTCGATCGCCGCCTTCGCCGAACTATGCTCACCGCAGCTTTGCACTCGACTTCAGCCTCTTCGAAGAAGCTTCAATATCTCCATCCACCTCTCGATGGTCACGTCTTTCCTACTGTGCTCGACATCACAGGCCCGATATGTTCAGCCGTGCATCTGCCGCGATGATTTCTCCGACAAGCGCGACCGATCTCTAGACTGCCGCGCCAACTATGGATGAGTTGAGCACGCACAATACAACCTGGCTCTTCATCGGCGAGTCGCTGGTGTAAGCCAAGTGTAGGCCCTCTCCCGCTTATTCGTAGCTGCGTCCAAATGACCATTGTGTCGGGGCCAAGCCGCAGACCTCCAAGCATCAGTGATCGAAATGTGCGACGATCCCGGCGTCAGTCAAGCGGATGACATGAGCAACCAAGGAGCGTGCAGAGCCCTATGAAAGACACCCCCAGCGACGAGCTGCTCTACGAGGTGAAAGGCAACACCGGCGTCGTCACCTTCAATCGGCCGGCGGCGCACAACGCGCTCACCTTCGGAATGTACGATCGGCTGGGCGAGATTTGCGCCAGCCTCTCGGTCGATGGCCCGGTGAAGGCGCTCATCATCACGGGAGCGGGCGGGCGCGCCTTCGGGGCGGGCACCGACATCTCGCTCTTCCGCGACTTTCGCAGCGCCGAGGACGGCCTCGCCTATGAAGCGCGCATGGAGGACATGTTCGCCAAGCTGGAGCGCTGCCCGGTGCCGGTCATCGCCGCAATCCCGGGCGTGTGCACCGGCGGCGCGGCTGTGATCGCGGCAGCCTGCGATCTACGCATCGCCACCCGCAATCTCAAGTACGGCTTCCCCATCGCCCGCACGCTCGCCAACTGCCTCTCGGCCGCCAACATCGCCCGCGTGGCCATGCTGACGGGGGTGGGCCGCGCGGTGGACATGCTGATGACCACGCGCCTGATCGAAGCGGAGGAAGCGCTCGCCATCGGCCTCGTCAGCGAGCTGCTCGATACCCCGGAGGCCCTGAAGGACCGCGCCCATGCCCTTGCCGGGCAGATCGCCACCCAGGCGCCGCTGACCATGCATGCGGGCAAGGAGGTGGTGCGGCGCATGCGCGAGCGCTTCGGCGGCGTCGAGGACAAGGACTTGGTGGCTCTGTGCTACGGCAGCGCCGACTTCCGCGAGGGGCTCGATGCCTTCCTGGCCAAGCGCAAGCCGAGTTTCACGGGCCGATAAACCCGCGCCGTCGGCAGCCCTGGTCTGAATCACCCGGCGACGGCTACCTCAGCTGCTCCAACCGCATCTGGGCACGGCTCACGCCGAGGTCGAGCGCCCTGATGTAAAGGGCCTTGGCCTTCGCCACGTCGGCGGACACGCCACGGGTTCCCCAGGCCGCCAGCATGTTGGGGTCGTAGGTCTCGGCCAGCGCGAACGTGGCCGGTCCCGGCGCGGTGCCTTCGACCGCGACCAGGATCTCGCGCGCACCGTTGATGTCGCCGCCCTCGATGCGGCGCTCGGCCTGGGCCAGCAGGTCCTCGGTCCGCGGTCTCGGCGGCTCAGCCCTGGGTGCGGGAATGGCCACCGGCGTCTGCTCCACGAGCGGCCGCTGCGGCTCGGCCTGCATGCGCGGGTCGACAGCTGCCGTGGCGTATTGCGACGCTGTTTCCGTGCGCTCGACCCGCTCCACCGGCCGCACCTGCACTTTGACGGGCTTGACATCCGCCGTCTTGATGGGGATTTGGTCTGCGGTCGGCTGACGCGTGGCAGCGGTCCTCGTTTGCGGACCGCCGAGCCAGCCGCTCAGCCACAGGACAGCGGGAACGACCACGATCAGCCCGGCGACGAGACCGAGCACGGCGGCACCCACCTGCTGCCGATACCAGCGCTCATCGTCGCTCGCAATCGGCTGGCGCCATGTCGACGGAATCGGCATCGGCTCGTCGTCGTGTTGCTCGGTCAGCTGCAGTCCGCCGCCGGTAGGCTGCAACGCGACAGCCGCAGACTGCAGTCCGCCACCAGTCGACGAGCTCGGCGGTGGTGGCGTGTAGGAAAGGGCGGAGAGACCATCCCGGAATGTCGGTGAAGCCGTACGCTGGTTCTGCGATGCGGAAACAAGGGCGGCAAGGCTTGCCAGTTCCGAGCCGGCGCCGGTCGGCGACCGCTTGCTCGGCTGACCTTGTGCAATGGACGCGGCCAGGAGCTGCGCGAGTTCCTGGGTCAGGTTGGCGGTGCCGGAGCGAATATCCAGAAGATGGTTCTGTGGAGTGCTGCCATCGGCATCCAGCGACGGTTGTTGGCCGCCTGCCGAGTACGCATCTCTCACCATGGTTCCCCCTCGCTACGCTTACACAACGCTTACTCGAGCATGAGATTGCGTGGCTTGCGCCACCACGTCAACCTCTGCCAGATCGCGCCGGCCGCCTGCGCTGCCCTAAAGCACCGCTCCTGCGAGCGGCCAGCACATCGATCGCCTTGCTTAACCAAAGGCCCCTGCACCGGCGGGCCAACTGGCAACGACGGCTATAGGCAGATCATCCGGTGATCCTGAAGGCCGCGCACGGTTCCCTCGCGAACCCTCTGAAAACATTAGACTTGCCGAATGTGGTACAAATTATGGCGACTTGGTTCCAGGCTGTGGGTGCCGGACTGCGGCTCGGCTGGCGTCATGCGGGGCTGGCGGCCGGACCATTGTACGACGCTCTTGCCCCAGGCCTGCCGTCACGCGGGCACCCACCGCCCGCGCGGGCGACGGCGGGCGATGCACAACGTCCCGGCAGCCAGCCCGTAAGAAAGCCGAAAAAAGCGCCACCGCATCGAAAAAATTGGTTATAAGCCAACGGCCTCACCACCCTTTGAAGGCGTAACGCCTCCGGCAAAGCGGGATTGCAGCGACCATGGCCGAACCCAAAGACATGCTGGCCCAGGAAATCGACGAGGAGCTCCGGCGCGAGCAGCTGCTGAAGATTTGGGAGAAGTACGGCACCTACATCCTCCTGGCGGTGCTGTTGGTGGTGATCGGGGTGGGGGGCGTCAAGTACTACGACTATCGCCGGACGGCGGCCGGCGAGGCCGCTGGCGACCAGTTCGTCTTCGCACTCAGAGACGCGGCGGTGAAGAAAGCCGCCGAATCGCAAAAAGCCTTCGAAACCATGGCCGCGACCGGTCCCGGCGGCTATCCGACGCTGGCCCGCCTGCGCCTGGCCGCCGCCGACCGCGCCGCCGGCGATACGACCAAGGCCGTTGCCGCCTACGAGGCGGTCGCCAAGGACAGCACGGTGGACCCCCTACTGGCCGACTTCGCCAAGCTGCAAATAGCCATGTTGAGACTGGATACTGCAAGCTTTACGGACCTCAAGAATCGGCTCAACCCTCTCACTTCCGAGAAGAATGCATGGCGGTACAGTGCGCGTGAGGCGTTGGGTATGGCCGCGTACAAGGCCGGCAGGCTCGGAGAGGCGCGCACGAACTTCCAGCGGCTGCTCACGGACCGCAGCACGCCCCTGGGCATTTCCGAGCGTGCGCGGGTAATGCTGGCGGTCGTGACCGAAGCCGAGGCATCGGCGCCGCCTGCCACACAGAAGTCGGATCTGCCCGCTAAAACAGAGACGGCAAAGGAAGAGCCGGCCAAGGAAGACAAGTCCAAGACGGCGGACAAGAAGACCAAGTAGAGCACGGGGGAAAGTGGCTAGACGGGACCGAGGTGGCGCAACCAGGCGCGGGCAGCCCAGCCGAGGCTCGAAGCTCGCCGCGACGGCCGGCGTGCTGCTGTGCGGCCTTCTGCTCTTCGGCTGCGGCGACAGCATGCCCAAGCTGCAGGACCTCAATCCGTTCGCCGAGAAGGAGGTCCCGCTCGAGGGCAAGCGTATCTCGGTGATCCAGCAGGAAAACATCGCCGCCGATCTGTCTGCTGCCAACAAGCCGGTCACGCTGCCGCAGCCGCAAGCCAACGACGCGTGGAGCCAGCCTGGCGGCATCGCCACCAACGCGCCGGGACATCTGGCGCTCAGCGGCAGCCTCAAGTCGGCATGGAACGCCGATATCGGCACCGGCTCCAGCTTCTATGGCAAGCTGACCGCGAGTCCCATCGTCTACGACGGCAAGGTGTTCACGCTGGATGCGGCGGGCAGAGTGACGGCCTATAGCGCTTCAGGTGGCGCTGTCGCCTGGCGCGCCTCCACCACGCCCCCCAATGAAAAGGACCAGGAGGGCTATGGCGGCGGCCTGGCTGCCGACACCGGTCGCGTCTACGCGGCCACCGGCTTCGGTTACGTTGTGGCCTTCGACGCGAGAGGCGGCAAGAAACTCTGGGAGAAGAACCTGGGCTCGCCGCTGCGTGCCTCGCCGACCGCGGTCGGCGAGCGGATCTTCACCGTCACCAAGGAGGGGGAGGTGTTCTGCCTCTCGGGCTCGGACGGAACGGAGCTGTGGAAGTTCAAGGGTCTGCCCGAGCGCGCCAGCATCCTGGTCAACACCAGCCCCGCCGTCGATGGCGACACCGTGGTTGTGCCCTATCCCACCGGCGATCTCGTCGCGCTGCGGGCCTCGAGCGGCCAGCCGGTGTGGTCGGAGTCGCTGGCACGGACGCGCACCGGGTCCTCGCTCAATGCCATGAGCGACGCGGCGCGACCGGCAATCCAGGGCGGGGTCGTGTATGCGGTGGGTCATGCGGGCCGCATGGTCGCAACCTCGCAGAAGACGGGAGAGCGGCTGTGGTCGCTTTCCGTGCCCAGCATCCAGCCGCCATGGGTAGCGGGCGACAGCGTGTTCGTGGTGGATACTTCAGGCCAGTTGCTGGCCATCACGCGCCGCGACGGCAAGATTCAGTGGACCACCAAGCTGCCTGGCGGCGGGGCATGGTCCGGGCCGGTGCTGGCCGGCAACCGCCTCTGGCTGACATCTGCCAAGGGCCAGCTCGTCGGCGTGGATGCCAGCAGCGGCAAGGTTGCCACCACTCAGGACATCGGGTCGCCGATTTTCATCGCCCCGGTCGTGGCGGGTGGGCGCATGTACGTGCTGACGGACAAGGCCCGGCTCTACGCCTTCAATTGAACTTCGCCGCAATTCGCGTTAGCGCTTCGGGGGAAGCGTAGGATTCCTCGCGCAGCAGCCATGTCACCCGTGATCGCCATCGTCGGCCGGCCCAACGTCGGCAAGTCGACCCTGTTCAATCGTCTGACGGCCAAGCGCCTGGCGCTGGTCTCGGACATGCCGGGGCTCACGCGCGACCGGCGCGAGGGCGAGGCCGAGATCGGTGGACACAGAGTGACCCTCGTCGACACCGCAGGCCTGGAGGAGGCAGCACCCGGATCGATCCCAGCGCGCATGCTGGCGCAAAGCGAGGTGGCGCTCGGCAAGGCCGATCTCGTTCTGTTCGTGCTCGACTCCCGTGACGGCGTGATGCCGGCCGACGCCGCGTTCGCAAGAGCCGTGCGTGCCTCGGGGCGCCCCGTCATCCTGGTGGCCAACAAGAGCGAGGGGCGGGCAGGCACCGAGGGCTTCTACGAGGCGTTCCAGCTGGGGCTCGGCGAGCCGGTGGCGATCTCGGCAGAGCACGGCGAAGGGATCGGCGAGCTCACAGAGACCATGCTGGCCGCGCTCGGCCTGAAACAGCACCGCAGGTCCCGCGCAGAGGGGACCGCCGGCGGCGAGCACCGTGTGGGAGACGATAGCCGGCCGATCCGCGTCGCCATCGTCGGCCGTCCGAACGCCGGCAAGTCGACGCTGGTCAACACCCTGCTGGGCGAGGAGCGCATGATCACGGGGCCCGAGCCCGGCCTCACGCGCGATGCAGTTGCGACCGATTTCCTGTGGGGCGGCCGGCCGGTGCGCCTGTTCGATACCGCTGGGCTGCGCCGCAAGGCGCGCATCTTCGAGAAGGCAGAGAAGCTCAGCGCCAGCGATGCCGTGCGTGCTATCCGCTTTGCCGAGGTGGTGGTGGTGCTCATCGACGCCCAGAATCCCCTGGAGCATCAGGACCTCACCATTGCCGACCTGGTGGAGGAGGAAGGACGGGCGCTGGTCCTCGCCGTCAACAAGTGGGACCTCATTGCCGACAAGCCGAAGATGCTGAGGGAGCTGCGCGCAGCCCTCGGCGAGCGGCTGGCACAGCTCCCGGGTGTGCCGCTGGTGCCGTTGTCGGCGCTCTCCGGCCGCGGCCTCGACAAGCTGGAAGCCGCCGTGTTCGACAGCTACGAGAGATGGAACCGGCGCGTGCCGACCCCTGCCCTCAACCGCTGGCTTGCCGAGGCCATGGAGCGCCACACGGCACCGGCCGCCAGGGGAAGGCGCATCAAGATCCGCTTCATGACCCAGCCATCAGCGCGGCCACCGACCTTCATCGCCTTCTGCTCGCAACCCGAGGCGCTGCCAAGAGCCTATTTGCGCTACCTGACCAACAGCCTGCGCCAGGCCTTCGATCTCCCCGGCGTGCCCATCCGCCTCAAGCTGCGCAAAGGCGACAACCCCTATGCGAAGAGCTGAACCCGCACTTTCCCCTCTCCCCTCGGGGGAGAGGACATGAGGCCATGACTTACGGCCGCGTGCTCAGTGCCGAAGACTTGCGCCTACTCTGATGGCGCGGTCGTAAGTCATTTGGCCGAATTGGTGAGGGGCGACTCTGCATTTCGCATGTTGAAGGCCCCCTCATCCGGCCCATCGTGCCGGAGGCGCGTCTTCGACACGGCGGGCCACCTTCTCGCCGAAGGCGGAGAAGGGGTCTCGCGGCTTTGACGAGAACATCCTGCGCCCGAGGGCATATAGTGACCTCTGATCGCACGGAGCGAGAGCATGACCGAAGTCCTCTTCTACCACCTCGAGCATCAGCCGCTGGAGCGCGTGCTGCCGAGCCTCGTCGAGCGCACGCTGGCCCGCGGCTGGCGCGCCGTGGTGCAGGCGGGCTCGGAGGAGCGCGTGGAGGCGCTCGACACCCTGTTGTGGACCTACGCTGAGGACAGCTTTTTGCCGCACGGCACCAAGCGGGACGGCAATGCCCCCCAGCAGCCGGTCTATCTCACGACCGAGGATACCAACCCCAACGGGGCTACCGTGCGCTTCCTGGTCGATGGCGCCGAGGCTGCCGAGCACACGGGCTACGATCGCATCGTCTATCTGTTCGACGGGCACGACGCGGGCGCCGTTACCCGCGCACGCGAGCAGTGGAAGGCC
>CAWHBI010000017.1:0-77623 GCA_963827545.1 uncultured Alphaproteobacteria bacterium
GCCAGGGAGGCCGGCTGCTAGTGACCTACTGGCAGCAGTCACCGGAGGGGCGCTGGGAAAAGAGGGCGTGACACCGCGCACTTGGTATCGCATAGGTCTGGTTGCACCGGAGCCTGCGCGGCCTGGTGTCAGGGGTTCCCGCCTGCGCGGGAATGACGCCAGTTGCGAGCGCGCCCTTCACCACGCACGTCATCCCCGCGAAGGCGGGGACCCAGTTCACCTCGCAGCGCGTGCGCCACCCGTTGCGGAGGCTGTTTCATGGCGACATGGGTGCGCTTCGCGCGCAATGGAAACTTGACCCAGCCTACTGTTCGGCTCGGCCTCAATGCCGGACCGGCGCGGGTCCTGACAGGCCCGGCGCGAAATCCGAGAGCACCCCGCCCAGCCGCCGCGCGTCGTCGCACGGCAGGCAGAAACATACCGAAAAGCCGTCAGGCGTGGTCAGGCTGAGCAGCAGCGCCTCCTCATCCGAGGCGGCCTCCACGTTCCAGTCGCCCACCGGGTAGACGTGCCGCAGCGACGCGTTGCCGGTGCGCTGCCGCAGCGACATCTCGATCAGCTTCGGCAGCGTCATCAGCAGCATGCCCAGCGCCTGATGCGGGAGGGCCAGAACGATCGGCGTGCCGCCTTCATCCTTGAAGCCCAGCTCGACGATCCGGCCGCAGGGTCTCACCCGCACATGGGTGAGGTCCGTGCCGAGGATCGGCTGCCGGGCGCTCACCGGAACGTCCACGGCCTCGTCCCCCATTCGGATCGCACACGCCCATCGAGATTGGCGTCGACATTGGTGTCCAGATTGGCGGCGCCGGTCGTCTCGATTGCGCCGCGCCCGCTGCAATCCGGGCAGACGCATGTCCCCTCGCAGCACGGCAGGCAGCCGGTTCCGCAGCACGTGCGGCACTTGCACCAGCGGCTCTGCTCGGCAGCCGCTGGGGTTCTCTCTGCGGGAGCAGATCGCATGCCCATCGGTCACTAACCTGTTCCGTTCCCGGGTCGTCTCGAGGTTCCACAGAACAATTGTTGACTGTGTGAGTCAAGAATTAAGTGCATGCCGCGCGGGGTGCCTGTCAGCAGCGCGCGAGATGCACGGGCGCATGGCTGCCGCCCGATTTCGGCAGCGCGCAGACCATGCAGGCTCTGGTCTAGGACCCGCGATCCCGGCACAATCATGCGAACAACGGAGGGAACCCCATGCCGCTGCCTGCCGATACGGACACGTCGAGCCCCAAGCATCTGCGCGACAAGTACGCCATCGTCGGCGTCGGCGAGACCACCTATACGCGCGGCTCCGGCAAGTCCACGCGCGCGCTCGGCACCTGGGCGGTGCGCAATGCCATCGAGGATGCAGGGCTCCAGGCCTCCGACGTCGACGGCATGCTGTCCTACCAGGGGGGCGACTCCACCTTCGGCCCGTTCATCGCCGGCGACCTCGGCATCCGCCTGAATTTCTACATGGACGTGTTCGGCGGCGGCTCCTCGACGGAGGCGCTGATCGGCATCGCCATCGGCGTGATCGAGGCCGGCATGTGCAAGACCGTGGCCATCTTCCGCGCCATGAACGGCTACAGCCAAGTGCGCATCGGCGGCACGGGCGCGCGCTCCGCGGTCCCCGTCAGCGGCGACATGTTGCACAGCCGCGCCTACGGCTGGCAGAGCGCCGGGCAGATGTTCAGCTTCACTTTCATGCGCCACATGCATGACTACGGTACCAGGCCCGAGCAGGTGGCGGCCGTACGGGCGGCTCACAGCGCGCACGCGTCCAACAACCCCAAGGCGTATTACAAGCAGCGCGTGACAGTGGAGGATGTGCTGGCGAGCCGCATCATCTGCAAGCCGCTGCATCTGCTCGACTGCTGCGTCGAGACCGACAACGCCACCGCCATCATCGTCACCAGCGCCGAGCGGGCGCGCGACTGCGCTCACCCCCGGGCGCTGATCCGCGCCGTGGCGGGGCGCGTGTGCAAGCCGCGCGCCGACATGCACTACCAGCACGGGCCCATTTCCACGGTCGCGGGACGCTATGCGCGCGAGATCCTGTGGCCCAACGCCGGCGTCGGCCCCGAGGACATCGACGTCACCGGCTCTTACGACGCCTTCACCTTCACCACCATGCTGCAGCTGGAGGACTACGGCTTCTGCAAGAAGGGCGAGGGCGGCACACTACGTCAGCGACGGCACCATCCGGCTCGGCGGCCGGCGCCCCAACAACACCAGCGGCGGCCATCTGTGCGAGGGCTACACCCATGGCATGAACATGGTGATCGAGAACGTGCGCCAACTGCGCCACGACGCCGACGACAGCTGTCCCGTGGGCCCTGACGGCAAGCGCAAGCACACCTACGACTACGGCGAGGGCCGCTGCCGTCAAGTGCAGCGCTGCGAGGTCACCGCCAACCTGGGCTGGGCTACGCCGGGCACCGGCTCGGCCATGGTCATGCGGCGCGATTGAGGGGGATTCCCTCTCCCCATGCTTCTTCAGCATGGGGAGAGGGCTAGGGTGAGGGGCGGCACAAAGCATGCGACGTGCCTTGGGGCCGCCCCTCACCCCGAACCCTCTCCCCGCGTGACGGAATGCGAGGAGAGGTTGAGACGCGCGGGGAGAGGGAGAAACAATGCCGATCAAGGCCGACTATCTCGGAATGGCGCTCAGCCTCGACGATCTCGACGTCGAGAACCTTGCCTATTTCCAGCATTGTGCCGCGCACAATTTTCATCTGCAGCAGTGCGCGGCGTGCAACCTGCTGCGCTATCCGCCCACCACCGCATGTCCCTGGTGCATGAGCCAAAAATCGGAATGGGTGCCGGTCGAGGGCAAAGGTGCGGTGCACTCCTACACGGAGGTGCATCACGCCATCCAGCCGGCGTTCAAGGGCCACACGCCCTACCTCGTCCTGCTCGTCGATCTCGATACCCAGAAGGGCAAGCCAACCGAGCACGAAGCCTTGCGCGTGGTCGGGAACCTGGCGACGCCCCAGGGCAAGCTCGCGCCGCCGGAGATGGTTGAGCGGGTCGGGATCGGCACGCGCGTGCGCATTGTGTTCGCCGATGCGGCGCCCGGCCTCGCACTGCCGCACTGGACGATCGACGAGAGTGCCGTGCAGCCGGGCGAGCCCTGGCGCTATCCTCAGGAGTGATGCGATTCCGAGCCGTCCTCCCCGAAGCCGACGCTATCAGCGCAGGAGACCTGCCGCATGGCGACGCTCGGCTTCCAGGATGACGGGTGGATTTCTTGCGTGGGAGCCAACCCACGACCGCTTGCAAGAAGTCACGCGCTTGTGAACGCTGTCCGCCGCAATTACCTGCGCTGATCCAGGGTATAAGGAAAGTCTCGAGGGCCCCATCTGGACTGCGATGCGCGGCCTTGACCCGCGCACCGGCTTAGCGACTTCCGCTCGTTTCGACTGCGCAAGCGTTTGCGTGCCGTGACGCGAGATTTTCGGAAACCGATGGCAAGAGGCCCCGGCCTTCGCACCGCCAATTCCGCCGGCGGATCGGAAGGCGCATGTCGCTGTGTGCGGAAGCTACGGCTGAGGAGGAAACGATGGCCAACTTACGGGTGAACGGACAGGAGCGCGCTTATGACGGTGATCCGTCGATGCCGCTCCTGTGGTACCTGCGCGACGAGCTTGCGCTCACAGGCACCAAGTTCGGCTGTGGTGCGGCGCTGTGCGGCAACTGCACCGTGCACGTCGACGGCAACGCCGTGCGCTCGTGCGTGACGGCCATGTCGGCCGTGACCGGAAAGGCCGTCGTCACCATCGAGGGCCTCGATCCCAAAGGCAACCACCCCGTGCAGATCGCCTGGCGCGATCTCGGCGTGCCGCAGTGCGGCTACTGCCAGACCGGCCAGATCATGCAGGCTGCATCCCTGCTGGCCAAGAAGCCTGCGCCGACCGATGCGGAGATCACCGAGGGCATGTCCGGCAACCTCTGTCGGTGCGGCTGCTATCAGCGTATTCACGCGGCCGTTCGCGCCGCTGCCAAGGGGGCGTGACATGACAGAGCTCAGCACGCACAGCAAAATCTCCATCGCCAACGTCAGCCGGCGCGGTCTCCTCAAGGGCGTAGCGGCCACCGGCGGTCTCGTCCTCGCCGTGCAGTTCCCGGCGGTCAGAGGCGCGCTTGCGGCCTACCCTACCGGCGCCGACGCCATGCCCAACGGCGTGGTCAACAATCCCAAGGTGTTCATCTCGATCGGTGGCGACGGCATGGTGACCATCGTCGCGGCCCGCGCCGAGATGGGCAACGGCGCCGCCCGCACCGCGCTCCCCATGATGGCCGCCGATGAGCTCGAGGCCGATTGGGCGCGCGTGCGCGTGGTGCAGTCGCCGGGCGACGAGAGGACCTACGGCAACCAGGACACCGACGGCTCGCGCAGCGTGCGCCATTGGATCCAGCCGATGCGCCACTGCGGCGCCGCGATGCGGCTGATGCTGGAGACGGCGGCGGCGGCCACGTGGAAGGTCGATGTGGGCGAGGTGCAGGCGCAGCTGCACGAGGTCGTGCACAAGTCGTCGGGCCGCAAGCTCGGCTACGGCGAGCTGGCTGGCGCGGCATCAGGACTGCCGGTTCCTGCCGCCGACAAGGTCAAGCTCAAGGAGGCCAGCGCTTTCCGCTACATCGGCAAGGGCGCTGTCCGCATCTCCGACCTCAACGACATCACCACCGGCAGGGCCATCTACGGTCAGGACGTGATGCTGCCCGGCATGAAGTTCGCGGTCGTCGCCCGGCCGCCGGTGGTCGGTGGCAAGGTCGCCTCCCTCAACTCCAGCGCGGCGCTCAAGGTGCCGGGCGTGGAGAAGGTGGTGACGATCCCCGGCACGCCGGCGCCCTACAAGTTCGGGCCGCTCGGCGGCGTCGCCGTCATCGCCCGCAATACATGGGCGGCATTGAAAGGCCGCGAGGCGCTCAAGATCACCTGGGACAACGGGTCGAACGCCGCCCATGACTCGAAGGCCTACCGGGCGCAGCTCGAAGCTGCCGTGAAGAAGCCCGGCAAGGTCGAGCGCGACGTCGGCGACGCCGAGAAGGCGCTGGCCTCGTCGGCCAAGGTGATCACGGCCGAGTACTACGCCCCCCACATCGCCCATGCGACCATGGAGCCGCCCGCGGCGGCTGCACGCATGAGCCACGGCAGATGGGAGGTTTGGGCGCCGGTGCAGAGCCCTGGCCAGGCCCGCGACGACATCGCCGCGGCGCTCGGCGTGGCTGCGGCCGAGATCACGGTGCAGCCCACGCTGCTGGGCGGCGGCTTCGGCCGCAAGTCCAAGTGCGACTTCGCCATCGAGGCGGCATTGCTGTCCAGGGACCTGGGTGGCGCGGCGGTCAAGGTGGTGTGGACGCGCGAGGACGACCTGCGCCACGGCTTCTACCACACCGCCACGGCGGAGCGGTTCGAGGCCGGCCTCGACGCCAAGAACAAGGTGATCGCCTGGCGCCACCGCAGCGCGGCCCCCACCATCCTCTCCACCTTCGCGCCCGATCCGAAGCACCCCTTCGACATCGAGCTCGGAATGGGGTGGGTGGACACGCCGTTCGACGTGCCCAACATCCGCATGGAGAGCGGCGAGGCGCAGTCCCACGTGCGGATCGGCTGGTTCCGGTCGGTCAACAACGTGGTGCACGCCTGGTCGACCCAGTCGTTCGTCGCCGAGATCGCCCACCAGCTGGGCAAGGACCCCAAGGACTTCCTGCTCGAGCTGATCGGTCCGGCCCGCATCGTCGATCCGAGGAAGCAGGTCACCACACCCTGGTGGAACTACGGCGAGCCGTTCGAGACCTACCCCATCGACACGGGGCGGTTGCGAAACGTCGCCGAGCTGGCCGCCAAGGAAGCGGGATGGGGCAAACAGCTGCCCAAAGGGCAGGGGCTCGGCATCGCCGCGCACCGCAGCTTCGTCACCTATGTCGCCACGGTCGTGCATGTGGTGGTCGGTGACAAGGGCAGGATCACGATCCCGCGCGTGGATACGGCGATCGACTGCGGCTACTGCGTGCATCCCGAGCGGGTGCGCTCGCAGATCGAAGGCGCAGCCGTGATGGGGCTCACTCTCGCCAAGCACGGCGCGATCACGCTCAGGAACGGGGCCGTCGAGCAGTCGAACTTCAACGACTACCCGCTCGTGCGCATCGACGAGTCGCCCACCGAGACGCGCACGCACATCGTGCAGCACGGCATCGACGTGCCGCCGAGCGGTGTCGGTGAGCCGGGCCTGCCGCCGTTCGCGCCGGCGCTCTGCAACGCCATCTTCGCAGCAACCGGCAAGCGCATCCGGCAGCTGCCGATCGGCGACCAGCTGGCGTAGCAACACCCTCTGGCGGAGGCGGGAGCGATCCCGCCTCCGCTGTTGCGCGGGCCACAACAACCCTTCGAACTGATGACGTGAGCATCGCGGCCGCTCCTGGCGGCTGGGTTTTTGCGCGATCACCGACGTCACGCGCCGAGGTAGGCGGCCTTGACGTGGGGGTTGTCGAGCAGCTCTGGGCCCGGGCCGGTCATGGTCACCCGGCCCTGGTCGAGCACGTAGGCGCGGTCGGACAGCTCGAGTGCGGCAAAGGCGTTCTGCTCCACCATCACGACGGTGACGCCCTGCGCGCGGATGCCCTTGATGATCTCGAAGGTGCGCTCGACCAGGTTCGGCGCCAGGCCAAGGGAAGGCTCGTCGAACAGCACCAGCTTGGGCCGCGACATCAGCGCGCGGCTGATCGCCAGCATCTGCTGCTCGCCGCCGGACAGCGTGCCGGCTGCCTGGTTGCGCCGCTCGTGGAGGATCGGGAAGCGCTCGAACAGCCGCTGCATGTCGGCTGCGACCTCGGTGCTGTCGGTGCGCCGGTAGCAGCCCATCTCCAGGTTCTCGAGCACGCTCATGTAAGGGAAGACGCGGCGGCCTTCGGGGCAGTGGGCGATGCCGAGATCGAGTATGCGCCGGGGCGAGGCACGCGTGATGTCCTCGCCCAGGAACGTGATGCGGCCGGCGGCTGGCGCCAACACGCCGGAGAGCGCTTTCAGCGTGGTGGTCTTGCCGGCACCGTTGGCGCCGATGAGAGACACGAGCTCGCCCTGGGCGACCGTCAGCGACAGCTCGCGGACGGCGGCGACCTTGCCGTAGCGGCAGACGAGACCCTCAACCTCGAGCACGGACGTACCTCTCACCAAGGTAGGCGCGGATGACCTCGGGGTCGCGCTGGATCTCGGCCGGCGAGCCGCTGGCGATGATGCGTCCATGGTTCAGGCAGATGACGCGGTCGGAGACGCCCATCACCATCTTCATGTCGTGCTCGACCAGCAGCACGGTGATGCCGAGCGCGCGGATTTGCCCGAGCATCTTCATGAAGCTGGCGGTCTCGGCGGGGTTCATCCCTGAGACCGGCTCATCGAGCAGCAGCAGCTTCGGCTTCGCCGCCAGCGCAATCGCCACCTCGAGCAGCCGCAGCTCGCCATAAGGCAGCGACGACGCCAGCTGCGCGCCACGTTCCTTGAGCCCGACGAACGCCAGAATGCGCCACGCCTCCTCGGCCAGCGCCTTCTCCTCGCGAGCCACCGAGGGCAGGGCGAAGATGATGGCGAGGGGCCGCTGCCTGGACGCGAGGTGAAGGCCCAGTAGAACGTTGTCGAACACGCTCTGCCCCATGAAGACGCTGGTCTTCTGGAACGTGCGCACCAGCCCACGCGCGGCAATCTGGTTGGGTTTCAGGCCGTTGAGCCTGGTGCCGCGATACGTGATCGTGCCAGCTTCGGGTTCGATATAGCCGGTGATGGCATTGAATGCGGTGGTTTTGCCGGCGCCGTTGGGACCGATCAGGGAGAGCACCTCGCCGTCGATGACCCGGAAGCTCATGCCCTCCACGGCGGTGAGGCCGCCGAAGCTGATTGTGAGGCCGTCGACGACCAGCTCGGCGCCTGTCGCTTGCTCGCTCACCTTGCCGCCTCGGTGCTTGCCTGCGCCCTCGCCGTATCAGCGGCGGTAGCGCTGCGCCCCTGCCACCAATTGCGCACGGCGGGGACGATGCCCTCGGGCAGAAAGTAGACGACGAGCACCATCAGCACGCCGTAGATCACCCACTGGGTCTCGGCCCGTATCTCGAGCGTTCGCAAGGTCTCGGGCAACAGGCCGAAGATGAGTCCGCCCACCACCGGACCGGCAAGCGTGCCCTTGCCGCCGGTCACCACCATGATGACCATCGTCACCGTATAGATGAACAGGAAGACGTCCGGGTCGACGATGCGCACGTAGTGGGCGTACAGCGTTCCCGCGGCGCCCGCCATGGCGGCGGAGACGATGGTTGCGAGAACCAGCGTGCGGGTGACGTCGACGCCGACCGAGGCGGCGAGCGGCTCGTTCTCCCTGAGTGCGATCATGGCGCGGCCGGCGCGCGAGTGCACCAGCCGGCGGATGATGATGTAGCAGGTGACGGCGACAGCGAGCACCAGGTAGTAGTTGGCGGGCTTGCGCAGAAAGGGGGCCTCGAACAAGCCCGGAATGCCGAGCCAGAGGTAGGGAATGTTGTTGAGCGCCATCGGCCCCTGAGTGAGCTCCACCCAGTTGAGCGCGACGAGGCGGATGACCTCGGCAAAGCTGACCGTGACGATCACGAAGTAGGCGCCGCGCACCTTGAACGACAGCCTGCCGATGGCCCAGCCGGAGAGCCCGGCCAGCGCCGTGCCGAGCAGCATGCCGAGCCACACCGGCTTCGGATCCGCCGAGACCTGCCAGTCGGGCAGCAGATGCACGGAGAAGCCGAGCGCTGTGAGGCTGGAGGTGTAGGCGCCGATGCCGAAGAAGGCGACGTGACCGAGACTCAGCTGGCCGGTGTAGCCGAGCAGCAGGTTGAGGCTCATGGCGGCGATGATGAAGATGCCGGTGATGATGAGCACGTGCAGGACGTAGAGGTTGTCCAGCCAGACCGGCACGGACACCAGGAACAGCAGCCAGGCGATGGTGAGGCCCTGCTTCACCCGATGCGCTCCTTGGTCGCGAACAGGCCCGTCGGCTTGAGCACCAGGATGACGATGATCAGCAGGAAGCCCATGGCGTCACGGTAGCCCGAGGAGACGTAGCCGGCGCCCAGCTCCTCGATGAACGCCAGGATGAAGCCGCCGATGGTGGCGCCCGGGATGCTGCCGAGACCACCGAGGATGACGATGGCGAACGCCTTGAGGGAAGCGAGATCGCCCATCGTTGGATAGACCACGAACACCGGCCCGAGCAGCGCTCCTGCCGCTGCGGCCAACCCCGAGCCCAACGCGAACGTGGCCGTGTGGATGCGGCCGATCTCTACCCCCATCAGGGCGGCGGTCTCGCGGTCCTGGAAGGTGGCGCGCATGGCCTTGCCGAGCTTCGTGCGGTTGATGAGCGCGTAGGTGGCAGCAATGAGGGCAAGCGCCACGACGAACACGAACAGCCGGTTCCAGGAGACCGAGACGGAGCCCAGCACGAGCGGCGAGGACGGGAACGGTGCGTTGATCGACTTGGCGACCCCCGACCAGGTGAGCTGCTCCACGTTCTGCAACGCGATCCAGGCGCCGATCATCACCAGCATGGTGGTGTCGATGTCGGCGCCGCGCAGCCGCCGCAGCAGCACGAGCTCCATCACCGCGCCCAGCACCACGCCCAGAAGCACGGCCAGCGGCAGGGCGAGGTAGAAGTTCGCCCCCAGCACCATCACCCAGAGGTACATCATGTAGGCGCCGAAGGCGTAAACCTCGCCGTGCGCGAAGTTCACCACGCGCATGATGCCGAAGATCAGCGTGAGCCCTATGCCCAGCAGCGCGTAGGTGCCACCGAGAATGAGGGCGTTCAATGCGTGCTGGAGGAATTGGTCCACGCGATCGCTTCTCCCTCTCCCCACTCTTCCGTGGGGAGAGGGTCGGGGTGAGGGGCGGCCCCCAATAACGTCGGTGCTTTGTGCCGCCCCTCACCCTAACCCTCTCCCCGTCGTGTCGAAGACACGCCTCCGGCATGGCGGGGAGAGGGAACTCCGCCCTATTGCTTCATCACCTTGCCGCCGTCGATCTTCACCAGGTAGACGCTCGGCACGTTCTGCGCGCTTTCCTTGCCGGCGGGGCCCTGCTTGATGAAGGCGATGTCGCCGTTGATCCCCTTCACCTTGACGTTCCAGAGCGCCTGCTGGATCGGCTCGGGCTCAGCCTTGCCCGCCGCCTTGATCGCCTCGACGATGGTGTAGAGGCCGTCCCAGCCGCGGAAGCCTTCCGTCAGCCCGCCGACGTTGTGCTTCTTCTCGTTCCACAGCGCGACGAAGCGCTTGGCGATGTCCGGGTTCTTCACGGCCTCGGGGAACCAGGGCGTGAAGAACACGAGGTGGAACGAGCCGTTGGCCGCGTCGCCGGCCTGCTGGATCAGCTGGTCGGGCGAGTTGGAGCCGCCCGTGGTGATGATGCGGGCCGTGACCTGCTGGTCCTTCGCCTGCTTGAGGATGAGCGTGATCTGCTCGACCGCGGTGGTGATGAACAGCGTGTCGCTGCCCGACGCCTTGATCTTGGCAAGCTGCGCCGAGAAGTCGGTCGCCTTCGGGTCCATGACCTCCTTGGTGCCTATCTGCACGCCTTCCCTCTGCGCCATCTCGGAGAACTCCTTGGAGGCGCCGAGGCCGAAGTCGTTGTTGGTCGCGAGGAAGTCGGCCTTCTTGATGCCCATGGCCTTGACCAGCGGCGTGAACGCCTTCGCTTCCATCTCCGACGTCGGGCTGATGCGGAAGACGTAGGGGTTGCCCGAGGTGGTGATCTTGCCGGACGAGGAGGTCTCGACGAGCATGGGCACCTTGTATTCCTCCAGCTTGGGCATGACGGCGAGGGTCAGAGTCGAGCTCCAGGCGCCCATCATCACCGGCACCTTGTCGCGCACGATCAGCTTCTCCGCCGTGGCGACGGCCTCGGTCGGATTGGACTTGTTGTCCTCGATGACGAGCTGGATCTGCTTGCCCAGCACGCCGCCAGCCTTGTTGATCTGCTCCTCGGCGATCTTGGCGCCCTGTGCCACGTAGTTGCCGGACGCGGCGAACGCGCCGGTCAGCGGCTGGGTGACGCCGATCTTGATGGTGTCCTGAGCGGAAGCGGTGGCGGCGAGGAGCGTTGCTCCGAGCACCGCGATCGCGGCCTTGAGAGTACGAGACATTTTGCGGATCTCCCCTTCAATGAGACGCATGCGTTGATGGCGCCGCCCCGCAGCCAGGGCTCGGTGATAACGAACTTGTTGCAATGTTGGAAACACCATCACAATCGACCCTAGGTCAGCGGGCGCCTACTGACAAGTTGAGCCAGGCGGCACCGAGCAGCGGCACTTCAGCTTCTCCCGGCCGACGCCTTTTTCTTGAGCCGAGGGATGATTTCCTGGGCAACGGCCTCCACCTGCTCCTTCTCGTATTTGTACGGAACGAAGATGATGCGGTCGATGCCGGCCTCGATATGGGGCTCCAGCTGCTCCACGCACTCCTCGGGCGTACCCATGATGGCGCTGTCCATGGTGGATTCCGACCAGGAGGCGTAGTCCCACTCGGTCTGCAGCCAGTGCTTCATCGGCGCCTCTATTCTTGCGCGCGGGCCGACGCAGATGGGGAGCTGGTTGGTGGAGGTCAGCTCATCGGGATCGCGGCCGGCCTCCTCGGCGAAGGCACGGATCTTGGCCCACGACTTCTTGAAGCTGTCGACCGTGTAGTAGTAGGTGAGCCAGCCGTCGCCCTTGGTGGCGGCCCGCTTCAGGACAGCGTCGACGTAGCCTCCGATCAGGATCGGCGGGTGCGGCTTCTGCACGGGCTTCGGGTAGAGCACGGCGCCGCGCAGGTTGTAGGGGGGATAGCTGGCGTCGACCTTGTCCTCGGTCCAGAGCCGCTTGAGAATCTCGAGCCCCTGCTCCATCAGCTTGCCGCGCTGGGTGAAGTCGGCGCCGAGGGAGTCGAACTCGCGCTTGTACCAGCCGACGGCGGTGCCAAGGAGCAGGCGCCCGTTGGAGACGTGGTCGATGGTAGCGAGCTCCTTGGCCAGCAGCACTGGATTGCGCACCGGCATAACGAGAATGCCTGTGCCGACCTTGATCTTCGTCGTGCGCGCCGCAATGGCGGTCAGGATGATCAGGGCCTCGTGGATCGGAAAGTTGGGCTCGACGCCGAGCAGGATGTGGTCCCAGGCCCAGATCGACTCGTAGCCCAGCTCCTCCATGCGGACGCCATAGTCGATCAGGCCCTGCGCACTCGGCATCTCCGGGTACTTGGTGAAGTTGCGCATGGCGATGCCGAATGCGGTCTCTTTCGTCTTGGCCATGAGTGCTCCTTCCATCAAACGCTTTCCGGGCGAAGTCCCTCTCCCCGCTTGCGGGGCGAGGGTTAGGGTGAGGGGCGGCCTCAGTTTGTGTCGGCGCTTTGTGCCGCCCCTCACCCCGACCCTCTCCCCATGCCTGAAGAGGCATGGGGAGAGGGAGACGTCACGCCGTATACAGCCGCTCGGGATCCAGCTCGCGCAGCACCTCCAGCTCGTCCTTGCGCGGCGGCTCGGCAGTCTCGACCTTGGTGTCGAACAGCAGCTTGAAACCGGTGTTCTCCTGCACCTCATCGCGCGTGACGCCCTGGTGCAGGGCGAGCACCTTCATCTCGCGGGTCTCATCGTCGAAGCTCATGACGGCAAGGTCGGTGACGACGCGCCACATGCCGCCCTGTGGCAGCCCGCTCTCCGCGCGCGTGCGCCGGCCCTTGATCCAGCCGGGCGAGGTGATGAAGTCGACGTCGGCCACGAAGCGGCGCTTCTCGTGCTTCATGGCGACGATCATGTCGGTGAGGGAGGAGATGTCGTTGCCGCCGCCGGTGCCCGGCAGGCGGATCTTCGGGTTGGCGGGATCGCCGATGAACGACGAGTTCAGGTTGCCGAAGCGGTCGATCTGCGCGCCGCCCATGAAGCCGACGTCGACGTAGCCGCGCTGCAGCAGGAGCAGGACGTCGGTGATGGGCAGCACCATGTTGGCGCGGCGCGTGCAGCGCTGCTCGTTGGTGGATGGCGGCAGCTCGCCCGGCACGATGAAAGGGCCGATGGTGCCGCCCTCGAACAGGATCGTCAGATGGGGCGCGAAGTTGCGCTGCGCCAGCGTGGCAGCCAGCAGCGGAATACCGACGCCGGCGAACACGATCTGCCCGTCTTTCAAGAGCCGCGACGCCATGACGGCGAGCAGCTCCGAGGCCGTGAACGCCGCGGTAGCGGGATCGTGCCTAGTCATTGTGGACGCTCCTGCCGCGGCGGCATGCATCGAGCACGGCGTCCATGCCGATGAGGCTCAGATACTCGGACCACGACTTTGGCCCGTAGTAGTACTCCTCGAGATACTGCTGTGGTCCCTTGATGGGATCCTTGGATCGCTCCGCGTAGTCGTCCATGTGCGCGAAGAACGGCTCGTATAGTCCATAGCACTCGTGCGGCGCGCACCCGATGGGCGCCTCGACCACGGCCTCCACAGTGAAGAAGGGTATGCGCGTCTGGTCGGGCGTGCGCCGGATCTGGTCGTTGGAGACGATACGCTCGGTCGTGAGGATGACGCGGTTCGCCGCCATCGCCATGTCGATGTCCATGAACTGCAGGCCGTCGAGCTGGGCGTTGCCGTAGGCGTCGCAGCGCTGCACGTGGATCAGTGCCACGTCCGGGTTGAGCGCGGGCAGCAGCACGACCTCCTCCCCGGTGAAGGGACAAGTCATGGTCTTGAGCTGGTCGGCGACCCGCTTGCCGACATCCGATCCGACCATGGATCGCGACGGCATGAAGGGGATTCCCATGGCCCCCGCGCGGTAGCGCAGCCCGATCGACATGTGGCTCCACTCGTCGTAGCGCGCGAGCTTGTTCTCCGTGTAGTGGCGCATCACCTTCGACACGCCCCACACGATGCCCTGCGTGAACCAGCTCGTGATCACGTGCTTGGACACGCCGGAGGCGAACAGCAGGTCCCCCTCGGTGGAGGTGATGGAGCGGGAGATCGTGAGGCCCTGCTTGCGCGCGCGGATCAGCGCCCAGATCATGGCGATCGGCGTGCGCGACATGGTGCAGCCGCCGATGCCGACATGCTCGCCGTCCCTGACGAGCCTGGCTGCCTCCTCCAACGACATGACTTTCTCGCGCAGGCCACGGTCGCGCGCGAGCGTCTCCTTGCGCAATTGCTGGTAGGGCGTGACCAAGGTGTCCGTGCTCATGTCGGTCGGCCGTCTCCCGTTGACGCTCACGCAGCGGCGGCCATGCCGCTGTCGCGATTGAAAGCCGTGATCATCTCGTCCCATTGCGGGATGAGCGCGTGCAGGTCTGTCCAGAATCTCTGGCTCCTGCGCCGGTCGAAATCGGCGAGCGCGACGCCTTGCTGCTCGACCCAGGTGAAGTAGCCGAGGTTGAAGATGCGGGTGCGCTCGCGCTCGGTGGCATCGAGCATGTGCTCGGTGCCGGCGCCGATGAGGTGCTCACCGACCAGCTCGGCAGCCAGCGTCTCGGTCATGTCGCCCTGGTTGTGGCGGCGCTGCAGATAGCGGCGCAACTCGCTGGCGTACATCTCGTGCCCGTCGGTGGCCACGGTCACGATGACGTCCTCGGGGCCCAGGTGCAGATGCCTGGCCATCTTGATGGCGCCCAGCACGTTGGCGATCGACGACAGCCCGAGGTGGCCCAGCATGCGCGCAAGCGCCGGCTTCAGACCAAGACGGCGCGCCATGTAGGCACGGCCCTCCTCCGTATTGAATACCGCGTTGAGGCCGTCAGTTGCCCGATCTGAAATACCGATCACCAGATCGGTGTTCATGACGTTGTGGATCAGCGGCACGTGCTTGTCGCCGATGCCCTGGATGTTGTGCTCGCCGTAGCCGTTCATGAGCAGTGTCGGGCACTCGACGGCCTCCACCACGGCGATGCGCGCGCCGTGCCCGGCCTTGAGGTAGTCACCGGCCGCCAGCGTTCCGGCCGAGCCGCTGGCCGAGACGAAGCCCGCAAGCCGCAGCTCGGGCGATTTCTTGCCGTAGCGCCTCGAAGATTTTCTCCAATGCCGGGCCCGTGCAGCGCCAGTGCGCCAGGTAGTTCCCGAACTCGCTGAACTGGTTGACGATGTCGTTGGCGGGGTCGCGCGCCAGCTCGGCGCATCTGTCGTAGATCTCCTTGACGTTCGACTCGGTGCCCGGCGTGCGCACGACGTCCTCGCGCGAAGCTACCCATTGCGAGAGCCAGTCGAAGCGCTCCTCACTCATGCCCTCGGGCAGCACGGCGACGCCGCGACAGCCCAGGATCTTCGAGATCGCCACCCCGCCGCGGCAGTAGTTGCCGGTCGAGGGCCACACTGCGCGCTGGCATGTCGGGTCGAACCGCCCCGCTACGAGCCGGGGCGCCAGGCAAGCGTAGGCCGCCAGCACCTTGTGCGCCCTGATCATGGGAAACAGCGCGCCAAGCGCCAGCACGATCCTGGCCTTCACGCCGGTGAACCCTTCAGGAAGCTCGACGAAGATCGGCGTTGCAACCTGGCCCGTCCGTTCCAGGTCGTTGAACCAGTGAACGCGATAGAGATTGGCCGGGTGCGGCGCGTCGGGATCGACCTTGGCGAGGCCGGCACGGATTTCGCCCGGGGCCCTGGCTGGTTCCGCCAGCTCCTCGAAGGTCGGCAGCCGCACGCCCTTGTCCCGGAGATGTGTGACGGCCCTGGCGCGCACGCCGCCGTCATCCACTCGGGTCGGGAAGTCGAACGGGCTGCTCAAGCGCCTATCCTCTAGCGGCCCCTCTGCACCGCAGACCAATCTTCCTATTGTTCTATTCTTAGTACCACTATCCAATGGCCCGCCCGGCGGATCAAGGCGGATTTCAAGGGCGGCCCTACTCTGCCGCCACGGGGCGATCCGGCTGGGATGGCCTTGCGCTGCTTGCGGCATCCTCGCGGTGCCACGGGCGCCTCCTCGTAGAGCGTGGTGCGCTGCCGCGGCACCCGGCCCGCTGCCCTGATGAGCCGCTGCATGTCCTCGGCGCCAAGCTGCTGGCCGTGCACGGCGCCCGCCGCCCGCGTGATCAACTCGTCCATGAGCACGCCGCCCATGTCGTTGCAGCCAGCCTCCAGGCACAGCGCCGCGCCGTCCGGCCCCATCTTCACCCAGGAGCCCTGCACGTTGACGATGACGGGATCGAGCACCAGCCGTGCTACGGCGTGCATGAGCACCGCCTCGCGGAACGTGGGCCCCTTGCGTGCCTGGCCGCGCAGATAGATGGGCGCCTCCATGTGCACGAACGGCAGCGGCACGAACTCGGTGAAGCCGCCGGTGCGCGCCTGCAGCTCGCGCACGCGCAGCAGATGGCGCGCCCAGTGGCGGTAGCCGTCGACGTGGCCGAACATGATGGTGGCGGTGCTCTTGAGGCCCACGGCGTGCGCGGCCTCCATGACCTCGAGCCATTGCGCAGTGTTGATCTTGTCGGGGCAGAGGATCGCGCGCACCTCGTCGTCGAGGATTTCAGCGGCGGTGCCGGGCAGGCTGGCGAGGCCGGCGCGTCTCAAGGATGCCAGATAATCCTGAAGCGGGAGGCCGAGCGTCTCGGCGCCGTGCCAGATCTCCAAGGGCGAGAAGGCGTGCACGTGGATGTCCGGTGCCGCCGACTTCACAGCGCCCACGATCGCGAGATAGGTCTCGCCGGTGTAGCCGGGACGGATGCCGCCCTGCAGGCACACTTCCGTGGCGCCCCGCTCCCAGGCCTCGCGCGTGCGCCGCGCGATCTCCTCGAGACCCAGGTCGTAGGGCTTCTCCCGAGACTCGAAGCTGTGCCGGCCCTTGGAGAAGGCGCAGAACTTGCAGCCATAGGTGCAGATGTTGGTGTAGTTGATGTTGCGGTTGACGACGTAGGTCACCACCTCGCCAACGCGCGCCGCCCGCAGCCGGTCGGCCGCACCGCACACGGCCGAGAAGTCGCGGCCACGGGCTTGGAACAGGGTGACGATGTCGGCCTCGGTGATGCGCCCGCCGCCGGCGGCGCGGTCGAGGATGCGGGCGACGGGGTCAGACCCCTCGCCTCCGCCGTTGGGAACCTGCCGAGACCGCTTGCGCGAGGGGTCTGACCCCCTCAGCAGCGCGACCTGCCTAGCAGGCAGAGGCTCATCAGTCCCCGGCGCCCACGAATCCTCGCGCGGCAGCCCCATCGCATCCATCTGGCGCAGCACGTTCGTTCGGATCGCGGTGTCAATCCAGTCGCCAGGTTCTGGCCCCTCTCCCCTCGGGGAGAGGACGTGAGGCCATGACTTACGGCCGCGCGCAGCTCGCGAGCCATTAACACCACCGTCCTGGCGCGGACGTAAGTCATCCGGCCGAACTGGTGAGGGGGGAGTTCCGCCGATCCTTCTGAAGGCCCCCTCATCCGCCCCTTCGGGGCACCTTCTCCCCAAGGGGAGAAGGGGTCTGCCGCGTGCTTCGAGGCTAAAAACTCTGGATAGATCGCCAACCGCTCCACCAGCGTGCGGCCGGCGGCTTCGGTGGCGCGTTCCAGGTCGACGAGGTGCGGCCAGGGCGCCTCGGGGTTGACGTGGTCCGGCGTCACCGGCGACACGCCGCCCCAGTCGTTGATGCCGGCGCGGATGAGCTGGGTGAGGCCCCCAGGCTGGAGGTTGGGCGGCGCCTGCACGTTCATGTCCGGGCCCAGAACGAGGCGCGCTACCGCGATCGTCCAAGCATGATCCTCCAGCGAGGGCTCGGGCGCAGCGCTCATGCGCGTGCCGGGCTTGGCGCGAAAATTCTGGATGATCACCTCTTGAATGTGCCCGTGGCGCGCATGGATGTCGCGGATTGCCAACAGCGCCTCTATGCGCTCCCAGCGCGTCTCGCCGATGCCGATCAGGATGCCGGTGGTGAACGGCACGCGCGCGCGGCCTGCGGCTTCCAGCGTGGCAAGGCGCACGGCTGGCACCTTGTCCGGAGAGCCGAAATGCGGACCGCCGCGCTGCGAGAGCCGGTCGGAAGCCGTCTCGAGCATAATGCCCTGGGAGACCGAGACCTTGCGCAGGCGGTGAAGCCACGCCTCGTCCATCACGCCGGGGTTGAGATGCGGCAGCAGCCCAGTCTCGCGCAGGACCAGGGCGGCAGAGGCTTCCAGATAGGCGAGCGTGGACTCGGCGCCGAGCGCGGCGAGGGCTTCGCGCGCGGCTGCATAGCGCAGCTCCGGCTGGTCGCCCAGCGTGAACAGCGCCTCCTTGCAGCCGGCACCCTGGCCGGCGCGGGCGATGGCAAGCACGGCTTCGGGCGGCAGGTAGTGCGGCTCGCGCGCGTTCGGTGCGCGGGCGAAGGTGCAGTAGTGGCACACGTCGCGGCAAAGCCGCGTCAAGGGTATGAACACCTTCTTGGAGAAGCTGACCGTTTGCCCATGGCCAGCAAGGCAAAGCTCCTCGGCAAGAGCCGTCAGCCGCGGAAGATCGTCGCAGTGTGCCAGCGCCAGGGCTTGCCCGTGCGAGAGAGTGCGGCCGGACGAGGCGGCGGCAAGCGCACCGGCGACATCCGCCATCGTGCTCATCGAGTCCGCTCCGGCTGGCTGCAAATCGTGCTGCGCGAGGAAAGCGTAGCGGGGGAGGCCGCCCGTCCGTTGCACGAGCAGCGCCAGATCGCTCGGCTCGTCGATGTCGAGCGCCAGCCCGGACAAGTGCAGCACGCGACAGGCGATCCCACGCGCCGCCGCCTGCGCACGGTGGCGGGCAAAGCTGCCGGGACCAAAGCTGGGCTTCAGGGCGTCGAGCGGGTCGAACAGGATGGCGTTGGTTCCGTCGCCATCGCGCGAGGGGACCAGCGTGACGCCAGATGCGTCTGCATCAATGACGCTGCGGATCTCGTCGGAGTCCACCAGCGGCACGTCGGCCGGCAGGGTGACCGCTCTGGCGGCGCCGCGCGATCCGGCAAACGCCAGGCCGCTGGCCACCGCGGCGCTGTGCCCCGCGCCCCGTTCCTCGCGAAGCAGCAGGGCGCCGTGCGTTCTGCAATCCCCGCGACCTCGCGTCAGGGCTGACGACCAGAACCGGCCCCAGCATCTCGACCTGCCGCAGCGTCGCCAGAACGTCCTGCAGCATTGCCAGCATGAGCCTGCGGCGCGCCTCCAGCGGCAGCACCGGCGCCAGCCGCTGCTTGGCATCGCTGAGTGCCTTGACCGGAACAATGGCCCATGCGGGTGCGCGGCTCATGTCATGGCCCCCGCGGTCCGGCGGCGGGCAGCTGGCTGTGGGCCTTTGGCGAGCCGATCGCAGAACGACAGGCACACGCGCGCGAGCGCCACCTTGTCGTCGAGGCTGCGCATCAACGTGTTGGTGACCGTGGTGGCGACCGCGATCTCGCCGGCGAGCGCCTCGTCCTCGGCGTCGAGCACGAAGCCGTCGATCAGGTCGCCGTAGTGGCGCGCGATGCTGAGCGCATCGGGCGCCAGACCCAGCTCCGCCATGATCTTGGCCGTCGGCCCCTTCACGGCCTTGCCGCCAATGATCGGAGATACGGCGATGACTGGCGCACCACACGCCCGCATCGCCTCACGCATGCCGGGAACAGCCAGGATCGGATCGACGCTGAGCCACGGGTTCGACGGGCATATGATGATGCCCGCAAGATAGGGGGCCGAGAGGGCCTGCAGGACTTGCTTGGTGGGCCGGGCGGTGTCTGCACCCTCGTAGCGAATGCGGCTCACGGCCGGCCGGCATTGATCGCGAACGAAATATTCCTGAAACGCCAGCGTGCCTGCTTCACTCTCCAGCACCGTGCGCACCGGATCGTCCGCCATGGGCAGGATACGCGCAGCAACGCCAAGCCCCTCGGCCATGCGCGCTGTGATGGCGGTCAGCGACTCGCCGGCCGCAAGGCGCCGCGTCCGCTCGACGTGGGTCGCCAGGTCGCGGTCGCCGAGATTGAACCAGGTCGGCCCACCGAGCTCGGCGGTCGCCTGCATGAAGCTCCAGGTCTCGTCGCGCCGGCCCCAACCAGTTTCCGGATTGACGACGCCACCCAGCGTGTAGAGCGTGGTGTCGACATCGGGCGAGACGTAGAGGCCCAGATGCTCGAAATCGTCGCCGGTGTTGACGATGACGGTGAGACGGGGGTCAGACCCCTCGCGCCGATCGTCGCGGCAAGATCGCGACGTGGGAGGCGAGGGGTCTGACCCCCTCCCCAACACATGCGCGAGCCCCAGCGACAGCTTGGCGCCGCCGATACCGCCGGAAAGGGCAACGTAGCTGGCGGGACCGCTCATCGGAACAGGTCCTGCGCCTTGGGCCGCACCAGGTCAGCCGCCGGCCGCGCTGCGGCGCTCCAAGCAAGACCACGTACGAGCGCCGCCGGGCGCGCCTCCGCAGCCTCGCCCATGACCAGCACCGCCGCGGCCGCCACGGCATCGGCAAAACCCACCTCGGTCACCTCGAGCGGGCGGCCCGTCATGTCTATCTCGCCTCGCCGATCCAGCAGCGCTGGCACGCCCGCCGCACCGATAGCAAGTCCCGTCGTGCCGAGCCGCCATGCCCTGCCGGCACTGTCGGAGATCACGATGCCGATGTCGGCCTTGAAATGCGCGTCGATCCGCTCCTTGAGGCGCTGCGCGCTGCGATCGGGGTCTTCGGGCAGCAGCAGCACGCGCCGGCCGTGGTCGCCGGCCTCCAGATTGGACTGGTCGATGCCGGCATTGGCCAGCACCAGGCCGTGGGCGGTGGCGACAATGAGCACGTTCGGTGCCACGCGAAGAACAGCCGTCGCCTGGCTCAGGATCGCCTCGACGAGATAAACGTCCTTTCTGGTGATCGCCGCGATCTCGCGCGCCCGAGAACTCGGCTCCACCGTCGCCAGTTCGAGGTAGCGCCCCTCGGCCTTGGAGACGATCTTCTGCGTCACAACCAGGATGTCCTGCGCGCGCGGCGCGAGCTCATTCTGCTCCAGCGCGGTGACAAGGAGCCGAGCGAGGTCGTCCCCCGGGCGAACGCGCGGGATGCCGTCGAGGGCCGTGACCGTGAGCTGGTGCTGACGCAAGGGCGCAGTCCTACCCGATGCCGGTGATGCGGATGCCGGCGCCGTCTACCTTGTAATTGCGATTGATGCCGATCAGCACCGATGTCAAGGCCTCCCCCGCCACGGCGTTCGCCAGCGGGCCGGCGTGCACGCCCCGCAAGCCGGCCGCTTCGGCCAGCGCCACGGCGACGGCCCGATCCTTGGGATCATCGCCGAATATCAGGACATCGCAATCGATTGCAGCATCGGATTGGAGCTTGTGTGCAGCGACATTGTGAAACGCCGCCACCACCCGCACCCCTTCGCCGAGCCGCTTCTGCGTGGCAAGCGCAGCGCAGGTCTCAGGCGGCAGCTGCACGCGCGCGACCTTGGGCGGCACCAGCGGCACGGTTGCGTCGACCACGATCTTGCCGGCGACGTGCGCCTTGATCTCATCCAAGATCTGCGCGTGGCTGGCCCAGGGAACCGCCAACACAATCACCTCGCCCGCCCTGGCGGCATCCGCGTTGGTGGCACCACGCGGTGCCGGCGTGCCGACTTTGACCGCCAGCGTCTCGGCGGCGGCTTTCGCCTTGTCGGCGCTGCGCGAGCCAATGACAATCCCATAGCCCGCGGCTGCCCAGCGCTGTCGCCAGTCCGGCGCCCAGGGTACCCGTGCCGCCAATGATCGCCAAAGTCGGTTTGTCGGAAGGCACGAAGACAGCTCCCGTCACAGCTTCATGTCGGTCAGCGGCACGATAGCTATGCCGGCTTCCTCCAGACCCTGGCGGATCCCCCGCGCCACGGCCACTCCCGTCGCCTCGTCGCCGTGGACGCACAGCGTGTGCACGTCGACCTTAACCTTGTTGCCGTTGCGGGAGATGATCTCACCGTCGCGCACCATGCGCACGGCCTGCTCGGCGGCCTTGCTCGGGTCCTTGATGACGGCGCCGGGGTTGGTGCGGGAGGCGAGGTTGCCGTCGTCGTCGTAGAGGCGGTCGGGGAAGCTCTCGCGCGCCAGCGGCAAGCCCAGCTTCTCGGCCGCCTTCTGCATCTGCGAGCCGTAGAGAGCCACGTAGATGATATTCCGGTCGACCGTCTTGATGGCCCGGCCAATGGCCATGGCGTAACCCTCGTCCTCGGCGGCCATGTTGTTGAGCGCACCGTGTGGCTTCAAATGCGTCACCTTCAGGCCCGCGTAGCTGGCCATCGCCTGCAGCGCCCCGATCTGATACGCGACCATGTATTCGAGGTCGCTCGGCTTCATCTGAATGCGCCGCCGGCCGAAACCCCACAGGTCGTTGAAGCCCGGGTGCACGCCCACGCTGACGCCCTCCTGCTTCGCCAGCATGCAAAGGCGGTGCATGGTGTTGGGGTCGCCGGCGTGAAAGCCGCAGGCCACGCTGGCCGACTTGATGATCTTCATGAGCTCGGCATCGTTGCCGATGTCGTAGACGCCCCAGCCCTCGGCAATGTCCGCGTTGAGGTTGATCGTCTTCGCCATAGTGCAGCCTACCGCTCCTGCCGGGTCCGAGAAGAGATGGTACTATTTATGGTAAGACCATACAATTGTCGGGCTCGTTGGGCAGGACTCACGAAGGTATGCAAACGCAACAGCGGATGCGGCTGCTTCCGTGCGGCGACACGGCCCTCGCCGTCGAATTCGGCGACGGCATCGACCGCCGCGTCAGCGCACTCGTGCTGGGACTCGCGGAACGACTTGCGACGGCGAGCATCGCCGGGCTGGTCGAGCTGGTGCCCACCTTTCGCTCCCTGATGATCCACTACGACCCCTCGGTGCTGTCCCAGGAGGCATTGAAGACCAAGCTCGCGCCGCTGCTCTCGGGCCTGGAAGCGGCGGAAGGCTCCGGCCGCTTGTGGCGGGTCCCCGCATGCTACCACCCAAGCCTCGCGCCCGACCTGGCGGAGGTGGCAGGCCGCACCGGCCTTAGCCCCGATCAGGTTGCCGAGCGCCACAGCGCCGTAACCTATCATGTCTACATGGTGGGCTTCCTGCCAGGCTATCCATACATGGGAGACCTGCCGCCGGAGCTGGCGCTGCCGCGCCGGGAGAACCCGCGCACCAAGGTGCCCGCCGGCTCCATCGCCATTGCCACCACCCTGACCGCCGTCTACACGCTGGAAAGCCCGGGCGGCTGGCATCTCATCGGGCGAACACCGGTTCCGCTATGGGACTTGCGCCGCGATCCGCCAGCCATCCTCAGCGCCGGCGACAAGGTCGAATTCCAGCCTATCTCCCTGGGAGAGTACGAGGCGCTCTCGGCCAAGACTGCCGCGGGGGAGTTTCGGCTCGAGCCGGAAGAGGAGCCCACTCGAAGGGCACGGGCATGAAGCCGGCGCTGAAAGTGCTGGCGCCCGGCCTGATGACGACGGTGCAGGACTTCGGGCGGCCGGGCTATCAGCGCCTCGGCATCCCCGTGTCCGGCGCGCTCGATCCCGTGAGCCTGCGCGCGGCCAACCTCGTCCTCGGCAACCCGCCGGGAATGGGAGCGCTCGAGATCGCCTATCAAGGCCCCACGCTTCTGGTCGAGGCAGACAGCGTGCGGGTGGCTCTCGCGGGCAGCATCGCGCCTGTCGATATCCTCTCGGGCGAGGGCGCCCCCGGCGACCAGCAGCTTCCTCCCTTGCAGAGCGTTCGCCTGCGCAAGGGCCAGGTTCTGCGCGTCGGGGCGCTGTCCGGCATCGCCATTGGCTATCTCGCGGTCGAGGGCGGGTTCAACATCGCCCCAGCCCTCGGCAGTCAGTCGACCTACGCACGCGCCGGCCTCGGCGGTTTTGCGGGACGTGCGCTTCGAGCAGGAGACCTGCTGCCTCTGAGACAGGCGCGAGCGGTCGAGCGCGACGAGCGCATGCTGTCCTCGCTCGACCGGGCGCTTCCGAAACGCTTCCGCGTCGTCCTCGGGCCCCAGGACGATTATTTCACCGATCAGGGTAAACGCACCCTGCTGGAGAGCACCTACACCGTCTCGCCGGCCTCCGACCGCATGGGCATGCGGCTGGAAGGCCCAACGCTCGAGCACGGGCCCAAGGGCTACAACATCGTCTCGGACGGCATCGCACCGGGCTCCATCCAGGTGCCCGGCAACGGCCTGCCCATCGTGCTGCTTGCTGACCGGCAGACGACGGGCGGCTATCCCAAGATCGCCACGGTGATTTCCGCCGATCTCCCTGCGCTGGGGCGCCTGACGCCTGGCGCCAAGGTCGCCTTCGAAGCCGTCACCATCGACGCCGCCGAGGCGGCGCATCGGCAGCTCGCATCCAGCCTTGCCGCGATGCCCGACCTGATCGTTGCCGTCCGTCGTGCGGCCACCGTCGACGAAGCGGCACTGCTGGGCTCCAACCTCGTCAGCGGCATGATCAGTGCGCACGACATCAATACGCATGAGGCGCACTGGGACCCGCCCGACCCTTGAGCAGGTTGCTTGACCCAAAAGCATCCTTCCAGCACAGAACGCGGTGAGCGCAGACCAGGATAACGACAGCATGGCCAATCGCACCCGCAAGCCCATGGCCCGCCAGGATGCCGACAGCCGGGTGCCGCGCTACCTGCAGGTGGCGTCCGTGCTGCGCCGGCGCATCCGCGACGGGCATTGGGCCGTGGGCGACAAGATCGCCACGCTGGAGGAGCTGGAGCGTGAATTCAGCGTCGCCCGCGTAACGGTCCGGCAGGCCATCGATCTGCTCCAAGGCGAAGGCCTGGTGAAGTCGTTCCAGGGTCGCGGCACCTACGTCACCAAGGCGATCGAGAACGACCGCTGGATGCAGCTTGCCACCGACTGGGAAAGCCTGATCGCGCCCATTCGCGACCACGTTCCCCACATGCTGCCCTCCGAGCCGGAGCCTGCTCCCAGGATCGAGGCGGACGACGGCATTCCGGCACAGGCCTACGTGTTCCTGCGCAGCATCCAGAAGCGCGGCGGCAAGCCCTACGCCTATGCCCGCGTGCACATCGCAAGCCATGTGCATTCTCGAGCCGCGAAGGACTTTTCGTCGCGCGTGGCGCTGGCCGTGCTGTCCGAGATGAAGGACGTGGCGATCTCGCGCGCGCACCAGACCGTCGTGGTGGGCGCCGCCGACATCGAAACGGCACGCCAGCTCGAAATCGCCCTCAATGCGCCGACGGCGGAGGCGCGCTGCGTCGTCACCGGCAAGGACGGCATCGTCATCTACATCGGCGAGATCACCTACCCCGGCGACTACGTGCGGCTCAACATCGAGCTGATCGGTGGAGAGCGCGCCTGACGGGGCAGCGCACGTTTGCCGTCGAGCCCCTAGTTCGCGCAAGATGCCACCAGCCATGCAAAGCAAGGGCAAAATTCAAGACCAGCGGGACAACCGCGAGGCGGCGCCCTTGGAGTTCGAGCTGCGCGTGCGCCGCATTCACCGCCGCGACCTCAACCGCGTGTGGTCGTTCCTCAAGCGCGTATTCCGGGATGTGGGCCGGCAGACCGTCGAATATCAGCGTCCGCGGCTGAAGAAGCACTTCTCAGAAATCTACGAGGAAGAGGGGGTCGAGCAGCTTCTGTTCGAAGTGAAGAAGGGCGCCAAGCACGAGCTGATCGGCTATGCCGAGTATGCCTACGAGATCGTCGGCTCGGACAACTGGATGAACCAGCGCTACTTCGAGAATCGCGACATGCGCCCGCTGTTCGTGCAGGAACTCGCGGTCCACCCCGACTATCACGGGCTCGGCGTCGGCTCGTTCATGATGGAGCAGATCGAGCACGCCGCCCGCCTGCGTGGCTGCACGCACGTGGTGCTGGAGGTGGCGGAGAACAACGAGGAAGCGCTGAAGTTCTATCGCAAGCGCAATTTCTTCAAGCTCGACGCCGCGGTGTTCCTGGCCCGCAAGCTGGTCGTGGGCGATGAGCTGCTGGGGCCCCGCAAGATCAGACCACGCCGGCCGGAGCTGCCGCCCGAGGCTTGATTTCCTGGCGGCGCTCCTCCTCTCCGCTGCCTGCGCGCAGAGGAGGACTTCACCCGGACGTGCCGTCGCCTCAACTTGTGCTAAACATAGGACGAGTTAGGCCTCAACGAAGGACGAGCGGGGCGTGGCAGACCACAGCGTTGAGCAGGGCATCGGCGCGCGCCTCCTGCGCAAGGAGGACGACCGCTACATGCGCGGCCGGGGCCAGTACGTCGGCGACATCCGGCTGCCCGGCATGCAGGAGGTGGCTTTCCTGCGCAGCCCGCTGGCACACGCCCGCATCAAGGCGATCAGCATCCCGCCCGCCATCCGCGATAGCGTGTTCATCGCCGAGGACCTGGCCGGCGTTGCTCCGATCCGCGCCGACACCGCGCTTCCCGGTTTCAAGTCCTCCGTGCAGCCGATCCTTGCCACCGGCAAGGTGCGCTACGTCGGCGAGCTGGTCGCCATGTGCGTGGCGCCGACGCGGGCCGAGGCTGAGGACCTGGTGGCCGAGATCGACGTGGATTTCGAGCCGCTGCCCGTGGTCCACGACATGCTGGCCGGCCGCCAGCCCGGCGCGCCGCTGGTGCACGAGCACTGGGGCGACAACCTCTTCCTCACCACCGCCACCGACGTGGATTTCGAGGCCGTCAAGGCCAAGGCCGCCGTCTCCGTCACGCGCGAGCTGCGCACCGCCCGCCAGGCCATGTGCCCGCTCGAAGGCCGCGGCGTGGTCGCCGCCTGGCACACCAGGCTCGATCAGCTGATTGTCTATAGTTCCACCCAGCAGCCCCACATCGTCCGTACCGGCCTCGCCGAATGCCTTGGGCTCGACGAGGGCCAGGTGCGCGTGATCGCGCCCGATGTCGGTGGCGGGTTCGGCTACAAGGGCATCCTGCTGCCCGAGGAGATCGCACTGTCCTGGGCGACGCGCCGGCTGGGCTGCCCGCTCAGGTGGCTCGAGGACCGCCGCGAGGGTCTCGCCGCCAACGCCAACTGCCGCGAGCACCACTACATCCTCACCGCCTACGCCAACGCCGACGGCAAGCTGCTGGCGCTCGACTGCGAAGCGACCGTCAATTCAGGGGCCTATTCGGCCTATCCGTTCTCGGCCTGCCTGGAGGCGGGGCAGATCGGCTCGATCCTGCCAGGGCTCTACGACTTCCCGCACTACCGTTGCCGCACCTGGTCGGTCGCCACCAACAAGCCGCCGATCCTGCCCTACCGCGGCGTCGCCCGCACGGGTGTGTGCTTCGCGCTGGAAGTGACGCTCGACGCGCTGGCGCGCAAGCTCGGCATCGAGCCCAACGCGCTGCGCTTCAACAGTCTCGTGCGCCCCGAACAGATGCCGTTCGACAATATCGCCAAGCGCCATTTCAACTCGGGCGACTACCCCGAGGCCTTGCGCCGCGCCATCGAGGCGATCGGCTTCGACCAGGTGCGCGCGCGCCAGAAGCGCGTCGAGCCGGACGGCCGGCGCATCGGCGTGGGCTTTGCCATGTACGCCGAGCAGGCCGGGCACGGCACCAGCGTCTACGCCGCCTGGGGCATCCCGTTCGTGCCCGGTCACGAGCAGTGCCAGGCCCGGTTCACGCCCGACGGCGGGCTGGAGCTGAGGATCGGCGCGCACAGCCATGGCCAAGGCCTGGAAACCACGCTGTCCCAGGTCGCGCATTCCATCCTCGGCGTGCCGCACGCGCGCATCAAGCTGGTGCACGGCGACACGGCCGAGACGCCCTACTCCACCGGCACCTGGGGCTCGCGCTGCATGATCATGTCGGGCGGCGCCGTGGCCGCCGCATGCGAGGAGCTGGCCGACCGCGTTCTCAGGATCGCGGCCGCGCTGTTGCAGACCCGCCGCGAGGACGTGCGCATCGAAGGCGGCGAGGTCGTAGGGGCGTCGGGCCGCATGGCCGTCGCCGAGGTCGCGCGCACCTGGTATCGCCGGCCGCAGGACCTGCCGCCCGACCTCAATCCCGGCGGGCTCGAGGTGACGTCCGGCTACAAGGCCGAGCGCGACACCGGCACCTTCAGCTACGCGGCGCATGCAGCGGTCGTGGCGGTCGATACCGAAACGGGCGAGATCGAGATCCTCGACTACGTCGTGGTCGAGGACGGCGGCGTGCTGGTGAACCCCATGATCGTCGACGGCCAGGTGCTCGGCGGCACGGCCCAGGGCATCGGCACGGCGCTGTACGAGGAAATGCCTTACGACGCGCAGGGCCAGCCGCTCGCCTCCACGCTGTCCGACTACCTGCTGCCGGGGCCAGCCGAGGTGCCGGACATCCGCATCCTGCACATGGAGACCCCCTCGCCGTACACGCGGTTCGGCCAGAAGGGCATCGGCGAGGGCGGCGCCATCGCCCCGCCAGCCGCCATCACCAACGCTATCAACGATGCGCTGCAGGACCTGGGCGTCGAGCTGCTGGTGTCGCCCATCACGCCCCGGCGCATTGCCGAAGCGATCGACCGCGCGGGACCGAGAGCCGCCGCGGCATGAAGCCCATCGCTTTCGACTACGTCCGGCCGTCGACCGTCGCTGAAGCCGTGAGCATGCTCGCGGGCACGCCGGGTGCAAAGGTGTTGGCAGGGGGCCAGACGCTGGGCCCCATGCTCAACCTGCGCCTCGCCCAGCCGACGCTGCTCGTCGACATCAGTCGCATCCCCGAGCTCGCGGCCGTCAGCGAGGACAAGGATTCGGTCACCATCGGCGCCACGGTCACTCATGCGGCCATCGAGGACGGCCGCGTGCCCGATCCGACCGGCGGCTTTCTCGCCGGCGTAGCCCGCGGCATCGGCTATCGCGCGGTGCGCACGCGCGGCACCGTCGGCGGCAGCCTGGCGCACGCCGACCCCGCCGCCGACTGGCTCTCCTGCCTGACAGCCCTGGGCGCCGAGGTGGTGATCGCCGGCGCCGGACCCGCTCGGCGCGTGCGGCTGCCGACATTCATGCGCGGCGCACTCGAAACCGAGCTCGGCGCCGGCGAGCTGATCGTCGGCATCCGCATCCCGAGGTTCTCGTCCAGCGCCCGCTTCGGCTTCCACAAGATCTGCCGCAAGGCGGGCGAGTTTGCCGACGCCATCGGCGTCGTCGTGCGCGATCCGGACATGGCCTTCCTCGGTGCAGTCGCGGGCGCGACGGGCGGCCGGCCGCTCGTCATGGAAATTCGGGCGGCGGCCGGACCCAGGGCGGCCATGACCATCGACGAGGCGCAAACGCTCCTCAAGCTGGTGCACTTCTCGGGGGACGACTACGAGCTGAAGCTCCACGCCGTGGCCCTGAAGCGCGCCCACGACCAGGCCTGCGCCGCATGAGGATCGCGCTCACCGTCAACGGCCGGCCGGTGGAAGCGGAGGTGGCACCGCGCACGAGCCTCGCCGATTTCCTGCGGGAGCAACTGCTGCTCACGGGCACGCACGTGGGCTGCGAGCACGGTATCTGCGGCGCATGCACGGTGGAGATCAACGGCGAGATCGCGCGCTCCTGCATCACCTACGCGGTGGCCTGCGACGGCGCCGAAATGCGCAGCATCGAGGGCTTCGACGACGACCCCCTGATGGCTCGCCTGCGCCAGGCCTTCACCGAGGAGCATGCGCTGCAGTGCGGCTACTGCACGCCGGGCATGCTGATCGCCGCCCGCGACCTGGTGCGCCGCAAGCCTGCCCTCACGCGCTCCGACATCCGCACCGAAATGAGCGGCAACCTGTGCCGCTGCACGGGCTACGTGGGGATCGTCAACGCCATCGCCCGCGTCATGGCCGAGCACCCGGCCTTGGATCAGCCGGCCCCGCGCGCCGCGAACGCCTGGCTCGGCCCGGCACCTGGACCGGTGGCCACCACCGCCGCATCGCCGGCGCGTGTCTCGCCTGCTCCGGTCGGACGGGAAGCGCCTCTCCACCGCGGCCGCGACCGGCCATCGGCGAGCTGGTCCGCGTAACGGTCGGCAAGATCGAGGAGGTGGACGGCACGGTCCGCCTCGCCCAGTCATTCGTGCTGGAGCACCCGCGCGATGCCGTCTGGCAACTGATGTCCGACCCGCAGTCCGTCGCGCGCGCCATGCCCGGCGCACACCTCGATGGCCCGCCGCAGGAAGGCAGGATCACCGGCCGCCTCGAGGTCAAGCTCGGGCCCATCACTGCAAGCTTCGCTGGTGAGGGGACTGTCGAGCCGTTTCCAGCAGAGTTCCGCCAAATCATCAGGGGGCGCGGCGGCGACCGCAAGAGCGGGTCCCGCGTCGCGGGCAGCGTCGACTATCACCTTTTCGCTATCACCGGAGAAACGGGCGCCGCGGCGACGCGCGTCGACGTCGTCATCAGCTACGCCCTGACCGGCCTGCTGGCGCAGCTCGGCCGCTCCAATATGGCACGCGATCTCGCGCAGCGTATCGGCGAGGCCTTCGCCCAGAACATCGATGCACAATTGCGAAACCCGACCGGCGCGCCCGTGCGGCAAGCCCAAATCGGCGCCATATCGCTGCTCCTGCAGGTCGTTGCAGCGCGCCTACGCGCCCTCTTCGCCAGGTTCCTAGGTTCGTAGCTGCCGTCGCATGCCAGGTACCTCGATCCTCACGGGCGGCCGAGGAGCCGGTCAATCACGCGCATTTAGGCCTCGAGGTGATCGGGAACTCACGCCTGTTTGGAAGTACGTTGAACCCAGATCTTGGTGCGGCGCTGGTCGATGGTCGGCTCGTCACGTCACAGCATCGCCCTATTATACCGGCGAACCAATCAACATACCCGTCATCCCGGAAGTCGAGGCGTCGCCGAGACTGTCCGGGATCTGCGGCAGGGCATGGGCGTGCGGCTGATCCCGGATATCCTCGACTGCGTCTCGGATTCCGGGATGACGGGTGAAAACTTTGGCTGCTTGGTATTACTGGCGTGTGAGAGTAAACGTGCCGTCGCAGGATCCGCTGCTATGGGAGAACGTCCCGCTGCCGCTATTGCCGCGCAGCGTGCCGGAGTAGCTATGAGTTCCTCGAGCACTGCCGGTTGACAAATGAGTAACGCGGAATACACCGGACGCAGACGCCGACCCCCGAACTCCTCCGGCACCCATCGAGCCCAAAACCACGCCGTTGCTGATCAATATGGTTGGAGTATATCGTTTGTTGCCGCAGTTCTGACTGATGCGCACCATTTGCCAAGTGCCATCGAATGGGTTCGCGAGCTTGGGTAGCGCCGCAACCTTTTGGCGGTCGGCGCCCTTTTCAGCCTCGGCATCTGCCACCTTGCGTGCCTCCTGTGCCGCCCTCACGGCAGCCGCGCGTTGTTCCTCCGCTGCCTTCGCTGCCTCTCTCGCAATTCGCACCTCCTCCAAGGCCTTGTGCAGTTCGGCGCGCTGGCCTTCTGCAGCTTTGCGCTCAGCCTCGAGCCGCTCAAGCTCAGCTTGCTTGCGCGCCTCTTCCTTCCGCCGAAGCTCAGCTTCCCTCGCTGCCCGTTCGGCCTCTTGCTGCTGTTTGTGTTGCTCAATCAGCGCTCGTGCGAGTGGAGCGAACGAGCCATCCGGATAACGCTCTAGATAGGAGGTCAGCACCGCCGGGTTGTCGCTGTCCTTCACCGAGACCCAAAAGGCCAACTCGATCTGCTGTGCGGTGGATTTTGGCGGTATGAAGTAGAACTTCGCCGTCATGGCGGAGTGTTCCCACGGCACCTGCCGCCGCGCTGTCTCCTGCATGACATTGTTGCGCACGTTGATGAGGATAGTCGGCAGATCGTCGCCGGGGGTCGCAATGTGTTTTATCAGGGCGGCCGCGTAGGGCGAATTCCGGCCTGTCCCGTCGAGCGCCACATTGCCCGGCTGCGTCGAGTAGCTGATCAGGGTGCCTTCGCCGGACTCCACGGCGGCAAAGCCGCGCCCGATCTGGGTCGAGCGCGTGCCGAGTGCGCGGGCGAGGTTGCGAGCCAGCGGATTGTCGCGGCAGGCGTCCATGATGAGGATGTTCGTGCTCGTCTCGCGCTCCATTGTGCGATGCACGAGGTCGAGGCGCACCATCTCGAAGTCAATCGCGGACGCCGTCGTCAGCTTGGCGTCGATGGGAACCAGGTAGTTCTGCCCACCTACCTGGAGGCCGTGCCCGGCATAGAAGAAGAGGCCGACCTGGGCGCCGCCGAGGGCCTCGGCGAAGTCACGAACGGTACGGTCCATCGCTGCCTTGTCGAGGTCACGCCCCTCCATCACGGCAAACCCGAGCTTCTTGAGCACCGCCGCGAAATCGGCCGCGTCGTTCTTGGGGTTCTCCAGGCGCGGTGTGTGCTTGTAATCGGAGTTACCAATCACCAGCGCCAGCCGTTTGCCTTGGGCAAACGAGGGACTTGAAGCAAAAAGCAGAACCAAGAGCAGGGCGGCAATTTCATAGAAGCGGTCGGACATCGATCGCTCCAATACGTTTATCCCTCCGACAAACAACTGAGTGTACTACGGCTGACATGCAGCAACAACATCGCTAAGGCACGAACGAACGGTCCGTTCAAAGGCCGAGGAGTGTCAACATCATCGGCGAGTGACTCTCTGTTGCTGGGGGCGCATCCACCGTCACGGCTAGTCACGCGGCGCGGTAATGGTGCTTCGTTGCGTCTCTGTTACAACGGAGCATCTTTTCGCTGAAGTAGGCGATGGCCGTTGAGAGCTGATATCCTGACCGCAAGCCTTAAAGTGTGATGGAGCTCAGTGGCGTGGAGCGGCGCTTGCCGCCAGAAGGACGTGAGGCTTCAGCCCCGACGGGTACGCATCATTGCACATCCGAGGCCAAGTCTGCGGGCGATAGGCGGCATCAAGACTGGGGGCTGAGATCACAATAGCATCAGACGGCTCGGCGGTTCGCGTGGCCACGTCCAAATGGACGCGCTGGGGCCAACTCGTCCTTGGCATCATCTGCCTGGTGATGATCGCCAATCTGCAATACGGCTGGACGCTTTTTATCGACCCCATTGATGCAAAGTACCACTGGGGTAGGGCGGCGATTCAGGTGACCTTCACCATTTTCATCGTCACGGAAACCTGGATCGCGCCGATCGCGGGCTACTTGGTCGATCGTTTCGGCCCGAGGGCCCTGGTCCTCGCTAGTGGAGCGCTGGTCTCCATTGCCTGGGTCATTAATTCGATCGCGGACTCCTTGAGCCTGGTCTATGTCGCTGCGGTCATCGCCGGTCTTGGCGCGGCCCCGATCTTTGGTGCAACCGCCGGCAACGCCGTGAAATGGTTCCCAGACCGAAGGGGCCTCGCCACGGGATTGACGGTCGCCGGCTTCGGCGCCGGTTCCGCCCTAACAGTTGTGCCGCTCGGCAACCTGATCCAGGCGAGCGGCTATGAGGCGGCGTTTTTGTGGTTCGGCCTTGGCCAGGGCATCGTCATCGTCGCTGCTGCGCTCATGTTGCGAGCGCCACAAGCTGCCGATCACGTCGGTCTCATTGCCCCACAAATAGGGCAAAGCCGGCGTGACTACACGCCTGCTGACGTGCTGAAGTCGCCGCCGTTCTGGCTGATGTACGCGATGTTCGCCATGGTCGGAACCGGCGGTCTGATGGTGACGGCGCAACTCGCCCCCCTTGCAAGAGACTTCGCAATCGACACCGTGCCCGTATCGCTTCTCGGGTTGACCATGCCGGCACTCGGCTTCGCGTTGTCGATCGGCCTCGTGCTCAACGGCCTGTCGCGGCCGTTCTTCGGCTGGCTGTCCGACCACGCCGGCCGTGAGAACACAATGTTCATCGCCTTTCTCATGGAGGGCATTGGCATCTATGCCCTGCTCTGGTTCGCGTCCAATCCGACGATGTTCGTGTTGTTATCGGGGCTGGTGTTCTTCGCCTGGGGCCAAATATTTGCCTTGTTCCCAGCAACGTGCACGGACATCTATGGCAAGAGGTTCGCGACGACGAATTACAGTTTGCTCTATACGGCGAAGGGAATTGCCGCTCTCCTGGTCCCGTTGGGCAACGTGCTGACCACGGCGACCGGAGGTTGGACGGCCGTATTCATGGTGGCATCGGCGCTCAACATCATCGCAGCCATTTTGGCCTTGGTCGCATTGAAGCCCATGCGGATAGAAGTCCTAAGACAAGAAAGCGTGGCGCCGCCTAATCTAACCCAATAACTGCATAGTAGAATTTCTGCTAATGGGATGGCCCGGCCGTGCTTAGCGGCTCATAGTGAGCAGACGCTTGTTGGAGCATCGAGACTGGTTGGTCCTGACGAGCAGAGCGGATGGCTTCCAGGGACTACCTGATCGGTCCTGCCGCGCCAAACCTGTAGTTCAGCCGCACAACTACCGTCTGGACATCAATGTCGATATTGCCGAACTGACTGTTCGGCACGGGCGGCGGGGCATCGATCCCAACGTGCAGATAGTTGTATTCGACGCCCAGAAAGAGGTTAGGCATCAGCGCATAGTCGATCCCAACCCCCGCCGTCCACCCGTTCTCGCGCCCGCCGGAAGAGGAGATCACGGCGCCCGTGCCGGCCTGATTGAAGTTGATGTCCACCTCCGCGCTGGCCCAACCTCCCTTGCCGTAGGCCAGCCAACGCTCATCGGCGTAGCCGAGGCGCCCCGTCAGCGCAAACAGGTTGTGCACCTCGCTCGACCGCGAGAGACCCGGCACAAACGATGACTGCGAGGTCTCGTTGAAATCGAGCCAAGAGTAGGCGAATTCGATGCCGGCAACCATGCGGCCCCATTGCTTCTGCCAGCCGACCTGCAGCCCGCCTGTGAAAGACGTGCTGCTCTGATCGAAGTTTTCAGCGAACAGCGTAACTGGGTCCACGACGTTCGAATTCGCATCGACGCTGGTATAGGCCGAGCCCAGGTGCGCGCCAGCGTAAAGGCCTGTCCAGTCGAAGAGGAAGAAGCCTGGAGTGGGGGCAGGTGGATCGTAGGGCGTATAGCGGTAGGGACCGTCGGTACGTGCCGGCAAGACCTGCGCGCCAAGTGCCCACAATGCCAGATAGGCGATAGTCAGGGCGCGCTGCGCATCCACGTGAACCACTCCGGATGACGTTGTCGAATCATGACATTGCAACAACGATCCGCCTGCTGTGGAACCGGCACAAGCCGAAAGGCCGAGCTGAGGTAGGCCCCTGTAAATCGGGTGCGGCTGCGCAACGGTCCCCTATAAGACAAAAGAAGGGCGCGCGGCTCCGGGCCGGTAGGACTTCGACGGAGCAGCGCGGCCACTATAGTGCGACTGTCGCGGCCACATTGCCACATCGCGAGTCTCCGAAGCACCGACTTTCCGCCTCGACGAGATGGGACGTATGAAGCCGACCTCTGCAATCGTTGCCGCTGTCGCGATGGGATGGGCGGCATCCTCGATTGCTCAACGGCCTCGCCGAACACGCCACCACCACGCTTCCCGCACCTGCTGTGTATGACGCCAGGACTGCGCCTGCCTCTGCGCTTCAGCATGCGGGTATGGTTCGCGTGCCCTCCGGCATCTATCCGATCGGGTCGCCGGCGGACCATCCGCTCGTCGATCGCGCGGCCGTGCCCGCCCACCGCGTGGCAATCGAAGCATTCCGTATCGATCGCACCGAGGTGACGAAGCACAGTTCGCCGAGTTCCTGAATGCGCTAGCGGTCAAGGCGTCGGGAACCGCCCTGGCGGAAAGGTCGGGCCTGCGAATATCGCGCCGTCCGATCGTGCGCTGTTCCTGGAGTTCAGCAGCCGTCCGTCGCCGTATACGATCATCGACCTCGACGACAACGAAGCGCTCATCGGCGTACGCGAAGGGCGCTTCGCCTCCAATCCTGGCAAAGAGAACCACCCCGTGACCGAGACCACTTGGGCGGGTGCGCTGGCCTATTGCAGATGGCGCGGGACAAGATTGCCGACGGAGGTGGAATGGGAGGCCGCGGCACGGGGCAAGGAAGGGCGAACATTTCCCTGGGGCGAGGCGATGCCGACAATCGATCTTGCCGTCATCGACCTTGCAAGCGGCGACATTCCTCCTGTGGGTAGCCGACCCAAGGGAGCCGCGCCGGAGGGGTTGCTGGACATGGCGGGCAGCTTGCTCGAGTGGACCAGCACGCTCGACCGGCCCTACCCTTACCGTGCCGAAGACGGGCGAGAAGACCCACCGCCCCAGGCGAGCGTGTCGTGCGCGGGGGGAACTATGTCTTCGACGACGCACCCGAGCGACTGACGACCTGGAACCGGACGGTGTCGTGGCGAAATCCGGCAACGGGGCACCGCCAAATAGGATTTCGCTGCGCTGTCGACGAGTAAGCGCGTTCAAGTCTCAGGACCTGACGCTCTGAGCTGGGGTGCGCCAGATAGTCAGGCGCAACCGTCAGTTGAAAAACAGCGGCTGGCTAGCCTTGCGCCATCATCGTGCGCAATATCGGTCGCCACACCCGGGTGTCTGTGGGGTTCACTATGAGGCGCTGCTTCATCTGGTTGGTGCTGGCATTCCACCTGGGTCAGCCCCTCGACGCCGACGCTCAACAGGTGAAGCTCAGGGCTACCTTGCAGGTGGCCGTTTCGGAACCGTACCTCGGCGTGCCGCTTGTCCGTTTCAAGGACGAGGTCGAGAAGCGGTCCGGCAGGGCCCTCTCTGTCGAGATCTTCGACAAGGGACAGCTCTACATCGACACCCAGGTTGTCGACGCCGTCGCGTCCGGCGCCATCGAGATGGGCGTCGCGGGAACATATCAGTTCACAAAGAAGATCCCGGATATCAGCATCGTGGAGCAGCCGTTCCTTTTTAATTTCGAGGCGTTGCTCCGTGCGGCTGTAGACCCCGACAGCGAGGTAAGGAAGCTGATCGACACGACCGTTCTCGAAGCGGCCGGGGTGCGAGTCCTCTGGTGGCAGGCGGCCGGGACCAGTGTTTTCTTCTCCAAGGGCAACGACGTAACTGATCCGGACACGATCAAGGATAAGAGGGTACGCGTATTCAGTCAGATAACGGCGCAATTGACCAAGGGGTGTGGCGGGAGGCCGACCGCAATCTCCACATCGAAAATGCACGACGCGATCAGGGACGGCTCAGTCGATCTGGCTATGGGCTCCGTCGTCAGCGTCGAGCCGCGAGAGCTGTGGAAGGTCACGGATACGATCACGCAAACCCATCACGTACCGATCGAGTTCCTCCTCCTCATCAACGAGCGAGTTTGGCGGTCCCTGTCCCCAAGCCACCAAGCCATCATTGCCGAGGCGGCAAGGGACGTGGAGCGGCTGACCCGTGACCGGGTGTCCGAGCTCGAGGTGGGTGCATACGCTTTTGCTCGCGAGAAAGGCATGCGGGTCCACACGCTGACTCCCGACCAGGTGGCCGAGTGGCGCGCCTGCAGCGCCAATGTGCTTGTCGACTACATGAGCCAAAATGGAGAGCTTGGGAGGCAACTCCTAGCGGCCTACGGCAGGCTTCGGACCCATCCGTGCTGCACATCTGGACCAAGCGCAGCCCCATTCAACCGCCGCTGAGAGGTGCCCATGTCGGGATCGAGCGAGCCGGCTGGCTCCGAGAGTTTGCAACGTGGGCTTCGTTGACGAACCTCCCACCACGATTGCTCAGCATCGGAAGCTTGAACCCGCTTCTCCTCAGTGCGCGGCCTGAACTACACGGCAGCTTCGCGGACAGGTCCAACGACACGCGTCTCCACAGGGACGCCTTTGCGCAGGTGTGCTAGCGCTGGGCCCGGCGAAGTCAGTCCATTGGGGCGTGCACCGAAGCCGTCCCGTCAGCAGGTTACGTTGGCTGCCCGATAGGGGGATCTGCGACAAACTGAACGAGGTTCATTTTCTGCTTGCGCGAGGCTGAGCACTGCGGTAAAAAAGAAACTGAACGTTGTTCATAATAGGAGACAGCGATGCTCAAATTGTTCACCACATTGGCACGCGGCGCCGCTGCGCAGGTCGAGGAGGCCGTTTTCGATGCCAATGCCGTCCGTATCCTGGAGCAGCAACTGCGCGACGCCGCAGGCGCCTTGGAGCAATCGCGGCGCGAGCTCGCTTGCGCCATGGCCCATCAGGCCTCGGAAGAGCGCGCAGTCGCCATGCTGTCTGAGCGCATCAAGGAGTTGGAAACCAGCGGTCGCAAGGCGATCGATGCCGGCCGGGATGATCTCGCCGAGGAGGTCGCCATTGAAATCGCCGCCACCGAGGACGAACGCACCGAACGCAGCGATGCTGCCAAGCGCGGCGGCGATGAAATCAGACGGCTGCGGCAACTGGTGGAGGAAGGCCGCAAGCGGCTGCTCGAGCTGCGCCGCGGCCTGGAGCTGACAAGGGCGCAGGAGGCTTTGCGCCGCGCCGGCGCCAACGGCCGCCGCGCCATCGCAAGCGGCAGGGGCGCATTGCGCGAAGCCGAGACCACGCTCGCCAGAATTCGCGCCACCCAGGCCAAGGAGCAGGACATCGCCGCGGCGCTCGATGAGCTCGAGGGCGGGCCGGGCCGCGATCTCGAGGCGCGTCTCGACAAGGCTGGCTTGGGCTCCGCCAAGAGGACCAACCCGGCCGATGTCCTGAAGCGGTTGCGGGCCATGCCGGCGGATCAATCCGTGAGCCCGGTCTGACCGGACCAAAACCGTCCACCTGTCGAGTCGATCACAGTTTCAACCGGGAGTGCTTTCCATGTCGAACAATCACACGCACGCTGCGACATCGGGCCTGAACACGGCCGCGTGGGTGAGCTTCACCTACATCCAGTTCGCGTTCGCGCTGGGCATGTCGGCCATCGGCATCTGGGCGGTGCCGCTGGATCTGATGACCAAGGGTTACCTGGTCATGGCCGTCGTGTTCACGGTCGGCGCCACATTCACGTTGGCCAAGACGGTCCGCGACGAGCACGAGGCAAGGCGCATGGCCAATCGCCTGGAAGAAGCGCGCGCCGAGAAGCTGCTGATGGAAGTCGGCCGCACCGGATAAGGAACGAGCCCTCACCAGACGCAGATGTGCGGGCACTCAGTCGCGCCCGCACGCATAGTTGCGTTGCCCGCGGCACGGCAACGCAATCACGCCGCCTTCTTCCGGTTGGCCTCGAGCCGCGAGTCGACCAGGGCGACCGTCGCATCGATCGTCGGATGGCTCAGGCCCTTCTGCTTGGCAATCAGCTGCACCAGCTTGTCGGCGCGCTCGATGTTGGGGGCGCCGTTGTTGAGAGCGCGCGCGGCCGAGGCCGGGCGCGTCAGACTCTGCGCCGCGGCGGCATACTTCTCGAACGGCACCAGATCGCCGGGCGCCGCGCCGAGCTTGACGCACAGGTCGTTGACGAAATTGTAGACCGTGCGCGACGTCTCGATATCGCTGTGCACGGCCTCCTGGGCGGTGCGCATGCCGTCCTTGGTCACGCAGCGGTAGTTGCCGGCCAGCAGCATCGCCCACTTGGCGAGGGGAACGAAGATGGAGTCGTGCACGCGCAGCTTCACCGGCAGCTCGATCTTGCCGTCGCCCGTGTCAAAGCGGACCGCATCGATATCCTTCTCGAGCTGGCGCAGAATGGCAGTGCTCTTCTCGTCGCCGAACTTGGCCACCTTGAAGTTGGTCGGCAGCGTCACCTGCAGCACGTTGACCTTCTCCTCCGGCGGGCGGATCGCCTGAGGATCGGGGCTGTTGAGGGTGATCGCCGCGGGATCGAACGAGTCCCACACGGTCGGATCGGTATAGGCGGGCCTCAGCGCATCGTAGTTGAGGCCCGGGATGCGCTTCACGTAGGGCAGCGGCGGCATGTTCATGATGGACATGCAGGGCACACGCGATTTGGCGACGGCGTCCAGCAACTCGCGCACGCCGGGCGAGCGATACTGCGGCTCCTGCATCGCAAGGCCGACGAGGTCGTAGTCCTTCGGGTTGATGCCGGCCGTGCCGCCAGCGGTGACCTTGCCGGGCAGCTTGCGGGAGTCGAGCACGACCGGGTCATTGCGGCCCCTGACCGGCAGGCGCACGCGGAAGCCCTCCGTGTTGATCAGCTCCGCCTCGGCGGGGAGGCACACCAGGTGAATCTTGTGGCCGCCGAACAGGATCTTGGAGGCCAGGAGCGATCCGTAGGACGCGCCCATCATGAGGATATTGTACGTGGCCATGGCCCAGCCTTGCTCCCTTGCTTTGATCGGAACGAGGGGTACCTCGTCCGGTGCGTGTTGTTCGTGGATCAGCAATGCTATTCGGCCCACGCCGCGCATGCAATGCAGATCGGCCGGCCGGATTGTCGGACAGAGTTGCCATCGCTCTATTGAAGCCGTCGCTGGAGCAAAGGCATGAGCGCAAGACTGGAATATCCCGTCTTGATCGAGGCGCTGTGTCCCGAGGACGGTGGCGGCTTCGTTGCGACGGTGCCCGATCTCCCGGGCTGCATGTCGGACGGAGAGACGCCCGAAGAGGCGCTCGCCAATGTGAGGGATGCGGTGGACGCGTGGATCGAGGAGGCGCGCGCGCTCGGTCGCGCGGTGCCCGTACCCTCGCGTCGTCATGTTGCTGCGGAGTAGGTTGGGTCGAGCGGCAGCGATGACCCAACACGGGTTGGAATACGATCTTGCGCGTTGGGTCTGCGCTTCGCTTGACCCAACCTACGAGACCCGTTTCGCCTCTATCCGCCGCGCGTGCAGGATCGGCTCGGTGTAGCCGTTGGGCTGGGCGCGGCCCTTGAAGACGAGGTCGCAGGCGGCTTGAAAGGCTACCGACTGGTCGAAGTTGGGGGCCATTGGCCGATACAGCGGATCGCCCGCGTTCTGCTGGTCCACGACCGCTGCCATGCGCCGCATCGTCTCCATCACCTGGGCCTCGCTGGTGATGCCGTGGGCGAGCCAGTTGGCGATGTGCTGGCTGGAGATGCGCAGGGTCGCGCGGTCCTCCATGAGGCCGACGTTGTTGATGTCGGGCACCTTGGAGCAGCCGACGCCCTGGTCGATCCAGCGCACCACGTAGCCGAGGATGCCTTGCGCGTTGTTGTCGAGCTCGCGCTGGATGTCCTCGAAGCGACCAGTTCACGCGGTCGGCCACCGGGATGGTCAGGATGTCATCGAGCGAGGCACGCGGGCGTGAGCGCAACTCGGCCTGGCGCTTGAAGACATCGACCTTGTGATAGTGCAGCGCGTGCAGCGTGGCGGCCGTGGGCGAAGGCACCCAGGCGGTGTTGGCGCCGGCCTGCACGTGGGCGATCTTCTGCGCCATCATGTCGGCCATGCGGTCGGGCATCGCCCACATGCCCTTGCCGATCTGCGCCCGGCCCGGCAGCCCGCAGGCGAGGCCGATGTCGACGTTCCAGTCCTCGTAGGCCTTGATCCAGGGCGTGGCGCGCATGTCGCCCTTGCGGATCATGGGCCCGGCTTCCATGGACGTGTGGATCTCGTCGCCCGTGCGGTCGAGGAAGCCCGTATTGATGAAGCATACGCGGTGGCGGGCGGCGCGGATGCACTCCTTGAGGTTGACGGTGGTGCGCCGCTCCTCGTCCATGATGCCCATCTTGAGCGTGTGGCGGGCAAGGCCCAGCGCGTCCTCGACGCGGTCGAACAGCTCGCTGGCGAAGGCGACCTCCTCGGGCCCGTGCATCTTCGGTTTGACGATATAGACCGAGCCGGCGCGGCTGTTCCTGAAGGCCGTGTTGCCCTTGAGGTCGTGCATGGCGATGAGCGAGGTCACCACGCAGTCGAGGATGCCTTCGGGCACAGGCTGATCGTTCCTGTCGAGGATGGAGGTGTCCATCATCAGGTGGCCGACGTTGCGCACCAGCAGCAGGCTGCGGCCGTGCAAGGTCAGCTCGGCGCCGCCGTCCGGGGTGGTGTAGACGCGGTCCGGGTTGAGACGGCGCGTCATGGGCTTGCCGCCCTTCTCGAAGCTGTCGCTGAGCGTGCCCCGCATCAGCCCGAGCCAGTTGCGATAAGCGGCCACCTTGTCGTCGGGGTCGACGGCGGCAATCGAGTCCTCCAGATCGACGATGGTGGTGATGGCCGCCTCGAGAACCACGTCGGCCACGCCGGCGATGTCGGCCTTGCCGATGTAGTGCCGGTTGTCGATCTGGATCTCGGCGTGCAGCCCGTTGTGGGTGAGCAGGATGGCGCGCGGTTCTGCCGGGTTGCCGCGATAGCCGACGAACTGGGCGGGATCCGCCAGAGCCACCAGCCTGGCCGGATCGTCGAGCCATGTTTCCTCGATGCTCTCGAAGCTGACGACGAGGCGGCCGTCGTGCACGGCATAGCCCTTGACGGCGGTGTGCGAGCCGGTGGCCAGCGGGGCGATCTCGTCGAGGAAGCGCTTGGTCCAGGCGAACACCTTGGCGCCGCGCACGGGGTTGTAGCTGCCGCCGCGGGTGGCGCCGCCGTCCTCGGGCAGCGCATCGGTGCCGTAGAGCGCATCATAGAGGCTGCCCCAGCGGGCGTTGGCAGCGTTGAGGGCGTAGCGTGCGTTGGTCACCGGCACGACCAATTGGGGTCCAGCGATGTGCGCGATCTCGTCGTCGACGTTGGCCGTATCGACGGCGAAATCGGGTCCCTCAGGCACGAGATAGCCGATCTCGCCGAGAAAGGCCTTGTAGGCATCGAGGTCGAAAGGCCTGCCCCTGCGCTGGCGGTGCCATGCATCGATCCGGGCCTGCAGCTCGTCGCGCTTCTTCAGGAGCGTGCGGTTCTTGGGCGCAAGGTCGTGCACGATGCGGTCGAGGCGGGTCCAAAAACCGGTCTCGGACACGCCCGTGCCGGGCAGCGCTTCCTTGACGATGAAATCGTAGAGAACCCTCGCCACGCTCAGGCCGTCGACGACGACGCGCTCGTTCATGCGATATTTGTGCTCCGGCTGGCTGCGACGGCTCGACTATCACATTTTCGGTGATCAGTTCATCGATCTCCAAGGGGGTTTGTAGCCGGCCTTGCTTAAGGATTTTCCGTCCGTGTTGCCAGTACACGGAAGCAGCGCGCAATCGCGCTGGCGTGGCGCAGAGCTCGATCATTGCGCCTTGCCGATCGCAGCATATTCGACCGTCGCTACTGCGCCGCGCGCCTTGGTTTGCGGGCAAGTGTGCACCTGCCGCACATGAACACGGCTCTGGCGGAAGATCAGAGCCGCCCGATCAGCAAGCTGACCGGTGCGGCCGATGCCCAACACCTTGCAATAGGGTTTTGTGGCGCTCAGCGCTCAAGGCCGGGTCTGAACTTGCCCATCGTCGCCTTGCGGTCGTTCTCGATCACCTAGAGCAGGATCGCTTCGGATTGGATCACTTTGCCTCAGCTACAACGTGGCGGCCGAAGCGTGATCCGCTTCATGAACTCGAGAGATTCACGTTCCATGATCGAAGCGAAGCGCTTCGATCAGAAACGATCTTGCTCGAGTCGGCGTTCTTCAGGCCGAGCGGCGGCCCTTGCCGCGATGGCGCTGGGCGTAGTCGTAGATGCTGAGCAGCACCGCCGGCGAGGTGTCGACGCCCACGGCCAGCGCGGCACCCGTCGCCAGGGCGCGGACCTTTTCGAGCGACACGGGCTCATCCTGGCGTGCGGCCCAATCCGGCGTGTTCTCATTCTCGGCCACGAGCCGGGGCGCGCGACGGCGGAAAACTTTGTCGAGCATTGTCTTCTTCTCCTCGCCGACGCACGCAGGCATAAAGGCGGCGACTAAGTTCCGAGGCGTAGATCGAGATGGCGCTGCTGCATTGCAACAGCGGCCGCCTTCACTTCGCTACACGACCTTGTGAACGGCGTTCGTTGCTCGTAGCATCCGCCGCGAGGGCTGCCCCGAGGCGGCCGCAACGGGCGCAAAAAGGGGTTGCGATTGGCCATGCCTGCGGCATCGAGCGCGAGCGAGCGGAGCAATGTGGCCACGGCGATCGCCGTGCTGCGCCAGCGCTTCGGCGAGCGGCTGCAGACGGGCGAAGCCATCCGCCGCCAGCACGCCAACACCATCACCTGGATCCCCAACCAGCCGCCCGACGCCGTGATCTGGATCGAGACCGGCGAGGAGGTGCGCCAGGTCGTGGATGTCGCGCGCACCCACCGGGTCCCCATCATCCCGTTCGGCGCCGGCACCTCGCTGGAGGGCCACATCAATGCGCCGCGCGGCGGCCTCTCGCTCGACTTTGCGCGCATGAACCGGGTGCTGGCTGTCAACGAGCGCGACCTCGACTCCGTGGTTGAGCCCGGCGTATCCCGCAAGCAGCTCAACGACTACCTGCACGACATGGGGCTGTTCTTCCCCGTGGACCCTGGCGCCGAGGAGGCCACCATCGGCGGCATGGCGGCCACCCGCGCCTCCGGCACCACCGCGGTGCGCTACGGCACCATGCGCGAGAACGTGCTCAACCTCACCGCGGTGATGGCCGACGGCTCGGTCGTCAAGACGGCGCAGCGCGCGCGCAAGTCTGCGGCCGGCTACGACTTGACCCGCCTGCTGGTGGGCTCCGAGGGCACGCTCGGGATCATCACCGAGCTCACGGTGCGCCTCTACGGCATCCCGGAGAGGATCCTGGCGGCGGTGTGCCCGTTCGCCACGCTGGAGGGCGCCTGCAATGCCGTGATCCAGTCGATCCAGCTGGGCCTCGGCGTGGCGCGCATGGAGCTGCTGGACCCGCCGCAGATCCGCGCCGTCAACATCTACGCCAAGCTCGGGCTGGAGGAGAAGCCGACCCTGTTCCTCGAGTTCCACGGCACCGAGGCCGGCGCGCGCGACCAGGTGGAGAACTTCAAGGCGCTGGCGGAGGCCGAGGGCGCGATCCGCTTCGACTGGGCCGAGAGCGAGGAGGAGCGCCGGCGCCTGTGGAAGGCGCGGCACGACGCCTACTGGGCGATCAAAACGGTGTGGCCCGGCAAGGACGCGCTGGCGACCGACGTGTGCGTGCCGATCTCGCGGCTGGCCGAGTGCGTGGTTGCGACGCAGAAGGACATCGAGGCCTCGGGGCTCGTCGCCCCCATCGTCGGCCACGTAGGCGACGGCAACTTCCACACCACGCCCGTGTTCGACCGCGCCAACCCCAAGGAGATGGCGGCGCTGGAGGGTTTCCTGGAGCGCCTCGCCCAGCGCGCCATCGCCATGGAGGGCACCTGCACCGGCGAGCACGGCATCGGCCAGGGCAAGACCAAGTATCTCGAGGCCGAGCTGGGCGAGGGCCTCGCCGTCATGCGCGCCATCAAGGCGGCGCTTGACCCGCTGGATATCATGAACCCGGGCAAGATTTTGCCGGGGCGAGGTAGGGCGCAATAAGGCGGTAGCCGCATTGCGCCGTCTCTCCTTCACGTGCGGCGAGGCGGCTGCAATCGGCGCAAATACGCTGCGCTATTGCGCCCTACGATTCTCGAAGGAGCGTATGCATGGCTCAGAAGGACATGCTCTCGGCACGCGAGCGCCGCTTGCGACGTGCGGCGGCGCGCAAGGGGCTGTCGATCCGCAAGCTGCGCCGCGGCCAGGATCGCGGCCGCTATCAGCTTGTGAGCCCGGACTTCGATGCGACCAGGACTTCGCAAGACCGCACGCACCCACATTCGTTCTCGCTGGAAGAGGCCGAGAGATACATTGCCGGCAGGGCGCAATAAGGCGACAGCCGCATTGCGCCGTCTCTCCTTCACGTCCGGCAAGGCGGCTGCAGTCGGCGCAATACGCTGCGCTATTGCGCCCTACGATTCTCGTTGCTGCTGCTCGCGATCCCGGCTCGGGCGGGCGCGGGCGATCCGGTCCCGCATCCCGTCGGGCACTGCGACCACCAGCTCGCCGTCGACGATCTCGATCTTCACCGGCCGCAGGCGCATGCGCGGGTTGCCCTGGTGCTGGCCGGTGGCGATGTCGAACTCGTAGCCGTGCCAGGGGCAGGCGACGTTGGTCTGGTCCTTGGAGAAGGAGAGGCCGAGGCTGGTCTTGTCGTCCGCGATCAGCTCCTGCACGCGGGCGATGATCTTGCCCTGGCACACGGGCCCGCCCATGTGCGGGCAGACATTCTCGAAGGCGGTGAACTGCCCGTTGCGGCAGAATACGCCGATTTCCGTGCCATCGATCTCGACGACTTTGCGTCCCGGGTCAGGGAACGCGGCCGCCTTGCCGATCACGACTTCTTTCATGGGGCACACCTCAACGGTTCTGTGCCTGTCATCTCGCGCGGCGGTACCACATCGACAGGTCGAACAGGTTGAGATCGACCGCGCGCAGCATCTCGCTGACCACCACGACGACCTCGGTCGGCGTGATCTTGTCGGCCGAGACGGGAGGAGCCGGCGTCGCCACTCCCTCCGCCTTGGCGGCATAGAGCTTGATCGCCGCCGTGAGCACGCGCTCGAGCTCGCCGCTGCCACTGCGCGGCCGCCCGCTCGCCAGCATCCGCTCCGCCGCTCCGCGAACGCGGCGGCGGTGCGGCTGAATCCCTTGCGAGCTCCTCATCAGAGCCTCCGGCCTGGAAGATACTTTCGTTCCGAGTGGGGCACCCAGCCCTCGCCCAGGGGAGACCTCTCGAACTCCACTCCTTGAACAAGGAAGCGGGTGGTCTCGGCGGGTGTCCCGCCAGCGGGAGAGTCGGGTGGCTCGCTTCCGCTCGCGCCCAGCACTGTGCCCGACACTCACGCCTCCCCCGTCGAGCTTCGCGCACATCGCGCGCCGGCGGCCGCATGCGCTTCACCTCCAGGTTGAACACGCGCGCCGCGTTGAGCCCCAGGATGTTGCGTTTGCGCCTGCTCGGAGAGGAACGGGATGGTGGTGATCGAGCTCGGCGGATCGAAGTCCCAGTGCGGCCAGTCGGAGGCGAACAGGAGCTGCGTCTCCGCATGCATGGCATGGAAGGTCGCCTCCAGCAGCTTCATGTTGGTCTTCTCCAGCGGCTGGCTCGTGAAGTACATCTCGCGGATGTATTCGCTCGGCGGCCGCTTGAGCATGGGTGCCTCGCACACCCGCATCATGAACTCGTGGTCGAGCCGCTGCATGATGAACGGGACCCAGGCGAGCCCGCTCTCCACCCACACCACCTTGAGCTTGGGGAAGCGCTCGGGCAGCCCGTTGATCACCCAGTTGGTCAGGTGGATCAGGCTGTAGTGCACGAACGAAATGGCGTGCATCGAGATGAATCGGTTGAGCTGCAGGAACGACGGGTCGCCCCAGTGGAAGCCCGAATGGAAGGCCAGTGGCTTGCCCAGCTCCTCGATCATTGCATAGAGCTTCATGTACTGATCGTGGTGGACGGGCTTGTTGCGGGTGGCGGTGACCGCGAAGCCGATGACGCCCTTGGCGTCGCCGAAGTCCCTGACGATGTCGATGCAGGCCTTGGGCGTATTGAAGGGCAGGTAGAGCAGCCCCTTGATGCGCTCGTCATCGGGCAGGATGCGCTCGATCAGCCAGCGGTTGTAAGCGCGGCCGACGGCGGCCTCGATGTCGTCCTGCGGGTGCATGCCGAGCACCAGCATCGGGGTGGGGAACACCACCTGGTAGTCGAGGCCCATCGCATCCATGGAGCGGCGCGCCAGCTCGGTGAAGTGATGGCATTCGCTGCCGTCGACCGCCTCGGCCAGCGCCAGCTGGTGGGGAATGCGGCCGTAGACGTTCTGGTAGAGCGTGCCGGGCTGGGCGTTGAGCAGCGCTGTCGTGGTGCCCGGGCGTGATTGCATCGCCTGGCCCATCTGGCGGATGACGTCGTTGTCGATGCGCTCGATGATCTCCGGCCAGAACTGCGTCTCGGTGACGTGCGCGTCGATGTCGACGAGAAAGTAGTCCTCCAGCTGCTCGGCCTGCATGGTGGCATGCGAGAGGATATCGCGCGTGTCCGTCTTGATCGTGATCTCGGGGAGCTCTTTGACTTTGCCTGCCGTTCGCTGCTGCATCGCAGGTTCTCCTTGGGTGTGCGCGGCGCGCCCGTCCTTGCGATGCACGACTGTATATCGAGGCGCCGCCAGAACGGGCATCAATTCTGCCGCAAGTCGTCGTGCATCGATCACACGCGGCCGGCGGCGTGGCGCCCGGTTTGCGGGCGGCTGTCAAAGGCGCGCAGCCTTGTACTATCGTGCCGTTTCTGCCGACGACGAAGGAGGGCTGCCGTGAAGGTCACCGCCATCGAGACGATCCGGGTCGCCGAGTTCCCCAACCTGCTGTGGGTGCAGGTGCACACGGACGAGGGATTGATCGGCCTCGGCGAGACATTCTACGGCCCCGAGGCGGCCGAGGCGCACATCCACGGCATCATCGCGACGGCGCTGCTGGGCCGCGACCCGCGCAACATCGAGGGCATCCAGGGCGCTTTGACGGGCTACGTCGGCTTTGCATCGGCGAGCGCGGAGATGCGCGGCCGCTCGGCCATCGACATCGCGCTGTGGGACATCCTCGGCCAGGCGGCGAACATGCCGCTGTGCGACCTGCTCGGCGGGCGCGTGCGCGATCAGATCAAGGTCTACAACACCTGCGCGGGATACTCCTATGTGCAGACCAGGCCGACCCAGGGCACGGCCAACTTCGGCCTCGACGCGACGAGGGGCCAGTACGAGGACCTCGACGCCTTCCTCAATCGCGCCGACGAGCTGGCGCTCTCGCTCATCGAGCAGGGCATCGACGCCATGAAGATCTGGCCGCTCGACTACGCGGCCGAGGCGTCGCAGGGATACTGGATCTCCGCCGCGGACCTGAAGAAGGGCCTGCTGCCGTTCGAGAAGATCCGCAAGGCCTGCGGCGACCGGATGGAAGTCGCCTACGAGCTGCACTCGCTGTGGAGCCGGCCGCAGGCGATCAGGATCGCGCAGGCCCTGGAGGACTATGCGCCCATGTGGGTGGAGGACCCGGTGTTCATGGAGCATATGACGTCGATCGGCGAGGTGGCGCGCGCGACGCGCTCGCCGATTGCGGTGGGCGAGACCCGCGGGGGCCGCGCCGACTTCCGCTATCTGCTGGAGCTCGAAGCCCTGTCGATGCTGATCATGGACGTCACCTGGTGCGGCGGCGTCTCGGAAGCCAGGAAGATCGCCGCCATGGCCGAGCCCTATCAGACGCCGGTCGCCTTTCACGATTGCACCGGGCCGGTGGCGTTGACGGTGTCGACGCACCTGGCGCTGAACACGCGCAATTGCTGGGTGCAGGAGATGGTGCGCGCCTTCTACTACGGATGGTACCACCGCTTCGTGACCGAGCTGCCGCCGGTCGCAAACGGCATGATCACGGTGCCGAAGGGCGTGGGCCTCGGCACAAGGCTCGATCCCAAGGTGCTCGAACGCGAGGATGCCAGGGTCCGGCGCACCACGGCGAAAGACGTTTGAGCCTGTCCCTTGGCGGGCAGGCCCGGCCGCCGGGTGCAGCCGCAATGCGTTAACGGGCGTTTAGCAATCCTTTAGGCCGCTCTGGCAAGCTCGCCTTGCGCTGACAATGGGAGAGTTGCATGCGGCTGCCCGACCCCAAGATCATCCTGTTCAACGCCGCCGCCGTGGTGGTGACGGCGGCCGCCGTGTTCGCGGCCGTGAAATCCATGCTGGTGCCGCCGACCGCGGCGCCCTGCAGCGAGCGCTACCTCAATATGACGGCGTTCGCCCTGGAGCGCGGCGGCGTCCTGCTCACCGCCGCCGAGCTGCAGGCCGCAGTCGCCGGCCGCGATGCCGGCGTGATCGACAATGTCGCCATCGCCCGGGTGGACGACGCGCCCGCCCCGCTCGCCATGGCCGTGAGCCTGCCGAAGGGCTCCGCGTCGCCTCACGCGGCCTCCGGCGCCAGGGGCGGCGTCAGCTTCCCGTGGGAGCCGCGCGCGCTCGCGGGCAAGACCAGCGCGTGCCTGAGCTATCACGTGCGCCTTGCCGCGGACTTCGATTTCAACCGCGGCGGAGCGCTGCCGGGCCTCGCCGGTGCGGAAGCGGGTGAGCGCGGCGACAGGTTCCTCGCCAGGCTCGCGTGGCGGCCGAACGCGGCGGGCGGCGTGACCCTGCGCGTTAGCGATGGCGGCGTGGCGCGCACCATGGTGGCCGAGCGATCGAGCTTCGATTTCCCGCGCGGGCGCTGGGTGAGGCTCGAGCAGGAGGTGGTGCTCAACACCCCCAAGGCGAACGACGGAACCTTGCGGGTGTGGGTCGATGGCGCCCTGGTGATCGAGCGGAACGATATCGCGTATCGGGCGAAGTCGGACGTGAGCCTCACCGGCGTCTCGGCCGACGTCTACTACGGCACCGAGGATGGCCGCGAAGGCGCACCCCGCGACACCAAGGTGTGGCTGTCGCCGTTCGAGGTGCGGTGGCAGCAAGGCGGATAAGCGCGGACACCTTCGCTGGTCCATTTCTGAACGCCGATCGGCGCGTAACCAACCATCGCGCTGTTAACCATGAGCCATTGTTTCACGTGAAACATTTTGGGGCGAGGCAGGTCGCTACCCGCCAGCCAGCACCCGCACCTCGGCCAGCAGTTTCGCGTCGACCCTGATGCCCTCACGTGCCGCCCTCTCGCGCAACGCGAGGCGCCGCGACCCGGGCAAACGCGCGCCGCCGCTGCCTTCGATCATGCCGGCAAGCGCCGCCATGCGTTCGGCGAACACGTCGGCGCCGGCAAATCCGGCCGGATCGATGGCGATCAGGAGTTGACCCACTCCCGGCGGCGCGCCCTCCGCGTCGAAGAAAGAGCTGGCCTCGAAGCCGAACCTGGCGCCGGTCAATGCGACGGCCAGCACCTCCACCATCAGCGCCAGCGCCGCGCCCTTGGCACCGCCGATCGGCGACAACGCACCTTTGAGGGCGGCGGCGGCATCCATGGTCGGCACCCCGTGCTCGTCGACCGCCCAGCCTGCGGGAATGGGCTCGCCCTTCTGCGCCGCGGTGAGAAGCTTGCCCCGCGCCACCTGGCTCAGCGCCAGGTCGACGACGAGGGGCGGCCGACCTTGCAGCGGCGCGGCGAAGGCGATCGGGTTGGTGCCGAAGACGGGCCGGCTGCCGCCCCACGGCGCCATCGCCTTGGGCGTGTTGCCGAAGGCCAGGGCCACCATGCCGGCCTCCGACAACCGCTCCACATGCCGGCCAGCGACGCCGAAATGGTGCGAGCGCATGAAGCCGGCAGCGGCAACGCTGCTGGTCTTGGCCAGATCGGGCAGGCGTGCAATTGCCAGATCGAACGCTGCATAGGCGAAGCCGTTCTTGACGTCGATCATCACGCTGCCTGGCCGCGTCTGGCGCACTTCTGGCACTGCCCGGCCGTCGACCTTGCCAGATTTGGCCTGCGCCGCGTAGCTCGGCACGCGCGACAGGCCGTGCCCGATCTGGCCGTCGATCTCCGCCTGGGTCAGCGCGCGCGCCACGGAGCGCGCATTAGTCTCGGAGGTGTTGGAGGCAACCAGCGCGGCGGCGATTAAGACCTCCAGTTCGGTCGCGCCGATTATCGCCTCCTTCATCGAGTCCCCCGCCGACCTTGTTCCCGTGGCGCCCCCTCAGTCAAACTCCGGCCGCTTGCGCATCCTTGCAAACATTCTTCGGCCCCAGGTCGATTGAGTAGCGCAGCCGCGGCTCCTCACCATAGCGGCGATCGACGAATGCCTCCACGAAGCGTCCGCCGTTGGCCTCGATCACGCGGCCGGAGGCGACATTGCCGTTGTCGGTCGTGATCTCGAGCCGGCGCAGGCCGACCTCGTAAGCCTCGCCCAGCATCAGGCGCAGCGCCTCGGTCGCATAGCCGCGGCGGCGTTTCCAGGGCACCACTGCATACCCGATATGGCCCAGCACATGACCGGGGAGCGCATCGGTGCCAGGCTGCCAGCGCAGCCCGATCTGGCCGGCGAACTCGCCGTCCCACATCCAGCGAACGCGGCTCGGCAGCTTGGGCACCTCGCTGCCGTCTGGAAGCTTGACGGTGCCGGTCTGGCTGAGGACCGAGGCCACAAACCCTTCCGGGTCCCTGCGGATGGCGGCCAGGTGCTCGGCACTCACATCTCTCACATTGTTTGGCGACCAGCCGCGTGCCAGGGCCTCCGCGTAGCCGGGCAGCAGCTCGATGCTCGGTTCGAGCAGCCGCAAACGCGCACACGGCTCGGGGGCGGGCATCGGTCACGAGCGCCGGGATGACATCACGCACTCCGATACAGCTTGGTCATCACGAACTCGCGGTGACCCAGCGCTTCGGCCGCTGTCAGTCGCCCGTTGGCGGTGCGGATGATCATGTCGATCAGCGCATCGCCGGCCGTGTCCAGTGTCAGCTCGCGGCGCAGGATGCCCGACACGTCGAGGTCGATGTGCTCGGCCATGGTGCGCACCGTCTTCGGGTTGCCCGAGATCTTGATGACCGGAACGATGGGGTTGCCGATGATGTTGCCCTGACCGGTCGGGAAGGTGTGCACGACGTAGCCACTCGCCGCCATCAGCGTCACGCATTCGGCCGCGGCCGACGAGGTGTCCATGTAGTAGAGCCCTGGGCCCGCAGCCGGCGCCTCCGCCGGCTCCAGCACCTCGATGTACTTGCATTTGCGACCGATCTTCTCGAGGTTGCCCAGCGCCTTCTCCTCGATGGTGGTGAGGCCGCCGGCAATGTTGCCCTTGGTCGGCTGGCTGTCTGATAGGTCATCGACCTTGTGCGCCTCGATCACCTCGTCCTGGTAGGCCTGGAACACCTTCATCCATTTTTCGCCGATCTTGGCATTGATGGCGCGCGCCTTGGCGATATGCTCGGCGCCCGTGATCTCTGAGGTTTCTCCGAAGCAGCCGTAGATGCCCTTGGGGATCAGCTTGTCGTACATGTTGCCGACGGTCGGGCAGGAGGAAAGGCCCGTCGTCGTGTCGCTCTCGCCGCACTTGGTCGAGACCCAGAGATCCTCGATGCCGCATTCCACGCGCTCGAGCTCGGATGCCCGTTGCACGAATTCCTTGGCCTTATAGGAGGCCTTGGCGACGGTGGCGATATCTCCGTGCCCCTCGATGCCGAAGCCCACCACCGGCTTGCCGGTCCTGGCAATGCCGTCCACCACGCGCTTGGTCCAGCTGTCCTCGATGCCGATGACCACCACCGCGGCAACGTTGGGGTTGGAGCCGGTGCCAATGAGCGTGCGGAAAAACAGAGCGAGATCGGCTCCGAACTGCAGCCGGCCGTAGGCATGCGGCAGCGCCATGGTGCCCTTGATGTTGTTGGCGACGGCTTCGCAGGCCGCGTTCGACAGGTCGTCGAGCGGCAGGATGACCACGTGGTTGCGGACGCCGACGCGCCCGTTCTCGCGCCGCCACCCGTGAAAGCTCAAGTTGCGCCTGGACCTGCTGCTCTTGCCATTCGCCTTCGCTGCCATCCCTGCCCCCATCACCAGCGCTTCGTCTTCAGGTTCTGCACGTGGACGTGCTCGCCCACGCCCACGTCGGCAACAATCTTGCCGATGTCCTCACCGTACTTGACGACGGTGTCGCCCTTCCTGAGCGCCTTGAGGGCCACCTTGTGCCCGATCGGAATGTCCTGCTTCGCCCTCAGCTTGAGCGCCTCGTCGCTCTCGGTGATGACGCCCAGCATGCTGGTGCCGGCCTTCAGTCCTTCCACCACTATGACGCCCACGTTGTCCTTTGGGCTATGAACCAGAAAATGCGGTGCGGCCAAGATTCTCCCCCCTCTGTGTTTCAGTCGACGGCGCTTCTGTGATATAGAGCACAATACTCATATAAGTGCCGGACCATACTCCCAGCGCATAACGCATTTTGACGCAACGGGATTGCACAACATGGCTCCGGCTGAAAACAATGACATTGGGCGCCCGCTTTATATCCAGGTGCGCGATCAGCTGATAGAGCGCATCCGCACCGGTGCCTGGAAGCCGGGGCAGCTCATTCCTAACGAATTCCTGCTCGGTGCCGAATTCAAGGTGAGCCAGGGTACCGCCCGCAAGGCGCTGGCGGCGCTGGCCGAGCTGAACCTCGTGGTGCGCCGGCAGGGACTAGGCACGTTCGTCTTCGAGCACACCCCTGCGCATGTGCTGTTCCGCTTCTTCTACATCTTCGACGACAAGCATGCCCAGATCATTCCCAAGAGCAAGCCCGCACGGCCGGTCATCGCCCGGGCGAACGCGACCGAGCGCGCCAAGCTGTGGCTCGGCAAGAACGCCAAGGTGCTCCGCATTTCCCGCCTGCGCAGCCGCAAAGGCAAGCCGTTCATCGCCGAGAGAATCAGCGTGCCCGCTGCGCTGCTTCCAGGCCTTGCCGAGCACGATGAGCTTCCCAACACGCTCTACGATCTCTACCAGAAATCCTACGGAATCATGGTGATGAGAGCGGAGGAACGCGTCACCGCCGTCGCCGCCGATCGGCCGACGGCCAAGGCACTGGGCATCGCACCCGGCACCCCGCTCCTCAAGATCGATCGCATCGCCTTTGCGCTCGACGACCAGCCGGTCGAGTGGCGCGTCAGCCTCTGCCACCTCGTGAAGGCCCACTATCTCGCCCGCCTCAAGTGAGCCCAAAAACCGCACGTCGTATCTCACTTGAAATTTCAAGGCGCGAAAAAGCAAAAACCCAGCCATATCGCCAGCGCGGCCGATGCCGACCAGATCAAGGCAATTACGAAGGCAGCAGTGCGGCTTACCGGTCTCTCGGACGCAAAGGCGGCTGCGGCTCGGTGCTCGGCCATTATGTTCGATGGAATCAGATTAACCACCGCCAGAATGCCGAGCGGCACTATTACAACGTCATCGAGGTAGCCCAGGATCGGGACGAAATCCGGGATGAGGTCGATGGGGGAGAGCGCATATCCGGCCACGCAGAGCGCCAGCGCCTTCGCGTACCATGACACACGCGGGTCCAGAGCTGCCAAGTAGATCGCGTGCGTGTCGCGCTTGATCGTGCTCGCCCAACCTTTCAGCTTGCCGGCCATTTGCAAGAAACAACGTTGAGCCTGAGGCGCGCTGATTTGTCTCGCCGCTCGCGCCGCGTATAACATGGCCCGACACACGCGGAATGGGCAAATGCCAAGGGATCTGCTCTCGCTCACGGGCAAGACGGCGCTCGTCACCGGGGCCTCCTCCGGCTTTGGCTGGCACTTCGCCCACGTCCTGGCGGGGGCCGGAGCCAAGGTGGCGCTTGCCGCGCGCCGGCTCGACCGCCTCGAGACGCTGGCGGCGGAAATCCGGGAAAAGGGCAGCCAGGCGGCGACCGTCGCGCTCGATGTCACCGATCGCGCCTCCGTCACCCGCGCCCTCGCAGCGGCCGAGACGGCCCTTGGGCCGGTGACCATCCTCATCAACAACGCCGGCGTGCCCGCAGGGTCCTATTTCCTGAAGATGAGCGAGGAGGACTGGCGCGGCGTCATGGCCGTCAACCTCGACGGCGTTTTCCGGGTCGGCCAGGAAGCGGCGCGGCGCATGTCGGAGAACCGCACCGGCGGCTCCATCATCAACATCGCCTCCATCCTGGGCTTCGGCGCCATCAAGTCGCTCGCCTCATACGCCGCCTCCAAGGCGGCGGTGATAAGCCTCACCAAGTCCATGGCGCTGGAGCTGGCGCGCGACAGCATCCGCGTCAACGCGCTGGCGCCCGGCTACTTCTCGACCGAGTTCAACGATGCCTTTCTTGCCAGCGACGCCGGCAAGCGCCTCTTGTCGCGCGTGCCGATGGGTCGCGCGGGACGCCTGGAGGAACTCGACGGGGCGCTGCTGCTGCTCGCCTCCGACGCCGGCGCCTTCATGACCGGCAGCGTGATCACGATCGACGGCGGCCACCTGCTCGCCATGGGATGACCGATGTCATCCCGGGCCTTGCCTGCACCGGCGAAGGCCGGTGTGCCCGGGATCCACCGGGCCTCCAGCTCCGGAGCCCGCGGATGGCTGGATACCGGGGACAAGCCCCGGTATGACAAGTTATGGCGACGATCCGCTCTCCAATTGGCGATGGCAGCAACGGCGAGCATACGACATGACAACCGAGAGGTCCGAATTGCGCAAGCAGCGCGGCGAACTACGTGGCGCTGAGCCCGGTCAGCTTCCTCGCGCGTGCGGCTGACTTCTTCGGCGACCGCCCGGCTATCATCCACGGCGGCCGCCAGTTCACCTATGCCGAGTTCTACGCCCGCGCGCGGCGCCTGGCGCATGCCCTGACGAAGGCGGGCATCAACCGCGGCGATACAGTGGCCATCCTTGCCGCCAACGTCCCGGCCATGCTCGAAGCGCACTACGCGGCACCGATGATCGGCGCGGTTCTCAACCCCATCAATGTCCGCCTCGATGCGCCGCTGATCGCCTTCTGCCTCGAGCACGGCGGGGCCAAGCTGTTCCTCGCCGATCGCGAGTTCCACGCGACCATCGCACCGGCCCTGGCGAAGCTCGGGGCAAAGCAGCCGATCGTCGTCGACATCGCCGATGCGGAAACGGCTGGGGCGCCCAGCTTCGGCGGCGTCGAGTACGAGAGCTTCATCGCCGCCGGCGACCCCCACTTCGCCTACACCGGTCCGGACGACGAGTGGGACAGCATCTGCCTGCTCTACACGAGCGGCACCACCGGCAATCCCAAGGGCGCCGTCTACAGCCACCGCGGCGCTTATCTCGGCGCGCTCGCCAATGCGCTCACCTTCAAGCTCGACCACGACAGCCGCTACCTGTGGACGCTGCCGATGTTCCACTGCTCGGGCTGGACGTTCACCTGGGCGGTCACGGCCGCTGCCGGCACCCACGTGTGCCTGCGCAAGGTCGAGCCCGCGCGCATCTTCGAGTCCATCGTGGAGAGCCGCGTCACCCACATGTGCGGGGCGCCCATCGTGCTCAACATGCTGGTGCACGCGCCGGCGGAGGCGAAACGGCCTTTACCCTTGCGCACCAAGGTGGCGACCGGCGGCGCCGCGCCGCCCGCGATCGTCATCGAGCGCATGGAGGCCATGGGCTTCGAGGTGCTGCATCTCTACGGCACCACCGAGAGCTACGGCCCCTCCACCTACTGCCCGCCGCTGCCGGAGTGGGAAGGCCTGCCCACCGCCGAGCGTTACGCCCGCATGGCGCGCCAGGGCGTGCCCAATCCCGTCATCGAGAGGATGGCAGTCGTGAATCCGGAAACGCTCGAGCCGGTGCCGCGCGACGGCGCCTCCATCGGTGAGATCGCGCTCGCCGGCAACACGCTGATGAAGGGCTACCTCAAGAACGAGGCCGCGACCGAGGAGGCATTCGCCGGCGGCCTCTATCGTTCGGGCGACCTCGCCGCCTGGCATGGCGACGGCAGCATCGAGGTCAAGGACCGCTCCAAGGACATCATCATCTCCGGCGGCGAGAACATCTCATCCCTCGAGGTCGAGGAAGTGCTCTACCGCCACCCGCAGGTGATGGAGGCGGCGGTGGTGGCGCGTCCCGATGCCAAGTGGGGCGAGAGCCCGTGCGCGTTCGTCACCCTCAAGCCTGACAGCGCCGCGGTCTCTGCAGACGACATCATCGCCTTCTGCCGCGCCAACATGGCGCACTTCAAGGTGCCGAAAACCGTGGTTTTCGGGTCACTGCCGAAGACGTCTACCGGCAAGATTCAAAAGTTCGTCCTGCGCGAGCGCGCCAAAACTCTGCGCTGACCACCGTACATTTGCACCCTGCGAAACTTTTCCGCGATCGATGCCGCCCATGACCACCGTGCGCCGTTTGCGCATCAGTGTGCCCATTTGACGCGCTCACAGCCGCGCTGAAGTCCGTTACGGAACTGCTTGGCCTGCTTGGCCATTTCCGTGGGGAGCTCTGTTCCTGCGAGGGGAGTAATCGGGTCACTCGGCCGTTCGGCCGCTTCCAGTCTGTTCACCTCAATTCGTGCGATCTCGTCGCGCTCCTGTGGGCCAGGGCCGCGGCACATGAGAGGGAGCTTGTGTCATGCGTGCTCATGTCGGCGTCTCCGCGTGCGCCCACTTCGTCCGGTCATCTGATCGGCAAGGGCGATTGCGGTCGCTAGTCCTCCTGCCGGCCATGGTCGTCACAGCAGCCGCGATGCATGCGCCGGCGGCCTTCGCTCGCCCGAGCGTCCAGTGGGACGAAGGAGCCGGCCCCCGCTTCCACACCGAGCGCAACCTCGAAGAGCGGGACGATGACGAGGCACGGCCGCGACGCCGCAGCAGCGGCCGCAGTCATGCTGGCGCTCGCCGTCGCGGCCATCGCCAGGCGCACGCCGGCAAGAGCCGCAACACGCGGTCGGCCGCCGCCGGCCGCTCCGCCCGCAGAAAGGCGCCCCCGCAGAAACATGCGCCCGCCCGCCATATCATTCCTCGGTTGGCGGCGGCAAACCCGGTGCCGGAGATCGTACCCCTCGAGCAGCGCAGTCTCGTTGCCGCGCACCCGCTCGCGCCCGATCCGATCTTCACCGCGCCCGCTCTCGAACTCGCCTTCGACCCCGCGCCTCTGCCGCAGGCTGCCGCACCTCGGTGCAAGACCGCGCATACGAGCTCGTTTGCCCTCGCGGTTGCAAGCTTCGAACGCGGGTTCCAGCCCTCCGAGCCTTCCATGGTGGAAGGCGCCTGGCCGCATTGCCGCGGCGCACGCAATCCCCAGTCCCCCCTGCGCCTGGCAAGCCTCGGACCCATGGTGTCGGCGCCCGATCCGGCGACTTCGCCGAGCCTCTCCGGCGGTTCCATCCACTGGCGGGCGTCGGCCTCCTGCCTCGCATCCCCGCTGCGCGCCATCCTCGGACTGGTGGCTTCCAACTTCGGCCCGTTGACGGTCAACTCCACGTGCCGCAACCGCAGCCATAACGCGCGTGTCGGCGGGGCGCCGCGCTCGATGCACCTTACGGGCAATGCGGTCGATTTTCGTGTCCGCGACCGATATGGGGACGTGCTTGCCTTCCTGCTCCGTCAACGTGGCGTCGGCGGCTACAAACATTACGGCAGCGGCGTATTCCACATCGACACCGGCCCGCGCCGGACCTGGGGCGCGCGTCGCGCCCGCGCGTGAGCCCCTCCGCGTCCGACCGGCTAGCCATGCGGATACCGGCTAGCCATGCGGATTTGCCGTGACCCCCGCATGATCCAGTGGGATATTTAGGCAACGGCTGGGCGAGACGTCTCACGGGGGCTCTTCCTTCTGCCGAATTGGCGCGCCACCCTGGGCTGCGCGAGTGAGCCTGGTAGCGGGCTTTTGCTCGGCTGCCCGGGTGGCAGCAGCAGGGCGTTCGAGGGGTTTTCCCGCGGAGATACCACATGGAATACAGTCCGCTTCGGCAGCTCCGCATGGGGCGCCTGCCCCAGATGGTGTCCTGGTACGACCCGCGGCTGCTGGCGCGCGTGGGCGTGCGCACGATCATCTCGTCCGTGTTCGGCCAGTATGCCGACCAGCGCCTCATCCAGGCAGTCACCGACCCCTGCGACGACAAGGAGCTGTGCCTGCGCTACGACTACAGCAATCTCGACGCGCCCGATCAGCATCATCGCATCGCCGCCGATGACACCGGCGCCTACTGGATCGACTACGTCGCCGACGTGGGCGACGGGTTCGATGCCACCTACACGATGGCCTACCTGCTGGCCCAGGACAGCCTCGACGTGCGCGGACCCGGCAAGCTGCAGCACGGCGGGCTCCTCATCCTTGGTGGAGACCAGTGCTACCCGCAGGCCACGCGCGAGGAATACAAGAAACGCCTGCTGCAGCCGTTCAACTGGGCTTTCAGCGTTCGCAATCCAGTGCGCAAGCTGTTCGCCATCCCCGGCAATCACGACTGGTACGACGGGCTCAACGCCTTCGACAGCCTCTTCTGCTCCTCCCGCGACAGACTCTCCGAGAGCAAGGGCAACGTGATCGGCGGCTGGCAATGCCACCAGCACCGCAGCTACTGGGCGCTGCGCCTGCCCCACAACTGGTGGATTTGGGGCGCCGACATCCAGTTCTCGAAGTATCTCGATACCGCCCAGGTCAACTATTTCGACGCCATGGCGCGGCAGATGCAGCGCGGCGACAACCTCATCATCTGCCTGGCCGAGCCGTCCTGGATGATTGCGGACCTGCAGGGCCTCGACGAGGAGGAGAACTTCTTCAAGATCACCTCGATCGCCCGTGCACGCGGTGCGCGCGTGGTCGCGGTGATCGCCGGCGACTGGCACCACTACTGCCGTTACTATGCGCACGAGCTCGATGTTCACTTCATCACGTCGGGCGGCGGCGGCGCGTTCCTCCACCCCACCCATGTGCTCAAGAACAACATCTCGGTGCGCTGGCCTGAGGAGCAGGAGGACGCTGCCTTGGCGGAGGCCGATGCTCCAGCCGTTCGCCCTGGCGAGGCCTGGAAGGGTCGCGAGTACAATATCCGCCTCAAGCGCAACACCCAGGCGGCGGAGAGTGTCGTTGAGCAGGCCGTGCAGGACGTCCAGGACGTGGTTTTGGAGCCCCTGCAGCGGGCGACGTTCATCCCTAGGCGCAGGCGCCAGCCGCTGCAGCCGCAGGCTCCCAAGTGCTACCCGAGCAAGGCCAAAAGCTACTTCCTGAGCCTCGGCAACGTGCTCTTCCCGTTCTACAACCCCGCCTTCGCGATCTGCATCGGCCTCCTCTACTGGCTCATCACCTGGGAGTTCCAGGCCCTCGTCACGAAGGAGGAGATCTCCGTCGGCAAGATCGACGCCCTCGGCATCTCCACTACGCTTCGCGACGTGCTGCCCTTCATGCCGCTTTATCTGATCCAGGCCATGATGGCCTCTATCGGCCTGACCGCCGTGCTGGGCGGGCTGTACGCCATCTTCGTTTGGTACGTCGACGCCGTCGATCGGCCGGGCTTCCGGCGCTATGCCACGAAGTTTCTGGTCGGCACCGCGCATTTCCTCGCGCACCTGACCGCCATGTTCACGCTGTCGCTCCTGATCGTCACCTGGAACAACCAAGTCTCGCCCAGCCTCGAGCGGCAGGTCGAGGCGCTGCAGAGGACGCGCGAGCAGCAATCCGTGATCGTTCAGGAGCAGCTGGAGACGCTGCAGCGCAAGGCCGAGACGCGTCAGCGCACACAGCAGGACGCCAAGGGCCCCACGCCGGTGCGTCAACTGGTGGGCTTTACCATGTATCCCATCCTGATGATCGGCCTCGGCGCCCTGATCGGCGGCTCGCTCTGGGGCTTCTACTGGGTGCTCACCGGTGTCATCGGGCGAATGCATGCCGAGGACGCCTTCGCCGCGCTGCGCATCCAGAACTACAAGAACTTCCTGCGCCTCAAGTTCGAGCGCGACAAGTTGACCATCTATCCGCTGGCGATCGACAGGGTGCCGGGCCACGATGACTGGCTCAACGCGCCGCCGGGCCAGGACAACCCGCTGCCGCACAATCCCAAGCTGATCGCGTCGAAGCCCATCGACGTGCGCCTGATCGAGGACCCCATCGTCATCATGCGTTACGACGAGACGGCGGATTGAGTCATCCCGGGCCTTGTGCCCGGGATCCAGCCATCCACGAACGCGGGAGCAAGCGGCACGATGGGTCCCGGCGACAAGCGCCGGGATGACATCCGCTCAAATCAGCCTGGCCAGCGCCGCGATGCCGCGATCGATCTCCTCTTCGCCTGGCAGCGAATAGCTCAGGCGCAGCGTGTTGCGGCCACGGCCGTCGAAGAAGAACGCCCCGCCCGGCACGAACGCCACGCCGGCCTCCTCCAGCGAGCGCTGCAGCAGGTTGGAAGCGTCGATCCCCTCGGGCAGGCGCAGCCACACGAACAGCCCGCCTTGTGGATGCGTCCAGCTCACACCCGCCGGCATGTGCCGCTCGAGCGCCGCCAGCAGCCAGTCGCGACGACGCTGGTAGTGCCCGCACGCCCGCTCCACCTGGGCGCCGAAAGCCGCCTCGGCCATGCGGTGCATGACCATCTGGTTGATGGCTGCGCTGTTGAGGTCGGAGGCCTGCTTGATGAGCACCAGCCGCCGGATCAGCGGCTTCGATGCCACGATCCAGCCCACGCGCAGACCCGGCGACAGAACCTTGGAGAACGTGCCGCAGTAGATCGAGCGCGCGCACTCGATGCTGCCACGGCGCGCAATCTCCAGCGCCTGAATGGGCGGCAACGGCTCGCCATCGAAGCGCAGCATGGCGTAGGCCGCGTCCTCGATCACTGGGATATCGAGCTCCGCGGCCACGTCGAGCAGCCGCTCGCGCGCCGCCAGCGACAGCGTCTCGCCCGTCGGGTTGGCGAAGCTCGGCACAACGTAGGCGAGCTTCACCTCTCCGCCCGTGCGCCCGGCCGCGTCCGCGTAGGACGCCGGCGTGCGGTTGCCGTCCTCGGGCCGCAGCTCGTCATAGCGCGGCTCGCAGGCCGAGAACGCCTGCAGGGCGCCCAGATAGGTGGGCGCCGTCACCAGCGCCGTGTCGCCGGGTGACAGCAGCAGCCGGCCCAGGAACTCCAATCCCTGCTGCGAGCCGCAGGTGATGACGACGTTGTCCTCATCGCAGGGCACGCCCAGCGTCCCCATGTGCCGCATGATCCACCGGCGCAGCGGCAGGTAGCCCTCGCTCACCGAGTACTGCAGGCCGCTGCCGGCGCTCGCGGGATCGGCCAGCACGGCGGCATAGGCCGCAGCCGCCTCCTGGATCGGAAACAGCGCAGGGTCCGGAATGCCCCCCGCAAACGAGGTCACCCCGGGTTGGTCCAACAGCTTCAAGAGCTCGCGGATCTCGGAGGCACGCATGCGCTCCGCGCGGCCCGCGTAGCGCGGCTCCCACTCGGCCGCCAAGGCGAGATTGCTCATGAACCGGCTCCGTTTCCCCTGGGAGCCAAATTATGTCAGCATTGCTGACCTATTTGCAAGGGGCTGCAGTCGAACTCATCAAGGTCTGTCGGCTGATTGCCGCTGGCCCACATCGGTCGTCATCGCGTCGTTGCCCCTTCGCCAACCACCACGAATGGGGCCCAATGGGCCGGGTGGGCCTCGTGCGGCGCACCGGTCTCGATCAGCGTCAATATGGAGCGGCGCAGCGCCTCCGCACGGCCGACGCTCGCGTCGGCGGCCATCGTCGACAACGCGTTGGTGATGAGTTTCACGGTCGTGTCGGAGTAGACCGCCCAGTGCGAGACGAGCAGCGCACGCGTGCCGGCATAGAGGAAGGCGCGCGCGAGCCCGGAGAGCGCATCGGCATTGTCCGCGCTGCCCGCCGCCGTGTTGCACGCCGAGAGGATCACCCAGTCAGCGTTCAGCTTGAGGCCGGCTATGTCGGAGGCCGACAAATAGCCGTCGTCCAGCTCCGTTACCTGCTTTGGCGGATTGAGGATGAGCCCCGGCTCTGTTCCACCTTGGATTTCGCCACTGAGCGCACCGTGGGTTGCAAAGTGGAGGATGCGATAGTTTGCCAGCGCACCCCGGTCGCTCAGCCCCTTCAAGTCGGCCTCGCTCGCTCGGGCGCCGAGCCGGACGTCCTCACCCCCGACCTTCAGATCGCGGGCCACGGCGCAAAGCTCGTCCGCCGCTTCGGGCAGCGGCGTCTGCATACGCAGATGGTCGAGGTCCACGAGGCCTCCCCGCGCGACCGACCGACCGAGGGCGGCACGCTCGCGCCCTAGCCCCGCTATCCGTTCCCCCCCGGTCCTGGGGCACGCCTGCTTCTCACGCGCCTGCTGGGCGAGGGCGGCGTAGCGATCGTCCGGTCCATCGAGCAGCGGGTTGCCGACGCCAAGGTAGGGCTTTGCCGCGCGGCTCGCCTTGGCATTGCGCCTGAGCGCCTTGAGCGAGGAGACGGCCGGCAGCACGGTGTGTGCCTGGCTGCGCGCGAGCCACTTGGCCCCGCGCAACGCCGCAGCGCCGGTGAGCGCAGGGTCCGGCGCCTCGGATACCAGCGACGTGGAACGGCAATTGCGTCAGGGCGCCTGAGGGTACGATGAGGAGGTGCTTGCCAGCGGTGAGAGCCTGGATCTCGCCGAACAAGGCGCGATAGAGCTTGTGGGCGCGTCCGAGATCGAACGGCAACGCCTTGCCGGCGTCGTGGTCGGCGTCGGTGAAGGTCTGCCCGGTGAGATCGAAGCAGTTCGATCCGGTCCAGGCGCCAAAGTCCAGCCCGCAGCGCAGCGCCGCCACCTCGCGCGCGAGCGACGGTGTGCCGAGATCGGAGCGCACCCAGCGACTGTCCGTCTTCGTGACGGCCCAAATGAAAGTTTCCTCGGGCATCGGCCCCGACTTTGGCGTGTCGAGAAAGAGCACGAGCACCTCGTCAGGGCGAAGCTGGGCTTGGATCTCCTCGACGGAAAGAGGCTCCGGGCTGGCCAACGCGGCATAGTCGGGAAAGCGTTGTTTGAGCGTCGCATCGATGGTGGCAACCCGGCCGTCGATGGCGGCAAGACGATCGGCCAGCAGCTTCTCGGACGCAGCATTCCGTTGATCGGTCGGGTTCGACCGCGCAGCGATGAGGAGCTTCTCCTTCTCCTGCCACTCCCCGACGAGGTCCTGCCGCTCGCGAACAAGCGTTGCGAGCGCCCCATCCCCCTTCACGCCGCGCGCCGCCATCTGCGCAAGCGACGCGGCGGCGTCCGAGCTTTGCGCCCATTGCGCCGCCTGCAACATGGCTCCGCCTTGCTCTTTCGCCTGCGCCGGCATTGCTCGAGCCAGCCGATAGCTGACCTTGACGAGATGCCAGAAGCGGTACCTTTTCCGCTCCGTCTCGCTCTTTGCCTCGCCCGTAATCGCCCCGCCGACGCTCTCGGTGCCACGTTTCGTGCGCCGAATGACAAGGTCTGTGCTCTGCTGCCAGTGGCTGGCCGCTTTCACCCAATCGCGTTGCACAAAGTAGAGGAAGGCCAGGTTGTTGAGGCTGTCGCCCACATCAGGGTGGTCCGGGCCCAGCGCCTTTTCTCGGATCGCCAGCGAACGCCTGTAGAGCTGGTCGGCGTCGGCATACCGCCCCCGCTCTCGATAGAGGAAGGCGAGGTTGTTGAGCGGATCGGCCACACTGGGGTGGTCGGGGCCCAGCGCCTTCTCACTGATCGCCAGCGCGCGCCTGTAGAGTGGCTCGGTGTCAGCGACCCGGCCCTGCAGTCGATAGAGGAAAGCGAGGTTGTTGAGCGACGTGGCCACTTCGGGGTGGTTGGGCCCCAGCACCTTTTCGCGGATCGCCAGCGCACGCTTGTAGAGCGGTTCGGCCTCGGCGTTCCGGCCCTGCTGTCGATAGGCAAAGGCGAGATTGTTGAGCGACGTGGCCACATTGGGGTGGTCGGGGCCGAGCGCCTTCTCACGGATGGCCAGCGCGCGTTCGTACAGCCGTTCCTGGTCGACGGACCGGCCCTGCTTACCATAAAGCGAAGCCAGGTTGTTGAGCCTGGTGCCGACATCGGGGTGGTCGGGGCCCAGCGCCCTCTCGGTGATGGCGAGCGCGCGCCTATAGAGCGGCTCGGCGTCGGTGTACCGCCCCTGCTGTCGATACAGTTCTGCAAGGTTGTTGAGGGTAGTACCCACGGAGGGATGGTCGGCGCCTAGTGCCTTTTCCTTGATTGCCAGCGCGCGCTTGTGGAGCCGCTCGGCGTCGGCATAACGACCGAGCCTTAGATACAGTCCCGCCAGGTCGTTGAGGCTTTGGCTCACGGTTTCATGGTCGGGGCCGAGCGCCTTTTCGCGGATCTCCAGCGAGCGCTTGTAGAGCAGCTCGGCGTCGGCGTATCGGCCCTGCGCCAGGTAGAGCGCGGCGAGGTTGTGGAGCGAGGTGGCCAAATGGGGGTGGTTCGCGCCCAGCGCTGTCTCGAAGATACTGGCCGAACGCCGGTAGAGTTGCTCCGCGTCGGCGTAGCGGCCCTGCTGTCGATGGAGGAAAGCAAGGTCGTTGACGGTCTGGCCCACGTCGGCGTGGTTAGCGCCCAGCGCTCTTTCACGGACCGCTAGCGCGCGCTCATAGAGCGGGTGGGCGTCGGCGTACCGTCTCTGCGCCAGATAGAGCAGGGCGAGGTTGTGAAGCGCCGAGCCCACGTCGGCGTGGTCGGCGCCATGCAGGCGCTCCGCAAGCGCCAGGGCACGCTGCGCGATCGGCACCGCCTCGGCATGCTTGCCTTCGCGGTGGAGCTGAATGACTTGGGTGTTGAGTGCGCTCAGATCGTCGGCCCCCTGCGCCCGAACATGGCCGACCATCGCCGCCACCGCGAGCCAAGAGACAAGGGCAATCCGGATCGCTGCACGCAACATCATCCCCCTCCCCCAAATCTACGTCATGAATGCGCGGAGCATGGCCAAGATGCGTACGATCTGCCTTCCAATCAGAATTGCCATGCTCGGCGCTACCTTGGGCGGACGTAGAAGAGATTGTCATTCTCGAGCTCCGCGGCGGAAAGTCCGCGGGCAGCGAAGCATCATCGACAATTTGTCGGCGCTGAGGCGGCTCGGCGTGATGCCATCGCCGCAGTTGTAACCGGTCGAGGCATTGCGGCCTCTCAGATTTCGCAGCCAAGGCCTGCACCTTCCTCGATGGCTCGTTTTGCATCGAGGTCAGCCGCACGTTTGGCGCCACCGATTACATGGACGCTGCGCCCGGCCGCGATCAGCTCGTCAGCGAGGGAGCGCTCGGAAACCTGGCCGGCGCACACGACGAGGGTGTCGAACGCGATGCATTGCTGTCGACCTTCGATCGTGACGTGCAGGCCGGCGTCGTCGATCTTGTCGTAGGCGGCACCCGCAAGTTGCTGGACGCCCAGGTCTCTCAGCTCCTGGCGCAGGATCCATCCGGTGCTCTTGCCGAGCGTGCGTCCGAACGGGCCGGGCGATCGCTTGAGCATGGTCACCTGGCGACGGGCGGGCGACGGGCTCGGTGCGCCGCTGACGCCCCAGCGATGCGCGAAGCGCGCAGGCTCGGTTGCCTCCGCATGGTCCGGATGGGCGAGATAGAGCGCAACGTCGTGGCCGATGCCGCCTGCACCGATGACAGCGACACGGTCGCCGAGGCCGACCTTGCCGGACAGGGCCGCATCATATGAGATGACGCGCGGGTCCTCCGCGCCGGGCAAGTCCAGACCCCGCGGGCATACGCCAGTGGCGATGGCGATCTCGTCGAAATTGCCGGCTATCAGCTGTCGCGCGGTAACCCGCCCGCCGACGACCACGCGCACCCCAATGTCTTCGAGCTGTGCACCATAGGCGCGCACCACTTCGGAATAGTCCGCCTTGCCGGGAATGCGTGCGGCAAGGTTCATTTGTCCGCCGATTTGCGCGGCGGCCTCGAACACGAGGACCTCGTGGCCGCGCCGGGCGGCCTCGATGGCGCAGACGAGCCCGGCAACGCCTGCGCCGACGACGGCGATGCGCTTCTTGCGTGGGACCGGGAGGGGCGTGAACTTCGCCTCGCGCGCGGCGCGCGGGTTGACCAGGCAGCTGATGGGGCGATTCTCGAAATAGTGGTCGAGACAGGCCTGGTTGCAGGCGATGCAGACAGTGATGCGCTTGCCGCTGCCGGCAATCGCCTTGTTGGCGAACTCGGCATCGGCGAGGAGCGGGCGCGCCAAGGAGACGAGATCGCAGGTGCCCGAGGCGATGAGCCGGTCGGCGACCTCTGGCGAACTGATGCGGTTGCTGGCGGTCACGGGCGCCGACACGGCCGCCTTGAGGCGGCCGATGTGCTCGGCAAAAGCCGCGTGCGGCACCACCCCGGCGATGGTCGGCACCTTGGCCTCGTGCCAGCCGAAGCCCGTGCTTATGGCATCGGCGCCGGCGCAAACGACCTCCTGTGCGACCCACACGGTCTCGTCCCAAGGCAGGCCTCCCTCGACGAGGTCGAGGACGGAGTGGCGATAGACGATGAGAGAGCCCGGGCCGAGGGCCGCGCGTATGCCAGCGACAACGGCCATGGGAAAGCGCGCGCGGTTCTCGATGGGGCCGCCCCAGCGGTCGGTGCGGTGGTTGGTGCGGGGCGCCAGGAACTGGCTGATCAGGTAGCCCTCCGACCCCATCACCTCGACGCCGTCATAGCCGGCCTCGCGCGCGAGGTGCGAAGCCCTCGCGTAGTCGCCGATGGTCTGCTCGATCGCCTCCTCCGACAGCTCGGCCGGCGTGTGCTTGTTGATGGGAGACCGGATCGGCGACGGAGCGACGACCTTGTCGTGGTAGCCGTAGCGGCCCGCATGCAGCAGCTGCAGAACGATCAACCCGCCTTCGGCGTGGACGGCATCGGTGATCTTCCTGTGCAGCCGTACGTGCTCGGCGGTTTGCATGGTGGCCGGCTCGTCTTTGAGGCGGCCGGCATGGTTCGGTGCAAAGCCGCCAGTGACGATCAGACCGACGCCGCCGCGGGCCCGCTCCGCATAAAAGCGCGCGAGCTGGGCGAAGCTCGCATCGGTCTGATGGCCTTCGAGGCCGGTATGCATCGACCCCATGACGATGCGGTTGCGCAAAGTCACGGTGCCGAGGCGGATAGGCTGCGCCAGATTCAGGAACCCGGCGCCGTTCGATGTCACTTGCGACCTCCCCTGTGCCTGCCCGACGCCAATTACTACGGGAACCGCGTCGATCAAGCCAAGGGCAAGGCGGGCAGCATCGCTGCTCCGCATCCCTAGCTTCCTCGATCTTGCGCCTTGGCGATGGTAGGTTGCGTGCCGCGGCGCCGGCCGGAAAGGTTCGGCGCACAAGGGCATCCAAGCCCGGGGCGCCCAGCGAGGAGGAAACGAAGCATGGTGCAGACCCTGGGGGAAATTCTTCCCGAAGCCGCCCGCAGGTACGGCGATAAGACCGCACTCGTCATCGACGGCCGCAGCTTCACCTTCAACGCCTTGGAAACAGCATCGAACGCTTTCGCCAACGGCCTCGCCCAGGCCGGTGTGGCACCCGGCGACATCGTCACCCTCTATGGTCCCAATTCCTGGCAGTGGATGGTGGCCTACTTCGCCATCGCCAAGACCGGCGCGGTGGTGAACCCGGTCAACACCATGCTCACGCCCGAGGAGGTCAAGTACATCGTCGGGGATTCCGGCGCACGGGCTGTAGTGGCATCGGAGGACAAGGCAGGGCCGCTGATGGACATGAAGGGCAACGCGGGTCTGTCGCAGGTGGTGATCTGGGGCGAGAAAGTGCCGGCCGGCGCCGCATCCTTTGGGCGCTGGCTGAAGGACGGCAACGCCACGTTCGCGCCCAGGCCCCGTAGCCCCAAGGACACCGGCGCCATCTGCTACACCTCAGGCACCACGGGGCATCCCAAGGGCGCCGTCCAGAGCGTGCGCTCCATCATCGCGACCGCGAAGGGTACGGCGTTGATGCACTCGCGCACCAGCGCCGACATCATCGTGAGCCCGCTGCCGAGCCCGCATGTCTACGGCAGCTGCGTTTTCAACGCCGCCATGCTGGCGGGCTCGACGCTGGTCATGCTGCCACGCTTCAGCGAGGAAGGCGTGCTCGACGCCATCCAGGAGCACCGCGCCACCATGTTCGACTGCGTGCCGACAGCCTACTACTACCTGCTGGCGCACCCCAAATTCGCAAGCTACGACCTCTCGTCCCTGACGCGCTGCACGGTGGGAGGCCAGACGCTGCCCGTCGCCAAGTCGGTCGAGTGGACCGAGCGCACAAGAGCGCCGGTGCTGGAGCTGTGGGGCATGACGGAGCTCGCCGGCGCCGCCACCTTCAATCCCTACTGGGGCGATAACAAGCCGGGCACCATCGGCCTGCCGATGCCAGGCATGTACTGCAAGATCGTCGCCGTGGACGACGCCGAGAAGGAGATGCCCGCGGGTGAGCGGGGCGAGCTGATGATCAAGGGCCCGCTGCTGATGGACGGCTATGCCGGCAACGAGACGTCCACCCGCGAGACGGTGCGGTCCGACGGCTGGATGCACACGGGCGATATCGCCACCGTCGACGCGGACGGCTACTACACCATCGTCGACCGCAAGAAGGACATGATCCTGACCGCGGGCTACAACGTCTATCCAGCCGAGCTGGAGCGGGTGCTGTGCATGCACCCATCTGTGGCGCTTGCGGCGGTGTGCGGCGTCGCCGACGAGGCCAAGGGCGAGCTGGCCAAGGCCTACGTGATGCTGAAACCCGGCGCCTCCGCCTCGGGGAAGGAGTTGGTCGAGCACTGCCGCCAGCATCTTGCCGCCTACAAGCTGCCGCGCGCCGTACAGTTCGTGGCCAACGTGCCGATCACCTCATCGGGCAAGATCATGCGCCGGCTGCTGAAGGATGTGGATGATGGTACCCGCGCCGCGACGGAGAAGCGGGAGGCGCGGAAGGCGTGAAACCGCCCGATACGGCGCAATCGCCTTGCCTTTTCAGGCCGGGTGGTGAAGCATAGACGAAAGACCAAGAATAAGCGGCGGACGCAGCGCTTCCGACCCAAGAGAAGCGGCCGCATCCGGAGGAAACACGAAGGAGGAGAACCCCCATGTCATTGGCAAGAATGGTAACCGTTGCGGCAGCGCTCGCCTTTGCCTCGCTCGCCGTCTCCGGCATGGCGAATGCGCAGGAGCGCGAGGTGAAGATCACGGGCTTCGGCGCCATGACCGGCGTTGTGCGCTCGTTCGGAATCAACAGCAAGGCGGCGCTGGAGGCCGCGGCCGACCAGATCAACAAGGCTGGCGGCGTCAAGCTGGGCGACGGCGCCAAGGGCAAGATCGTCATCGACTTCCTCGACGACCGCTGCACGGCCGAAGAGGGCATCTCGGTGGTCCGCCGCATCGCCTCCGGCAATGCCGTTGTCGCCATCGGACCCACGTGCTCGAACGTGGCCGAGCCGCTGTTCGGCATCCTGCAGAAGAAGGTGGGCGACGCCAGCGACTCCGGCCTGCAGTTCCCGGTGTTCACCGACGTGGCGATCAAGATCGGGCTCGCCAAGATCTCGGAGTGGGCATTCCGCAACGTGCCCAACGAGTCGGAGATGTATGCCACGCTCTTCAAGTGGCTCAAGGCGACCAAGCCCGACCTCAAGAGCATCTACGGCGGCGTGGAGGAGGACTTCGCCCACTCGCGCGCGTCCTGGTACGTGGTCATGAAGGAGGTGGCCGCCAAGGAAGGCCTGCAGGTGCTGGGTGAGTCGAAATGGCTGCTCAACGACACCAACTTCTCCAACCAGGCGCGTGAGGCCAAGAAAGCCAGTGCCGACATCGTCGCCATTGCCGCCCATCCGTTCACGACCTGTGGCATGCTCAAGGAGATGGAGCGGCAGGGCGTCAAGCCGAAGCTGCTGATCGGCCTCACCTCGTCCTCGAGCCTGGAGACGCTGCAGGGTTGCGCCGGCGAGGCGGAAACCATCATCATCCCGACCAGCTTCGCGCCCATCAACCCGCAGGCGCAGGCCGCATCCGCGGCGGTGGCCAAGTTCAACGGCAGCCTGGACCTGCACTCGGGCGCGGCCTGGGAGAACGTCTTCATCCTCAAGCAGATCATCGAGGAGCAGAAGGTGATGGCCAAGCCCGACACGATCAAGGAGGACCGCGAAAAGGTCCGCGCCGGGCTCGCCAAGCTCACGGAGACGCAAGGCCTGCTCGGCAAGTCCACGCGCACGTCGGATCGCGAAGCGGTGAAGCCCTACCTGTTCGTGCACGCCAAAGCCGGCAAGTGGGAAGTCTTGCACACACCGTAGTTCGAGCCGTGCTCGCACGCTGACGGACGCCGGCGGCCCCGCATGGCCGCCGGCGTCGCACCGAGGTGTACACAGGCGCCATGATCGACCTCGTCCAGACACTGGCCGACGGCCTGCTCTTCGGTGCCATCTATGCCCTGATCGGCATCGGCTTCACGCTGGTGTTCGGCGTGATGCACAAGATCAACATGGCCTATGCAGCGGCCTCGCTTGCCGGCGCTTACGCAGGAGTGGTTCTGCTGAGGCTCATGGCCTTGCCGCCGTGGCTGGTGATCCCGCTTGCCTGCCTCGCCGGCGCCGTCTTCGGGCTCGTCGTCTACTATCTCTGCTTCAAGTTCATTCCGCTTTCCCATCCGCTCGCCACGCTGATGTCGACGGTCGGCATGCTGCTGCTGATCGACGAGATCGTGGTACACGCGACGGCCGGCATGCCGGTCAACTACCCCACGCTGGTGCGGGGCATGCTGCGCATGGGCGAGCTCAGCCTGCGCGCCGACCTCATCGTCTGCTTCCTCGTGGCTGTGGCGGCGATGGGGGCGCTGCTGTACCTGCTCTACCGCACGCGGCTGGGGCTGGCGACGCGAGCCGTGTCGCAGCAGCCGGTAGCGGCACAGCTGTGCGGCATGAGCCTCGGGCAGGTCAATGCCGCAACCTTCACCATCACCGGCGCGCTGGGCGGCATTGCCGGGGCGCTGATCGGCTCGGCTGTGGGCATGCTCTCACCGCTCATCGTGGCGCCGCTCACCGTGAAGGGGCTGATCGTGACGGTGATCGGCGGCCTGGGGAGCATCCCCGGCGCCATCATCGCTGGCCTGCTGGTGGGCGCCGCCGAAAACTTGTTTCAGTTCGTGCGCGGCGTCACCGAGCGCGACATCTACGTAATGCTGCTGCTGTTCGTGTTCCTGGTGTTCCGCCCCGGCGGCATCCTGGGACGCGACCCGGCGGGCACGTGAGGACGGCGGTCGCGCGCGATGGACTTCTATCTGGGCCTCCTGCAGATCATCGGCGTGCACACCCTGCTGGGCCTCTCCGCCTACGTGGTGCTGCTGACCGGGCAGGTGACCCTCGCTCAGGCCGGCTTCATGGCAATCGGCGCCTACGTCGCGGCCATGCTGACAGTGCTCGCCAAGTGGGCGCTGGTGCCGGCCCTGCTGGCGGGCGGCTCGGCGGCGGCGGCGGTCGCCTGCCTGGTAGGCTTCCCCGCCCTCAGGGTCCGCGGGCTGATGCTGGTGGTGGCCACGCTGGCGTTCGGCGAGGCGGTGCGCCTGTTCTTCTTCAACTTCGACTACCAGATTGCCATGGGTGACCTCAAGGTGGGCCCGCTCGGCGGCGAGGGCTTCCGCCAGATCCGCTACTTTCCCGAGAACGGATGGACCACGTTCCAGGTGATGGTGTTCATCTGGCTGATAGTCGGCACGGTGATGGCGGCGATTTGGTGGATGGACCGTTCGCGCGCCGGAGCGGTGCTGCGTGCGGTGGGCGAGGACGAGGTTGCCGCCCAGAGCAGCGGCATCAACCTTACCGCGGTGAAGGTGCTCGCCATGACGGCGGGTGGCTTCATCGCCGGCCTCGCCGGCGGGATTTACGCCCACTACACAACCCACATCGAGCAAGGCAACTTCAACATTATGGTCGCCACGTTCGCCATCGCCTACCCGATCCTGGGCGGCCTTTCCAGTGTGTTCGGCACGCTCGCGGCGGTGGTCTTCATCCAGGGCTTCCTGGTCGAGGGGCTGCGGTTCCTGGGCGACTGGCGCAACCTGCTGTTCGGAGCGCTGATCGTGCTGGCGATGAACCTGCGCCCAGGCGGGCTGCTCGACGCGCGCACCACGGCAGCCCTGCGCCAGCTGCGCGCGCTGGCGCGCGACCCGAAGGCCCGGCGGCGCCTGTTGGACCAGGTGGCGAGTGGTGCGGCGCTGAGTGGGGCGCAGGCAGCGGTTCGCCGCCGGATCGAGCGATGGAGGGGCGCGTTCGGTGCTTGAGCTCGACAACCTCTCCAAGCACTTCGGCGGCGTGAGGGCCGTCGACGGTGTCAGCCTCAGGGTGGGCAAGGGAGAGATATTCGGCCTGATCGGCCCCAACGGGTCGGGCAAGAGCACCATCGTCAATCTCATCGCTGGCCTGCTATCGCCGACCTCCGGCCGCGTCGTGGTCGACGGGCGCGACGTTACCGGGCTGCCGGGCCACGCGCTCGTCTCCTCGGGCATCGCCCGTACCTTCCAGAACATCCGCCTGTTCGGCCAGCTCGCCGTGTGGCAGAACCTGTGGGTGGCGGAGAACCGCGACCGCCAGCGCACCTCGCAGCCGGTGGTGCCGCGCTGGCTCAACGGCTTCGAGGAGGACCGCGCGCGCATCGGTAAGCTGCTGGAGTTTTCTGGCCTAGCCCACAAGCGTGACGACCTCGCCGCCAACCTTTCCTTCGGCGAGCAGCGCCGGCTCGAGCTTGCCCGCGCGCTCGCCGCTGACCCCAAGCTGCTGCTGCTCGACGAGCCGGCGGCCGGCATGAACGCGGAGGAGATCGAGGACCTCGACCGGCGCATCCGGCGCATTCGTGATACGGGCGTCACCGTGCTGCTGATCGAGCACCACATGGAGCTGGTGATGGCCGTGACCGACCGCATCGCCGTGCTCAACTTCGGGCAGAAGATCGCAGAAGGCCGCCCCGCCGAGGTGCAGGCGCATCCCAAGGTGCGCGAGGCCTACCTCGGCAAGGCGGCGTGAGGTGTAGGCGTGCTCGAGGTCGCGGACATCGCTACGGCATACGGCAAGATCGAGGCCTTGAAAGGCGTGTCGCTCGCTGTCGAGAAAGGCCGCATCACCTGCCTGCTGGGCCCCAACGGGGCCGGCAAGACGACGCTGATGCTTACCATCGCCGGCATCCTCAAGCCGAAACGCGGCTCGATCCGTCTCGGCGGCGAGGAGATCGCGGGGCTCGCGAGCGCCAGGATCGTCGCGCGCGGGCTGGCGCTGGTACCCGAGAACCGGCTGGTGTTCCCGCAAATGAGCGTCAAGGAGAACCTGCAAGCGGGCGCGTTCCAGCGCCGGGACGCATCTGGCATAGTGCAGGACATCGAGCGCATGTATCGGCGCTTTCCCCGCCTCGAGGAGCGGCGCGAGCAGCTCGCCGGTACGCTATCGGGCGGCGAGCAGCAGATGCTGGCGGTGGCTCGCGCGCTGATGTCACGGCCGCGCATTCTGCTGATGGACGAGCCGTCGCTGGGCCTGGCGCCCATGTTGGTGGAGGAGGTGTTCCGCATCGTCGGCGACCTTAACCGCGACGGCGTCACAATCTTCCTGGTCGAGCAGAACGCGCACATGGCGCTGAAGGTGGCGCACCACTTCTACCTGATGGAACAAGGGCGCGTGACGTTCTCCGGCGAGCCCGGCAAGCTCGCGGAGGACGAGGTGGTGCAGCGGGCCTACCTCGGCAAGCGGCGCGCCGGCGTCTGAGGGGCAAAATGGCTCAAACGAGACGAACACGTTGTCATCCCGGCGCTTGTCGCCGGGATCCATCGTGCCGCTCGCTCCGGCGCTTGCGGATGGCTGGATCCCGGGCACAAGGCCCGGGATGACCATCATGATCGATCTCATCCAGAGCATGCTGGACGGCGTGATGGTGGGATCGTCCTATGCGCTGCTGGCGTTGGGATTCACGTTGATCTTCGGCACCATGCGCCGCCTCAACCTGGCGTATGGCCCGACCATCATGGCGGGCGCCTATCTCGGCACCTATGCCTCGTTGCGGCTGGGAGTGGGTGCGCTGCCGGTCGCCCTGATCGTGATCGCTGGGGCGGCGCTGGCCGGGCTCTACGTGGAGCGGCTGTGCTTTCGCCCGTTCGGCGACACGGCGGCCATCGCCTCCATGATCTCGAGTTTCGCCGTGTGGATGCAGATCGAAGAGGCGGCCACGCTGCTGTTGCCGCGGCACCTCAACGCGTTTCCCGCGCTGGTGAAGGGCGCCCCAATCGCCATCGGCCCTTTCCTGTTTCGGCCGGAGCACCTGCTGATGCTAGCGGTGGCGGGGGGCGCTGCCGCGCTGCTCTACTGGGCGCTGCATCGCACGCGCTTCGGTCTCGGCATCCGCACCGTCATCGACCACCGGCGGGCGGCCGAGATCGTCGGCGTGCCGGTGGAGCGCGTGCTGATGCTGGCATTCGTGCTGGCCTCGGCGGTCGGCGGGCTGGCGGGGTTCCTCATCGCTGCAACCGACCACCAGATCACGCCCATGTTCGGAATGTGGGCCACCACCAAGGGGCTGATCGCCATGATGCTGGGCGGCCTGGGTTCGGTGCCCGGCGCCATCCTCGGCGGGCTCGCGCTCGGGATCGTCGAGGCACACACGCAGGCGCTGTTCGGGCCGCAGGTGCGCGATCTCGTGGCCTGGGGCCTGCTGTTCGCCGTGCTCGCGTTGTGGCCAGGCGGGTTGATGGGCGGTCGCCAGCTCGGCCGGGCGGCGGCGGTGCAGCGGCGGGTATGATCGCCATGGACGACTTCCTCGTCGGCGTCCTAAGCAATATCGGCATCATCTCCTTTGTGGCTTTGTCCGCCTACGTGCTGCTGCTGGCGGGCGAGGTGTCGTTCGGCCAGCAGGCGTTCTTTGCCATGGGCGCCTATGTCGCCGGCATGGGCACGGCCATGCTCAAGTGGCCGATGGCACCAGCACTTTGCCTCGGCGCCCTTGCCGGCTCGCTGGCTGCCGCTGCCGTCGGCAGTGCTACCTTGCGCTTGAGCGGCTTCTACTTTGCGATGGCGACCCTGGCGTTTGCCGAGATGGTGCGCATCGCCTTCGAGCTTTTTACCTGGCAGGTCGAGATCGGCGGCACGCTCGTCGGCCCCAAGGGCGCCGACGGCTTCGGCGACATCCGCTACCTGTTCGAGAACGGGATCACGCCGCTGCAGTACATGTCGGCGATCTATCTGTTGCTGGGGCTGGTGCTGGCCGCTTTCTTTGCGCTCGAGCACACCCGCTTCGGCCGCGCGCTGCGCCAGGCTGGAGCCGACCCGCTGCTGGCAGAGCTGCACGGCGTGTCCGTCGTGCGTATGCGGCTTGTCGCGGCAGCGGCGGCCGGCGCGCTGGCGGGGCTGGGCGGCGGGCTCTATGCGCATCTCCTCACCTACGTGGAGCCCGGCAACTTCAACATCATGCTGGGCGTGCACAGCCTCGCCTATGGCCTCATCGGCGGCCTCGGCACCGCGCTGGGGCCCGTGGTCGGCGTGCTGATCGACATCGGCGTGCTGGAATCCTCGCGGCTGTTCGCCGGCTATCGCATGATCGTGTTCGGCGGGCTGGTGGCGCTGCTGCTGATCGTGCGGCCGCGCGGCCTGCTGGACGAGCGCGCCGTGCACTGGCTTTCGTTGCGCGTCAAAGGGGTCGTCGATGCTGCTGCAGCTCGAAGGCTTGAGCGTCCGCTTCGGCGGCGTTGAGGCCCTTGCGGACGTGAACTTGCGGCTGGAACCCAACCAGGCGCTGGGCCTGGTGGGGGCGAACGGCTGCGGCAAGACCACGCTGTTCAACGGCATCAGCGGTGTGGTGCGCGCGAACGCCGGCCGCATCCTGTTTCTCGATTCCGACATCACCGCAGCCTCCGTGCACGACATCGCCCGGCGCGGCGTCGCCCGCACGTTTCAGACGGTTCGCCTGTTCCCCAGCATGACCGTTGCCCACAATGTGGCCCGCGTCGACGAGCTCGGCACGCGAGACAGCGTAGAGCACGCGCTGGAGCGGACCGGCCTGAACGCGCGCCGCAACGTGCTGGCGGCCGAGCTATCGCTCGTCGAGCAACGCCGTCTCGAGATTGCGAGAGCGCTGGCGCGCGGCCCCAAACTCTTGCTCATGGACGAGCCAACCAGCGGGCTGAGCCCGCAGGAGACCGAGGACATGATCGGCCTGCTGGCGGACAGCGTGTTGCCGTGCCGAGCGGTGATTATCGCCGAGCACAAGCCGCACGTTCTCGCCGCGCTTTGTCCCTTGGCCGCCTTGCTCGATCAGGGACGCAAGGTCAAGGAGGCACCGCCGGCGGAGCTGTTCGACGGGGCTGCCCTTCAACGCGATTGTCTCGGTCATTGTAAAGGGGACGTCAGAGGAAATCGGCCATGAGAAGTCTCGTCATCGTTGTCGGGGCGATCGCCGGACTCAGCATGGCGCCGGCGCTGGCCGCCGACCGCGCAAGCGCCCTCATAGACTGCAGGGCTACCACCGAAAAGCTCGTCTACGACTGCATCATCAAGCTCAGCAACGCCCGCACCGCAACGCCGCTGGAGGCGGCGGCGGTGACGGTCGGCGCCGACATGCCGTCGATGCCGTTGGCCCACAACGTGCGGCCCGTGATTGCCAAAGCCACGGGTGCGCCGGGCGAGTACCAGGCACGGCTGGCGCTGGAGATGTTCGGCGATTGGGCCGTGCGCATAAGAATATCCGGCACGCTCCGGGACCAACTGGTTGAGATCAAGAACTTCAACGAAACAGGCTCCGGTCCACCCCGCCGCAAGTCTGGCCCCCCAACCGGTGGCGGGCACAAGCACTAA
>CAWHBI010000018.1:0-23766 GCA_963827545.1 uncultured Alphaproteobacteria bacterium
AAATTAACCAACAGGCCGATGTTTCACGTGAAACATTTTGCTGCGCCGGCCGATGCCGCGACCCGCTCCGCCAAGATGAGCACGTGGCCCCCTCATTTGTCATCACCAAGATAGCGGCTCCACAGCTCGGCCGGCACGTCGCTTTCGTCCCACACGCCGATCAGGATGCCGTGCCGCGGAGCCTCGCCGCGCGCCGCCAGCATTTCCTCCTCGGAGCGGGTGGTGCGTTGCGACTGGCGCAGGCTCCACTGCTCGAGCGCGCCGGCGAGACGGGCGCGCTCTGCGGCAAGAGCGGGATCGGCGCCGAGGTCGCGGAACTCGTCGGGATCGCTTTGCAGGTCGTAGAGCATGGGGCGGAAGCCGATGGCGTGCACGTACTTCCAGCGCCCGTCCGCCACCATGAACAGGCGCGCATCGCGCGGCGCCACCCCGAGCCTGGCCGCCACCGGCAGCAGGGAATAGTCGTCCTCGCTGACGGCGTAGCGGCGCCATTGCGCCGGCGCGCCGCCGCCGAGCAGCGGCACGAGCGAGCGCCCTTCCAGCCGGTGCGACTGCCGGCGCCAGTCGGCGCCCAGGGCGTCGAGGAAGGTGGGAACGAGATCGATCGCCTCGACTAGCGCGTCGCAGACGCTGCCACGGGCCTTGTCGGCCTCGGGCGAGGGATCGCAGACGATGAGGGGAACCTTCACGGAGGGCTCGTGGAACAGGTCCTTCTCGCCCAGCCAGTGGTCGCCGAGGTAGTCGCCGTGGTCGGAGGTGAACACGATCAGCGTATTCTCCATGAGCCCGCACTCCTCCATGAAGCGGAAGAGCACCCCCAGCTGGTCGTCGATCTGTTTGATGAGCCCCATGTAGACGGGGATGACCTCCGCCCGCACCTCCTCGCGCGCAAAGGCGCTGCTCACGCGCAGGTCCATGAACTCGCGGTAGATCGGATGCGGGTCGCGGCGCTCCTCCTCGCTGCGGATGGCGGGCAGCACGTCTTGCGGCCCATACAAGGCGTTGTAGGGCGCCGGGGCGATGTAGGGCCAGTGTGGCTTGATGTAGGAGAGGTGCAGGCACCAGGGCCGATCCTCGGCCTCCAAAATGAAATCCATGGCCCGGCGCGTCATGTAGGGCGTCTCGGAATCCTCTTCCTTGACGCGCGCCGGCTTTTTCGCATGCCGCATGGCCCAGCCTGACGCGAGCTTATTGCCCTCTCCTTGTGCGGCGTTGGCCCAGTCGTGCCAGGGGTTGTCGCCGGCGTAGCCCTTGTCGTTGAGGTAGCGATTGTAGCGCGGGACCTGCGGATCATACCGCCCGTCAGGCCCGGCCGCGTGCAGGCCGTCGTCGCGCTCATAGGGATCAAAGCCGCATTCTGACACGCGCACGCCGATGATGGAGCTGGGGTCGATGCCCAGCCGCTGCATGCCCTCCACGTCGGCGCGCATGTGCGTCTTGCCGACCAGGGCTGTCTGCAGCCCCAGCGGCCGCAGGTAGTCGCCGAGCGTCATCTCGCCCACCTTGAGCGGCACGCCGTTCCAGGTGGCGCCGTGCGATTGCACGTAGCGCCCCGTATAGAAGCTCATGCGCGAGGGTCCGCACACCGGTGATTGCACGTAGGCGCGCGTGAACCGCACGCCCCTCTTCGCCAGCGCGTCGATGTTGGGCGTTTGCAGCCTCGGATGCCCGTAGCAGGAGAGATAGTCCCAGCGCAGCTGGTCGCACATTATGAAGAGGATGTTCTTTGTTCGGCGGGTCACGGGCGTTTCCAAACCGGTCACGGCGTCTTGGCGCGCTCGAGCCAGCCGATGGCATCATCGAGCCGGTCGTCGCCCCAGAAGATCTCGCCGCCGACCGCAAATGTCGGCGCGCCGAAAATACCGAGTCGGCGCGCTTCACCGGTCGCTGCCTCGAACGCCTCGGCCGTCGCGGCCGACTGGGCCAACTCGACGACACGCCGAGGGTCCTGCCCGATCTCGCGCAGACTCTCCGTTACGTTGGGCTCGCTGCCGGCCTCGTGGCCGTCCTGGAACCAGCGGCGATAGGCGGCGCGCACGTAGTCTGCGCACCAGCCCTCCCGGGTGCCGACCACTGCGATGCGGTTGGCGAGCATCGAAGTTCTGGAGCGGGTAGGGCGGACGGGCGCGGAAGGGAAAGCCATACAGCGCTGCCCGCCGCTCCACGTCGCGCCACGTGTAGGCCATCTTCACCGGCTTGGCGGCCGGGATATTGTCCATCTCCTTCATGATGGTGCGCACGCTGAACGGGCGCCAGCGAAACGCCACGCCCGAGGCCTTCTCCACCTCGTTGAGCCGCATGACGGCCAGGTAGGTATAGAGGCTGCCGATGGCGAACCAGAAATCGATCGAGGCTGGCTGGCTCATGACATCCCCGAGGTTTGCGCTGTTGGCTCACCCACTATGCACTGGGATGCGCCGGCTTGCATCTCGGCACCAACAGGCGCACATTGTGGCCAGTTCCAGGGGGGCCGGTGGGAGCCGGCTGAGATGGCGCTAACGGCCTCAAGTAGCAAAGCGATAGGCCAACTTGAGACCAACCCGCGCCGCCACCCTTAGAACCTGATCCGGGTCATGCCGGCGAAGGGACGGAAAACACGCGCTTCCCCTCACCAGCATTTTTCCGGTTGACGCCTGTGCGGTCGCTCTTGAGCGCGCGACCGCGCGCCGGCGCAAGCGCCGCCCCCGCGGAGGGCCCGTGCGCGCCACAAGAATTTTCCGTTCCGCGCACTCGACTGAGCGCACGGAACAGCCCGGGAGCGAAATAATGAACAAGATCACCCGCAGCAAGGACCTGATGATCCCGAAGGTCACGACGGGGCCGATCAGCGCCAGCACCAAGGTGTATGACTCCCCCGAGGGCCACCCCGACATCCGCGTGCCGTTCCGCGAGATCGCGCTCACGGGCGGCGAGCCTTCATTCCGCGTCTATGACCCCTCCGGTCCCTACACCGACGCGCACGCCGCCATCGACGTCGAGAAGGGCCTGCCCCGCATCCGCGAAGCCTGGGTGCGCGAGCGCGGCGGCGTCGAGGAATACACCGGCCGCGACATCAGGCCCGAAGACAACGGCAACGTCTCGGGCAAGCACCTCGCGCGCGACTTCCCCAACAAGCCGCGGCCGCTGCGCGGCGTCTCTCCCCCTTCTCCCTCTCCCCGCTCGCGGGGAGAGGGTCACGGCGGAGCCGTGCCTCCGGCACGAGGTGAGGGGCGGCACGAGACTCCGGCGTCGCTTGGGGCCGCCCCTCACCCTAGCCCTCTCCCCGTAAGTACGGGGAGAGGGGACCGCCATCCCATCACCCAGCTCGAGTTCGCCCGCGCCGGCATCATCACCAAGGAGATGATCTACGTCGCCCACCGCGAGAACCTCGGCCGCTCCGCTGCGCTGGCCCGCGCCAAAACCGCCCTCGCCGACGGCGAGAGCTTCGGCGCGGTCGATCCCCGAGCACATCACGCCGGAGTTCGTGCGCGACGAGATCGCCCGTGGCCGCGCCATCATCCCGGCCAACATCAACCACGCCGAGCTGGAGCCGATGATCATCGGCCGCAACTTCCTGGTGAAGATCAACGCCAACATCGGCAACTCGGCCGTCACCTCTTCCGTCGAGGAGGAAGTCGAGAAGATGGTGTGGGCGATCCGCTGGGGCGGCGACACCGTCATGGACCTCTCCACGGGCCGCAATATCCACAACACCCGCGAGTGGATCCTGCGCAACTCGCCCGTCCCCATCGGCACGGTGCCGATCTATCAGGCACTGGAGAAATGCGACGGCGACCCCGTCAAGCTCACCTGGGAGATCTATCGCGACACGCTGATCGAGCAGTGCGAGCAGGGCGTCGATTATTTCACGATCCACGCCGGCGTGCGCCTGCCCTACGTGCCGCTCACCGCCAACCGCACCACCGGCATCGTCAGCCGCGGCGGCTCGATCATGGCCAAGTGGTGCCTGGCGCATCACAAGGAGAGCTTCCTCTACGAGCGCTTCGAGGACATCTGCGACATCATGCGCGCCTATGACGTGTCGCTTCTCGCTGGGCGACGGCCTGCGCCCCGGCTCCATCGCCGACGCCAACGACCGCGCCCAGTTCGCCGAGCTGGAGACCCTGGGCGAGCTCACCAAGATCGCCTGGGCGAAGGGCTGCCAGGTGATGATCGAGGGCCCCGGCCACGTGCCGATGCACAAGATCAAGATCAACATGGACAAGCAGCTCGCCGAGTGCGGGGAAGCCCCGTTCTACACGCTGGGCCCGCTCACCACCGACATCGCGCCGGGCTACGACCACATCACGTCCGGCATCGGCGCCGCCATGATCGGCTGGTTCGGCACCGCCATGCTCTGCTACGTCACGCCCAAGGAGCACCTGGGCCTCCCCAACCGCGACGACGTCAAGGTGGGCGTGGTGACGTATCGCATCGCCGCCCACGCCGCCGACCTCGCCAAGGGCCACCCTGCGGCACAGCTGCGCGACGACGCCATCAGCAAGGCCCGCTTCGAGTTCCGCTGGGAGGACCAGTTCAACCTCTCCCTCGACCCCGACACCGCGCGCTCCTTCCACGACGAGACCCTGCCCAAGGAGGCGCACAAGGTCGCCCACTTCTGCTCCATGTGCGGCCCCAAGTTCTGCTCCATGAAGATCACGCAGGACGTGCGCGACTACGCCGCGACGCTGAACGAGGCGGGGTCAGACCCTCTGGGTCTGACCCCATTGCGCGACGGTGCCACGGTGTCAGACCCGGAGGGTCTGACACCATCCGAGGCGCAAGCGGGGATGGCGGAGATGTCCGCCAAGTTCCGCGAGATGGGCGGGCAGGTGTACGTGGATGCCGAGCGGGTGAAGAAGAGCAATGAGGCGCTGAAGTAGCGCGACTCGCACCCCTCACGTGTCATCCTCGGGCTTGTCCCGAGGATCCAGCTCTCCATGAGCACCTGAGCGAGCTGATGGTTGGATGGCCGGGACCCTCGGGACGAGCCCGAGGGTAGGCAAGCCCGACCATGACAATGTGGGGCGCGATCTGCGAGGCTGCTTATCCCCGCCCCCCGAGGCCCGTGCTAGCATTCGCCTCACCCCGGACATGGGGCGGCAACTCCGGAGCTGCCGCCCCAGACAGGAGCCGGGGGCCGCAGTCCGCAAGCCTTTACGGGCGTGGCCGCCAGACCAGCGGATCGCCATGTACGAGGCCCGGATGCCGGCAGAGCAGGGCGCTTGCGCCTATAAAGCTCTTCTCGGTCAGCAGGCGCCGGGCGCCCTGCTCCTCCTACCCCAAAACCTCGGGCGGACGCCGCCGCGGGGCTAAAGCCGCGCGGCGCAGGGCGCGGTTGCCGCTGCCGCTCTGCTAAACTCCACCCATGCCCCAAATCATCATCATCGCCGGGCCGAACGGGGCGGGGAAGACGAGCTTCGCCAACAAGCACTTCGACAAGCCACGGGCTGGCTTCGTCTACCTCAACGCCGATGAGATCGCGCGCGACCTGACGGCCAATGGCTTGTCCGAAGCGCAACGCAACGTGCGCGCCGGACGTGAGATGCTGAGGCGCTTCGATGCCCTTGCCGCAGCACGCGCCTCTTTCATGTTCGAGACGACCCTCGCCTCGCTGACCTACGCCCGCAAGATCCCGCAATGGCGGCAGCGCGGCTATGTCGTGGCGTTGATCTACCTGCGGCTGGCGAATGTCGCCATGTCCATCGAGCGCGTGCGTCGCCGGGTTGCACAAGGCGGCCACGGCATTCCCGAGACCGTCATTCGCCAAGATTTGCCAAGAGCGCCGACTATTTCGAAAAGCACTACAAGGGAATCGTCGACGAGTGGTATGTTTGGGACAGCCTGGAAGCCGAGTTCCGCCGGGCAGAGGCGTGGTACGACTGATGGGCAAGATCATCGACGTGGATGAAGTGCAGCGGGAGCTGAACCGCGCCGCCCGTGACGCCAGGCACGGCCCGCCCGATGTCCGCGCCGGCCGCTTCGTGCACCGGGATGCCAGGGACGGCCAGATCTCGGGTGAGACGGACAAGCGGGCAACGCCGCCCAATCGCCAGAATCTCAGTGCCCGGTCAGAAGAACAACCGGGCCCGGTGACACCAGTAGCCGCCAGCCCGGGTCGAGCGCCGGCTACTTCTTGCCGGCGCGCTCCACCAGCGCGGCAAACGCATCGACGTAGCCCTGCAGGAACTTGCGCGTGCCCTCGTCGGGAATGTTGCCTGCATCGTCCACGAGCCCCTTGTAGACGATGTAGCCCTCCGGCTGTCCCATCAGCCTGACATTCAAATACGCAAGGATGCTGCGCAGATGCTGCTGCGCCGCCGCCGTGCCGACCGCCCCCTGCGACGTGCCCAACGCGGCCGTCGGCTTGCTGTCGAACGAGTTCTTGCCATAGGGCCGCGAGGCCCAGTCGATTGCGTTCTTGAGCACGCCCGGGATGGAGCGGTTGTATTCCGGCGTGACGATCAGCACGCCGTCGGCGGCTTCGATCTCGCGCTTGAGGCGCGTCACCGCGGCCGGCGGGCTCGGCTCCAGGTCCTGGCTGAACAGCGGCAGGTCGTCGATCTGCAGGAGCGTGTATTCGGCCTTTGGGCTGGCCAGCTTGGCCAGCGCCCCGGCAAGCCTGCGGTTGAGCGAGTCGCGGCGGATACTACCGACGATGACGGCGATCTTGGACATGGGGGCTCCTGAGCCTATGGTATAAGTTTGTAACCAGCACTACATAGGTGCCCACTGCGGGGCGCCACAAGGAGGCACATTCTTGACACCAGGGCACATGCATTTGTCCGGCGACTGCCGCGCCATCAGCGACGTGCTGGCCCGGATCGGCGACAAATGGACGGTGCTGGTGGTGAACCTGCTGGGCGCAGGCCCGAAGCGGTTCAGCCAGATCAGGCGCGAGGTCGGCGGCATCTCGCAGCGCATGCTCACCCTGACGCTGCGGGCGCTCGAGCGCGACGGCTTCGTCACCCGCACCGTCCATCCGACCGTCCCGCCCAGTGTGGAGTACGCCTTGACCGATCTCGGCCGCTCGCTGCTTATTCCGGTGCGCGCGCTCGGCGAGTGGGCGATTGCCAACCAGAAAACGATCGCTGACGCGCGGAGCCGGTTCGACGCCTTGGCGGCTGCGAAGACAAGGGGAGACGACCATGGACGCTACCGCCCTCAAGGCCCTGCAGGCGCCGCTGAAGGACAGGTATCGCGAGAACCCTGACGCTGCCGTCATCACGCTGAAGGCCGAGGGCCGCATCGGCGAGGGCGTGACGTGCCGGGTCGAGACCGGCAAGGCTCTGGTGGAAGCCGGGCTGCACCCTGCCACCGGCGGGACAGGAATGAGCGCCTGCTCCGGCGACATGCTGCTGGAGGCGCTCGTTGCCTGCGCCGGCGTCACGCTCAATGCGGTTGCAACCGCACTGGGGCTGGCGGTGCGCGACGCCAAGATCAAAGCCGAGGGCGATCTCGATTTCCGCGGCACCCTGGGCGTCGCCAAGGAGGCGCCGGTCGGCTTCCGCGACATCCGGCTCACCTTCGACATCGGCGGCGACCTGACCGAGGAGCAGCGCGCCACCCTGATGAAGCTCACCGAGCGCTACTGCGTCGTCTACCAGACGCTGCGCGCCCCGCCACCGATCGCAGTCGCAAGCCGCGTCACCTGACTGTGTTGTCCAGCGGTCAAAATCAGGGCGATCCGAGGGCGAACTCAAGCACTTGGCACTCTGCCCTTGACACTGCCAACAGCTCTTTTACAAACCCCACCCAAGCGGCCGCGGGGGCGGTCGCGGCATTGATCATGGCGCCGCCCCATGTGGGGCGACGCCTTCTCCGTCGATCACCCATCGAAGAGCCTAGGCAACCGCTCCAGTCGCGTCTGATGTCCGGTTATTCATTTGACTCGCCAGGACTTTGCGACAAGGAGTTCGCGCGGAAACGCCGGGAGAGGAAACAATGACCGCCCTGATCGAAGCGGAGGGGCTTGCCAAGAGCTTCGGCAAGCTCAAGGCCGTGGACGGCATCACCCTTAGGGTTCCCCGAGGCGAGGTGCTGGGTTTCCTGGGCCCCAACGGCGCCGGCAAGTCCACCACCATGCGGCTGATCACGGGGTTCCTGGAGCCCGACGCCGGGCGGGCGCGCATCGCCGGCTTCGACGTGCAGGACCAGGCCAGAGAGGCCAAGAAGCGGCTGGGCTACCTGCCCGAAGGCGCGCCGCTCTATGCCGAGATGACGCCCAAGGGGCTCCTGTATTTCGTGGCCGAGCTAAGAGGCCTGCAGGGCCCGGCCATCGCCAAGGCGGTCGGCGTCGCGGTCGAGAAGACCGGCCTCGGCCCCGTGCTCGAGCAGACCATCGAGACGCTGTCCAAGGGCTACAAGCGCCGGGTCGGCATCGCCCAGGCGATCCTGCACGACCCGGAGGTGCTGATCATGGACGAGCCCACCGACGGGCTCGACCCCAACCAGAAGCACCACGTGCGCAAGCTGATCGCCGAGATGGCCAAGGAGAAGGCCATCATCGTCTCCACGCACATCCTGGAGGAGGTGGAAGCCGTGTGCACGCGCGCGGTCGTCATCAACAAGGGCCGCATCGTTGCCGATGGCACGGCCGAGGATTTGATGCGCCGCCTGCCCTATCACGGCGCGGTCGCCATCCGCGTGGCCGCAGAGAAGGCCGACGCGATCAAGGGCGCGCTCTCCGCACTCGCGGGCGTGGAGAAAGTCGAGACCGTGGCGACGGCGAATGGCCAGCTGCATCTGCGCGCCATCCCGAAGAACGGCGCCGGCATCGTCACCGATATCGCTTCCGCCATCCGCCAGAAGTCGCTGGCCGTCGACGAGATCTTCGTCGAGCGCGGCAAGCTCGACGATGTCTTCCGCCAGATCACCACCTCCGACCTGGACAAGCCCAATGCGTGAGACGCTGAGCAAGATCTGGATCGTGGCCAGGCGCGAGTTCGCGGCCTACTTCGCCACCCCCATCGCCACCGTCTTCCTCGTCATCTTCGTGGCGCTGACCGGGGCCTTCGCCTTCCATTTCGGCGCCTTCTTCGAGCGCGGCCAGGCGGACCTGTCGACCTTCTTCATCTACCATCCGTGGCTCTACCTGCTCCTGGTGCCGGCCATCGGCATGCGGCTGTGGGCCGAGGAGCGCAAGACGGGCACCATCGAGCTCCTGATGACGCTGCCGATCTCGCCGTGGGAGGCGATCCTCGGCAAGTTCGTGGCTGCCTGGGGCTTCATCGGCCTGGCCCTGATCCTCACGTTTCCGATGTGGCTCACCGTCAACCTGCTGGGCCGGCCCGACAACGGCGTCATCCTGGCGAGCTACCTCGGCAGCTTCCTGATGGCGGGCGCGTATCTCGCGGTCGCGTCGGCGATCTCGGCGCTGACCAAGAACCAGGTGATCGCCTTCATCGTCGCGGCCACGGTGTGTTTCCTGTTCGTCATGAGCGGGCATGAGCCGGTGCAGAACGCATTCCGCGCCTGGGCGCCCGAGCAGCTGATTTCGGCCATCGCAGGCCTGAGCTTCCTGTCGCACTTCGAGAACGTTACCAAGGGCATCATCGATCTGCCCGCCATCGTCTTCTACGTGTCCCTGATCGTGTTCGCGCTGTTCGCCAACAAGATCATCATCGATCAGCGCAAGGCCGCCTGAGGGTTCGCTCACCATGGCTGGAACGACGCAAAAGACGACGAGTGCTTTCGACCGGGCTGCTGCCGCGGCGGGGCGCATCAATCGCCACACGCTCGCCTGGGGCGGACTGGCGCTTGCCGCGATCATCCTGCTGGCGGTCAACCTGATCGCGTCGAGCGCGCTGCGCGATGCCAGGCTCGACCTCACCAAGGACCGCCTGTTCACCATCTCCGACGGCACGCGCAAGGCCCTGCGGTCGATCGACGAGCCCATCGACGTCCGCGTCTACTTCTCAAAGGAGCTCGGCAAGGCCGCCCCGAGCTACGCCAAGAGTTTCGAGCGCGTGCGCACGCTGCTCGAGCAGTACCGCGACATCGCCCGCGGCAAGCTCAAGCTCACCTTCCTCGATCCCGAGCCGTTTTCCGACGCGGAGGACCGTGCTGTGGCGGCAGGTCTGAAAGGTGTGCGTCTCAACCAGGAAGGCGAGATGGGCTACTTCGGCATCGTGGGCTCGAACTCCACTGACACGGAGTCCACCCTGCCCTTCCTTTCAACCGATCGCGAGCGGTTCGTCGAGTACGACGTGACCAAGCTGGTCTACACCTTGGCGCACCAGACCAAGAGCGCGATCGGGCTCATCGCCAAGCTGCCCGTCGACGGCGGCCCCGGCAATCCGATGATGGGCGGGCGGCCGACTCCGCCCCTGCTGATCATGGAGCAGATCCGGGAATTCTTCGAGGTCAAGCAGATCACCAACGCCAAGGAGATCCCCTCTGACGTCGGCGTGCTGATGGTGGTGCAGCCGGAGAACCTCTCCGCGGACGAGGCCTATGCCATCGACCAGTTCGCGCTTTCCGGCGGCAAGGTGCTGGCATTCGTCGATCCCGTCCCGGAGATGCAGCGGCAGGGCGGCATGATGATGATGATGCAAGGCCCGCCCAACTTCACCGAGTTCGACAAGCTCTTGAAGGCCTGGGGCGTCACCTTCGATGCCAAGAACGTGGCGGCCGACATCAAGCGCGCCCGGCGCGTGCAGTTCGGCGGCGGCCCGCGCGCCAGCGTAACGGAGTATGTGCTGTGGCTGGGTCTCGACCGCAGCAACCTCGACGAGCGCGACGTGCTGGCCGGCGGCATCGAGAAGCTGAACTTTGCCAGCGCCGGCTTCCTGGCCAAGGCGGCCGACGCCAGCACGGTGTTTGCGCCGATTGTGCGCACCACTGCCGACGCCATGGAGGTCGGAGCCGACAGCGTGAGCATGATGCCTGATGCCGTTGGTCTGCTGAACAACTACAAGCGCGGCGGCAAGCAGCTGGTGCTGGCGGCGCGCATATCGGGCGAGGCCAAGAGCGCGTTCGCCGATGGGCCGCCTCCACCACCTCCTTCCCCCGAAACCAAGTCGGATGCGAGCGACCCGGCCAAGGACAAGGCGGCCGACAAGAGCGCCGACAAGGCGGCCAAGAAGCCCGGCGCCAAAGCGGCGGACAAGAAGAACGATGCGGCAGCCAAGGCCAACGACAAGAAGGCCGACACCGCCGCTGCCAAGACTGCCGAGACTAAGGCTGACTCGCCGCCGGCGAAGCCGCACGTGGCCTCCGGCAAGATCAACGTGGTGATCGTCGCCGACACCGATTTCCTGCACGACCAGTTCTGGGTCGACGTGCGCGAGTTCCTCGGCCAGCAGGTGGCCGTTCCCAGCTCGCACAACGGCTCGTTCGTGCTGGGTGCTCTCGAGAACCTCTCAGGCTCCGATGCGCTGATCTCGCTCAGAGGCCGCGGCGTCAGCGACCGCCCCTTCGAGCTGGTCGCCGACCTGCGCCGCGAGGCGGAACAGCGCTTCCGCAACAAGGAGCAGGCGCTCAATGCCAGGCTCAAGGAGGTGCAGCAGCAGCTGGCCGGGCTCGAGAAGCAGGGCGACGGCGAGAACCTGGTGCTCACTGACAAGAATCGCCAGGACATCGAGAGATTCCGGGCCGACATGCTGACGGTGCGGCGCGAGCTGCGTGAAGTGAAGCGCGAGCTGCGCAAGGACATCGACCGCCTCGACGGCACCCTCAAGTTCATCAATATCGCGGCCGTGCCCATGCTGATCGGGCTCGTCGGCATCGGCTGGGCGGCGCGCCGGCGCCGGCGCATGGCGAGCCCGCAGGTCCAGGCCACGGAGCCCAAATCCCCGGAGGCCACGCCATGACGCCCAGGCAGTTCGTCTATCTGGCGCTCGCGGCGGCCCTGTCGGTGCTGTTCGCCGTCGTCAGCTACGCCTCCAACAACCAGTGGAGCTCGGGCCGGGTGGAGGGGGTCAGGCTCTTTCCCTCGCTCGCCGCGGATGCACCCCAGGTCGATGCCATCGAGATACGCCAGGGCGAGAATGCCGTCACGCTGGTGAAGGCGGCCACGGGCTGGGGCATCAACGAGCGCGGCGGGTATCCGGTGGAAGTCGCAAAGGTGCGGGCCCTGGTGGTGGGCCTTGCCGAGGCCGAGCTCATCGAGACGAAGACGCGCAGGCCCGACCGGTATGCCGCGCTCGAGCTGGAAGACCCTGCGGACAAGGGCGCCAAGTCACGGCTGGTGCGGCTCACCCGCGCCAAGGGCGGCGCCGTCGCCGAGGTCGTGCTCGGCAAGAAGCGCCAGGATCTTACCGGTTCGGGCAAGGGCGGAAGCTACGTGCGCAAGCCCGGCGACCCGCAAACCTGGCTGACCAACGCGGAGCTGGATGCGCCGACTGCCGTCAAGGACTGGATCAGCACGTCAGTGCTCGCTCTCGACAGCAGCAAGATCAGCCGCGTCACCGTCGAGATTCCGGGCGAGGAGGCGCTGAAGATCGAGCGCGAGGCGGCTGCGGCCAACGATGGCAAAGACGCCAAGGACGGCAAGCAGGCCAACGACACCGCGGGCAAGCTGCGGTTCGCGGGCTTTCCCGCCACGGGCAAGAAGCTGAAGGATGCGTCGGCTGCGGACGCCATTGCACGTGCTGCCAGCTCCATCGACTTGGAGGACGTGCGCAAGCTGGATGCGGCGCCCTCCGGCGCGGGCGTGAGCGTCGTGAAGGTCGAGTTTGCGGACGGACCCACGACCACGCTGCGCCTGCGCAAGGACGGCGACTCCAATTGGCTCTCCGTCGCCGCGACAGGCGAGGGCGAGGCCAAGAAGGCGGCCGATGAGATCATCAAGCGCACGCAGGGCTGGGAGTTCAAGATCCCGGCCTACAAGGCGGACTCGATCCTGAAGAAGCGCGCCGACCTGCTGGAACCGCCGGCGAGCTGAACGCGCACCCGTCTCCCGGAAGCCGAGGCGCAGCCGAGACTATCCGGGATCTGCCCGAGGCTCATCGGTGAGGCAGATCCCCGATAGTCTCCGCCAAGGCGTCGGCTTCGGGGATGACGGGTGTATCAACCTTTCCCCTGCCGCCTCCCGTCGCGCGTGTAGGGGTACATCTCGCAGATGTCGGCCTTGGGGAGCGCGGTATCCATCTCGCTCCACACCCGCACCACCGTGTCGGCGATCGCGTCGGCGATACCGGCGGCGCGCGCGTTCTCCAGGTAGAGCTTGATGTCTTTCAGCTGCAGCTTGGCGGTGAAGCCGGCGTCGTAGCGCCCGTGCATGATGCGGCGGGGAAACTTGTCCTCGGTCGCCGAGTTGCGCCCCGTCGAGGCGTTGACGATGTCGAGGATGGTCTTCATCTCGATGCCCTGGCTGACGCCGAAGGCGATGGCCTCCGAGGTGGCGGCGAGCGCCGTGGCGGAGAGGAAGTTATTGAGCAGCTTCACCGCCTGCCCCTGCCCCGGCCTGGGGCCCACGTAGAATGGCTTGCCCATCAGGCTCATGAGCGGCTTGACCCGCTCATAGGTCTCCGCCGGACACGCCAGCATGATGGCAAGCGTGGCCTTGTCGGCACCCGCGGTGCCGCCCGACACCGGTGCATCGACAAAGGCGATGCCGGCCTTGCCGAGGATGGCCGCCACCGCCTCCGCCGCCTTGATGCCGATGGTCGACGTGTCGATGACGGTCTTGACCTTGCGCGGCGAGGCGTCAGCGATCTCGCGCGCCACGGCCTGGCTGATGTTCCCATCGGGGAGCGAGAGGATGATGGTTTCGGCCAGCGCCGCCACCTCCGCGTTGCTCTTTGCCGCCTGCGCGCCCGGCGGTGCGCGCTCCGTGCTCACCGCGTCCGCCACCACCAGCGCGTGTCCGGCGGCCACCAGGTGCCGCGTCATGCGGTGGCCCATGCTGCCGATGCCGATCCAGCCCAGGGTTTCAGCCATGCGTTTCACTCCTTGGGATTCACGTTCGTCGATGGTGCGTGGAGCGTAGGGCGCAATAAGGCGTCAGCCGCATTGCGCCGTTTTGCTGGACCGGTGCATCGGCGCAATGCGCTACCGCTTGTTGCGCCCTACGCCGGAGGCTGCGCAATAACGTCCTCGTACTGGTGCCGCTTGGTGATCAAGCCGGCGTGCTGGAAGATGTCGAGCGTCGCCTCGAAGGCGGGCCGCGTGATCTCCACGTGCGGCGTCCAGTTGCCGAGCTTCTGATAGGTGGCGATGGTGGCGGTCAGCACGGGCAGGTCGATGTCCTTGAAGAAGGGCGCCTCGGCCCTGGCCACCTCGGCTGCCGGCGTGGCGATCAGCCAGGCGCGGGCTTTGCGGTAGGCGCGCATGAAGCCCTTGGCCATGTCGGTCTCGAGCCAGTCGCGCGTGGCGGCGAGGCTGGAGAAGGCGCAGGGGCCGATGGCATCGCCCACGGCCGCCACGATGTGACCGACCTTGTCATGCTCGAGCTGCTGCGGGGCCGGGCCCTGCAGGTGGATGAAATCGCCCTCGCCTGAGCGGAAGGCCGCGATCATCTTGTCGGTGGAGCCTGCATCGATCGCCTGGATCGCCTTGAAGTCGAGGCCCCGCTTGAAGCACGCGTACTTGAACATGGCCATCGGCTGGCCGCCGTGGTCGACGATCACCTTCTTGCCTTTCAGCTTGTCCCAGGCGAAGGCGGGGTCCGGGCTGCGGCCGGTGAGAAAGAAGCCGTCCTTCTCGTTGATCTGGGCGAAGTGAAGCGCGGGGGGCTGTTTGCCCTGCTCCAGCGGCGTGAAGCCTTGGCTGAAGGCGCCGACTGCGCCACGTGCACCGACCCGTCGAGCAGGCCGGCGATCGCCGATTTGCCCGGCGGGGAGACGGAATGCTTGGCCTCCAGTCCTTCGGTCCTCAGGAAACCACCAGCCATGGTGGCGATGAGCGGCGAGTAGAAGGCAGAGAAGCGGGTGAACTCGATGCGGATCTCTTCGGCCAATGTTTCCTCCCTCATGGCAGGGCTGCTTTGCCGGGCATGCTCACACGGGCAGGGGCCACGCTCAAGTGCGTTGCTGCGGGGTCAGCCCCCTGACGCAGCGGGGTCAGACCCCTAACGCAAACGGTGCAGGTTTTACCGCAACGTTGAGGTTAGGGGTCTGACCCCATCACGCCCCCGTCATGCGCGGCGCATCAAGCGTCGGGAACGGCGCGGCTGCCTCGAAGGCGCGGGCCGCGCGCAGCACGAGCGCGTCGGCGCCGACGGGCCCCACGATCTGCAGGCCGATCGGCAGGCCTGTCTTGGTGAGGCCGCAGGGTACGGAGGCCGCCGGCTGCGTGGTGAGGTTGAAGAGGTAGCTGAAGGGCGCCCAGTCACACCACGCAGTGCCCCACTCGCCTGAAGGTGGGACGAGTTCCCCGACCTCGAATGCCGGCAGCGGAAGCGACGGCGTGAGCAGGAGATCGTATTGCTCGTGGAAGCGGACGAAGACGTTGTGCAGCCGAGCCCGCTCCAGCTGCGCGCGGATGAAGCCAGATACCGAGACCGCGTGGCTCTGTGCGGCCGCCTCGAGCAGAGCCGGATCCGAGAGGTCGCGTGAGCGATCGCCGAAAGCCTTGAGCTGATAGAGCATCGCCGGCCACCAGAACGTGTTCCACGTATCGATCGGGTCTCCGCCGATGTCGGGATCGGCTTCCTCCACCTTCGCGCCAAGGCTCTCGAACGTCCTGGCCGCCGTGGCGACGGCGTCCTCGATTTCGGGATGGACTTGCGGCGCAAAGCCGAGCCGCGGCGAGAAGGCGACACGCAGGCCGCGCACGCCGTCATCCAGGCCGACGCGGAAGTCCGGCGGCTGCGACACCCACGCATAGACGTCGCGCGCATCCGGCGCGGCGATCGCCGCCATGGCGAGGGCCGCATCCGCCACCGTGCGGGTGATCGGGCCGTGGTGCGCGATGGTCCCCAGTGGCGAGGTCGGGAACGCCGGCACCCGCGCGCGTGTCGGCTTGACGCCGAAGCAACCGGTGAAGGCGGCCGGGATGCGGATGGAGCCGCCACCGTCGGTGCCGAGGTGCAGCGCGCCCATGCCCAGCACGCACGCCGCCACCGCGCCCGCCGAGGAGCCGCCAGTGGTCATACGCACGTCCCAGGGGTTGCGCGTGAGGCCGGTGAGCGGGCTGTCGCTGGTGGCCTTCCAGCCGTATTCCGGCATGGCGGTCTTGCCCAGCACCACCGCGCCCTGCTCGCGCAGCCGCGCGACGGCCGGCGCGTCGATCGCCTGCGGGTCGCTGCTGGTGAGCCTCGAGCCGAAGCGCGCCGGCATGCCGGCGACCAGGATATTGTCCTTGACGCCGATAGGCACGCCATCGACGAGGCCGGCGGGCGCACCCGCCATCCAGCGCGCCTCGGAGGCCCGTGCAGCGGCGAGCCCACCGTCAGGGTCCAGGTGGCAATAGGCATTGACCTGGGCGCCGTAGCGCTCGATTCGGGCCAGCGTGGCCTTCGTGGCCTCCACCGGCGAGAGCGCTTTGCGATGGTAGAGCGCGACAAGCTCCGTGGCAGACAGAAGCCCGGGGTCGCTCTGGCTTGGTGCGCTCATGGTCGCCCCTCTCGAGGACAAGGGTGGAACGAACGCAAGCTAGCGCGATCGGGCGTGTTGGGGAAAGCGGCGCCAAGATGAGCTGGTCACCGGAAATAGAATACGCCGGATGTCCGCGGCGGTAGCCCCGCGGACATCCGGGCGTGTGGCATCGCTCAAGTGGGCTCGTCGCGATGCCGCAGTGTCGTCGCGCTTGCGTCTAGTGCTCGTACACGTAGCCGCGCTCGCCGTGCTGGTGCAGATCGAGGCCTTCACGCTCGGCTTCGGGGCTGACGCGGGTGCCAATAAGGAGGTCCACGACCTTGAAGATGATGATCGAGCCCACGCCCGACCACACCAGCGTCAACCCGACCGCCTTGGCCTGGGCGATCAGCTGCACGTCGCGCACGTATTCGGCGACCTTGGCCGAGCCTGGGCTGACGACATAGTCGAGGACGCCGGTGCCGCCGTACTCCGGGCTCACCAGCAGCCCGGTGCCGATGGCACCGACAATGCCGCCGATGCAGTGGATGCCGAACACGTCGAGGCTGTCGTCATACCTCAACAACCATTTGATCGCCGTGCAGAAGAACAGGCAGATGGCGCCGGCAACGGCGCCCAGGATCGCCGCCCCCATGGGGCCCGCAAAGCCCGCCGCAGGCGTGACGGCAACGAGGCCGGCCACCGCGCCCGAGACGAGGCCGAGCAGCGACATCTTCCACTTGAAGACGAACTCGAAGACCATCCACGCCAGCCCGGCGGCGGCGGTGGCAACGAAGGTGTTCGTCATGGCGAGTGCCGCGCCGCCGGTCGCCTCGAGGGCGGAGCCCGCGTTGAAGCCGAACCAGCCGACCCACAGCAGGGCTGCGCCTACGCATGTGAGGGTGACGCTATGGGGGGTCATGGGCTCCTCGCGATAGCCGAGGCGCTTGCCGAGCATCAGGGCGCCGACGAGAGCAGCGATACCCGAGTTGATGTGCACCACGGTGCCGCCGGCGAAGTCGAGGGCGCCCCACTGGAAGGCGAGGCCGGCGTCGGCCTGCACGGCCGCGAGCGCCTTTTCGGCTTCCGCCTTGGCGGGTCCGGCCGCGGCCTCGGCGACTTTCTTGGCTGCATCGGCGAGCGCATCGGGGCCGGCCCAGTACCAGACCATGTGAGCAATGGGGAAATAGACGAAGGTGACCCACAGGCCGATGAACAGCATCAGGGCGGAGAATTTCATGCGCTCCGCGAAGCCGCCGACGATCAGCGCCGGGGTAATGCAGGCAAAGGTCATCTGGAAGCAGATGTAAACGAGCTCGGGGATGACTACGCCGTTCGAGAAGGTTGCGACCGTAGACTCTGGTGTCACACCCATGAGGAAGATCTTGGAGAAGCCGCCGACATAGTCGTTGACAGGCCCGCCGCCTGTGAACGCCAGGCTGTAGCCGTAGATCACCCAAAGGATCGCCACCATGCACACGATGGCGAACACCTGCATCAGCATGGATACGACGTTCTTGGCGCGCACGAGCCCGGCGTAGAACAGGGCAAGGCCCGGGATCGTCATCAGCAGTACAAACACCGTCGCTGTCAGCATCCAGGCGGTGTCGCCCTTGTTGGGCACAGGCGCGTCGGCGGCGAGCGAATGATCGCCGACACTGGTGAAGACGAGAGCAAAGGCCGCGATCGGCAGGAGGCGGAAGGCGAATGCGTGCATGGCGGGATTCCCCATTGAGCCGCTACCAGAGCGCCCGCGCCGGGACGCAAGGCGCCAGCCCAATTTCCGCAAGAGCTGTGCCAGCCGTTAACGAACCGGCTAACATGCTGATTCTGTAGCGATGTTGGCCGCTCACGTGCGCTACGCTCGATGTTGGAGTAGGCATCCGCACGCTCGCTGGGCAATGCCTGCCTAATTCGCAGACACGAATGGCAGTGAGACAAATGAGACTGCCTACAATTTGAACTCTTCGATCTTGGCGAAGGCCGAGCGCAAGGCGTCGGACCAGGACGCCGACAGCTTGCGGAAGTACTCGTCGTCCTGCTCGATGCGCTTTTCGCGGCGCACGTCGAGGCTGTCGCGCTCGTAGATCAGGAGATCGATCGGCAGCCCGACCGACAGGTTGGAGCGCAGCGTGGAATCGAACGACAGCAGGGCGAGCTTGGCCGCCTCGCCCAGCCGCATGGTTGGTTGTGCCACGCGGTCGATGATCGGCTTGCCGTACTTGTGCTCGCCGATCTGGAAGAAGGGCGTGTCATCGGTCGCCTCGATGAAGTTGCCCTCGGGATAGATGTGAAACAGTCGCGGAACCTCCGGGCCGATCTGGCCACCGAGGATGAAATTGGCGTTGAAGGTCGAGCCGCTATCCTCCAATCCGGGCCCATCTCGCTTGCGCACGTCGCGCAGCGCGTCGCCGACCAGGCGCGCAGCGCGATAGAGCGAGGGCACCGTGAAGAGGCTCTCGGCACCTGGAGAAAGCTCCTCGACCAGCTGCTCGTTGAGAAGGCTGACGACGGATTGCGTGACCGCCAGGTTGCCGGCCGACATCAGAACGATGACCCGCTCCCCCGGCCTGCGCCAATAGTACAGCTTGCGGAAGGTGGCGACGTTGTCGCTGCCGGCGCTGGTGCGCGTGTCGGCGGCGAAGACCAGGCCGCGATTGAGCCGTATCGCCACGCAGTAGGTCACAGCACACTGCTCCTGACGGGGTCAGACCCCTCGCCGACACGCCCCTGACACTCGCAAAGGTCGGCGCGAGGGGTCTGACCCCGTGAGGGCATCATTGCTGGGCGCTCTGCTGCTGTTGCACGGCGACGGACACTTCGAGTTTCTCACCCGCGCCGCCACGACGCGAGCCGACGATGGGGGCGGCGTAGCTGGCGTCCAGGCCGGCGGCGAGGCGCACGTAGCGCTCGGTTGGGCAGATGCGGTTGGCGACGTCGAAGCCGACCCAGCCCAGAGACTCGACCCAGGCTTCTGCCCAAGCGTGGTGCGCGTCCGTGGGACCGGCGTCGTCCCCCGTGTCGTTCATGAGCAGATAGCCGGTGATGTAGCGCGCGGGGATGCCGAGCGTGCGCGCCGCCGCAATGAAGATGTGGGCGTGGTCCTGGCACACGCCCTTGCCGTCGGCCAGCGCTTCGGCAGCGCTTGTGTGCGCGTCGGTGATACCGGCAACATATTCGACACGATCACGGACAGCGCCTGCCAATGCATGGAGCTTGCCGAGCGTGTCCTTGCCCTCAATCGACTGGGCAAGTTCGCGGATGGCAGCGTCGGGCCGTGTCTGCGCGGTCTCCTTCAGCAACACGCGGGGCGGAATGGCCTTGGCGAGGCCGGCGACCACGCCGTCGCAGTCCTGGGTCTCCACGGTGCCGCCAGCCTCGATGACAAGCTCGTGGTGCACCGCGCTCAGCGTGACGAGCTGCACCGTGTTGCCGAACCCGTCCGTGAACTCCAGCGGTTTGGCGCAACCGGGCACGTGCACGTGCCAGTCGGCGATGCGCTGGCCCGTGAACGGCGCCGGTGTCAGCCGCAGGCTCTGCACCGTGTAGCTCACCGGCTCGGCGTAGACGTAGCGCGTGACGTGGCGGACGCTGATCAGCATGGCGCCACATCGTCGGTGAAGTAGTAGGTGGCGGAGATCTCGCTGCCCAGGCGGTTGTTGCGGGCGATGAATTCGGCCAGGAACTCGTGCAGGCCCGACTGGAAGATGGTGTCCATATCGCCGTCCGCCAGCTGCCGCAGGATGTCGCCGGCGAGCGTTTGCGGGCCGTTGACGGCGCCGTAGAAGTGGCCGAGCTCGACCAGCGCCTGCATGATCTCCTCGTAGCAGGAGCGCAGCGAGCGGGGCATCTGCCGGTTGAGGATGAGATAGTCGGCGACGCGCCAGGGCTTGTAGCTGTCCTTGTAGACCCAGCGGTAGCTGCGATGCGCCGAGACCGAGCGCAGGATCGCCGCCCACTGCACGCTGTCGATCTCGCCGCCGACGATCTCGTTGTGCGGCAGCAGGACGTAGTATTTCACGTCGAGGATGCGCGCGGTGTTGTCGGCGCGCTCCAGGAAGGTGCCGAGCTGATTGAAGTAGAAGGTGTCGTTGCGCAGGATGGTGTTGAGCAGCGCGCCGCGGAACAGCGCCGAGCGCTCCTTGATCCAGTCGAGCAGCGGCGGCAGCGCATTGGGGGCCAGGGTGGTTGCATCGATGGCCGAAAATTCGATCCAGGCGCTGTTGAGGCTCTCCCACATCTCGCGGGTCAGGGCCGTGCGCTGCGCCCTGGCGTTGCGGCGGCCTGTGGCCAGGCAGGAATAGACGCTCGAGGGATTGTCGGCGTCGAACAGCATGAAGTTGACGACATCGCGCGTGTCATAGCCGCCGTACTTGGCGAGATAGCCCTTCTCGCAGCCCGCGCTGCGCAAGGTGGAGCGCCATTCCTCATCCTGGCCGTGGCCCTCGCGCGGCAAGAGCGCGATGCGGTAGCCGACCTCCAGCAGGCGCGCGATGTTCTCGGCGCGCTCGATGTAGCGCGACATCCAGAACAGGTCGTTGGCGGTCCGGCCGAACATCAGGGATCAGGTTTCAGGGGTCAGGTTTCAGGGGTCGGATCTCAGTGGTATCGCGTAGCCGCGCGAGCAATCCGTTCAGCATCCTGCCGACCTCCGAGCAGAGCGCCAAGACCGTTTGTGCACGCTCATTTGTCAGCAACTCGACGTCGACCAGCAAGAGGAGGATGGTCTCCGTCTCCGCCAACGATCCTCGCGCAATAGAGATGAAATTGGCATAGTCCTTCCGCGTTCCACGCCCATGACCTTCCGCGATATTGGTGGGCACGGAGGCGGCTGCCCGCAGCAGCTGGCTCGTCAAGCGATACTCCTCTGCTTTGGGCAGGAGCCTCGCGATCTGATACGCCTCTGCAGCAAGACGCATCGCTTTCTGCCACACCACTAGATCGCGGTACGAGCTAATGCTCAACGTTTACCTCCTGAAACCTGACCCCTGAAACCTGACCCCTGAAACCTACTCCTGCAGCACCCAGGTGTCCTTGGTTCCGCCGCCCTGGCTGGAGTTGACCACCAGCGAGCCTTCGCGCAGCGCGACCCGCGTGAGCCCGCCGGGCGTGAGGCGCACTCGGTCGCCCACCAGCACGAAGGGACGCAGGTCCAGGTGGCGCTCGGCGATGCCCTGCTCGACCAGCGTCGGGCAGGTGGAGAGCGCCAGCGTCGGCTGCGCGATGTAGCGGTCGGGCCGCGCCTTGACCAGCATGCGGAACATGTCGATCTCGTCGCGCGTGGCGGCGGGGCCCACCAGCATGCCGTAGCCGCCCGAGCCGTGCACCTGCTTCACCACCAGCTCGGAGAGATGCTCCAGCACGTAGGCCAGGTCGTCCGGCTTGCGGCAGACGTAGGTCGGCACGTTCTTCAGGATCGGCGCCCGGCCCGTGTAGAACTCCACGATGTCGGGCATGTAGGTGTAGATCGACTTGTCGTCGGCGATGCCGGCGCCCGGCGCGTTGACGATGGTGAGGCGGCCGGCGCGATAGACGTCGAAGATGCCGGGCACGCCGAGCACGGAATCACGCCGGAAGACGAGAGGATCGAGGAAGGCATCGTCGATGCGCCGGTAGATCACGTCGACTTGGCGCAGGCCCTGCGTCGTCTTCATCATGCAACGCGCCGTCTGTGACGACGAGGTCCTGCCCCTCCACCAGCTCCACCCCCATCTGGTCGGCGAGGAAGGAGTGCTCGAAGTAGGCGCTGTTGTGGATGCCTGGTGTCAGCACGGCGACCGTCGGCTCGCGGTCGAGGTTGGGAGGCGCCACGCTTTCCAGCGTCAGGCGCAGGTTGTCGGGATAGTCTTCCACTGCCGCCACGCGATTGCGCGCGAACAGCTCGGGGAACATATGCATCATGGTCTCGCGGTTCTCCAGCATGTAGGAGACGCCGGAGGGCGTGCGCGTGTTGTCCTCGAGCACGAAGAACTCGTTCTCGGCAGTGCGCACGATGTCGATGCCGATGATGTGCGAGTAGACGCCGCGCGCGGGCTCCACGCACATCATCTCGGGGAGGAAAGCCGCGTTCTGGATGATGAGGTCCTCGGGCACGCGGCCCGCGCGGATGATCTCCTGGCGGTGATAGACGTCGTACATGAAGGCGTTGAGCGCGCGCACCCGCTGCTCGATGCCGGCCGCCAGCCGGCGCCACTCGGCCGCTGAGAGGATGCGCGGGATGATGTCGAAGGGGATCAGGCGCTCGGTCGCCGCCTCGTCGCCATAGACGGAGAAAGTGATCCCGGTGCGCCGGAACAGCGCCTCCGCCTCGCCGCGCTTGCGCTTGAGGTCGTCGATCTGCTGGCCCTGCAGCCACTGATGCACGGAGAGGTAGGGCTCGCGCACCCCGCCCCCGCTGCCGTTCATCTCGTCGAAAGCCGCCCGCAACAAGACCTCCACAGTTCAGGCCCAGCCCTTGGTAAACGTGCAAAACTTGGGCAACTGCGGTCTGCTGAGGGTAGGACGGGCAAATCCGGTTGGCTACGCTCAATATTTGCTCGTGCACGCGGCAGCCTGCCCGCAAGATGGGCACGATACTGGTCGTGCTTATGGCTACACCGCCCCTCCGGGCGCGCCACGGCACCGCGAGCGTCAACCTTGGCATCAGACTTTGCGCATCAGATCGGCAGGCGAGATCAGCACGGAGAACTGCTCGCACCAGATGATGACGCTCTGGAACTTGGCGAGGTCGAGGCCCGGGGGAACCGCATAGCGCTGGCTACCCTTGAAGGCGCGCAGACGGCCCAGATCGATGAACATCTGCCCCGCGAGATCGCCGGACGCGCGGATCGGCGCCTTGGGCACAAGATAGACGTGGAACTTGGGGCCGGGGCCGACCTCGAAGTCGGGGCCGAGGAACACGCTGTCCTGGCGCACCGTCACGCTGCCCTTGCCCCAGTGGATGGGATCGCTGGGATTGGCGTGGATGAACTTGCCCTCGGCGATGACACCAGCGCGCCGGTCAGCGTCGGAGAGCTGCTCCACGGCTGGCGGTGGCGGGAAAACGAACGGAAACAGGAAAAAGCCGAACGCCACACCGAAACCGGTGCCCAGCACGCCGCCTGCCAAAAAAATCGCCAGCGATTGCCAGTTCCACATGGTTCTCTCCCCTCGCCTTCGGTGTAGTGCGCGCTTCGTCTCGAGCATCCATAGCGCAGGTGGCCATAACCAGGCTGCATCATTTGGCCAACAGCCGGTTCAGATAGGATTCTGCCGGGGACGCCGCAATTCGAAGCGCAGATCGCCGTTCGGCTCCCGTCCGGTGCAGGTCCACCCCCGGCGCTCGTAG
>CAWHBI010000019.1:0-37278 GCA_963827545.1 uncultured Alphaproteobacteria bacterium
GTTCACGCTTCTTCCCGGACGCATCATGCACCGCGTGTTGTTCGGCGGCTGATGCGTAGTCACGGCCAACGCTTCATCCGGTGCCGAAACTGCTCTACCGTGCCGGCAAAAATCATGCGCGCCGAGCGCGGGAGTAGGGCGCCCAGGGACAAAACTGCACAGCAGTTCGCGGCGGCGGCGAAGGCGCATCCAGCCCACCCCTTCCTGATCGTGCCGGCGCGCGCCGATCGCGACTGGTGCCCCCAGGGTGTCGAGTACAGCTATGGCGCCACGCTCGGGGAGGTCCAGCGGCTTGGCGATCTCTACGCGCGGGCAGGGCACGGCTACGGGCACCGTGTCGCCATCCTCCTGGAGAATTGGCCGGAGTTCTTCTTCCACTACCTGGCACTCAATGCGCTGGGCGCCGGCATCGTGCCGATCAATCCCGACTACCGCCACGACGAGGTGGCCTACCTGCTCGACCACAGCGACGCCGAGCTTGCAGTGGTGTTGCCGCATCGCGTGGCGGATGTGGCCGCGGCCGCCGCCGACCGCGCAAAACCGCTCCCCGTCGTAAGTGCGCACGCGCTGCCCGAACGGCTACCCCGGCCCGCTGCCCCCTCACGCGGCGATGGCCCCGGCCTCGAGAGCGAATGCTCGCTGCTCTACACGTCGGGCACCACGGGGCGCCCCAAAGGCTGCCTGCTGTCCAACTTCTACACGCTCAACGCGGGGCGCAACTACTGCAGCCTCGGTGGACTGATCGACATTCGCCTCGCGCAGGAGCGCTTCTACAATCCGCTCCCCCTGTTCCACATCAATCATCTCAACATCATGTCGACGGCGGCGATCCTTACCGCCAACACGCTGGTGCTGCCGGAGCGCTTTTCGCCGACGCGCTGGTGGCACGAGGTCTCGGCCACCGGCGCCACCATCATCCACTACCTCGGCATCGTGGCGCCGATGCTGCTGAACCAGCCGCCGAGCCCCGCCGACCGGCAGCACAAGGTGCGCTTCGGCATCGGCGCCGGCATCGAGCCGCAGCTGCACGCGGTGTTCGAGGATCGCTTCGGCTTCCCCATGATCGAGGTGTGGGGCATGACCGAGACAGGCCGCATCACCGCCGACAGCCGCGAGCCGCGCATGATCGGCACGCGCGCCTTCGGCCGGCCGTTCCCGGGCTTCGAGGCCCGCGTGGTGGACGATGAGGACCGCGACCTGCCCACCGGCGCGGCGGGCGAGCTCGTCGTGCGGCACACGGACAAGGCGCCGCGGTACGGCTTTTTCTTAGGCTACCTCGAGAACACGCAGGCAACCGAGGAGGCCTGGCGCGGCGGCTGGTTCCACACCGGCGACGTCGTGCGCCAGGATGCCTCGGGCATGCTGTTCTTCGTCGACCGCAAGAAGCACATCATCCGCCGCGCCGGGGAGAACATCGCCGCCGCCGAGGTGGAGGCGGTGCTGCAGGCCCACGAGAGCGTAGCGCAGGCGGCCGTGGTCGCGGCCCCCGACGAACTGCGCGAGGAGGAGGTGCTGGCATGCGTGGTGCCGATGCCGGGCATCCAGCCCGACGTGACGCTCGCGGAGACCCTATTCGAGCAGTGCAACGCCCGCCTCGCCTACTTCAAGGCCCCGGGCTGGTTCCTTTTCCTCGACAAGCTGCCGACTACCGGCACGCAGAAAGTCCAAAAGACCCAAATCTTCAAGGCCGGTGAGGATCCCCGCCAGCGTCCCGGCATCATTGATCTGCGTGCCCGCAAGAGGCGCGGCTGACGCGGCCGGTCGCGATACTCAAGATGCGGTCGCGGCGCGACCATGATAGGATGCGCATATGATCAAGGCACTGGAACGGGCGATCGAGAAGGTGAAAGCCCTCTCCGAGGAACGGCAGGAATACGCTGCCGAGCTGCTTGAGCAGATCGCGAATGCGGATGATGATGCGGTGTACCGCTTGAGCGACGAGGAGCGCCGCCTCGTGCGCGAGGGGTTGGCGGAGCTCGATCGCGGTGAGGTGGCATCCGAGGCCGAGGTCCGTGCAGTGTTCGACAAATACCGAGCATGAACGTCGCCTATGCGCCGCGAGCGCTGCGCGACATCGATGCCATCCTCGCCTATATCCAGAAGCGCAGTCCCAGTAGTGCCCGGAACGTATCGTTGGCGATTGAGTACACGATCCACACGTGCGCATTGAATCCGCGTACGGGGACGAAGACCGACGAACCCAACGTCTACCGGAGGCCCCTGGGCAAGTATCGCTACACGATCTTCTATCGCATCCTTCCCGACGGCATCGAGGTGGCGCGCGTGGTCCACGGCGCCCGGGTCAAAAACCTGGCCAAGCTCCCTGACGACTGATTCTTGCTGGAAACCAGCGGGGCGTGCGTCGCTCACGGGCGTAGGATGCACTGAGCGTGCCTGCCGGGCCGGAAAGCCGGTTCCTCCCCATCCTGCGCTTGCATAGCTTTGGTGCGCCAATCGCAGGCCGCGATGCAACCACGGTGCGATATTCTCACCGCTGGGTAGCACGGCTCGCGGGGGACAGGCGCCATGCCTGTAAACGAGAAGAAGGGTTCTCGGGCATCAATCCTGCACGGCGTGCGAGTGCTCGTGGTCGAGGACGGCTGGCAGGTGGCCGACGCGCTCAAGGTCTCGCTCGAGCAGATGGGGATGGTTGTGTCAGGACCGGTTGCGACCGCGGCCGAGGCTCGGCACCTCGCAGGCGAGTGCAATCTCGACCTGGCGGTGGTCGACGTCAATCTCAAGGGCGAGATGGCCTACGCCTTGATGGATTGGCTGCACGAGCGCGGCACCCCAGTCATCGTCATCTCCGGCTACGAGGACCTGCCGGGCTCCGTTCAGAGGTTTGCCGCCATCCTGCGCAAGCCCTTCACTGCGACACTGCTGCTGGCGACCTTGCGGCGGGTGATGGATCGGGATCGGACGCCTTGAAGGCGTGGGCGAGCGCGATGCCGCCGCGGATCCATTCAGAGGGCAGGTCGATCCGGCAGCGCACCCCTTCGGCGGCGAACTCGAGATCGACTGCGCCTTTGAGCTCGTAGGGAACGAGGTTGCGGATGGCGCCCGTTCCATAGCCCGCCTGGCCCGGAGCGACGATTGGAGGACCACCCGTCTCGATCCAATCGAGCCGCAGCCGCCAAGGCACATGACCGTCCCGCAGCCAATCCCAGCGCACCGAGATGCGGCCCTGCGGCGTCGTGAGCGCGCCGTACTTGGAGGCGTTCGTGACCAGCTCGTGCAGCACGATCGCCATCGGCTGCGTCGCCTCCGCTGACAGCAGGACCTCGGGGCCTTCCACCCTGGCACTGCCCTCTCCCACGCAGGGCTCGAGCTCGCTGTGAACGAGATCGGCGAGGCTCACGCCCTTCCAGTGGCTGCGGCTGAGCAAGGCGTGGGCATTGGCCATCGACTGGATGCGGCCGTCGAACCCTTGCAGGAACTCGTCCATCGAGCCGCTGCCCTCTCGGGTGCGCTGTGCCACCGTGGCGACGGAGGCGAGCGCGTTCTTGACGCGGTGGTCGAGCTCTCGCACCAGAAGTCGCTGACGTTCCTCGGCACGCTTGCGCTCCGTGATGTCACGGGTCAGTCCCTTGAGACGCAGGTAGCGGCCTTCCGCATCGAACTCGGCCCTGCCCGTTTCCTCGAGCCACACCTCCTGGCCGTCAGGCCGGATGAACCGGAAGGAGGCGGAATACGACGGGTTGTCCGGGGACAGGCCCCTGATCTGGGCCGCATAGCACGCGCGGTCGTCGGGATGCACGCGTGCCAAGAAGACGTTGCGCCGGCCCTCCCTGCTCACAGTCGACTCGAAGCCGAGAATCTGCGACGCGTTTTCGCTGCGCTGCGACAAACCGGTGACGGGGTCCCAGCTGAAGGCCAGCACCTGGCCGGCAGTCAGGGCCTCCTGCAGCCGCGTCTCGCTCTCTTTCAGTGCATCGTCGGCCCGTTTGCGCTCGCTGATCTCGCGCCTGACCTTGGCGACGACCGCGGCCAGGAACCACCAATAGCTGAGAGACAGCACGCCGAGAAGCACATAGCCCTTGTCGTTGAGAAAGACGAGGCACTTGACGGCGGTCGGCAGCAGGATGCCCGACATGTAGCTGAACGCCGCCGCCGGCACGGCCGACAGCAGGACCGTGCCACTGGCGGCCATGCCGACCCCGAGCGCAACGAGGATAAGCTCCTCGTCGTGCGCCAGCTTGCCGAGATGCAGAACGGCAAAGCCGCTCCATGGCAGCGCGAGGAAGAACGCATAGATCATCGCCCGGGTGGCAGCCCGCCGGAAGTTGCGCGGCTCCCGCCCGCGGTTCCTCACGTGGCGATAGAGGAGAAGCAAAGCGATGGCATAGGAATAGAGGCACCAGGCGACGAGCTGAACCGTGGGAACGGAGCCCACCACCGCGACTGCCAGAACGGTCGTATTCAGAACGTGGCCCAGCATCGCATGGGGCGTGACCCGCGCGATGAGGGCGAGCTGGTGCCTTTGAAATTGCGAGAGGCTCGACTGCATGGCCACCCCGGTGACTCGTGGACATTAACCGGGCCGTCCACCAGAGCGTCGCCTTCACGCCCAGCCGGGACCTCTTCAGCACCAGGTCAACCTAGGGGCGCGAACATCGGGGCACGCATCGGACAGCACAGCCCATACGTCCGAACCCTGCACCCCAGGGGAAGCACAAACAAGGCCTAGAGCAGGATCGCTTCGGATTGAATTACTTTGCCTCAACCGCAACGTGGCGGCCGAAGCGTGAATCCTGCTCTATTCATAGGTTTGGAGCAAGATTCACGTTCCATGATCGAAGCAAAGTGCTTCGATCAGAAACGATCTTGCTCCAGGGGGCCACAAAGGGCTCTGCCAAGGCCGCTTTCCAGAAGGAAGAGATGGCCCGGTGGCCCCGCTGCCCACCGGGCCTAGCCCGTACGATGTTGAAACGCCGAACTTTCGAAACGGACGAGCGTTTCCTGGGAAATCCCCCCGGCCCTCGCCTCTTGTTGAGTTGACGCTAGAACGCGCACTGCGCTTTGTACATCTAGTGGGAAAGCCAGAGCCGAGCGGCCAGGCCGCGGCAGCTCACCAGGGATGGCCACCAGGGATGACCGGACACGATGCCGGCCCGGGCAGCGCCCACCTGGCCCAGCGGGATACGTTGGCGACGGAGCCGGCTTGCCGTGATCGGGAGCACCAAACATCAGCGCCAACCCGCCGCTGCGGCCCAGATCTGGGCGCAAGCCGCGCACGATCTTCGCCAGCCGGTGCAGGCGGCGCTGCTCCTGACGAAGGTGCTGGATCACCCCTCGTCGCGGGCCGAGCAGAAGCGCACCGTCCGGCAGATCGAGGCCGCGCTGCGCTCGCTGCACGAGATGCTCGACGTCCTGCACACGCTGGCGCGCATCGAGTTGGGCCTGCAGATCGTGCAGCTTCGCCCTTGTTCACTCGCCGACATCCTCGGCCCCGTAGTCAAGCAGATGGCCGGGATCGCCGCGGATCGAGGGGTCGCGCTCACGTGCCGAAAAACCCGAGGCGTGGTCAGAAGCAATCCAAAGCTGCTCGCCATGGCGCTCAGAGGCCTTTTTCTCAATGCGATCGAGTTCGGCGGCGGCAGCGACATTGTCGCCTGCGTCAGCCGCCAAGGCGCCAAGCTCAAATTCGAGGTCCATTTCAGGGGCGCGTCGCTCGACGCGGCTCGAGAGAAGAACGCTTTTGTCCTGCTGTCTTCCAGCCCGATCGCCAGCGAGCCGGGGCTCGGTCTCGGGCTGCTGGAGCACTTGTGCCGCAGCCTCGGCCACGACTTCCAACACACGCGGCAGCCGGCCGACGGGCACCTTCTAGCCCTGACGCTGGGCGCACCACGCTGAACCCTCACGTTGATCCAATCCTCACCCCACCAGCTGCTTGCCCAGCGCCGCGGCATGGGCGCGGTTGGTCGCTCCCAGCGCCCTGAACAGGCTGGCGAGATGCATCTTCACCGTGCCCTCGGCAATCTTGAGATCTTGCGCGATTTCCTTGTTCGACCTGCCCTGCACGAGACCCTTGAGCACTTGACGCTGGCGGCTGGACAGAAACTCCTGCGCTGCGAGCTGCGCACCGCGCTGGGGTGCCGTGCGTGGCCCAGGCTCGAGCGCCAGCTCGGCCAGAATGGGCGGCACGTAGATCTCGCCGGACAGGACATAGCGCAGCTTGGCGATCAGCTCCTCGGACGTCTGGCTCTTGACGACGTAGCCGTGCATGCCCGCCGCCAGCGCATTCAGAATGTCCGTGCGGGACGTCGACCCGCTGAGCACGACGATCCGCGCGTTGGGACGCAGGTCACGCATCCGCCTGAGATCGCCTGCGCCCGTGAGACCTGGCATCCCAAGATCGACGATGGCCAGCGTGACGTCCGAGGCCTCGAGGTGCGTGATGATGCCCTCGAAGCACACCGCCTCGACGATCTTTTTGGCCCGTAGGCTGCGGCGCAGCAACTGCACGAGACCCAAGCGAACGACCTCGTGATCGTCAGCGATCAGCACAGTACCTTGGAATTCACCTTTCGCCCGCCCCCGCATGGCTTTGATTCCTTGTTTCTACGACAAAGTGCATTGTGCCCCCAAATCCGGCAAAGCCAAGAAATCAAGCGGTGCAAAAAATGCAGTGTGCCGAGAAATTGATCGGTGCCGCGTGATGAATTCCCCCTTTCGGTGTTCCAGCCCATCTGCTATAGGCCATATAGCCATGGAGGGACGTGGCCAATCGACTAGGCTAGGCTGAGACGGACCACCCCGCACCCCGTCTCCGCTTTAGGGGGTGAGCCTCGCTTCCTCGGACCACCCGCACCACTGAGGATCGCGAGGCTCACCTCGAATGCCGCGCCGCCCGCGCAGGGCGGCGATAGGCTCGAGCGCCAGCCCCCCCGCAGCAATGATGCGCCCAGGATGCCCTACGGGTAGCGCCAGAAATCGCCTTTCGGCGTCGTGATCTTCTGCAGGATCGGAATGCGCCGGTCGGGCGGCCGCTCGCCGGTCTGCAGCAAGAGGCTGATGTCGTTCAGCAGCGCGCTCCTCTCCGCGTATGTCGAGTGATTGAGCGCCAGCAGATCGGTGCTGGTCTGCGTCACGTCGATGGTATCCATGCCGGCGAGCACGATGGGTCCCTCGGCCGGCACATCGCCCGCGCGCGGCACGCCGCCCGCGAACCGGCGCGAGGCGTTCATGGCCCGGTCGTTGGCGGAGCAGTAGAGCGTGACCCCGCGCCCATAGCGCTGGATGTTGGCGGCGAGATTGGCGAATACATCGCGGTCGACGTCAGGGGCGGCCAGAATGATCTCGTTGAGGCGCACCTCGGGCGGCAGCGAGGGGCCAAGATCGCGCAGTACGTTGAGGAGCGGCAGGTTGCCCATGCTGTGGGCGATGACGCTGACACTCCTGGCGCCGGTCTCCTTGACGACGAGCGCGAGGAAATCGCGCAGGTATGGCTCCGCCTGGGTGGAGCTTTCGCGGTCGTGGCCGTAGCCGATCACGCCCCCGCCCGACGGCCAGCTGTACAGGAACGAGGCGCCGTCGAATTTCAGGTCGTAGGCCATCTGCGCGGTGCGGAACAGTGCGTAGTCGAAGGACGTGTTGTAGCCGTGCACGAACACCACGGCCTGGTCCTTGAACGAGCGGCTGCCCATCACGCGCTCGCGCGCCAGGGCTAGGAACTCCTCGCGCGAGAGCGCCTTCAGCTCCTGAATGGTGAAATGCAGCTTGGGGTCCTCGGCCTGCTCGTAGACGGTGACCCGCAGATAGGGCACGCGGATCGCGAACGGGCGCTCGATCCTGGGCACCTGGTGCGCCTTGGGCACAGTCACCAGAGCGCGCCCCATCTCCAGCCGCCTGGCGCGGTCCGAGCTGTAGGCGATGCGCTTTACCTCGTCGGTGCGCGCGCGGTCGGTCCCGTAGAACACCGGCACCACGTCCCAGTCACCCTGCGGCGCAGCCGGAACGCCGGGCGGAGGACCGCGCGCGGCCTCGTCCGTGCCATCTCTGGGGCCGGACCTGGCTCGCGGCGGGGGCTGGGGCGGAGGCGCGGCCTCTGCTGGCGGCGGTGGTGGTGGCGGCGGTCGTGCCGTCACCGGAGCAGGAGGCGGCGCACCCGACGTGGGGGCAGGGCTGGTGGCCACCTCCGGACGCTCCTCCGCCGTTGGTGCCGTGCCGCCATCGCGACGCACTAGTTTCTTCGCCTTTCGCGGGCTCGTCGCCTGCTGCGCCTCCTCGCGTTGCGACGGCATGCCGAGCGAGAAGTAGAGCACTGCCGGAACGATCATGATGAGCGGCAGCAGGCGCGCCAGCACCTTGGCGAGGCGCGGCAGGCCGCGCGTCGCATACCAGATGATGGCGTAGAGGAGGCCCGCCACGACCGGAACGGCGACATCAAAGTATATCGACGGAAGCTCGAACATGGCTGCCCCCTTGGCCCGGCGCATGCTGACCGGTCCAGCGTCCTTGCCAGCGAGATTTGGCGAAGGCATGACAGGCCGATGCCGCCCATTTCCCGCCTCGCCGCCGCCTTGTCCCTGATTGCGGCCATGACGCTGACCGGCGCCAACGTGGCCTTCGCCAGGGCCATTGTTGCCGAGTTCCCCGTATACGTGTTCGTTCTGTTCCGGTTCGTGGTGGCGAGCTTGGCGCTCGCTTTCCTGGTGCGGGGTGAGCCGGGGCCCAAGCTTTCGGCCATGAGAGGTGCAGAATGGCGCGACCTCACGCTGATGGCGCTGCTGGGCATGTTGGGCTTCACAGTGCTGATGTTTGAGGGCCTCAAGCGCACGGCGGCGGCCGACGCCGGCATCATCACCGCAACCCTGCCGGCCGTGGCGGCGGTGCTGGGCGTCGTCTTTGCCGGTGACCGGCTCTCGCGCCTGCAGCAGCTCGCTATCGCGCTGGCGGTAGCAGGGCTCGTTCTGGTGCAGGCATCAGGGGCGGCGCCTGGTCCCTCGACATTGCTCGGCAACCTGCTCATCGGCGGGGCCGTGCTGTGCGAGGCGAGCTTCGTGCTGCTCGGCAAGCGCCTGGCGCCACCCTACCGGCCTCTGCGGCTGGCGCTGGGCGCCAATCTCGTAGGGCTGGTTCTGTCGGTGCCGCTGGCGCTGCCGCAGCTGCCGGCGTTCGATCCGGCTTCGGTGCGGGCGGAGATGTGGGTGCTCGGCACCTGGTATGCGCTAGCCGCCAGCGTCGTGTGCCTGTGGCTGTGGTACCGCGGCCTGCCCTATGTCGAAACCTGGCTCGCAGGGCTCGCCACCGCCGCCGTTCCGCTGGCCGCGCTCGCCATGTCGGCGTTGTATCTCGACGAGGCGATCGGGCCGCCCAAGCTCGCCGGCGCCGCCCTGGTGATCGCCGCCATCGTGCTGGGGGCGCTGGCGCCGTCGCCACAGCGCAGCAGCGCCAAGAAGGCTGGTTGGCTATGATGCCCGCCCGGAAACCGGCGAGGATCGAAACGATGCCATGGCCTGAACCCGTCACGCTGCGCAGCGCGCGCGTCACGCTGGAGCCGCTGGCCCAGCGCCATCACGACGACCTCGTCGAGGCGGTGAAGGACGGCGAGCTGTGGCGGCTGTGGTACACGACCATTCCGGCGCCTGAGAGGATGGGCGCGGAGATCGACCGGCGGCTCGGGCTGCAGGCGGCGGGCTCGATGCTCCCCTTCGCCGTAATCGATAATGCGACGGCCAAGGCCGTGGGCATGACCACCTACATGAACGTCGACGCGGCCCACCGGCGCGTGGAGATCGGCTCGACGTGGTACCGCAGGAGCGTGCAGCGCACCGACCTCAACACGCACTGCAAGCTGCTGCTGCTGGCCCACGCGTTCGAGACGCTCGGCTGCATCGCCGTGGAGTTCCGCACCCACTTCTTCAATCACCAGAGCCGACGCGGCATCGAGCGGCTGGGCGCCAAGCTCGACGGCATCCTGCGCAGCCACCAGCTGGCCAGCAACGGCACGTTGCGCGATACCTGCGTCTACAGCATCATCGCCAGCGAGTGGCCGACGGTGAAGGCGCATCTCACCTTTCTGCTGAGCAAGACCTATCGCACCGACGCCGGCGCCTGAGACATGCAGCAAAGCCTCACGCCATTTCCAGATCGTCCGTTTGCGAGAACGGGTCGATCTTGACCCGGAGGACCTTGACCGCCGGAATTGGAATCTTGGTCTTCCCCCTGTCGGTCAGCATCTTCACGAGCCCCGCATCCTCCAGCTTGTTGAGGGTGCGAGCGAGGTTGGAAGGCGCGCGCCCGGTCAGCTTGGCAAGCTCGGCGATCGACCTGGGCTTCCTGTCGCGGATCGTCGCCATGAGCCGACGGTTCTCGGGAGTGAGCAGACGCATCAGAACGTCCACGGAATTGAAGCTTGGCGCGGCAGCATCCTTGGGGGCTGCCTTTTCGCCCCGGGCAACCGCCCGCATTTCTGCTTCAAGCTCGCGGAGGCGTTGCGATCTTGGGCTTGGTCATCGTCTAGCTCCTGTCGTCGGTGTCTTCCGTGACGCGACGGATTTCGTCAGAGATGCGGTGCTCAGCCAGCACGCGATGTACCTCGGCGAAGAAGTCGGCGAGCAGCTTGTCGGCACTCTCGAAAGTGGATAAGGGCGCCCTTTGTCTCTTGCAACTGCGGTGCCAGTGATCCGCCGTCTCGGGCCTGACCTTATGGCGTGAGCCGGCGGTCGGGACGCTGTGTGCATTGTCGAAGCCGACCAAGCGATTACCCTCGGGATCGTGCAGTGTGAAGGAATACTGCAACCCGTGTGGGCGCTTTACAGTGGGCGGAACGCGCCTGATCTTGAACCTCAGGCAGTAGCCCTCATCGAGCCAGTGAGTGCGCCCGTCGAACGCGAGCAGGACTCCAGGGTATGAACCTGATGGTCCCCCATAATCATATCCTCACATGATATGGATACGACGACCAACAGTGAGCCTTCAAGGTTTGGGGTTCATGACGCCGCGCGCAGAGCAGCCCTTCGGCACGCCAACCACCTGGCCCAGTGCACGGCAATTCCTCGAGCTGCTCGCGGTTGTCGATCGCACGCGGGTACCTGCGCCCCGGCGCGAGCACTTCAGCTTCGGCGGCTGTCAAGGCTGTTGCCGCGTCAGGACGCCAGCATGTGCAAGCAGACACTCGCGCAAGGCGACGATCTCCAGGACAGTCGGCCACTCCGTCCGCGGGCAGATGAGAAAGTCTGCAGGTCCGCTCGATGTCGCGCGCAAGTCGTCGCTACCAGCTGGTAGCAGCGATCCCCGGATGGTTGCCGAGACTGCGATCGATCATTCTCGATCGACCTTGCCCTCGGCCAGTTCGAGAAACCCAGGGGACGGCTGATGTGCACATGGAAGATCGCCGCCGCTGCTCCCGCCGGAAGCCGAGTATCGAGTGCAATCCAACGATGCCCGGTCGGTCGTCGAGGTCATGATGGTCGCCGATACGCCGGCCCAGCTTGGAGAGATCGTGGGACGTAACTCCCAGCCGGATGCCGGCGGCAACGAGGACGGCTCCGCATGGCCCCGGTGGCGGTGCAAGGGCTCGATGCAGCTGGCAAAGCACGGCATGCGCTCACGAAGCCGGCGGCACGGTAGGCCGGCCCGCAGGAGTGACGTGAGCTGACGGTGCATGGCGCTCGAAGGGCGACGCAGACCGAGCATGGCTTTACCAGCGTTCTTAGACCTGCAATGCGCCACGGCGCCGGGCGTGACATGCAGCTCTGGGCGGCCAGCTTGAAGCTCAAGTGCCGCGCGGAAGCCTCGAACGCGCGCAAGGCATTGAGCGGCGGGAGTAGATAGGTCATGACATCGGCGGTGAAGCGGACGTAAGGCGACGGCACCCTGCAACAGATTTTCTGCTTCCATCAAATCAGGATAAAGCTGACTTGTCGCCCGCGCCGCCGCGTGGCTTAAGCCCTATCGGCAACCAGGAGGACTCCCATGGCTGGTGACATCGAAGCGGTCGAGAAGGTGGTGTGGACCTACCTCGACGGGCTCTACGAGGGCGACACGGGCAAGCTGGGCCAGGCCTTCCACGAGGTGAGCCACCTCTACGCCATGCGCGACGGCGGGGTCGACGATGTGCCGCGCGCCAAATGGTTCGACCTCGTCCAGAGCCGGCCGTCGCCCAAGGCCAAGGGCCTCGCAGCGCACCGACCGCATCGTCTCGGTCGACTTCTCTGGGCCGGAGACCGCGTTCGTGAAGGTGGAATGCTCGATCCATCCGCGCTACTTCACCGACTACCTCACCCTGCTCAAGCTGAAGGACGGCTGGCGCGTGGTATCCAAGACCTACCGCACCGACGTGCGGGAGTAGGGAGCTAACGCCGCCCTGCAGCCCCACGGTGGCCAGGTCGCGAAGCGGGTGCTCCTCGCAGGCCGGCAACCCGCAGATCGCGAAGGCCGACGCTCGACGAGTTCAGCTCGCCGCTTGGGTGAAGCAAGCGAGCCTTTTGCCCGGCGAGCGAATGTGAGCGGAGGTCGCGAGATGCGTGCGTGGCGTGAGCGGACGCCAAGTCATCAGCCCGCAGACTCCCCACATGGCGCCGATTGGGCGATAACCCGCAAATGGAAACGCCCATCTACCTGCATTTGAAGCCTGGCGAGACCCCGCCGCGACTGGAAAGTGTTGCACCTTTCAAGGCGGTGGTCGTGATCGACAGCGAAGTGACGTCCCAATGGCGAGCGCAGATCAGCGACTGGCTCGTCCGAAGCGGTTGCCGATACATGATGGCCTGGGGGCAGAAGTGCGGTGATTGGGATTACAGCGTCGATGAAGCCAGTTTGGCTATGTTCGACAACCGAGAAGTCCCCGACGACGACTTCGTCATGACGACTTGGCATGAGAACGACACGCTTCAGGAAACGTTCTGGTTCTCCGAGCAATGCGCGATGCACCCATCATTGAAGCTTGAGAGAACTTACGTCGTACACATTGCACCTGAAGGCAGAGCGACCGAGCTACTGAAGGCCTTCCGCGCCGCCCAAGAGGAAACCGACTCCCCGCGTTTCGTACGTGGGGAACCGTGGCGATGTGACTAGTGGTATGACTCAAACAGCAGCTACCCGTGTCATTATCAAGCAGGCCGACCCCGAGGTGGTGACGAGTGGAAACCTTGCCGCAGGGTGCTGTGCAAATTGAGTCCAAACCCTAGCTAGCTAATCCGCCCTGGCGCCATCGCCGTCCGACGCCGCGCGAGCGCGCTTGGCCCCTGCGGCTATCGGCTTGATGCGGATGGCGGCAATCTTGTTGCGGCTCTTTCTCAGGATTTCGAACCGATAGCCGTAAAACGTGAACACCTGCCCGGGCTCAGGGATCGTCTGAGCCTCGTGGATGACTAGGCCAGCAATGGTGGTGGCCTCCTCGTCCGGCAGGTCCCAGTCCATCTGCCGGTTGAGGTCGCGCACGGCAATCGCGCCGTCGACGTTGACTGATCCGTCGGCCTGCAGCCGGATGGCCGTGTCCTGGATGTCGTACTCGTCGGTGATCTGGCCGACGATCTCCTCGAGAATATCCTCCAGCGTGATCAGCCCCTGCACCTCGCCGTACTCGTCCACCACCAGCGCCAGCTGCGCCTTGCGCTTGAGGAACTCGTTGAGCTGGTCGGTGACGCTGGTGGTGTCGGGCACGAACCATGGCTGTGCGGCCAGGCTCGCCACTTCGAGCCTGGAGACATCCCAGCCGACGCGGGCAAGGGCCACCAGCAGGTCCTTGGTGTGCAGCAAGCCGACGATGTTCTCGGTCTCGTCCTTCCACAGCGGCAGGCGCGTGTTCTGGCTCTTGAGCACTTCTTCGACCACCTTCTGCGGCGGATCGTCGACGTTGATGGTCTGCATCTTGGTGCGGTGAACCATGATGTCCTGCACCTGCAGGTCCTTGAGGTCGAGCACGCCGCCCAGCATCGCCGCGTCGCGCTTTGCCACCCCGCCGCCTCTGCGTTTGAGGTCGATGGTGCCGCGGATCTCCTCGTGCGCCTCGAGGATGTTGGCGGCATCGTCGCGCCTGGTGGGCGTCATCTTCAGGATCTGGCGGACGATGAATTGGATCGCCATCGTGAAGGGATTGAGGAGCGCGATGGTCGCCCGCATGATCGGCGCCACGAACAGCGATACCCGGTCGGCGAAGGCAAAAGCGTATGTCTTGGGCAGGACGGCCGAGAAGATCACGATCAGGAGGGTCATGACGGCCGTCGCGTAGGCGACGCCGGCCGGGCCGATCAGAATGACCGCCAGTCCGGAGGCGAGCGAGGCGGCCAGGATGTCGACCAGAGTGTTGCCGAGAAGCACGGCCCCGATCAGCTGCTCGGGGCGCCGCAGCAGCCGGTTCACCAGGCGGGCCTTGCCGTTGCCCTCCTGCTCCAGCGCGTGCATGCGCGCCCGCGACGCCGCCGTCAGCGCCGTCTCGCTCAGGTTGAAGAACGCCGACAGCAGCAGCAGCACGACGATCGCTGCGAGGATCAGACCGACATCGATGGACATGGTTCTTCCGGCAGTTCGTTGCAGATCAGCCGCGTCGGCGGCACTCCTGGGCTATGAGGTGCGCTCGGCTGCCATTTGCCGCAGCAGGAACGCCTCGACCGTTTCGGCCGACACATCGCGGGAGACGAATGCCGCGCCGATGCCGCGCACAAGGATCAGCGTCAGCCTGCCGTCCCGCACCTTCTTGTCCTGGCCCATGATCCTGACCATGGCGGCCGCGTCCAGCGCCTGCGCGCCTGGAACATCGGCGATGCGCGTCGGCAGGCCGACGGCGGCCAGGTGCGCCATGGTCCGCTGCATGGCGGCGCCATCCGTCAGTCCAAGCTCGCGGGACAGCTGGAATGCAAGGCAGATGCCGATGGCCACGGCCTCGCCGTGCAGGAGCTTCTGCGAATAGCCGGCCCAGGCTTCGAGCGCGTGGCCGAACGTGTGACCCAGGTTCAGCAGCATGCGGTCGCCGGTCTCCGTCTCGTCGCGGGCGACGATGACGGCCTTGCCCTTGACGCTGGTGCCGATGGCAGTGGCGAGCGCCGCCGCGTCATGGGCGAAGACCGCGCGCCAGTTCTGCTCGAGCCAGCCGAAGAACTGGGCGTCGCCGAGCAGGCCGTATTTGGCGGCCTCCACGTAGCCCGCGCGGAACTCCCGCGCCGGCAAGGTCGCGAGCAGGCCGATGTCGGCCAGCACCAGGCTCGGCTGATGGAAGGTGCCGACGAGGTTCTTGCCCTGGGGTGTGTTGATGCCGGTCTTGCCGCCGACCGAGGAATCCACCTGCGCCAGCAGGGTGGTCGGCAGCTGCACGAAGCGCACGCCGCGGCGCACGATGCTGGCCGCAAATCCCGCCAGGTCCCCGATGACGCCACCGCCGAGCGCGATCACCAGTCCGCCGCGCTCCAGCCCCTTCTCCAAGAGGCGCTCGCAGAGGCTCGCAACCGCGCCGAAGCTCTTGGTCGCCTCGCCGGGCGGCAGCACCTCGGTGCCGGTGTGCCTGCCCAGCGCCTGGAGCCCCCTCTCGAGCGGAGCCAGGTGACGCTGAGCCACATTCTCGTCGGTGACAATGACGCACTTGGCGCCACCCAGTCGCGTGCCAATCAGGTCGGCAGCGCGCGACAGCAGGCCGGGCCCGATCAGCACGTCGTAGGCGCGCTCGCGCAGGCCAACGGTGACGACCGCCGTATCTTTCGCAACCCCCTCGCCGGCACCCACGGCATCGTGCAACAGACCGCTCATGACGCCCCACCGGTGTCGCTTGCCGCCTCGGCCAGAAGCGGGCTCTTCACCAACACCTCGATGATCTCGGCGACGATCACGTCATGGGGAATGTCGCGGCTTTGCACCACGATGTCAGCCGTTGCATATATGGGATAACGCGCTTCCATCAGTTCCTTCATGACGACGTCCGGGTCGCGGCCCTGGAACAGCGGCCGATTGCCTCGCTTCGACACGCGGCGCACCAGGATGGGCAAATCCGCCTTCACCCATACCGAGATGCCGGCCCGCCGCACGTTGTCGCGGGTTGCCTGGCTCATCAGTGCACCGCCGCCGGTGGCCAGCACTTGCGGGCCCGAGGCGAGCAGCCGCGCGATCACCCGACGCTCGCCGTCGCGGAAGTATGCCTCACCGTGGTCGGCGAAAATCTCGCTGATCGGCTTGCCGGCAGCCTGCTCGATCTCCTCGTCGGCGTCGACGAACGGCAGGCCGAGGCGTGGAGCAAGGCGGCGTCCGATCGCGGATTTTCCGCAGCCGGGCAACCCGACCAGCACGATGGACCTGGTGCCGAGGCCCGCGCGAATTCTGCGCTCGGCCTCGCCTTGAACCTCCTCTTTTTTGCCTCCCGCACCGAATCGCATCATTTCCTTCCTCGATTGTCGGCTAAAACGCAACGGGCCGGTAGCCCGGCTGTGTGCCAAAAGTTTTGCCCAAGCACATCAGGGTCGTGACGCTCGTGCCACAGGCGCGTTGGCATTTTGCCGGATTGCCAGCTCCCCGCCGTCAGGGCGGGACATAATGGCGTCACCGTAGGCTAGAAGATTAACTGGCAGGGAGCAGTTTCGCCATATGCCTAGCCTCTTCCGGTTTCTCATCGTCGCCGGGGTTCTGGGCGCAGTCTTCTTTGGCGGCATGTATCTCCTGGGGATTTTTCTGGAGCCGGAGCAGAGGGAAACGTCCACGCCCGTGCCGGGTGTCAAAGTCCGCCGTTGACAGCAGGGCCTGCCCCGGTAAGTCGAGAGTTCGAAGCTCCATGCGCACTGCCTTCCGCCACGCCGTCGTCACGGGTCTGCTGCTGACCCTCACCCTCACGCTCACCCTCCCTGGCGCCGACGCGCAATCCGTCTCGGATGAAACGTGGAACCCGTTCAAGCCTCCGCCGGACGGGCCCGCGCCCCGCCGCGCCCAGCCCAGGCCTCCCCCCGACCGGGCGAAGTTGCAGCGCGAGCCCGGCTTCGAGGCGCTCAACCGTCCCGTGGAGAGCACCGACCTGCCGCCGGTGATGGCCTCCGACGCGTCGCAGCTGCCGCGCGAGCTGTGGCGCGGTCTCGACATGGCGGCTGTCGAGCAGCTGCTGGCCGCGATCGAAGCGCCGCCGCGCTCTCCAGCGCTGCACCAGCTCTGGCGGCGCATGCTGCTGGCATCGGCCACCCCGCCCACTGGCGAGCGAAGCCCGAATCATTTCTTGGCCATACGTCTGGAGGCGCTCTACCGCTCCGGCCTCCTGCACGACATGGTGGAGCTGGCGGGCCAGTCCGGGCAGCTTGGCCAGATCATGCGGGCGCGCAGGGACATCGGCATCGGCGCGCGCGAGGCGGGCTGCGACGCGATCAAGTCGCTGACAACGTCGCGGTCATCGCTGCCGAAGCACATCAACGCAGAGACGCAGCTGCTCGTCAGCTACTGTGCGGCCGCCGCCGGCGATGTGGCCGCGGCAGCCCTTGCCGCCAGCATCGCGCGCGAGGAAGGCGCGGCCGCGGATCTGGCCCTCGACGTGCTCACCCGCCTCGAGGGGGGCCTCAAGGGCCACATCGATCTGTCTGCCCGTGTCCCGCTGATGGACTATCGCTTCCTCGAGCTCTTGGGACCCATGGATGCAGCAAAGGTTCTCGACAAAGCCGAGCCGGCGCTACTGGTCGCGCTTTCCAATGCGGGCGACATCAAGCAACAGACGGCCGCGGCGGAAGCGGCGCTGCGCGTCAACGCTCTGACGCCAGAAGCGGTGGCGGAGATCTACCGGCGCCAGCCCGAACCAGCTCAGCGCGCAGGGTCCACCCCGCGCGAGCACACCGACCCGGTGCTGCGGCGGGCAAGCCTCTTCCGCGCCATCGAGGGGACGCAGGCGCCGGAGCCGAGGGCGCGCCTGATGCGGGCCCTGCTGGACGACGCCCGTCGCTCCGGCATTCAGATGCAGACGGCGCGCATGCTCGCCCCGCTCGTCGGGCCCCTGTGGCCGTCCCCCGAGACCGGCGTGCTTGCCGAGGCGATCGTGGAGGTTGCGCTGGTTGCGGGCGACATGGATGTCGCCCGGCGCTGGGCCGAAACAGCGGCCAATCTGCAGCACTGGCTGGCCTTGATCGACATCGCCGATCCGCAGCGGCGCGGCCGGCAGCGGCCGGGTCTGACGCACCTGAACGAGCTTGCGGCCCGAGGTCGCCTCGACCCCGAGGTTCTGCACCGCCTGGCGACCGTGCTCGATGCGCTCGACGTCGACGTGCCGATGGGCCTGTGGGAGGCGGCCGGCCGAACGCCGCAACCCGTGACCGGCTACCTGCCCGAGACCGGCGTATTGGCCGATCTGTCGCAAGCCTCGCAGCGCAAGGACGCCGGCCACACCGTTCTGCTCACCATCCGCGCGCTCGGGCCCAACAGTGCCGACGGCGCCAACATCCTGGCCCTTGGAGATTCGGTGCGGGCCCTGAAGCGGGCGGGGCTCGAGGTCGATGCCCGCCGTGTCGGACTGGAGGCGCTGTTCGCGGTCTGGCCGCGCAACTCCGGCCATTGATCATGGACGAGCCCGGGCTGCGGCACATCGGCCAGTTTCTCGAGATGCTGGCCGCCGAGCGGGGAGCGGCCGACAACACGCTGCAGGCCTATCGTCGCGACCTTGACGGTTTTGCAGCCTTCCTTCGCGCTCGCAACCGGGCGCTGGTGGCGACAAGCCCTGCCGACATCTCGGCCTATATGCGGTCGATCTCCGAGGGCGGCCTGGCGGCGGCCTCGCGCGCCCGGCGGCTGTCGGCCATTCGCCAGCTCTTCAGGTTTCTCGCTGCCGAAGGCCTGGTCGAGGAGGACCCCGCACACGGCCTTGCCAGCCCCAGGAGGGCGCGCGCGCTGCCAAAGACGCTTTCCGTGGCCGAAGTCGACCGGCTGATCGAGGCGGCCCGCACGCGAATCGCACCCAGCACGGGCCGGGACCTGGTGCGCGCCCTGCGCCTCTATGCGCTGATCGAGATGCTCTACGCCACCGGAATGCGCGTCAGCGAGCTCGTGACCCTTCCGCGCTCGGTGCTGGCGGGCGACGGGCGCGTCCTCACCATCAAGGGCAAAGGCGGCCGCGAGCGCCTCGTTCCGCTCAACCAGGCGGCGCGTGCGGCGCTCGAGCAATATCTCGATGTCGGCTTCGAGGACGGCCTCGCGCCAATGGTCAAGACCAAGTGGCTGTTCGCCTCGCGCGGCGCGGAGGGACACTTCACGCGGCAGCGCCTGGCGCAGGAGCTGAAGGGGCTGGCGGTCGATGCCGGCCTCGATCCCGATCGCGTGTCGCCGCACGTCCTGCGCCACGCCTTCGCCAGCCATCTGCTCGATCGCGGCGCCGATCTGCGCTCCGTGCAACAGCTGCTGGGCCATGCCGACATCTCGACCACCCAGATCTATACGCACGTGCTCGAAGAGCGGCTGAAGAAGCTCGTCTTCGAGCACCACCCCCTGGCTGCGAAGGGACGCGACGCAAAGACCTGAGCAGCCGGGCTTCTCTTGCACATCCACGCCCTTTTCACAGTCCACCGGCTGCATTAACCCTGTGTGCTTGACTTATCGGGTGGGCGGCAGCAAATGTCCGCGCAAGTGGCTGCAATTGCTGCCCTCTTTTTCCCGACCACGCGCCGCAAAGCGAGCTGATGGATAGCCCTGTCATCGTCCGTACCTATCTCGACTTCGAGAAGCCCGTCGCCGAGCTCGAAAGCAAGGTCGCCGAGCTCAAGGCCATCGACAGCGACGATGACGCCGTTTCGATCACCGAGGAGGTGACGCGCCTGCAGCAGAAGGCGCACCAGGCGCTCATCGATACCTACGCCAAGCTCACCCCCTGGCAGAAGACGCAAGTCGCGCGCCACCCTGACCGGCCGCACTGTCTCGACTACGTCGGCGCGCTGATCGAGGACTTCACGCCGCTCGCGGGCGACCGGTATTTCGCCGAGGACGCAGCCATCATGGGCGGGCTCGGCAGCTTCCGGGGCCGCTCGGTGGTCATCATCGGCCATGAGAAGGGCTCCGACACCGAGGGCCGCATCAAGCACAACTTCGGCATGGCCCGCCCGGAGGGCTATCGCAAGGCTGTGCGCTTGATGGATCTGGCCGAGAAATTCGAGCTGCCGGTGCTCAGTCTGGTCGACACGGCCGGCGCCTATCCAGGGATCGGCGCGGAAGAGCGCGGCCAGGCCGAGGCCATCGCGCGCTCAACCGACCGTTGCCTGTCGCTGGGCGTACCCCTCATTGCCGTGGTGATCGGGGAGGGCGGATCAGGCGGCGCCCTCGCCATTGCCACGGCCAACCGCGTGCTCATGCTCGAGCACGCCATCTACACCGTGGCCTCGCCGGAGGCGGCCGCTTCCATCCTCTGGCGCGACGCGGCGCGCGCGATCGACGCGGCCACCGGCATGAAGATCACCGCGCAGGACCTGAAGGGCCTGGGCGTCATCGACGTGATCATTCCCGAGCCGGTTGGTGGCGCGCATCGTGACGCGGGCCTCGTGTTCCGGCGGACAGGCGATGCCATGGCCAAGTCCCTCGGCGAGTTTTCGGGCCTGGCACCTGAGGCAATTCGGCGACAGCGGCACGACAAGTTTTTGGCGATCGGCCGGAACCTCTGAAAACCACCGCAATACTGCCGCGAATCGGCCCTAGCGGGGCTCGACTAGGCTGCGGGTGGCCTTGCGTATGCGGGTTGCCGGCAGCTGCCCGGTGGGGTAGCCTTTTGTTGAGGTTAACTCCATCTTAACGCTCTCGAATCATTGCTGTTCGGCAAGACGCCTGGGGCACAGCGTATGAGTTGGAACATCCTGCGGGGCTTCGTGAAGCCCGCCTGCACTTCGGTAGCCGCTGCGGGCGCTCTGTGCCTGCTCGTCTCCTGCGCCAAAATCGAGATTGCCCCGCATCTGCGCCCGCTCTCCAACGACTCGATGATGCTGCTCGGCAAGAAGGGCATGGACGCTCAAGCGCCGCTCTTCATCCGCGTCTACAAGGAGGAATCGGAGCTCGAGGTCTGGAAGATGCGCGACGACGGGCGCTTCTACCACTTCAAGACCTACCCCATCTGCAACTGGTCAGGGGAGCTGGGGCCAAAGCTCAAGTATGGCGACATGCAGGCGGCAGAGGGGTTCTACACGGTCGGCCGCGAGCAGATGAACCCGGATTCCAATTTCCACCTGGCTTTCAACCTCGGCTATCCGAACCCCTACGACAAGGCGCATCGGCGCACGGGCAATTCACTGATGGTGCACGGCAAGTGTCGATCTGCGGGCTGCTATGCCATGACCGACGCGCTGATGGAGGAGATTTACGCGCTTGCCCGCGAAGCGTTCATCGGTGGCCAGGAGGTCATGCATGTCCACGCGTTCCCCTTCCGGATGACGGCCGCCAACATGGCGCGGCACGCCAAGAGCGAGTGGCAGCCTTTCTGGCGCACCCTCAAGGAGGGGTACGACTATTTCGAGCTGACGCGGCAGGTGCCGACGGTGGCCATCTGCAACCGCCGCTATGTGGTGAATGTCAGCCTGCAGGGTGGCGATCCCACCAAGCTCGATCCGGGTGCCGCGTGTCCGGCCTTTCGCCGTCCTTCGCCAAGTCCGTTCAGCCCCAAGCCAGGCGAGCAGGTTGCCGAGAACGTGGTCGTGCCGGGGCCCAAGATGCGCTCGATGGCAAGCGTGGCAGGCAACGAGCCGGAAGCCCAGCGCTCGGGTCTCACGACGACGCCCGCTTCGCCGGCTGCCGCCCTGTGGAACCGCTTCGTTCCTAGCTTTATGCGCTTTCCCGCAAAGTGAGCCGGCCCGAACGGCAGCGTCCGCGCCGCCGCCCTGTGGCCCCTCTGGCACGCAAGGTCTGCCTCGGGCTGGCGCTGTTTGTCGTCTGTGTCGCGGGCATCCTCCTCACTCGCGATGTGATGCACGACTGGGATCGCCTCCAGATCGAAGCCCAAAAGGCCCGCCGGCTCGCCTATGCGATGCAGGGTAGGCCGCTGCCGGGCACACCCGACCTCGAGGATCTCAAGGGACGGCTGACGGCCCATGGGCTGGCGCTCGGGGCGCCTGTCTTCATCCGCATCTTCAAGCGAGAGTTCGAGCTGGAGCTGTGGATGAAGCGCGAGGACCGCTTCCACCGCTTCGCCGTCTATCCCATTTGCCGCTGGTCTGGTGACCTGGGCCCCAAGCTCGCCCAAGGTGATTGGCAGGCCCCTGAGGGCTTCTACACCGTCGACGCCAAAGCCCTGAACCCGACCAGCCGCTGGCATCGCTCTTTCAATCTGGGCTTTCCCAATCTCTTCGACCGGACGCACCAGCGCACCGGCAACTACCTCATGGTGCACGGCGGATGCTCGTCGACCGGCTGCTTCGCGATGACTGACCCGGTGATCGACGAAATCTGGCGGCTGGTGAGCGCGGCGCTCAAGGGTGGCCAGCCCCGCTTCCACGTGCATGTCTTCCCCTTCCGCATGACCGAGGAGAACCTGGCTCTGCGAAGCCACATGCGGTGGGCATCGTTCTGGCGTGACCTCAAGCTTGGCCACGACGCCTTCGAAGAATCCCAGCTGCCACCGAGGATTTCGGTTTGCGAGGGCCGCTATGTATTCGCTTCCGCACTGCAGCAATTGAACTCCGGCCACGAGATTGACGGGCGGTGTCCGCCCGCAGCCAACGCAAGGAGTTGAACCCGCCCACACTTTCCGCCTAATTTGGGCGTTGCCCGCGTTGCGTGCGATCGCGGAAAGTAACAAGCATAGGGCTGTAAAAACCGGGGGGTGTCGCGATGCAACGCAGAGGCTTGCGGATGCTATGCGTTGCATGCATCGGCCTGGGATCGCTCGTGGCCGTTTGGCCAGCGGAAGCCGTGCCCGAGGTCGCGGAGTTGGCGGGCAAGCCCGGTGACCAGCATGCACCGGCGATCGACTGGTCCCGCCTGGAAAACCGGCTGGCCGAGAAGGGCATGGCGGCCGGCAGCCCGATCATGATCCGCATCTTCAAGATCGAGTCCGAGCTCGAGGTGTGGATGCAGAAGGATGGTCGCTTCGAGCTGCTCGCCAAGTACCCGATCTGTCACTGGTCGGGCACGCTGGGTCCCAAGCTGACCGAGGGCGACCGGCAGAGCCCCGAAGGGCTCTATTCCATCAGCACGCGGCAGCTGCACAAGACGGGTCGCTGGCGGCGCTCGCTGGATATCGGCTTCCCCAACACCTTCGACCGCGCACACGGGCGGACGGGCTCCTACATCCTGCTGCACGGCGGCTGCTCGTCGATCGGTTGCTACGCCATGACCAATCCCGTCATGGAGGAGATCTACGCGCTGAGCGAGGCGGCGCTGCGCCAGGGCCAGGAGGACATCCCGGTGCATGTGTTTCCCTTCCGCATGACCCCGCAGAACCTGGCCGCCCACGCCAAGAGCGAGTGGAGCACCTTCTGGGCCAGCCTGCGTGCAGCCTACGACCTGTTCGAGCGTACCCGCGTTCCCCCGCATGTCGGCGTCTGCAACAAGCAGTACGTCGTCAGCGAGACCGAGATCGCCGAAACCGACGAGTGCAGCGAGAACGAGAGCGAGGTGAGCGTTGCGGTCTACAAGCCATCGCGGCGCGCCCGCCTCCTGCGCCGGGCGGCATCCAGGGGCAGGAGCCGCAACGCCAGAGCCGCCCGGGCGGCGCGCGTAGCCTCGTACGCCAAGCGGCGGCATGCCACGGCAAACGGCAAGCGCGTGGAGCGCTGAGCGGCGCTCGGTCCGCCGATCAGCGCATGCTCGCCAGGAAGTGCGCCAGGGCACGGATGTCCTGATCGGACACGCCGTACATGACGCCGTTCATGCTGGTGTCGATGCCCGATCGCGTTCCCTCGCGGTAGGCCAGCAAGGTCTGGATCAGATAGTCCAGTCGCTGGCGGGCCAAGCGCGGCATCTGCTCGCGCCCCTCGTAGGTCGGCAGGTGGCATGAGCCGCAATACATCCGTTGAGCGAGTTGGGCGCCACGCGTGGCGAGCGCTTGGTCCACCGGCTCATCGCTCGGCTCGGGCTCGAGCTTGGCATAGTGCGCGGCGAGCGCGATGATCTCGTCGTCCTTCAAGCCCTTGACGAAGGGTGCCATCACTTCCGAGCTGCGCACACGCTCACGCATCAGGATCAGCTGATTGGTGAGAAACAGCTCGGGCTGGCCGGCGAGCGAGGGCGTGTTCTCCATCTTGGAGTTGCCCTTCTCGCCGTGGCAGGTGCTGCAGAGCTGCAGCCTCTCCTGGAACGGGTCGGCGGCGCTGAGATCGCTCGCCCCGATCCCACACATCGCTGCGGCGATCACGGACCCGAGGATCCGCGATCGCCGCCACCGAATACACTCTGGCATTGGACTCCGCGACTACTTGCCTGCAACCCGGCCGCTGCCATAGGAGACGCGGTAGATCGCTCCGTTGTGCTCGTCCGACACCAGGAGCGAGCCGTCGGGCAACTGCAGCACGTCGACCGGACGGCCCCAGAACGAGTTGGAGGCCGTATCCAGGAAGCCGGTCATGAACGGGGTGATGGTGGCCTTGGCACCGTTGATTTTGGCCTGCACCACGTCATAGCCGAACTTCTGGTCGCGGTTCCACGAGCCGCGGCGGGCGATGAAGGCGGTGTTCTTGTAGGACGCCGGGAACATGCTGCCGGTGTAGAAGCGCAAGCCGAGGGCAGCCGCATGGGGCCCCAGCGTGGCGGCAGGCAGCGTCACCCCTACGCAGGGGTTCGGCTTCTTGATGTCCTTGTCGGCAATGCCGTTGGCGTGGCAGTAGGGGAACCCGTAGTGGGCGCCGATGGCATCTTTTGCCACGCGATTGAACTCTTCCTCGGGCCCGGCGTTGCCCGCCCAGTCGCGGCCGTTGTCGGTGAACCAGAGTTCCTTGGTCTGCGGGTGCCAATCGAAGCCCACCGAGTTACGCACCCCGCGCGCCACGATCTCGATGTTGGAGCCGTCGAGGTTCTGCCGGCGGATCAGGCCATGCACGCCGTTGTTGATCTCGCACACGTTGCAGGGCGAGCCGATCGACATGTAGAGCTTGTTGTCGGGTCCTATCGCAGCGAACTTCCAATTGTGGTGCGTCGACTCGGGCAGCTTGATCTGCTCGCTGATGTCGGTGGGTTGCGGGGCGTCGAGCTTGTCCTCGATGCCGTCGAAGCGCAGCGCCTTGTCGATGGTGATGACGAAGAGGTTCCCGCCCTTGAAGGCGAGGCCGTTGGGTTGCTTTAGCCCTTCCGCAATCACCTTGTGCGTGCGCTCTGCGCCCTTGTCGGTGATGGCGTACACCTTGCCGATCGCGCGCGTGCCGGCGAAGATCGTGCCCTTGTCTCCGCGGGTCATCATGCGCGCGCCAGGCATGCCGTGGGCCCACAGCTCCACCTTGAAGCCCGATGGAACCTTGAGCTTGGAGTGGGCGATCTTGTCTGGCGGCGTCACGGTGAGCGGGCTCGCGTGCGGCGCCAGCTTGGAGTCCTTCATGGACTCCGGCTGCCCTTGCTTCCACGCCGGCGGAGGCTGTTGGGCCTGCAGATCGAACGCGCATGTAGCGGCTAGAAGAGCCGTCAGGCCAATGCCGGCGGCGAGTTTCCCAGCGGAGAATCCTGCGCTTCGCATGTGGGCGTCTCCCTAGAGCTTGCTTGTCGTTGTAAGAGCGGCGCCGATTGGTTTGGTGCGCCAACAGGCAGAATACGCGAGGCACGAACGATCTGCTAGCTGGTAAGTTCCGCGGTGCGGCGCGGACGCCGAAACGTGAACTCCGGCGCCGCAGCAGCAGCCTCCTGTTCGGCGATGCGAAAGAAGGCATGATGATGGGGGGACTTGTCGCAGGCGGGGTCGGCAAGAGCCGCGTCTCCGGCAATGGCGAAGGCCTGGCAGCGGCATCCTCCCCAGTCCCGCTCGCGAAACTCGCAACTACGGCAAGGCTCGACCATCCAGCCGGTGCCGCGGTACTTCTGGAACGCCTCGGAGCCGAGCCAGATGTCGCGCAGCTTCCTGTCGCGCACGTTCTCGAAGGTGAGACCGGGGAGCAACTCGGCCGCATGGCAGGGCAGCACCTTGCCCGACGGCGTGATGTTCATGCTGCCGCGGCCCCATCCCCCCATGCACGGCTTCGGCCGCCTGGCGTAGTAGTCTGGCACGACGAAGTCGATCACAAGGATGCCTTTGAGGCGCTCACGTGCCTTGGCGACCAGGTCGGCACTGCGCAGCACCTGCTCGCGCGTCGGCATCAGGGCCCGCCGGTTCTCGAGCGCCCAGCCGTAGTACTGCACGTGCGCCACCTCCAGCCGCTGGGCACCCAGGTTTTGGGCCAGATCGATGATGGCCGGCAGGCTGGCGATGTTCTGGCGGTGGATCGGCGCATTGAGGGTCAGCGGCAGGTCGACCTCGCGCACCCATCGGGCCACCTGCAGCTTCCGGGCGTGGCCGCCCTGGTAGTGGGCGATGCGGTCTGCGTTGGCGGCGTCCGCGTCCTGGATCGAGATCTGCACGTGGTCGAGACCGCGTGCAGCCAAGGTCTCGAGGCGCTCGCGGGTGAGCAGAACGCCGGCGGTGATCAGGTTCGAGTAAAGGCCGACCTCGGCTGCCCGCGCGACGATGTCCTCCAGGTCGCGGCGCACGGTGGGCTCGCCGCCTGACAGATGGAGCTGCAGGACTCCAAGCTCGGCGGCCTGCGAGAGCACGTCGAGCCAGACCTCGGTCGGCAGCTCGCTGGCGGCGCGCTCGAGCGCCAACGGGTTGGAGCAGTATGGGCACTGCAGCGGACAGCGATGCGTCAGCTCGGCCAGCAGGCCGACCGGCGCCCTGGCGCAGGTCGCAGACTCGATGCCGGCAGCACTCTCCACGTTCACGCCTTCACCACGCCCTTGTCGGCGAGCTCCTGCAGCATCGACGCCACGTCGGCCAGGATCTGGTCCTTCGGTGCATCATAGGCGCGTGACAGCTCGCCGGCGATATCCTCGACCGTGCGCTGGCCATCGCAAAGCTGCAGCACAGCCACAGCGATCGCGTCCGGCGTGAAGACCCGCTCCGGCGCCAGGATCGTCCAGCTGTCGCGGGCCGCATCGTGCCGCAGCTTGACGTGGCGCGGCAGCGACGGCTTGGAGGCTGGGGTAATGATCGTCCGCTCCGCAGCTCTCGGGGTGTCGCTCATGCACCCTCCGGACGGAACGCCCCTGGCGGGATCAGGCCGGGTGCCACATAGGCGTGGTGCAGGGCGTCGAGCTGCGCCCACAGTACGTTGCATTTGAAGCGCACGGCATCGATTGCCGCCGCCTGCGCCTCCGGCGTCGTCGCGTGCTGCTTGACGAACTCGAGCGCGAAGTCGGCATCGCGGTTGGCCTGGTCGAGACGGCGGCGAAAGTATTGCATCGCCCGTTCACCGATGAAGTCGTAGTTCTCCAGCATGCCGGCGATGCGCTCGCGGTGGATCGAGGGCGCGAACAGCTCGGTCAGCGAGGAGGCGACCGCCTCCACCAGCGACCGCTCGCGCACGAAGGTGACATAGGCCTCCACCGCAAAGCGCGTTGCCGGCAGCGCGCCCCGCATGGAGATGACATAGTCGCGGTCGAGCCCGAGCGCGTCCGTGAGGACCAGCCAGCGCTCGATACCGCCTTCCTCGCCCGCCGCCCCGTCGTGGTCGAGGACGCGATGCACCCACTCGCGGCGCAGCTCGCGGTCGTGAACGCGGCTCATGAGGGCCGCGTCCTTGCGCGGAACGCCCGACTGGTAGCAGTAGCGATTGAGCGCCCAGGCCTGCACCTGGCCCTTGTCGAGCTTGCCGCCGTGCAGCAGACGGTGGAACGGATGCTTGTCGTGATAGCGCTCCGCGCCGACCTGGCGAATGGCCGCTTCCAGCGCCTGGGGGGTCAGCAATGCGGTCACAGGCGGATATCCATGCCGTCCCAGGCCACTTCCCAGCCGGCCCGCTCGATCTCGCCGCGCTCCGCACTATCCTCGCGCAGCACGGGGTTGGAATTGTTGAGATGCACGTAGATGCGGCGCTTCACCTCCAGCGCCTGGAAGGCAGCGACCGATCCCTCGGGACCGGACATGTTCATGTGGCCCATGCGCTTGCCCGTCTTGGTCGACAGCCCCTGGGCTATCATCTCCTCGTCACTGTAGAGGGTGCCATCGAACAGAACCAGCTGGGCGCCACGCAGCCGTCGGGCAAGCGGCTCGTCGATGGCCGCGCAACCCGGGATGTAGAAGAAGGCGGCGCCGGTCAGCGGATCGCTCACATGCAGGCCGATGGTGTCGCCGTCGCGGGTGCCGAGCGTGCGCCCGGCCGCGGGATCCTCCAGATAGAGCGCCACCTTCCCGGGCACCACGAACGCCTCGACGGTCAGCCCAAGGCTCACGCCGAAGTTGGCGAGTGGGGTCTTCTCGCCTGCGTTGAGCGCGATCCTGGGGACCAGCCGCGCATCGAGCACGTTGAAGATGCTATTGGCACCAAGCGCGGCCAGCACGCGCTGCGAAGCAAAGAGCGTGAAAGCGAAGCTCTCGCGCAGACTGAGCAGCCCGGCAACATGGTCGATATCGCCGTTGGTCAGAACCACGGCCTTGATGGGGCTTGCGCGCGGCCCGGCCTGCGCGCGCGGCGCCAGCTCGCTGGTGGCCCCGATTTGCTGACGCAGATCCGGCGAGGCGTTGAGCAATATCCAGGCCAGGCCGTCGCGGCTGACCGCCAGAGAGGACTGGGTGCGGGGGCGCAACCCGGGCTTGCCCAAGCGCACGTCGGCGCAGTTGCTGCAATTGCAGTTGACCTGCGGAAACCCGCCCCCGGCCGCCGAACCAAGCACCTTGATGCGCATCGGGCGCACCCTTGCACAAGCGTACCCCGGAAACAGCAGCGGCGGTCGATGGCATCGACCGCCGCTGAGCTTGAATTCTCAGATACCGACCGATCAATCCTGATCGAGTTCGGCCGGCAGATAGCTCGTCACCTCGAGCCCCACTTCCTGCTCGGTCACTTGCGGCTTGTGCCATGCTTTCATGCGAGTTCTCCAGAACCTGTGGCGCCAACAATTCCTTCGAGCCCCGGTTGCGCTTCGTTTGCCCCTGAAAGGGATCGCCGCCGTCGCGGCGTCGCAACCTGCCCTCAATGTGCCGACGGATGCATAGGTCGTCAAGGACCAGCAGGCTGAGGCCATGTTTGCCGGTTCAACGCGAACACTCTGGAAAAGTTCGCATTTCAACGGCATGGTGCCAGGAGGACAATCAACCCGCGGTGAATTAAGCGTGAGCCAGCACCGACCCATCGAGCGAGGCCGTGCCCCCGAGCCACGGGAGGTCCACCGACGCCGGCGCTCCACACCGCACGCCGGCGTGAGCGGCCCGGTCAGACGAGACCCGCCCATCGCTCTGGGTGGGCTCGATCAAATGGTCGGCTACGTGGTGCGCCGTGCCCAGGTGTGGATCTTCCAGGACGTCAGGCGAACCCTCAAGGGCTTGGACGTGACCCCGGCACAGTTCTCCGTGATGAAGATCGTGGGCGCCAATCCGGGGCTTGCCCAGGCCAGGGTGGCCGAGGCGCTGTTCATTGAGCGGGCACGCCTGGTGCAGATGCTCGATCGCCTGGAAGCCCGCGGGCTGATCGGCCGCACGCGCTCCGCCAGGGACCGCCGCTCGCACGCGCTGCATCTGACGGAGGAAGGCGCGCGCCTGCTCGCGCACCTGGAGCAGCTTTTGGAGGTCCACGAGCGCAATCTGGTCGCCCGTCTGGGGCCGAAGGGCAAGAGCGAGCTCCTGCGCCTTCTCGCGCCGTTCGCAAGGTAGCCCAGCCAGGGCTCTGGGCGTTCTACATTCGTTGCTATGGGCAACGATTTTGGTTATCTACGGCATGGGTCTCCAGGCGCAGAGCATGTAGCCTGGTCGCACCGAAGGGGAGGAAGACGGCATGGGCAGCGCAGCCGTGGCCAGCGCCGCGGCAGACGACGCCCGCCGGCTGTTCGCTGCGCCGGAGGTGGTGCACGAGCGGCAAGCGGACGGTTCGGTCGTCATTCGCTCGGCGCGGGCCCTCGGCACCGTTCCACGCGCGCTCGGCGTCTGGCTCGAGCGCTGGGCGGCAGCCGAGCCGGACCGCGTATTTCTTGCCGAGCGCGATGCCGGGGGCGGCTGGCGGCGCATCAGCTACGAGCAAACCGCGCAGGCGGCCAACGCGATCGGCCAGTCACTGATCGATCGCGGTCTGGGTCCCGACCGGCCCCTGCTCATCCTGGCCGAGAACGGTATCGACCATGCGCTGATGGCTCTAGGCGCAATGCACGTGGGTGTGCCCGTGGTGCCGGTGTCCACGCCGTACGCCAGGCTGAGCCAGGACTTCGGCAAGCTGCGCTACATCTTCGGCCTTATCGAGCCGGGCCTCATCTACGTGGACGAGGCCGGCCGCTACGCCAAGGCGCTGGAGACGATCGGTGCCACGCGCGTGGAGGTGGTGGCCAGCCGCGGCAGCCTCGGCGCCACCAGGGTCACGCCGTTCTCGACCCTGACGGAGGTGCGGCCAACCCCTGCCGTCGACGCAGCGTTCGCGCGTGTGGGGCCGGACACCCTCGCCAAGATCCTGTTCACCTCCGGCTCCACCGGCCAGCCCAAGGGCGTGATCAACACCCAGCGCATGCTGTGCGCCAACCAGGAGAGCGCAGCCGCGGCCTGGCGCTTCCTCGGCGACCGCGCGCCCGTGATCGTCGACTGGCTGCCCTGGAACCACACCTTCGGCGGCAATCACAACTTCAACATGGTGCTGCGCAACGGCGGCACGCTGTACATCGACGAGGGCAAGCCGGTGCCGGCCCTGATCGGGCGTACGATAGCCAATTTGCGCGAGGTTTCCCCTACGGTGTATTTCAACGTCCCACGCGGCTATGCGGCGCTGCTCGATCACCTGGAGAGCGACGAAGCGCTGCAGCGCAAGTTCTTCGAGCGCCTCGATCTCCTGTTCTACGCTGCGGCCGCCCTGCCGCAGAGCCTGTGGGACCGGCTCGAGCGCCTGGGGCTCAAGGTGCGCGGGCGCAAGGTGCCCTTCATATCCTCATGGGGTCTGACCGAAACGGCGCCGGCGGTGACCATGGTGCACTTCCCGATGGACCGGCCGGGCAATATCGGCGTGCCGGGGCCCGGCATGCAGGTCAAGCTGGTGCCGGTCGAGGACAAGCTGGAAATCCGGGTGAAGGGGCCCAATGTCACGCCCGGCTACTACAAAGCGCCAGAGCTGACTGAAAAGGCGTTCGACCAGGACGGCTGGCTCACCACTGGCGACGCGGTACGCCTGGCCGATCCCTCCAACCCGGCCGCCGGCCTGCTGTTCGACGGCCGCACGGCGGAGAACTTCAAGCTGACCTCGGGTGTCTGGGTGAACGTCGGCACGCTGCGCACCGCAGTGATCGCTGCCGGCGCTCCGGTCATCGAGGACGCGGTGGTGACGGGCCACGACTACGACGAGATCGGGCTTCTGATCTTCCCGAGTCTGGCGGGCCTCAAGAGCCTGTGCCCGCAGCTTGGAGCCGACGCCAAGCTGGACGAGCTCGCTGCCAGCCCCGCCGTGAGGGCTGCGCTGGCCGAGGGCCTGAGGCGCCACAATGCGCAGTCGCAGGGCAGCTCCATGCGCATCTCGCGCTGCCTGCTGCTCACCGAGCCGCCTTCCATCGATGCCAACGAGATCACGGACAAGGGCTATCTCAACCAGCGCGCCGTGCTGGCCAAGCGGGCGGCGCTGGTGGAGCGCCTGCACGCCAGGCCCGCCCCCGCCGACGTGATCGAGATCGCCTGAGACGCCGGAGCCCGCATGCTGACCAACACCAGGACCATCCGTGTGCAATGGGGCGACTGCGATCCCGCTGGCATCGTCTTCTATCCCCGCTATTTCGAATGGTTCGACGCCTGCACCATCCTGCTGTTCGAAAAGGCTACCGGCATGACCAAGATCAAGATGCTGGAGAAATACGGCGGAGCGGGGCTGGCCCTGCTCGAAGCGCGCGCTGTCTTCAAGGTCGCGTCGCACTATGGCGAAGACATCGAGATCGAGAGCCAGGTCACCGAGTTCCGCCGCTCGAGCTTTTTCGTACAGCACAAGGTGACCAAAGGCGACACGCTGGCGCTCGAAGGCTTCGAGACGCGGCTGTGGACGGTGCGCGATCCCGACGACAACGGCCGCCTCAAATCGGGATCGCTGCCGGCCGAGGTGCTTGCCGCATTCGACCGGTCCTGATGGGACGCGGCCCACCCGCAGCCCAACCATAGTCAGCGCGTTGCCGGCGATCTAGATTGGTGGCAGCCAACCCGCCCCAGACGTTTCAATCGACGAGTTGAGAGGAGTAACGCCCATGCCGGACACCACCGCCCCCTACCGCGCCGACGAGGTCGGCAGCCTGCTGCGCACCACCGCGATCAAGGAGGCGCGTACCAAGCGGGAGAAGGGTCAGATTGGGGCCGAGCAACTGAAGGCGGTCGAGGACGAGGAAATCAAGAAGATCATCAGGAAGCAGGAGGAGGTCGGCCTGCAGCTCGCGACCGATGGCGAGTTCCGCCGCTCCTGGTGGCACTTCGACTTCTATCAGGGACTGAAGGGCGTAGAGATCTACGACGCCGAGCAGGGCATTCAGTTCAGGGGCATCCAGACCAAGCCGCAGGCCCTGCGCGTGATCGACAAGCTGGATTTTCCGGCCGACCATCCCATGCTCGAACACTTCAAGTTCCTCAAGGCCAACACCAAGATCACGCCCAAGATGACCATCCCGTCGCCGTCGGTGCTCCATTTCCGCGGCGGGCGCAGGGCCATCAGTACGCAGGTCTATCCCGAGATGGGTCCCTTCTTCGACGACCTCGGCAAGCTCTACGGCAAGGCGATCAAGGCCTTCTATGACGCTGGCTGCCGCTACCTGCAGCTCGACGACACGGTGTGGGCCTACCTGTGCTCCAAGGAGCAGCTGGACCAGGCGCGCCAGCGCGGCGAGGACGCCGACAAGCTCGCCGGCGTCTACGCCAAGACCATCAACGCCGCGCTCAAATCCAAGCCCGCCGACATGACGATCACCACCCACGTCTGCCGCGGCAACTTCCGCTCCACCTGGATCTCGGAAGGCGGCTACGAGCCGGTGGCGGAGCAGCTGCTCGGCGGCGTCGACTACGACGGCTTTTTCCTCGAGTACGACACCGACCGCGCCGGCGGGCTCGAGCCGCTGCGGTTCCTGCCCAAGGGCAAGAAGCGGGTGGTCGTGGGCCTCGTCACCTCCAAGAGCGGCGAGCTGGAGAAGAAGGACGACATCAAGCGCCGTCTCGACGAGGCGGCCAAGTACGCGCCGATGGAGCAGCTCTGCCTCTCGCCCCAGTGCGGCTTTGCCTCGACGGAAGAGGGCAACATCCTGACCGAGGACCAGCAGTGGGCCAAGCTCAAGATGATCGTCGACATCAGCCGCGAGGTGTGGAAGTAGGCGTCCCGTCCCCTCTCCCCGTTCTTGCGGGGAGAGGGTCAGGGTGAGGGGCGGCAATATACGCCAGCGCGAGGAGGAGCGCGCCACCAGCGCCAGTCCGACCGGCAACTGCAAGCTTCGACCCCCTTCCCTACACGAGAACTGCAGCACGCCGACGCCGTTGCAGCAGGGCAAGGCCCAGCAGGGCGGCAATGGCGGGAATGGCAAACAGGAACGGGCTCGGGCGCTCGCTGGGAACCCGGACAGCCTCGATCTTGTCGCCGGGCCGCAGCCGTTGCCGCGCGGCTTGGGAGCCCGGCCGCACGGCCGTGATCGTTGGCTGCTCGCCCGTTGAAAGCACCACGCCGGACTCCGCAAGGCGTGCGCGCGCATCGCCCTTTTCGCCGAAGTTCAGGCGTATGGCCTTGGCCACATCGTCGCCGCTCAGATCCTGCGCAGCGACCCGGACCCGCAGTGTGCCGGCGCCAGGCGTCTCATCGATCACGCGCGTCACTTGGGAGGCCGGCAGCTCGCGCAGCGGCGGCACGATGCGATCCATCCAGAAGTTGGGACGGAACAGGGTGAAGCAGATCAAGAGCAGCAGCGCCGCCTCCCACCAGCGGTTAGGAGCGAAGAAGAAGCCCTGCAGGGCGGCCACGAAAGCCATCATGGCGAGCGCCGCGCAGCCGACCACGACGATGAAATGCAGCACCCCGCCGATGTCTATCAGCAGGATCTCCGGGTTGAAGATGAAGATGAACGGCAGCAGCACGGTGCGGAACTCGTACCAGGTGCCCTGCCAGCCGACCCGCATGGGATCGGCACCGGCGATGGCAGCGGCGGCGTAGGCGGCAAGCCCGACCGGGGGCGAGACGTCCGCCATCAGGCCGAAGTAGAACACGAACATGTGCACGGCGATGAGCGGCACGGCCAGGTCGTTCTGCGCCGCCAGCTCCACCACCACCGGCGCCATCAGGGTCGCCACCACGACATAGCTGGCCGTGGTGGGCAGGCCGGTGCCGAGGATGATGCAGATCACCCCGACCAGCACCAGCATGATCACGATGTTGCCCCCCGAGAGGAACTCGACGATCTCGGTCATCACCAGGCCGATACCGGTGAGCGTGACCGTGCCCACCATGATGCCCGCGGTCGCCGTGGCGATGCCGACGGCTGCCATGTTGCGCGCGCCGAGCTCGAGGCCGGCCACAAAATCCCAGCAGCCATCGCGAAAGCGTAGTGCGATGTCGCCTTGCCGGCGGAAGAAGGCGGTCAAAGGCTTCTGCGTCAGCACCAGCCCGCCCATGGCCACGACGCCCCAGAAGGCGGCGAGGCCCGGCGACATCTCCTCCACCATCAGGCACCAGATCAGAACCGACACGGGCAGCAGATAGTGCAAGCCGGTGCGCACGGTCTCGTAGAAATCCGGAACCACCACGAGGGGGCGGTTCGGATCATCGAGCGGAAGGTCGGGATGCCTCGCCTTGTTGGCGACGAGCAGGACATAGGCGACACCGACGGACGCCAGTGCGCCCCAGCTCGCCGCCTCGCCGAGCACGTGACGCGTCCAGCCCAGGCCCCAGTAGATGGCGCCGCTCAGGATGATGACGGAGCAGATGGTGATGACAGCCTTGATGAGGCCCTGCTGCCAGCTGCGCCGCTGCGCGCCGGGCAGACCGGTCATGCCGGCCTTCACCGCCTCCAGGTCGACCACGTAGAACAACGCCCCGTACGTCAGAAGCGCGGGCAGGATGGCGTGCCTGACCACATCGGCGTAGGTGATGCCGACGTATTCCGCCATGATGAACGCGGCAGCGCCCATCACCGGCGGCATCAGCTGGCCGTTGACGCCGGCGGCGCACTCGATCGCCCCCGCCTGCGTCGGCGTGTAGCCGACCCGCTTCATGAGCGGAATGGTGAAGGTGCCCGCCGTCACCACGTTGGCGACGGACGAGCCCGAGATCATGCCGGTCATGCCGGAGGACACCACGGCGGCCTTGGCGGGCCCGCCGCGGAAGCGGCCGAGCAGCGAGAACGCGACCTGAATGAAGAAGTTGCCGGCGCCCGCCTTGTCGAGCAGGGCTCCGAACAGCACGAACAGGAAGATGAAGCTCGTCGAGACGCCCAGCGCGACGCCGAACACCCCCTCGGAGGTGAGCCAGAAATGCGAGGCGGCGCGGCCGAGCGAGGCGCCCTTGTGCGCAAGCAGGCCGCCGAGATGGGGCCCGGCGAACACGTAGATGAGCATCGTGATCGAGATCACCGGCATCCACGGGCCTTCCGCGCGCCGCGAGGCCTCGATCAGCAGCACGACGCCGACCACCGACACGAGGATGTCGGCGAAGGTCGGCAGCCCCGGCCGCTGTACCAGATCGCGATAGAACACGACGAGATAGAGCACGCAGGCGATGGCGGCCCCAGCCAGGGCGAGGTCGAAGAGCGGGATGCGGTCGCGAGGCGAGGACTTCAATGCCGGGTAGCAGGCGAAGGCAAGAAACAGCGCGAAGCTCAGGTGAAACGCGCGCGCCTCGGTGTCGCCGAATATGCCGAAACCCAGCATGAAGGGCAGCGGGGATGCATACCAGAGCTGGAACAGCGACCACGCAATGGCCACCACCATGATGGCCTTGGCGGCCAGGCCGCCCGGCCTGCGCCCGCCGGCGTCCGCCTCGGCCACCAGCTGCTCGAGATCGACCTTGCCCGGGCCCGCCCTCGTCGCCTTGTCGGTCATGGTCAACCCGCGGGGATAGGTGTTTCACGTGAAACAATTCGGGGCGCCCGACTTCCGGCGCCCCGACGCAAAAATCAGCGGCCCTGGGCGATCACTTCACCCAGCCCTTCTCCTTGTAGTACTTCGCGGCGCCCGCATGCAGCGGGGCGGAGAGGCCGTTCTTCACCATGTCCTCGGCCTTCAGATTGGCGAAAGCCGGGTGCAGTTTCTTGAACTCCTCGAAGTTGTCGAAGGTCGCCTTCGTCAGCTGATAGACGACATCCTCGGGCGTTTTCGCGGAGGTCACCATGGTCGCCATCACGCCATACGTCTTTGCGCCTTCCGGATTGTTGGCGTACATGCCGCCCGGGATGGCGGCATTCGCATAGTAGGGATTGCCGGCAACGAGCTTGTCGATGGCAGGCCCGGTGATGGACACGAGCTTGGCGGCGCAGCTGGTCGTGGGGTCCTGGATATTGGCGGAAGGATGGCCGACGCCATAGAAGAAGGCGTCGATCTTGTTGTCGCAGAGCGCAGGCCCATGCTCGTCGGCCCTGAGCTCGGACGCCAGCGAGAAGTCCGACATTTTCCAACCGAGTGCCACCAGCAGCTCTTCCATGGAAGCGCGCGTTCCCGAGCCCGGATTGCCGACGTTGACGCGCTTGCCCTTGAGGTCCTCGAACTTGCTGGCATTCAGCTCCTTGCGCGCAAGGACGGTGAACGGCTCCGGATGCACCGAGTAGACGGCCCGCAGGTCTCCATAGGCTCCGCCTTCCTTGAACTGCGCGAGACCCTTCAGGGCATTGTACTGGACGTCGGACTGGGACAGACCGAAGTCGAGCTCTCCGGCCTTGATGGTGTTGATGTTGAAGGCCGAGCCACCGGTCGATTCCACCGAGCAGCGGATGCCGTGTGCCTTGCGATCCTTGTTGAGCAGGCGGCATACCGCGCCGCCAACGGCGTAATAGACGCCCGTAACGCCGCCCGTACCGATGGTCACGAACCGCTGCTGAGCCTGCGCGCCACTTGCAATGCCTAGCAGTGCAAGGCCGGTCAGCCCGGCTGCGGCGTACTTCAAACTCTTCATCGTTTGCGTCTCCTGTCTTGCGGTGGAGCCTTCGTATGACGCTCGCGTCACCGATGCAAGAGTTGCCTCGTGGCTGGAGTTCCCACCACCATCGCGCATATCATGGGCGCGGACGGCCTAGAACGGCACAGGCGCGCCATGCTCGACGGCAACGTATTCGTGTTCGACAACG